>JAGKWR010000005.1 GCA_021151765.1 Alphaproteobacteria bacterium
TTCTTTGACACTGAAACCAGCCTCTAAAGCTTTCGAGATCTCATTTTTTAGATCTTGTTCACTTAAGTTTTTTAAATCTCGCGCTTGTTTTTCAACGATAATCACAAACTCGCCACGTAATTTTTGCGGATTTTGGTCAAAAAATTTCGCAACATTTTCAACTTCATCAGAAATTATCTCTTCGTGAATTTTAGTAAGTTCACGAGCAACGGCAACACGACGATTTCCTAGATTATCAAAAATCGACTTCAAACTATCTTCCACTCGATTTGGGCCTTCAAAAAAAACTAAAGTAAAACTTTTTGGCAAAGATTTTAGTAAATTATCACGCTGAATTTTGGTAGTTGGTAAAAAACCCAAAAACAAAAAATTATCACAAGCCAGACCAGATACACATAAAGCTGAAGTAACGGCAGAAGCTCCCGGAAGTGGTACAATTTTTTGACCATATTGGCGCAAATATTTTACCAATTTGTAACCGGGATCAGAAATCAAAGGAGTTCCAGCATCAGAAACCAAAGCTAGTGAATGTCCTTGAATCAGATTATTTAAAATTTTTTCTCGTACTTCGACACCCGAGTGATCATTGTAAACAATCATCTTTTTTTCACTTATATCAAATTGCGCCAGTAATTTGGAAGTTACACGACTATCTTCACAAATCACAAAATCGCAATTTCGCAAAGTCTCAACTGCGCGAAAAGTCATGTCGCTTAAATTACCAATTGGCGTTGCAACTATGTAAAGCGCGTTTTCTACTTTTTGCTGCGCTGCTTTTTGGAAAAAATCTTGCATATTTTCTGTTTTTTAAATTAGTTTTAGCGCATCAATTCTGCACATTTAATAGATAGTAATCATGCAAAACTTATTTAAGAAATCAGCCCTGTTTTTAACTCTGTTTACTTTTTCTTGTTATTCCGCACATAAAAACGAAATAGTTACAAATGTTAAACAGTCTGCAAACTCAGAAATTCCACAAAACAAAGCTAACTATGATTTTTTGGAAAGCCGCGACTTAATCACCCAAAAATCACGCAAAGAAAAAGTTAAAATTGCTTTGTTCTTACCATTTTCTGGCAAAAACAAAGAACTAGGAAATCATCTTTTTAATGCAGCAACTTTATCACTTTTTGATAATGATTTAAATAACAATATCGAGCTAGTTTTAATCGATAGCGGCGAATCACCGCAAGAAGCTGCGAAAGCAATCAAGGAAGTGGTAAAGCAAGATATAAAAGTGATTGTCGGGCCGGTTTTTTCAAACTCTGTAGAAGCCATCGAAAAAGATATAAAAGATAACAATATCATCGCAATATCGCTCTCTAACAATGCTAAGTTAATCAATAAAACCAATAACAAAGGCGGTATTTTTCTAGCTGGAATAATGCCTGAAGCTCAAGTTGAAGAGATTGTAACTTTCAGCATCGAACAAAATAAAAAAACTTTCGCCATAATTGCACCCAACAATCAATACGGGCTTATTATGACTGACTTAATGAAGAAAACCGTCAAAAGAAAAGACGGTGAATTCATCATTTCTGAATTTTATGACAGCACTACTAAAGACTTCACTGCAATTGCTAATCGAGTTGTAAATGCCTTTAAAGTGCCTGCTGGATTAGCTGAAGGCGGTGGTAATAAGCTTAAAAAAGACTCTGCAATTAAAGAATCTGATCGCATTTATCCAAAGATAATTTTTATTCCAGAATCTGGTAAAACTCTGTCAAAAATTGTCGAAGCGATCAAAAAACAAAATAAAGATGAAAGAGTTTATCAAATTGTTGGATCAGCTCAGTGGGACGACATTTCAACACTTTCCGATCAAAATCTTCAAGGTGCCTGGTTCAGCGCACCAGATAACCAAAGATTCCATAGTTTCGAAAAGGCTTACTACCAAAACTTCAATAAATTTCCGCCACGCCTGACTTCAATCGTTTATGATTCAGTTGCAGTTATTGCTGATTTGGTAGAAAGAAAGAAGACAAATACTTTGGAAATAGCTGATTTTACAGCCTACAGCGTTTGGCCAAAAAATGGCTTTCAAGGAATTGACGGTATTTTTAGATTTTTACCAAATGGATTAGTGCAAAGAAATTTAGCAATGCTACAGATCAAAAGAGATCGCTTTGAAACTATTGGAAAGCCGAGCGATAAGTTTTTACGCTATTAATAACTAAATAATTCTAAACCAGGGGCCAACGAGCCTTTGGTTTAAAATCTAAATTATCAACTTCCCCAAGCTTTAATTTCTCCACTCCAGCCCAAGCAATCATTACAGCGTTATCTGTACAAAGTTTGATTGGTGGCGCAATCACTTCCAATTCAAATTTTTGAGCCCAACTTTGTAAATTAGAGAAAATATAACGATTTGCTGCCACACCTCCAGCAATAACAATTTTTCCACCTTTTTGATTTTCCTGAGCCGCAATTACGTTGTTCAAACGATCGACTAAAATCTCGCAAACAACCCGCTGAAAAGAAGCACAAATATCAGCTTTATCTTGAGCAGAAACTTTCTGTGGAGTGGTAAAATGCGAAAATTCTTCGCCAACCAACTTTTCAATTTCGCGACGGACGGCCGTTTTCAAACCAGAGAAAGAAAAATTACAAAGATGATCTTTATTACCGACTAATGGTTTGGAAAATTTAAAACGATTTTCATCGCCCTGCACTGCTAATTTTTCAACCGCCGGACCACCCGGATAAGGCAAACCTAACATTTGTGCAACCTTATCAAAAGCTTCACCTAAAGCATCGTCAATTGTTTCACCAAGTTTTTCGTAATTACCAACGCCACGAGTTAATAAAATTTGGCAATGTCCACCAGACAACAAAAGTAACAAATAAGGAAACTCAACATTATTGGTAAGTCGCGCCGTTAAAGCGTGTCCTTCCAAATGATTCACCGCCAAAAACGGTTTTTGATAAATTGAAGCCAGAGTTTTCGCAGCCATTAATCCAACAATAACGCCGCCAATTAAACCTGGGCCTGCGGTTGCTGCAAAAGCGTCAATATCTTCAAACTGTAAACCTGATTCTTTAATCGCTTGCACAATTAAGCCGTCTAAAACTTCAACATGGCTGCGCGCCGCAACTTCGGGCACAACACCACCATATTGTTGATGCAGCGCGATTTGTGAATTTAGAACATGCGACCAAATTTTTTTATCGCCATCCACAATCGCCACCGCGGTTTCGTCACACGATGTTTCTATTCCTAAAACTTTCATTATTCGTAATGATGATGAACTTCTAAATTGCCAAAACGAGTGAACTCAGAATCAAAATATAAATGCACGTTACCAACCGGACCGTTACGTTGCTTGGCGATAATCACTTCAGAAACGTGACGCAATTCATTCATTTTGATTTGCCATTGTTCGAATTTTTCGCGCTCATTTTCTGGCGGTCTTTTTCTTTCGTGATAATAGCTTTCGCGATAAATGAAGGCGACGACGTCGGCGTCTTGCTCAATCGAACCTGATTCACGCAGATCTGAAAGTTGCGGACGCTTGTCGTCACGGCTTTCCACCGCACGCGATAATTGGGAAAGCGCAATTACTGGAATATTGAATTCTTTAGCAATGGCCTTCAAACCTTGAGTAATTTCCGAAACTTCTTGCACACGTCCGTCTTGCGAGCGTGAAGAAGAACCACGAATCAACTGCAAATAGTCAATCAGCAAGAAAGCTAAGTTGTGTTTACGAACCAAACGACGTGTTCTGGTACGAATCGCTGAAATTGAAAGAGCTGGCGTGTCGTCAATAAAAAATGGCAACTTCGAAATTTCGGCAGAACGCGTGGCGATTGCTTCCCATTCCATTTCGTTGAGATGACCAGTTCTGAATTTTCCGGCGTTAATGCTGCTTTCCATCGATAAAATACGAGCAGCTAATTGATCTGAAGACATCTCAAGTGAGAAGAACCCGACTGCTTTTTTGTCTTTCGCTTCAGCGACGTCATGGTTTAGAAACTTACAAGCATTGATAGCGATGTTGATCGCCAAAGCTGTTTTACCCATTGAAGGACGTCCGGCCAAGATGATTAAATCTGAAGGCTGCATTCCTGACAAAATTTTATCCAAATCTGCCAAACCGGTTGAAACACCACTAATATTGCTGTCGCGCTGTTTAGCCAACAAAGTTTTATCCAAAGTTTCTTTCAATGAAAAAGAAATATTTTTGAAATCACTTTTACCGCTGCCATTTTCAGATAATTTAAAAAGTTCCGCTTCGGCAAATTCGATTTGTTCAGTTGCGCTGCGGTTATCTTCGGCTTTATAAACACGATGCACTATATCTTCGCCAACCATTACTAATTTTCTTTTCAACGCTAAATCGTAAATAACACGACCATAATCAGCGATGTCGATAATTGCTGAAGCTGATGCCAACAAATTCGACAAATAAAGCGCGCCGCCCATTGCTTTAACTGAAGGCTCCGATTCAAAAAATTGTTTCAAAGTTACTTGGTTCGCAACGATGTTTACTTTCTCAACATTATGCACAATTTGAGCGTAAATTTTACCGTGCGCCGGCTCATAGAAATGCTCTTCACGCAAGAATTCTGAAACACGATTCAAATATTCGTTATTCAAAATGATCGTGCCCAAAACAGCTTGTTCTGCTTCAATATTGTATAACTCTTTACGAGCTTCGATTTCTGCCATTATTTATGATTTTTTGGAAATTTAAAAATTTGGAAGAACCAAGATATTTTCCAGTGATCCACCTTTCAACAATTTTTTAGGTTTGACTTTTTAACTAAGAAACAAATTGTTGTACACTATAGGATACAAATAAACCTTCACTCATCACGTGAAAATTAAAATATATCAAGACCGAAATGGTCGAGAGCCTTTTACCCAATGGCTAGCAAAACTGAATAATAAACAAATTGAGATACGAATCAAAGATCGCTTACTTCGTATTGTCGAATTCAATAATTTTGGCGACTGCAAAAGAATTGATGAAGAAATATACGAAATAAGATTTCACTTCGGTTCTGGCTATCGCGTTTATTTCGTCTATCAAGACGAACAAATAATTATTCTACTTTGTGGCGGAGATAAATCGTCACAAAAATCTGATATTAAAAAAGCTCAAAAATATCTGCGAGATTATGAAAACCACTAAAACTAAAAAATTTAGTAACAAAGCTGTAAGTAAGTTTCGCGACTTTAGTGATAGTTTTATTGAAGATTTATCGAAAAACAAAGCTGATCGTATCGCTTATTTAACAGTCGCTTTGGAAGATTATGAAAAAGAACGCAATTTACCGGCATTACTTTTGGCATTACGCACACTTTCTATTTCTTATTCCAACGGCATTCAAAGTTTGGCACAAGAAACGTCTTTGAGTCGTCAAACTATTTACAAAGCTTTGTCGCCCAAAGGTAATCCTTCTTTCGCATTGATTGATAAAATCATCAATGGATTAGGAATGAAAATTACGGTGCAATCTCGCTAGGCTCATCATCTCTCTCTCGCATAAAAATTGCAAAACGTGGGACGCCGTTTTTGGTTTTGCCGTAAAATTTGTAAGTGATTTTAGCGCCAATTTTCGGCGGATTTTGGCGTTGTTGATCGCTAAATCCGCTGCCAATTTTAAAACGAATTTTCTGTGGCGTTTCCACCAGCAAAGCGCCCATTTGATTGTGATATTTTCCTTGTCCCAACAAATGTTTTATAACGATTGCTTCAGCGTCTTCGTAAATTTTCAGCTTCAATAAATCATCGTTGCGTTCAGCTTTATAAAATGAATCTTTACGATGCAGCATCAAACCTTCGCCGCCGTTTTTTATGGTTTGGTGAAGTAGTTTTTTTAAATCTTTGACGTCAGAAATTTCTTTTTGCTCAATAATTTGCAAATATGGCGACTGATTTTGCGCCGCTAATTGCTGTAAAATCTTGTAACGCTGGGCAAAATTTTCTTTGGATTTCGGCAAATCAAAAACCATAAAACGTACTTTTTGCCAATCGGTATCGCTTGCATTTACACTGCGAATTATGCGCGAAACTTCTTCGAATTGGTTGCGATAAATCCACAATTCACCATCCAAAGTTTGCGATGGAAAACCAGCGCTAAACCATTGTGGAGCGTTGATTAAATTGCCTTGACGCGAAATAAATTTACCATCTTCAAAACGTCCACGCACGCCGTCAAGTTTTTCACTAACCAAATATTGGCTAACATCAATTTTGTCGTGATAAAGGTTGGCGAGCTGAATTTGCGGAATTTCGGCTTTTGCTAAAAAAGAAAATAGCAAAGCGATCATAAGTAAAATGTGGTGCATTTTGGTGTTTTGGTTTTGTTGATTTGATTGTTACAACCTCTTCTTTTCCAACTTGCGCGCCAAGGTTCGACGATGAATGCCAAGCAATCGCGCCGCTTTAGAAATATTAAAATTAGTTTCTAGCAAAGCTTTGTGAATATATTCCCACTCAATGTTTTTCAGCGAAGTTTTTTTGGTGGTAATTTTTTCCACCACTTCGTCATTAAAGGCGGCGATGATTGAATCGATGCTGGCTGGTTTGGCCAAATAATAACAAGCACCTAATTTTATCGCTTCAATTGTCGTGGTAATGCTGGCGTAGCCCGTCAACATGACGATTTTAATGGTATGATCAAAGTTATGAATGGCTTTGATGCAATCCAAACCTGATTCACCAATCATTTTTAAATCGACAACCGCAAAACGCGGATGGAATTTTTGCAGAATTTCTGTCGCTGCTTTTACGCTATTAACCGATCTCGCTTCAAAGTCACGACGCGAGAAAGAACGCTCCAAGCTTTCAGCGAAATCTTTATCGTCATCAACAATTAAAACTGTTTTCATTGGAAATCACTTTCTTTGGCTTTTTCTAAACGCTCACTTTTTGAAGCTGATAAAATATTTGAAACCGCTTCTTTGCAGCGTTTAACTTGCGATTCGATCAAAACTAAATCTTTTTGCATTGATGGTGAAAATTTCTCGCCTTCAAACTTTTGCCAATCTTCTAAAATTACCGAAATTGTATTCAACGGCGTTCCCAAATCATGAGCAGCTGCAGTTGCAAGCAAGGCTGAACGCATAAATTCTTGCTGCTCACGCAAATTTTTCGCCATTCTGGTAATAAAAATAAGCAACAAAACCGCCGCGATAACATAACTGATCAACATGCCGTGCAGATGAATATCGAAAAAATTATCTTCCGCAAAATTTAGATCGATAAAATTAAAACTAAGCCAAACGTAACAACCAATTGTGATTGCGGCGATCATAAAGGCGAAAGCTGGACGCAACAAAATTGCCGCGATGATGACTTGCAACAAAAATAACGAAATAAACGGATTAAAAATTCCGCCACTACAATAAAGCTGAGCTGTCAAAGCAGCGACGTCGAAAAGTAATTCAAAAAACAAAGATCTATTAGTGATATTTTTTTGATACTGATAGCGATAAAAACTTATCAAATTCACCACAGCCAACATCGAAATAACATCAAACATCGCTTGTCTTGGCAGGTCGAGTAACAACAATTTTTCGGCAGCAATAATTGTTATAATCTGACCAAAAATAGCAAAAACTCTGAGAAATATTAGCTGCAAAAGATTTTTACGATTAGCGTCAAAAGAGATAAAATTTTTCATAAGATTGATGGCCAGATTGCTAACAAAAATAATATTCAAATCACAAAATTCTGACTTGTTTCCGCGCCATTGTAAACAGCAATTCTCAACAACAAGTTGGACAAATTGTCCTACCTAATAAAAATTTTTTGCAGCTAGTTAAGTTAATTTTAAGAAACTGCCACAACTTCAAATAAATAATCTAACAATATGAAAAAATCTCATAAAAATTTCTTAGCCAGCGTTGCTGCTGCATCAATTATTTCAGGCGAAGCTTTGGCTTGTGCTTGTGGTTATGGAATCGCTTCAGTTGGAACTAGTTCATTGATTCCCAACGGCTCAGGTGGCTTGGCGTTCTTGCAATACGACTACATAAACCAAGAACAAAACTGGTATCAAAATAAAAAATCTGACTCCGAAAATAACCATCACAAGCAAGTAAAATCACAAGTTGTGACTGCTGGTATGCAATACATGTTTAATCGTGAGTGGGGTGCCGCAATTCGTGTTCCTTATGTGATGCGAACTGCCAACATGACAATGCACGATCACACCACAATGATGGATATGGACAGCAAAGCCAAAGTTAATTCAGTTGGCGACATTCGTATTAACGGGATTTATTCTGGCTTCTCTTCAGATATGTCGACTGGCATCACTTTTGGTGTAAAATTACCAACAGGTGAATATAAATCTCATCAACTTCATGATCGCGCCATGCAAATCGGCACTGGCAGCACCGACTCAATTTTAGGCGCATATCATATTGGTCAATTTAGCCAAGAAAGTAAAATGAACTGGTTCGTTCAAGGTAACTGGCAACATGCTTTGATGATTAAAAATGGCTATCGTATTGGCGACGAATTTTCCGCAGCAACTGGTGTTTCATACAATGCGGGTAGAATTGCTGGAATCAAAAAAGTTGCTCCAATTTTGCAAGTTACTGGTTCGCGCAGAATGAGTGACACTGGAATGAATTCAGACAAAGAAAATAGTGGTTACACACAAGCTTATTTTGCACCGGCAATTGAACTAACCATGGGCAACTTCAGAACTTACGCTGACGTTCAATTTCCAATTTATCAAAAAACTACTGGTTATCAGTTGGTACCAAATCGTATCTACAAATTAATCGTCGGATATAATTTCTAAATTGAGAAAAAATTTACAAAAAAAAGCCTGTCAGACTCAACATCTGGCAGGCTTTTTTTATGCGATAAAATAATTTACGACTAAATGGCTGCGAAATCGGAAACTTTAGAAACTTTGCCAATCGCAGCAAAAGTTGGTTCTTTTCCGATGAAGATTTTTTGTGCTAATTTAACCACATCAGATTTTTTGACGGCGGTAATTTTTTTCAAAATTTCCGCATCAGACATCAAACGATTCATCGCCAAAATGTCGCCGCCCAATTTTTGCATTCTGGTGCTAGTGCTTTCTTTGGCCATTAACAAGCTCGCTTCAAATTGGTTACGCACGCGATTTAACTCAGCATCAGTGATTTTTTCGCAGATCTTTTGAATCTCAACTCGCGTTGCCGAAATAAGCTCGTTAGCTTTTTGTGGCGTTGTTCCGGCATAAATTGCAAATAAACCACCATCAGCATACGAAGAGTTGAAAGCGTAAGTTGAATAAGCCAAACCGCGATTTTCACGCACTTCTTGGAATAATCGTGAAGACATGCCGCCGCCCAAACAGTTGGCCAAAATTTGTGCTGTGTAATAGTTTTCATCCAAATAAGAAAATCCTTCAAAGCCCATTACTAAATTAACCTGCTCCAATTTTTTCTCTTTACGGAAGTCACCGCCTTTATATTTAGCTTTCTCAACGGTTTTAATTTTATTGTCGCCTAAGTTGGTGAAATATTTTTTGCTCCACTTCACTAAATCAGCTTCTTTAATATTTCCCGCTGCAACTACGCACATATTTTGGTAGTTGTATTGCTTGCCGATATAGTCAACGAAATGATCGCGACTGAATTTTTTGATATTTTTTACTGGCCCTAAAATTGAACGTCCCAACGCTTGTTTAGGAAAAGCCGCTTCTTGGAAATAATCGAAAACAATGTCGTCTGGCGTGTCGTTAGTCATGGCAATTTCTTGTAAAATAACGCCGCGCTCTTTTTCCAATTCAACTTTATCGAATGTCGAGTTTTGCAAAATATCTGCCAAAAATTCGACGGCAAATTCCGCATGTTTTTTCAATACTTTAGCGTAGTAAACCGTTCTTTCTTTCGAAGTGTAAGCGTTGATGCGTCCGCCAATTCCTTCAAATTCTTCAGCAATTTGACGCGCTGATCTTTTCGCAGTTCCTTTAAAAGCCATGTGCTCTAAAAAGTGCGAAATACCGTTGATTTCAACAGTCTCGTTACGACTTCCTGTATTGACAAAAACGCCGACTGAAACTGTTTCCACGTCGTGCATCTCATCAACAGCAACACGCAAACCGTTTGCTAAAGTAATGATTTCTTTATTGGCCATTATTTTTTATTTTAAGAATTGATTGGATTCATTAATTTAAGCTCTCTCAAACAAAAAACTACCTCAAAAAATGAAATTTTATCAACATAAATTCGCCCTATTTTTCAGCTTGTTTTGGCTTATCACAACCAGCGCTGCGCAAGCAAAAACTGATCTACAAGACGCTTTATTATTCAGCTATCAAGCACCAGAAATCAGCGGCATTGAAAAATGGTTTAACAGCAAACCACAAAAAATTTCCGAGCTTAAAGGCAAAGTAATTCTAATCGATTTTTGGACTTATTCTTGCATCAACTGCTTACGCACTTTGCCACACTTGAAAGAAATTTATGAAAAATATCACAGCCAAGGATTGGAAATAATCGGCGTTCACGCTCCAGAGTTTGAGTTCGAAAAAAATCAGCAAAACGTTGAAAAAGCTATCGCGCGCCTCGGAATTAAATATCCGGTAGCTTTAGACAATAAATTGCAAACTTGGCAAAATTTTGAAAATCAATATTGGCCAGCACATTATTTGATCAATCAACAAGGCAAAGTTGTTTACACTCATTTCGGCGAAGGACATTACGATGTTTTAGAAAACAATATCGCTGCTTTGCTCAACAAATCGGCGCCTAAATATAAAAAAGAAAAAGCCAAAAAATTCGCACTAATCACGCCAGAAACTTATTTAGGAATTGAGCGTGGAGCGAACAATTTCAACGATTCTCTTGATAATCTAACCTTCCCTAAAACTTTGCCAACTCACGGTTGGGCTTTGCAAGGTGATTGGAAAATTTCTAACCAATTTGTGGAATCCCAAAAAAACAACGCTGCTTTGCGACTTAACTTTGTTTCATCAAAAGTTTATCTGGTTATGGCGTCAAAAAATGGTCAGGCCATTCAAGCAGAAGTTACACTCAACGGCAAAAAATTATCTTTGGGAAAAGATGTGATTGACGGAAAAGTAACAATCAATGAATCGCGACTTTACGAGCTGGTTAATCAAAATGCTTCGCAAGTTGGGCTTTTGGAAATCAAAGCTTTGAGTAGCGGTTTGCAAGCTTATGCTTTTACTTTTGGCGAATAAATTAGACTTCAAAAATCTCAATCTTAAACCAACTGAGGCAATAAAATTGCTAATGCGATCATGTTTTGTTTGCGCAATTTCTTGTGTGCCAAAGGTTTTGCGGTTGTAACGAATGGCAAAATATGGCGCCAAATTTGAATACGCCATTATGGTGTCGTTGGTAAATTTCAATCTCCCCAGCATTTATAAAACTAAGATGCATTCTTTTTTCTGTTCATCAAAAAAGCATAATGGGTGACATCGCCTAAATCTTTAGGATACGTTCACATCTACCCCACATTTTATAATTTTTAAGAGCGCTGAGAAATCCCTCTTTCTTAACATTATTTTAAAAGTTGAGAAAGTTCGCTTGTTAGTTGTAGTAACCCTAATCAAATTTGAGATTATTGCTGATTTAAGAAGATCGATTCACTATTTACTTTTTTGCTGCACTTCAATTTTTTCTTTGAGGCTAGTTACTTCAGATTTTTCAATCGAAGTTAATGGTGTAGAATTGCTATCTTCCATCGAAACTTTTTCCACTAATTCCTCTAACACTTTTTTTGATACGGTTTTTGCTTCTTCTTCGTAAACCTTAGCATGAACTTCTGTGCAGTAATCACGAACTCCTTCTCGAAATATTTCAATAAATTCACTTAACTTATTACGATCAATTATTCGACTCTTATTACCCGGCAAAAGAGCTTGGTTATAAATAAAATTTGTTTCGAATAAACCACCAAGATTATCTCTATTTTTTGTTATATTTCTATATTCATGAAAACTTGTTATACGCTCTGTAAGTAGTGTTATTAACTGATCTTTTTCCGCAGATTGTGGTATCTCCTTAACAAAAGACTGTTCATTTATAGTTCTTAGAACCGCATCCTTATCAGAAGAATCGTAAGTTATTCCAAGAATTTGATCAAAAATTTCTTCAGCCTTATCAACCCCAAGCAGCATTAAAGCTTCTTTTTGTTCTGGCTCAAGTGAATCAAAATCAAATTCCATTTCTGCAATATTTTTCGCAAAGCCCCTAATCGCTTTATTTATTTCATCTCGTGGGCGAAATATTTTATCAAAGTCTATTGTTGGGGGAATGATTTGATTATTTCTTCTTAATTCAGCGATATCTACTTCTCTTCTTCTGCCAGGATTGATTCTTTCATTTATGGTATCAATTACCACGCTTATTACATCAATCATTGCGCTCAATGCTATTAATCCCAGCAAGCCAGAAAAACTATAACCAAGAATATATCCAAATGTATCTTGCTTAACTTTTTCCTTAGAATTCTCAACATTAGGCGCCTTTGAATTAGTCTCGAAATGAATTTTATCATTACGAAACTCTTCCTCACGCCTAGTACCATCAAGCGCAATAAAAACACCTTTACCGTGTCTTTCACCGTTACGGAATTCTCCTTCATATCTATTACCATCAGCCCAAGTTAAAATGCCTTTGCCATGTTTTTTACCCTCATGGAATTCTCCTTCATATTTTTCACCATCAGGTAGAGTTAAAACACCTTTACCCTGTATTTCACCATCATGTAATTCGCCTTCATATTTTTCACCATTAAGCCAAGTCATAACACCTTTACCATGTTTTTTACCCTCATGGAATTCTCCTTCATATTTTTCACCATCAAATAGAGTTAAAACACCTTTACCACTCAATCTACCTTCAAAAAAATCTCCATCGTATCTATCACCATTAGGCCAAGTTAAAACACCACTACCGTGCATCTTATCATTAAAAACTTCGCCGACATAAATCCCACCATCATGAAAATTTATAGTTTGTTTATTTTGTTCAATCTGAGTGTCACCATTAAAAGAGACTTCTACATATTCTGGATAATTGGAATTTTCTGGCAATCTGTCTCCATTAGAAGGAGTCAGAGAATTATGATTATTATCAAGATAATTCTGAGCAACGGCATCCTTTCTTAACAAAAGTGCAGCAGTTGCAAAAAGACGAAAAATTGGTTTCATTTCAGTTCCTAATTTTAATAAAAAAACTCGTTATCCTAATTATTTAGCTAAGTCTTTTTTCATTGTTCACAATAATTTAGACCCTTCTTTCCCTCACTAATAAAATACGAAATATCCAGTGTAATAAAGTGAGAGAAAATAATAATTTCATGTTTTAGATTAATTCAAATCGAAGCTCACACAATTAATCTCAGACATTAACAAAATAAATGAAAAACTCGCCAATCCTTTCCATTCGCGAAGCTACAATCTCGTTTGCCAAAAAAATCTTGTTCGAAGATTTACACTTAAATCTTTTTCCGCGTGATCGCATTTGTTTGATTGGCAAAAATGGTGTTGGCAAAACCACTTTGATGAACGCCATCGCCGGACAATTTGAAATGGATCGAGGAGAACGCTGGATCACGCCTAACGCGGTTTTGGGCTATTTATCGCAAAGCGAATATTTACCTCCTGACATCACAGTTTACGATTTTATTTTAGATGGTCTGAAAATTGACGAGCACAAAACTTACGTTGTTGATATCGTCTGCGACCATTTGCAAATTGATCGCAACGCCTTGACGCAAAATCTTTCTGGCGGTCAAAAACGTCGCGTAAATTTGGCACGCGCTTTGGTTTTAGAACCAGATATTTTGCTTCTTGATGAGCCAACCAACCACTTAGATTTAGAAGTAATTGAATGGTTGGAAAATTATCTACAAAGCTTTCAAGGCGCTTTGATTGTGATTTCGCACGATCGTACTTTCTTAGAAAAAGTTTCCAATAAAGTTTTTTGGTTACGTGCCGGACAAGTTAAAATTAATCACGAAGGCTATAAAAATTTTGATGAATGGGCGAATGGAATTATTGAACATGAACGTCGCGAACTCGAAAATCTGCAAAAAAAAGTCGCGCTCGAAAGTGGTTGGTTGCAAACTGGTGTCACGGGAAGACGTAAAAGAAACATTGGCCGACTTCACTATTTGCAGGAGTTACGTCAAAAATTAGAAGTTCAACGCAAGCTGGTTCGCGCTAATCAAAGCTACGTCAAAATTGAATCACAAAAAGTTGAAGAAGACGCGCCACAAGTGATTATGAACTTCAACAATGTCAGCAAAAGTTATCCTTCCTCCTTTGCAAAAGGAGGTGGCGCGCAAAGCGCAACGGAGGATTTAGCCGAGAAAAAAGTAATCGATAAATTCACGCTAAAAATTTTACGCGGCGAACGCATCGGAATTATCGGTAAAAACGGTTCAGGAAAATCTACGCTTTTAAAAATGATGGTTGGTCAAGTTGAGCCTGATTCCGGCAAAGTTAAGCCAGCACGCGACATTTCTCTTTCCTACTTCGATCAATCACGCAGCAAAATTAAAGCGACTTCCACAATTCAAGAAATTTTGTGCGAAACTGGCGGCGAATATGTGACAATGGCTGGCGGTAAAACCATGCATATTTGCGGATATTTGAAAAACTTTTTGTTTGATCCAAATGATCGCGAAGCCTTGGCTGGCACACTTTCTGGCGGACAACAAAATCGTTTACTTTTGGCAAAAACTTTGGCCAATCCCGGAAATTTCATGATTCTTGATGAACCAACCAACGACCTCGACATGGACACGCTCGACATGTTGCAAGAATATTTGGAAAAATATGAAGGCACACTGATTGTGGTTTCACACGATCGCGACTTTCTGGATAATGTGGCAACTTCAATTTTGGCTTTTGAGGGGAACGGCAAGATTACCAGCCATCTTGGTGGCTACTCCGATTATTTGGAGTATAAGGAAAAAACTTCTCCTGTAGTAATTGGTAAATCTAAAAGTGGTCAGAATTCGGCTAATGAGATCCTCCGCTTCGCCAATGATGACGGGAATGGTAAGAAGGATGACAGGAATGGAAGTGACAAAAAAGAGATGAAAAAATTCTCCTTCAAACACAAAGTTGAGCTCGAAAAATTGCCCGCAAAAATCGAAAAACTTGAAACTAAAATCACTCAATTGAGTGAAGAATTAAGCGAAACTGAAGATCGATCTTCCGCCAACTTAGCACACATCGCCATGGAAATTGCCAAGTTCCAAAAAGAATTGGATGATTGTGAAACGAGATGGTTGGAATTGGAAGAATTGAAAAATTCCGCCTAAATTTAACGCACCGCAGCGCACGGCAAATAAGGCTGCAGCATCATAAAATCGTTGGGTTTGAAAGGAAATAAAGCGTCATCTTTGTCTTGCTGCGAGCAAGTGCCTTCTTTGGCGAACATTTTGTAACCTTTTTCAAAGTAAAAACAAATTTGCTCGTCAATCAATTTTTGCGCGGCTTCGTAGTTACCGGAATTGTAATAAGCCTCTTCTTCTTTGAATTTTTCTTTCGATAAACAACCAATCACGCCGTTTTTGGCTGTAATCACAAACGCAATTTCTTCTTTTTCTTCGTATTTGGTAAATGACTTGTAAGCGTTGAACAAAAGTTTTGAAACCAACATCGACAACAACATCATTATCACAAGTCGCATAAAATAAAAATTATGATTTTTTAGTATCCATTGCGCTGACAACAAAAATCAGAAGAGATGACAAAGCGAAAGCCGGTAAAATTTCGTAAGCAAAAAATGGCAATTTACTGAAAATTATGGCGCCCACCGCACCTGAAATAATTCCCACAATCGCTGCTTTTTTTGTGGTTTTTGGATAAAATAAAGCAAACAAAATTACTGGCCCAATTGAAGCTCCAAGGCCAGCCCAAGCGCGTGCAACTAATTGCAAAACGCTGGAATTTTCATTCATCGCCATCAAACAAGAAACAACTGCAACAACCACAACCGACAGGCGACTAAATCGAAGCATTTCTCGATCGGTGGCTTTTTTATTGTAAAATCTTTGATAAAAATCTTGAGCAAGCGAGCTACAGCAAATGATGATTTGAGAGTTCAAAGTGCTCATAATCGCTGACAAAATTGCAGCAATTAAAACTCCGATCATCACCGGATGAAATAATTTTACCGTCATAGTGATAAAAACTGTTTCTGGCTCTTTAAGCGGAGATTGCTCAAAATAAACAAAACCAAACAAACCAACAATCGCCGCGCCAATCATCGACAAACTCATCCACGAAATACAAATTCGTCGCGCCAATGGAATTTCTTTTTCGTCTTTGATCGCCATATATTTTGAAATAATGTGCGGCTGACCAAAATAACCCAAACCCCAAGCGAAAACTCCGATCGTTTCCATCAACTTTAATTGGTAAAATGGATCTAAATGTGACGGCGAAATTTCATTAATTTTAGCGAGAACGTCGCTAAACGAAAATTGCGAAATTTCGCAAGCGTAAAATGGCGTTACAATCAAAACCGCCAACATCAATAATCCTTGAAATAAATCAGCCCAACTTACTGCCAAAAAACCGCCAATTAACGCGTAAGAAACAATCAAGACGCAAGAAATGAAAAGCGCGGCATCGTAAGAAATAGCGAAAACTTCAGCGAAAAGTTTGGCGCTGCCCACAAAACCAGAAGCGATGTAAATCGTAAAAAAGAAAATGATGATGAGTGATGTAATAACGCTTAAAGCGCCGGTTTTGTCGTTGAAATGATTTTGCAAAAATTGCGGCAGAGTTATTGAGTTACCGTCTTTTTCGCTATATTTGCGCAAACGCACTGCAATTATCTTCCAACTTAGATATGAACCTAAAATCAGTCCCAAAATCATCCAAATTTGGTTCATCCCGCTGACGTAAAATGCACCCGGCAAACCCATCAAAAGCCAGCTGCTCATGTCAGATGCACCAACGTTTAAAGCGCCAACAACCGCACCAAGTTTGCGGCTTCCTAAAACATAATCTGAAAAGTTTTTTGTTTTGCGAAAACCAACAAAACCAAGATACATCAAAAACGAGAAGTAAATTAGCAATGGCACAAGAATTGCCAGATTTTGAGCGGAATTTTCAAAAAGATGCATTGAGTAATCAAAATGTTGAGAGAGTAAGAGATTCAGTAAATATCGAACACATCTTCCAACTTCACAACAATTTAAAATTAGTTTATGAAAAAAAGACCGAGAAATGATTCTAACGAAAATACAGAAATAATGGAGAAACGCGTAAAATTTAGTAAATCTGAATTTAGAAGCATTGCCGACGAAAGCCCAGATGAAAAATCAAGGTCAGATATCGATGAAGAAATTTCCAATTTATTACCGAAAACAAATATCGTGCAAAATAACTCCGATATGAGATCGAACATTGATTCTATAGCCTATGAATCAGAATCAGATGATGAAGAAATTTCAGCTATTTTATCAAGAACAACTATTGAAGACAGAACATCTAGTGTAAACGTAACAATTAATCCTAGATTACTATCAGATAAGAAAAATGAAGTTCCCAGTTCACATCCGATAATCGAAGATTTACCAATTTCACTGGAAAGCAAATTAACTAATGTGAATGGAAAAATATCTTACAACTTTAGCAAAATTAACCAAAATTCTAACCAAGGAAACAGCAGATGATAACCCAGTTTATTTTATAGTCGCCAATGGCAATTCCCAATAATCTAGAACATATTTTTAAAGAAATACAAAAGCCTGTGCTGCAGCAGACAGACTTTATTAACTTTTTACATGCAGTTGTAGAAGGAGATTTTGATTTCGTACAAAGTTTTATCGAACAGAATCCTGAAAAAATAAATCAAAGTGACAGCACTTATTCTATACGTGCCAGCCACCTAGCAGCATTATATAATCAACCCGAAATACTAAAATTTTTAATTGATCACGGAGCAGAAATTGGTCAAAAAACAAACGAAGATTTAAGCGAAATTCATTATGGAGTTGATTTTCCAGAGATTGTAGAAGTTCTTCTGACAAGTAATCCTGAATTAAAAAATCAACGTGGACAAGGCTTTACACCCAGAGAAATTTGCACAAATCCGGATAGTTTAAATTATCTTTTTTCAACCAAAAGAATGAGAAGCGATAGTTCTATTAATAGAATGTTTGCTTCAGCTTTCGTTGATGAAACAGAAGAAGCAATCAGAGAAATTTCGCCATCACCTTCTCCGTTAACAGCTAATTATTCTAGTTTTTCTACCGCTAACAAATCTCGTCGACTTGGTTAGTTAAAGTACCACTTTTTTCTCAAAAGAGCGACATTTGTTTCTGTCGCATCACCATCAATTCGCTGCATAATTTTGCCATTTTTGTTGATCACTAAAACAGCGATTTGATCTGCTTTCATATTCATAATTTTGAAAAACTTCTCACGATCAGTGTAAACTGTAATAGTGCGAGCACGCGACTTTTCATCAATCACGCCACGACGCATGCCATTATTAATAAAAGAACGCGACACTGGATTTAACTGATAAATCAAAGGTAATTCGTAAAAACCAACTTCCGGATTTTTCTCAACTATTTTATCAACAACGCGAATCCAACCGTTAACATTGGCTTGCTGTTCACGTTTGAAAGCCACAACTACGATATTGATCGCTTTGTCGAAAGCTTGCGGCAATTCACGTTTATTTCCCTGCAAATCAATTCCAGTTAATTTTGGAAAATGACCATTTTCAGCCAAATAAATTGAAGAATTCACGCCAGCGCCAATTCCACAAGAACAAAGCAAAATAAATGCCGTTACGGCTAAAAGATTTTTCAACATTTTAAATTTAATTTAGGTTCACAACTACGCCGTTTTGCCTGTAAGCAACGACTTGATTTCATTTTCCGCCATCATTTCCTCAGTGACAAGAAAATATGAGCCGAGTGTTATTACTTTTTTCTGCCTTTCGTAAGTGAATGGTCGACTGCCATATTTTTCAAAATATCGACGAGTTTTGTCATCAACTTTAAAATAAAATTCATTGTCGACGATAATGCCGACAATCACACCGTTTTTATATAAACCAAAACCGCCAAACATTTTTTTAGTACTGATGCCCAAAACTCCGTCGAGTAGATCGTAGACAATGTAGTCGCGGAATTGCGAGGTTTTCATTTTTCGGGAATACTATCTTCGTATAAAGTATCAGGACAAAAATCTTGATCATGCGGCCATTTGACACTGCCCATAAAAACTGCAACTGAATTAAAAAACTCTTTATCGCGTAACTCAGTAAAAATTCCTTTATCTAAATAAGGAGTGACATCAAAAACTCTCACCTCGCCATTATCAAAAGTGAGTTTGAGTAAATAATTCTCCAAAGGTTGAACTTTTTTTACTCGTGGGTTCATGGTTATTTTAATGGATCAATTTTAAAAACTTGTTGTCCTTCACAAGCTAATCGCCAATCTGCGATCAAATCTTCTTTGTGAATTTCAATCCAAGCCACTACTAACTTTTCTTTGTTCTTTGGCAAAAATCCTTACAATAACTTTCCTTCCGGAACAGAAAAAACCGCCTCATTATCCTGATATTTTACATGGATGTGAGGCAGATGATGTTTCTTATTATCGAAGAAATACATCGTAACTATAATTCCGTAGAATACTGATATTACTGGCATTGTGGTGTGGTATTTTTGTGGTGTTAAATAAAAACTAAAGCGCCGCTCTAGCCGCTGCGAGTCTTGCAATCGGAACGCGGTAAGGTGAACAGCTTACGTAGTTCAAACCAGTGCGATGACAGAATTCAATTGAAGCTGGGTTGCCGCCGTGTTCGCCGCAGATTCCAAGCTTAATATCTTTTCTGGTCGATTTACCTTTTTCAGCAGCGATTTTGATCAATTGACCAACGCCATCTTGATCAAGTTCCGCAAATGGATCTTTTTCCAAGATACCGGCTTTTTGGTAATGACCCAAGAAATTTGCTGAATCGTCACGTGACAAGCCGAAAGTAGTTTGAGTCAAATCGTTAGTACCAAAGCTGAAAAATTCTGCTTCATTGGCAATTTGATCAGCCATCAAAGCCGCACGCGGCAACTCGATCATTGTGCCAACCATGTAGTTCAATTTCACATTTGATTCTTGTTCAACCGATTTTTCAGTAGCAACAATCAAATCTTTCAAAATTTGCAATTCTTTACGAGTAGCAACCAATGGAACCATGATTTCCAAAAGAACATCTTGGTTAGTTTCTTTTTTCACAATTGCCGCAGCTTCAAAAATTGCGCGCGCTTGCATCTCATAAATTTCTGGGAAAGAGATACCTAAACGGCAACCACGATGACCCAACATTGGATTTTGTTCATGAAGCTGGCTAGTTCTATGTTTAACGTAAGCAACTTCAACGCCCAAAGCTTTAGCAACTTCAGCAATTTCATTTTCTTTGTGAGGCAAAAATTCATGAAGTGGCGGGTCTAAAAGACGGATTGTCACTGGCAATCCAGCCATAATTTTAAAGATTTCCACGAAGTCTTGACGCTGCATCGGCAACAATTTCGCCAAAGCTTTTTTACGACCTTCCAAAGTTTCAGCCAAAATCATTTCACGAACTGAAATAATACGATCTTCGTTGAAGAACATGTGTTCAGTACGGCACAAGCCAATTCCTTCCGCGCCGAAGTCACGAGCAGTTTGGCAATCAAGTGGAGTTTCAGCGTTAGTACGAACTTTCAGAACACGAACTTCGTCAGCCCATTTCATGATTGTTTGGAAATCTCCTGACAAATTTGGTTTCAAAGTTGGAACCAAACCAAGAATTACATCGCCAGTTGAACCATTGATGGTGATAGTTTCACCTTCTTTAACTTTCACACCGTTAGCAGTGAAAACGTGATTAGCATGATCAACCAAAAGACCGCCGGCACCAGAAACGCAAGGCGTTCCCATACCACGAGCAACAACAGCTGCGTGAGAAGTCATACCGCCACGAGCAGTCAAAATACCTTGAGAAACGTGCATTCCTTTAATGTCTTCCGGACTAGTTTCAACACGAACCAAAATTACTTTGTCGCCATTTTCAGCACGTCTTTCTGCTTCTTGCGAAGAAAATACAACAATACCAGAAGCAGCACCAGGAGAAGCTGGCAAACCTTTGGCAATAACTTGAACTTTCGCTTTTGGATCTAAAGTTGGGTGCAATAATTGATCTAAACTTGCTGGATCAATACGTTTCAATGCATCTTTTTTGTCGATCAAACCTTCATTCACCATATCAACAGCAATTTTAACCGCAGCTTGCGCTGTGCGTTTGCCATTACGAGTTTGCAACATCCACAACTTTTTGTTTTGTACAGTGAACTCGATATCTTGCATATCACGATAGTGATTTTCGAGTTTTTTGTAAGTCTCAACCAATTGTGCAAACACATCTGGCATGGTTTCTTCCATCGCTGGTAATTTTGAACCAAGCTGCTCTTTACCAGAAATTGTGATTGATTGCGGAGTTCTGATACCAGCAACCACATCTTCGCCTTGGGCATTGATCAAATATTCACCGTATAATTCTTTCACACCAGTTGACGGATTACGAGTGAAAGCAACACCAGTTGCAGAAGTATCACCCATGTTACCGAACACCATTGACTGCACGTTTACCGCAGTGCCCCAAGATGCTGGGATGTCGTTAAGTTGACGATAAACAATCGCGCGATCATTCATCCAAGAAGCAAAAACCGCTTCAACTGCGCCCCAAAGTTGTTCGTTTACGTCTTGCGGGAAATCACGATTTAATTCTTTTTTCACTTCAGCTTTGAACAAAGCGACGATTTCTTCTAAATTTTCTGCAGTTAAATCAGTATCAGCTGACGCGCCAAATTCATGTTTTTTCTCATCCAAGATAACTTCAAAATTGTGGTGATCGAAACCAAGAACAACGTTTGAATACATCTGAATAAAACGACGGTAAGAGTCGTAAGCGAAACGTTTATTACCAGATTTTTCCGCCAAACCAAGAACAGTTTTATCGTTCAAACCCAAATTCAAAACTGTATCCATCATACCCGGCATTGAAGCGCGCGCGCCAGAACGAACTGAGAACAAAAGCGGATTTTTTTCATCACCGAATTTAGCACCAATTTTTTCTTCAACTTGAGCCAAAGCGCCAGCAACTTCTTTTTTCAAAGCATCGTTAATTGTTTTGCCGTTTTTGTAGTAAAAGTCACAAAATTCAGTTGTGATTGTAAACCCTGGAGGAACTGGCAAGCCCATTTTAGACATTTCAGCCAAGTTTGCACCTTTGCCTCCCAAAAGATTTTTCATCGAGGCATCGCCTTCAGATTTACCGTCACCGAAAGAATAAACGAATTTTTGTGCTGTCATTTTTAAACTAAATCAAATTGAAGTTTGTGAATCTCAACCCCGTTTACAACCAATGAAATCAAGTGCTTACCAGCATAATGTTTTCTGGTTGAAAGATCGCGAAATGAATGTTTTTTTTGAAAAGAAAAAACACCTTCAGCGAAATTTTTAGTTGTGATTTGGAAGTTTTTTTTGGAATAGCTGCCATTTTGTTTTAAAAAATGCACCACATATTCCAAACGAATTTTGTGATTTTGCGCTTTGTTTTGTAAGATAAACTCAAAACTCAAATCTGAGTTAATTTTTACCACTTCTTTTTGTAAAGAAAAGCTTTGGATCGCAAAATTTTCTGACAAATTATTACAATCAATTCCAACCAGCTCTAAAGCAGCTTTATCACCTTTTTTGAGTAAAGTACGCAAAGCGTGTTTAATTAAATTTTCACGAAGCTCTGCCTTTTGCCATTTTTTAATTTGCTGCAAAACCAGCTGCGGATGGTCTTTTGAGATGTCGTTTAAATTATTCGCGACACTTTTGCGCACATATTCTGATTCATCATTTTTAAGATTTTCTAAAATTGGAAGAATTGGTGTCGGATCTTTTTTCAAATCATAAAGCACTTCGCCCCATGGAAGACGTGGACGGCAACCTTCTGAAGCCAATCTTCTCACATGATGATTTTTACTTTTGCTCCATTTTTGCAAAAACTCAAAAGCGCGTTTTTGATCTGATTTGATAAATTGACGAACTGCAAATTCTGAAGTGCCAAATTCTGTAAAAAATTCCAATGCGTTCATTGATTCATCAAAAAAATCTTTACCAAAAACTTCAACGAAATCAGGAAATATGATTAATGCCAGTCCAGAAAATTTATTTTTCTCAATTGCAGTAGCTACTTTCTTTAGGATTGTAATTTTTTGTAAATAATCAGCTCCAGGCAATGATTCATTAAGTGCCAGAGTAATAGCACGCATTCTTTGTTTAAGCTCTTTTTCTTGCCAATTGTTGTGCAGAGTTTTACGCAAAAAATTTGTGACAGAAAATTTATGATCAACCGCTAAAGCCGCATCAGCAAGCTTTTCGAGGAAATGTTGATTATAAACTTCCTTGAGCAACATCTAAAATTAAGAAATTTCAATTTTTGATAAGTCAGCAACTTCACTAAACAAAGCACGAATTTTCGCCAAAATTAACAAACGCGCGTGACGAACGTTTTCGTCTTTATCGTTAACGACCAAATGTTCAAAAAAGTGCGTCAACGGAGCTTCCAAAACGTGAAGCAATTTGAAAGCAGCTACAAAATCACCTTTTGTTACCAATTTTTTAAAATCAGGTGCGATTTGCTTGATACGCTGATGCAGAACTTTTTCGTAATTATTTTTGAGCGCTAACGGCAAAATTTTTCCGCCATATTTTTTGCCATCTTTTTTCTCTTCAATAGATAAAATATTGGCCGATCTTTTGTATAACTCGACGATTTTACGGTTGTCATCATCTGTAACAAAACTATCTAAAAATCTGATCTTTTTCGCTAAATATAAAATGTCGCAAGTTTTGTGAGCATCGAGATTTTCCAAGTAAGCGTCGATTACAACATTAACTATATCGGCGCGTAAATTTTCATTTTCACGCAAGTAAAATTTCAATCTTTCAACAAAGAAACGAACAATTTCTTCTTCGAGTTTTTTCTTGGCTTGATCAAATTTCAACTCATCATTTTTTAACAAAGATTTTGTCAATTTTGGCTGATAGGCTGCTAAAGATTTTTGCACTAAAATACGAATTGGAAACGCAATATTATGTTCAAAACCAATGCGAATAATTCCTAGAGCTGAGCGGCGCAAAGCGTATGGATCTTTAGAAGAAGTTGGTTTTTCATCAGCCAAAAAGAAACCGACAATAGTGTCAATTTTATCAGAAATTGCCAAAGCGACGCCAAGCGAAGTTTTCGGCAATTCAGCACCCAAACCTTGTGGCAAATAATGCTCATAAATTGCCGCTGCAACTTTAGCATTTTCATGTTGTTGATGAGCGTAAAAACTACCGACTTTGCCTTGCAGTTCTGGCAATTCGGCAACAGTTTTTGTAACCAAATCAGTTTTACACAAATCTGCCGCGCGCTTAGCCAAAGCCAAATCACAATGCGGAACGAAGATTGACAAGAATCTAGTGAGTTGATTCAAACGCTGAGTTTTATCGTAAAGCGAACCGAGTTTTTTGTGGAAAACTACTTGTTTCAAAGAATCTAATCGATCGATCAAAGGTTTTTTCAAATCTTCAGAAATGAAAAATTGCGCGTCACTCAAACGCGCGTGCACCAATCTTTCATTGTCGTGAATAATTTTTGCTGCGTTATTTTCGGCATCAATTGCGTTGGCGATAAAAATAAATTTTGCTGCCAAATCGCCGTCTTTGTTGCGCAAACACAAATATCTTTGATTCAATTTTAAAGTAAGAATCAAAACTTCTTCTGGCAAATCCATGAACTTGTCATCAATTGCCGCCAGCATTGCTGTTGGCCATTCGCAAAGGCCGGTTATTTCTTCAAACAAAGAAGATTTTTCGATGTCATCAATTGTTACTAAATTAAGTGATGCCGTAATTTTACTGACTTGCTCAATAATTTTTTGTCTTCTTTTGTGTTGATTTAGGATGACTAAATTTGCTTCCAAAGTTTTTTCGTAATCTTGCGCATCATTGACTACCAACGCTTGGTTTGATTTCAAAAAATGTCCGTAAGTTAAATTATTCGACTTCAAACCAAAAAATTCACACTCCACAACTTCCGCGCCAAACAACGCTAAAATATTGCGCACCGGACGAATCCATTTCGATTGTTCTTTAACATTGGCAACATCATAACGCATCAACTTTGGCCAAGAAGCAGTCATTTTTTGCACGATTGCTGGCAAAGAATTTTTTAAAATATCGATTGTTTTCAACTGCGAAGCTTTGCTGGTGAAGGCGAAACAACGTGCGCCATTATTATCAACTTGCTCAAGCTGCGATTCATCTTGTAAGCCGCAAGACTTCAAAAATCCGGCAACTGCTTTTTTGTCGGCATCAATTTTTGGACCTACTCTTTTTACTGCAGCAATTTCTTGCGCCGTTTGCAAATCACTAATCATCAAAGTAAGGCGACGCGGCGTGACGAAAGATTGAACTTGATTTGAATTAACCGCTAAATTGTTTTTAGTTAAAACTTCCAATGCAATTTTGCTGAGATTTTCTGCGGCATTTTTCTGCATCATCGCAGGAATTTCTTCGCTTAAAATTTCGAAAATAAAATTTGTCATAAAAAAATTAAAAATGCGTTTCTTCAACTCGTAAAAATTTAGCTGATTTCACTAAATCGTTGTCAAGCTGATTCAAAACTGCGATTACGTCTTGCTCTTTTTGTGAGTCAGTTAAAAAGGCACAAATAATTTCTTCGCCTTTATCAACAAAAGATGCTTGAGAAATTTCGATTTTATCACCAAAAATTTTCGCCACCAAATCAGACTTTTGCGCTGCTTCTTTATTAAGTGTCAGGCGCAAAAAATATTTTCCTTGGCGGTTATTCAGATCAATAATTTTCGCTTCTGTAAGTTGTGCATTTGGTGCTGCGAACAAGTATGAAGAGCGATTCATCGCAATATCGAGTAAATCAGCAACAACTGCCGAACCGGTTGTCAACCCACCTGCCCCGCGACCAACTGAAATATTCCAACTCGCATTTGTAGTATTAACCAAAACCGCATTGAAAGGCCCATCAACTTGTGCGATTTTATCAGTTGCCGGAATTAAAGCTGGATAAACGCTCTGCTGTTGCTTGTCGCCCAGGTTTTTATAAATCGCTAATAACTTAATTTTATAACCAAATTCATCAGCGAATTTTACATCTTCAATTGCCACTTGATCAACGCCTTCAATGTGCACTGCCTTAAAGTTTGGTTTAGTCATAGCTGAAATGCTCGACAAAATTACCAATTTATGAGCAGTGTCGATTCCTTTTACATCCAATGTTGGATCAGCTTCGGCGTAACCAAGTTTTTGCGCTTCAGCCAAAGTTGTGTGATAATCCAAACCTTCATCACGCATTTTGGTTAAGATGAAATTGCAAGTACCGTTCAAAATGGCGTAAAATTCTGTGACTTCGCTGGAAATAAAGCTTTCACGGAAAGTTTTAATAACAGGATTAGCACCAGCAGTTGAGGCTTCAAAACCGATATGTCCGTTATATTTTTGTGCTAATTCAATAATTTCTGAACCATGTTCCGCCAACAAAGCTTTATTTGCTGTAACAACTTTCTTGCCGTTTTTTATCGCTTTTTCGATCAACTCTTTTGCAACCGTCAAGCCACCCATAACTTCAACCACAACATCAACATTTTGGTCATCCGCCAAATCCACAGCGTTGTCGTAAAATTTGATTTGAGCATCAACGAAATCTTTTTTAGTGCGCGCAGCTACTGCAGTAATTTCGAAAATAGTATCACTTCTTTTCGACAACATAGCGGCGTCTTTACGTAATATTTCATAAACGCCCTTACCGACAGTTCCAAGCCCGGCAAGGCCGATTCGTAGTTTTTTCATTTTTACTTAATTTATCTGGGAGATTGTTACTGCGAGAGTTGAGACAACATTTTCTAACTTTCGATTGACCTAAATTCAAGCTGTTTGTTATCTTTGTAAAAAATTCCTCAGCATATATTTTCCTAATAAAATGACTAAAAATTCACATTACCCTGAAGCAAATCAAAACCTTGATTTTGCTCGCATGGAACAAGAAATTCTGCGCTTTTGGCAAGATCAAAAAGTTTTCGAAAAATCAGTTGAGATCCGTAATTTTTCTGGCGAGCTTGATGAAGATAACGTGTCGCCAGTTCAAGAACCTTGCGCTTTAAAAGATCACGCTGGTTGTCGTCATCAAAAAGAAGAAAAGTCAGAATTCGTTTTCTATGATGGTCCTCCTTTCGCTAACGGACTTCCTCATTACGGCCATTTGTTGACTGGATTTATTAAAGATTTGGTCGCACGTTACCAAACTATGAAAGGCAAAAAAGTTGAACGTCGTTTTGGTTGGGATACGCACGGTTTGCCAGTTGAAATGGAAACTGAAAAAGAATTAACCGCCAAATTAGGCCGCCAAATTTCTGGTCAAATCGCCATTCAAGAATACGGCATCGAAAAATTTAACGATGCTTGCCGCGCGTCAGTTATGAAATATGCTGATGATTGGGAAAATTATGTGACGCGCCAAGGCCGTTTTGTCGATTTCAAGAACAGCTACAAAACCATGGATTTGAGCTACATGGAATCAGTTTTGTGGGCGTTCAAACAATTGTTCGACAAAGGTTTATTGTACGAAGATTTCCGCGTTGTTCCTTACTCTTGGGCTTGTCAAACTCCGCTTTCGAATTTTGAAACCAGAATGGACAACTCTTATCGTCAAAAAGCGAGTAAAGCGGTGACGATTAAATTCGAACTTCAAAATTCACCTTTTGGTGCTCGCACTTCGATGGTCGCTTGGACAACAACTCCGTGGACTTTGCCTTCAAACTTAGGACTGGCCGTTGGTAAAGAAATCGACTACGCCGTTTTGAAAAAAGGCGATGAATACTTGATTCTTGCTGCTGGATTAGTTGAAAAATTTTCTAAAGATTTAGGTGAAGTTGAAGTCGTTAAAACCGTGAAAGGCGCGGAATTAGTTGGCTTAAAATACCAACCTCTTTTCCCTTATTTAGTCGAAAAAACCAAAAACTCATTTGTTGTTCTTCACGGCGATTTCGTTTCAACTGAAGAAGGAACTGGTATCGTGCACCTCGCACCAGGTTTTGGTGAAGACGACCAACTTTTGTGTAAAGCCAATGGAATTCCAACTTTGTGTCCGGTTGACGAAGGCGGAAAATTCACTTCCGAAATGTTTGACATAAATCACCCGTCATCGCCAAACGGCGATGCCACCCTCTTTTCCAAAGAAGGCAAAACGGAAAATCCTCCTTTGCAAAAGGAGGTGGCGACGAAGTCGTCGGAGGATTTAGTTCTTTCAATCAAAGGCAAACAAGTTTTCGAAACCAACGACGATATCATAAAATACCTCAAAGCAACCGGCGCTTGGTTAAAAACTGAACAATATTTACACAACTATCCGCATTGTTGGAGAACTGATACTCCGCTAATTTATCGCGCGGTGTCTTCGTGGTACGTTGAAGTTACCAAATTCAAAGATCGCATGGTTGAACTAAACCAAGGCATCAACTGGATTCCAAATCACATCAAAGACGGCCAATTCGGCAAATGGCTTGAAGGCGCTCGCGATTGGTCAATCACGCGCAACCGCTTCTGGGGCTGTCCGGTGCCAGTTTGGAAAAGTGAATCGGGCAAAATTAAAGTATTCGGCTCAGTTGCTGAAATCGAAAAAGTTGCTGGCAAAAAAATCGACAATTTGCATCGCCCTTTCATCGACGAAGTGGTTTTTGAAGAAAATGGCGAAACTTATCGCCGCGTTTCCGACGTTTTGGATTGCTGGTTTGAATCAGGTTCAATGCCTTACGCGCAAGTTCATTATCCTTTCGAAAATAAAGAATGGTTCGAAGAAAATTTCCCTGCGGACTTCATCACCGAATATGTCGCGCAAACTCGCGGCTGGTTCTACACTTTGATGGTGTTGTCCACTGCCCTGTTTGATCGCGCACCGTTTAAAAACGTGATTTGTCACGGCACAATCTTGGACGAAAATTCGCAAAAACTTTCGAAACGTCTACGCAACTACGCCGATCCACTGGAAATTTTTTCGACTTTCGGGTCAGACGCCATGCGCTTTTACATGATTTCACAACCAGTAATGCGTGGCCAAGAACTTCGTATCGACAAAGACGGCAAAGCCATTCGCGACACTTTGCGCTTATCAATCAAACCGTTGATCAACGCTTTCAACTTCTTTTGTCTTTACGCCAACGCTGACGGCGTGAAAGCCAAACGCATAGAACTGAGCAAAAATTTCGACAACGTTTTGGATCGCTACATTTTAGCTAAACTAAAAGCTTCGGTGCAAAAAATTGACGCTGCGATGACCAACTACGACACGGTTGTGGCCTGTGAAGAATTCAATCAATTCTTCGAAGCATTGAACAACTGGTACATCCGCCGCAATCGTCAAAGATTTTGGAAAGGTGAATTAGACCAAGACAAACAAAACGCCTACGACGTGCTCTACACCGTTTTGGTTACGATGTGTGAATCAGCTGCACCATTGCTGCCGTTTACTTGCGAGTATGTTTGGAAAAGTTTACAGGCTTAAGAAACAGCTTATTCTACGAAACCAACTCGTTTTTGTGATGATCGAAAATATCTCGCATCATTTTCACAATCTGAGGATCGATGCTCTTCTTCGACGCAATAATTGTTGGAGTTGCAATGGTTAAAATGTTGCGTGGCAAAGACGGATAAAATTCCTGAGCAATCGTTTTCTCTTGCAGAAACGGCAAGATTTTGAAGAAATTTTTGATTTCAGATTTCGACAAAGAAATCAATTCAACGTCACACTTTTCCAAAACTTCTTTTAGTCCAGAATTGGGATGTACGACAAAATAAACCCAAGCATCAGTCTGTTTATCACACATCATTTCGAAAGATTTTGTCGCACCAAAATTGACAATCTATTTTGGCTTAATTGCCATTTTTGAAAAATATTTCTGAACAACTAAAGCGCTGGTTGAACCAACACTGCCAAGATTTACCGACCTATTATTTAAATCATTCAACGATTTAATCTGGCGATTTTTTTGCACCAAAATCGTCAAATATTCGTCATGAATTCTAGCAACAAAATCGATTTTATTTTTCAAATCAGAAAAATTTTGTTCAACTCCTCAGTTTTCACCACCGCAAAATCCGCCTCTTCATTGGCTAAACTTTGTAAACTACTTTCCGAACCTTTGCTCTCAAAGGCAACACACTCATAACCATTTTTGCCATAATGTCGATTGAAGACATCACAAACCGCGCTAGCCGCCGAAAAAAAACTAGCCCGCTTATCCCCCGAAAAAATAGTAAAACGCTGCAACCCTTCCCCACCCTGCGCCAAAACCATCTTCGGCATCAAGGCGATAAGAAATACAATGACAAAAATTTTCTTCATTGGTTTATGAATTGGTATGATGTTGAGAAATTTTGGTGGTAGAAATGTGTTTTTTAATTTAATGGGTATACTGTCACCATATCTTTAGTATTTTATAGGCGTCTCGTAAATCTTAATAAAAAAAATCACAAATTTATGCGTTCAAGAAGTATCTCTAGTTCTAGTGATGAGTATTATAATCCGAATGAAGAATTAGCAGAAAAACTTAAAAATAGTGAAGAAGAAGGAATCGAGGATTTAATAAGAGAACAACATGCAAACTTACACTCTCCAATTGTTATTGATGGAAAAATTAGTTATCCGATTCATCTCGCAATCGAGAATTATGATAATCCCAAAATACTGCGAGTAATTCTTGATAGTTTTTCTAATTCAACAAAAAGACAAAATTACATAAATTTAAAAGATTCTGATGGTTATAATGCTTTTGATTTAGCGGTTCAGAGCGAAAAAAAAGAATTTCTAGAAATCATCCTTTCTTTTTTAACAACGGAAGAACAGAAAGTTTTTTGTGACAATGCTCATGCTAAGTTAACGGAAGATTTTTTAGAAGATTATGATGAAGATGAAATTCCGTCATTAGATAGTCTCGAAATAGCACAAAATATAAAAGATTTGATCAGTGGAAAAACCACAGTTCAACCCCTTGCAAAAAGACTTGTCGAAGAAGATTTAGAATATGACTCTGATGAAGAAGGATTGGATGCAATAGGAGAAGTCGAAAGTAAAAAAGGATTTGTTGCTAGAGTTTGGTACAAGAAATCTACCGTCAATGGACAAGAAAAACAGATTCCAATGATTGAACTTATCCCTTCTTCTTGGAGATTAGAAACTGGAACTGAAGACAGTAATCAAGGAGATCATGTAATTGCCTATGTTTTACTGTTACAAAGTTTGTCACATTGCAGCGGACAATATATAAAAACCTTACCGCAAAAATTTTGTGAAATGGCTTGTGCAGTACTGCCTGACAACATTTTAGATTTTACCGCTTCTAAACTAGAAGTACAAAAAACAATTGCTGACAAAAGAGAAGTTAGAAAAGACGCAATTGCAAATCTTAAACATCACCACGGAAAAGATTACAAATATCTTTTAACGTTAGAGCAAAGCTTAAAAAAAGCAGAAGTTGAAGAAGTCGCAAGATACATAGAAAGAGAAGCGGATTGTTTCATTAAGATAATCAATAGACTAGAAAAAGAGTCGTTCTCAAGGACGCGTAAAGAAAAAGTTAATCAAGACGGGTTCTTAACTGGAAGAATGTGCGCTTTGGTTGATAGTAATTTGAAACTATCTGGGACAGCTTTTGAAACTTTTCGCAACAAGTTAAAAGCGGCCATTACTCAAGGTTTAAATGGCAGAACTGAAATTATTGATGACAAAGATCTTTCCAAAATAACCGAGATATTCCTTAACAGTCTTGATGGTGATGTAGATGAATCTCCTGAAGGTCTTTCAGATAAAAAGTCTTTTAAAGAATTTCTTGTCAGTATTACTCCGCTTAAAAAATATCACGAAGGTCGTGCCATTAAAAGAACGAAGGAGCTCATTGGGGAACTCAAAATAGCCACAAGTGAAGCTGAAAAAACCGCTAAAGTAAATGAAATGGGAAAAAATTGTTTTCGTTTATTTGATTATGGCAGAGTCGATAAAGCGGATTGTCAGTTTGGAGATGAATTAAAAAGACATGATGATGAATTTGTTTTGTATGAAGCAATCCCGCGTCACATGGCAATTTTCTTTGCAGCATTTCGTGAGATTAAAGAACTATCAGCTGTTCAGAAATCTACTATCTACGAGAATTTTTTGGATCATGTTTTAGATCTACAATTGTGGGGAGATTTTGAAGTTACAGATTTAACTGGAAATCAAGTAAGGTTGAGTAAAAGCTTATTAAAAGAAAGAGTGGCGCAATTTTCTTCTATTGATGAAAATGGTGATTTTACCTTGAAGCCAAACAATCAGCATCCAGCTCCAGCATATTCAGGACTTCGGAAACCAGTAGTGTATGATTTTGGAGAAATCGAAGCCCACATTGAAGAAAAGAAGGCAGATATTTCATCATGGATGAATGGTTTGAAGAAACTATGCTCTAGAAAAAGGGGGCTTAGTGATGTAGCTGTAAAAATAAATGACGAGTTACAAGCATATAACGCACAATTTTTGGCTCTAGAAGAATTAAATTCTTTTATGACAGGAATAGAAAATTCGCTAACTCAGAAACAACAAGGATATGATGAGGAAAAGAAAAAATTTGCTGAGTTAAAACAAAAACACGAAGAGTTCAAAAAATCATTTGATGAAATGCACAACCTTTCTCAAGTAAAACAAAAAGAATTTTCGGATACTTCTCTAAAGGCACCATCAAAAACTCCATCTACAAAATCAAAATCAGCGGAAAAATTAAAAGAGGTAAAATCTGAAGAGAAAAAGAAGGATACTAAATCGTCAAAAACTAAAACGCGCCAATCAACAGGATCTGCAGGTCTGAATTTTTAGTTTTTGATTTCTGAGATGACCAATCTCACAAACTTGTCGATTAACTCTTCACCAGATAATTTTCTAAAATCTGGTGACAATATACTAATCAATTTCTCTAAACATCAGAACCATAAACATTATAGAGATAATTATGCAGAAACTGCATAATTCACAGCAGCATAACTGCAACTTAATTTCGAATTAAGAAGTAGAAAGATCCGCAATAATTTAGGGGAAGATGGTTGCGGGGGCCGGATTTGAAAAAACCTCGTTAAGCCTTGATATTGCTGGGTTTGTGTTTTTGGTGATTCATTTTGTACATTGTTTTGTACATGAAAAATAAGTGCTACTACTAATTAATCTTATCTTTTTTAAGATTTTTGGAAAGAATAGAAATGGATAATTCTTTTCCAGACATAATAACCAGTTTTTTAAGAAAATCAGTTAGTTTTTTTGGAATTTTATGAAAGTTGGTTATAATCCAATTTTTTAAACTTTTCCTAAAAAATATGTCAGAAGACCAGTTGGCTAGTTCTAAAATTGTTGCTAATGATGAAAGCCTAAAAGTAATTAGTAATAAGATTGAGAAATTAAGGCTGAAACTACTTGATCTTACCAGACGCAATCCTCTTATCTCTGTTAATCTAAGTGATAAATCATCTTCTAACATTCGTGTTGTAGATGAAGTTCTGAGTCTTTTATTTAAAGAGATCCAATCCAGCAAAATGAGGATTGTATCTTTGCCCTCACTAGAAGAAGAACTTAAGGATGAATCAACTCGTGACTTTCGTAACGCTTTATCGGAAGCGCTGATCAATGATGAAACATACCTTCGAGAAATTGAGGCAATCAACCAGAACGATGAAAAATCAGCTGATCTACAAGCAAAGGCTGAACGCAGTTTAAAAGATCGGATACGCGAGAAATTAAAAATGCCTGTTAGGCAAACCAAAGCCAGCTTATCTATTCAACAACATGCGCGTAATCATGATATTAATCCTCATTATGATTTACCATTGGAGCATGAAAAACATGATGATGGACGCCATAATGACAAAGACATACAAACCCTTTTTCTCCCTGATGCTTTAGATAGAAAACTAAATGCCCTAGCGTTGAAAGATAAAACATGGAAAGAAGAAGTTGGTATCAATGTTTTATATGCTGGATTTGGCTTTTTAGAATGGAAAGAAAACGGTAACTCTGAAAAATCTTCTTTTTCTCCTCTAGTATTGTTGCCAATTGAGCTTGAAAAAAGAAGGTCTGGATCAGGGCAGGAATTTTTGATCTCTGCTGAAGATGCGATGCCAGAATGGAATATGACACTGGCAGAAAAATTGAGACTAGATCATGGTGTACTTCTGCCAAAGTATGAAGAAGGACAATCAATTGAAGATTATTTCTCTCAAATTGAATCTCAGAGTCCAAAAGGCATGGAATGGAAATTGAGAAGATGGGTTGTGATTGGTGTATTTCCATCTGCAAAATTAGCCATGTATCATGATTTAGATGTAAAAAATGGTTGGAGCTTTTTAGAAAATCCTACGATTTCATCTTTATTTGGAGGGGCTTCTGACGTTCAACAAGAAGCTACTGCTTTTGGTGATGAGTATAATGTTGATGATCCTCATATTGAGGCTAAAGTGCCGCTCTTAGTCACTGATGCAGATTCATCACAATTTAGTACAATTGTTGATGTTTTGGATGGTAAGAACCTAGCAGTAGAAGGCCCTCCGGGAACAGGAAAATCTCAGACTATTGTCAATACAATTGCTGCCGCATTGGCTCAAGGTAAAAAAGTGATGTTTGTAGCTGAAAAATCAGCAGCGTTAGAAGTGGTTAAGTCAAGACTTGAAAGCTTTGGACTTGGTAACTTTTTACTACCTTTGCAAGCAACTCGTTCATCAAAAGAACAAGTCATTTCATCAATTAGAGATAGGATGGAAGCAAAATTCCCAGAATCACCGCGAGAGCTAGAAGACTTGAAAAAAACTTTTTGCAGAACACGAGATGAGTTAGCTTCGTATATACAGGTTTTAGCATCAGGATTTGGAGGGTCTGGTTATAAAGTTCACCAAGTTTTGGGTAGAGCTATATCTTTGAGAGATGTGATAGATTCATTGCCTGAAGATCTGCAAAATTATTCAGTTCCTATTACTCAGAATATAACAAAATCAGAATCAGAAGATATTATTTCTCTTTTGAGAGCCGCAGAAAATGCATGGATAGAAACTCAAAAAAATGAGATTTGTTGGAAAAGTGTTAAAGTTGCTAACATAGATACTTTTTCTGCGGATGAAATTTTGAAGGTTGCCGATAAAGCAGCTCATGCTTATTCAAATGCTGCGAATATTAGAGATGAATTGAAGTCATATAAAACAAGCGTTGATGTTGATACCTCTTTAGTAGAGATAACAAATGATTTAGCGAAAACTCTTCCTAACAATTTGAGCAATGAAGAGATCTCAGTTTTAGAGAATTTAGATAGTCAATCTTTGCTAGATGATGTAGAGAAATTTTTAATCAATGCCGAAAATATCAGATCAAGCAGAAATGAGATAAGAGAAGTAATAAAAGATCCTTTCTCTACAAGCATTAGTGAAGAAATTAGGATCGCTGCTGGATTAATTGAGAAGCATAGTTTCCAAAGTTTATTACCATCTGAATTAAGGCAAAAAATATCCAAACTTGAAGGTGAAATTTTTGGCTTAAAAGAAACATTAAAATCTCTCAGTGAGGTTTCTGGTATACTAGAGCCTGCTAAGGAAATAGCAGCCAAATACGTTATCGCAGCAAGTAAGATTATTAGTGATATTTCTCGTGATGTTATATTGCTTCGTAGTGAAAATTTAATAGATCCTGCGGCAAAACTGATTATAGAAAAAGCACAGAAACATGTAGCATCACTTCAAGAGCAAAGAGATACAATTAAAGAAAAAATTTCCATCGATACATCTATTAAAAAAAATGATGTATCTAGCAGTATTTCAGTTCTTGAGTCGGCCGGAATATTTGCGATATTCTCTAGTCAATATCGTCAGGCAAAAAAGTTTTATAATAAAGCATCTAAAGGCAATAAATTCAATAAAGCTGAAGCTCTCAATAATCTAAAAAATTTAGAGTCCTACTTGGTTGGAATTGAGGAACTAAACTCAAATCAAAAACTACAGAGTCTTCTAGGTTTAAGGTTTGATGGAATTGAGACAAGATTTGAACCTTATACGGAGCTATTTTCTTTTTATGCCGCGATAGATAGCGAGCTTTCCCATCCTAGTTGTGCCTCTTTAAAAAATTTGCTCAGAAGCTCTAATAGTGATACCTTATTTTCATTCCCTAAGATAAATAAAGACCATCCTGCAAATTCATTTTCTGATGTTAGCGAGAAGTCAGGAGAATCTCTGTTAGCTGACTTATCTTCCAGTTTAAACGAACTTAAAAAAGATGTCAGCTATATAGATAAAGTAGCAGAGAATTTCTGCAAAAAAGAAGATTGGGATGCTAAAAAAATGATAGCTTTATCTGATAAGATTAAAGATTTCCAAATGGCGTGGAAGAAGTCTGGTGAGGATAATTCAATCAAAAAAATCTTAGTTGGTAAATTTAATGGCCCAGAAACAAAAAGAGAAGATATTGAGCACCTAGTAAGTGTAGCTTCCAAGATTGTTAATTTAGATCTCAGAATTTGCGTGATTGAGGCACTGAAGCTTGGTAAGTTGAAAGAGTTTTGTGGCTTGATAGATCAAATATTAGTGGCTGATAAATCGGCTTTAGATGTTTTGGAAAAATTATCACAGCTTACCAATGCCAAAGCGGAAGTATGGTCAAGAAATAAAACCCACGAGACCATTTCAAGTAATATGAGAGCTGCTTCTCAAGATAAAGCTGGTCTGATTGCATATTCCTATCTTGTTGGAATCACAAATGATGTTAGTGAAAGAGGATACAGAGATTTCTTGTACAAAGTGGTAAAAAATTACACACCTCCTTGTGATATTGGCAAAATTTTTAGAGCTGTTTTAGCACGTTCTGCCGCTCAAGAAGTTTATAAAAAATACGGCTCAATACTCTCCAAATTTAATGGCATAAAACTTTCTTCTTTAAGAAAGCAGCTTGCAGAGTTAGATGTAAAAATAATCGAACTTTCAAGGCAGCATTTACAATCAAAACTATCCAAAAACGCATACACAATACAGGGCACTAAAGGAAGCGGAAGAAAGAGTGAATATACTGAAATGGAAATGTTAAGGCATCAAATTGCTTTAACTAGAGGTTATGCTCCTATGCGTGAAATTACGAGACGTGCCGGAAAATCTTTATTAGAACTAAAACCATGCTGGATGATGTCACCATTAGCGGTTGCCAACTTTATCCCGAAAGATTCTATAGAGTTTGATTTGTTGATAATTGACGAGGCTTCGCAGATGACGCCAGAAAATGCTGTTGGTGCACTTTTACGCGCAAAACAAGTTATGGTAGTTGGCGATGTAAACCAGCTTCCGCCAACTAATTTCTTTGGAAAAACTTTTGATACTGAAGAGGAAGAAGATGAGGATTTAACAACTGAAGCCTCAATACTTGAAATGGCTAGTGCAGTTTTTGCTCCGAGAAGAAGATTAAAATGGCACTATCGTTCACGTCATTCTGGTTTGATCTCTTTCTCAAACAAATATGTTTATGACAATGATTTGGTAGTGTTCCCATCAGCAAATGAGAACTCTCCAGAGATGGGAGTTTCGTACAAAAAAGTTGATGGCCTGTATTCCTCTGGAGTTAATCCCCAAGAAGCAAAAGAGATGGTTGATGCTATAGTGGATTTCATGACCAAATATCCTGATCAATCTTTGGGTGTTGTTGTGCTTAACCAAAAGCAAGCCACTCTTCTCAACGATGAGATGGATTTTGCGTTTGAGAAGAATCCTTTAGCTTTAGAGTATAAAGAAAAATGGCAGACTAAAAATAATGGTCTTGAGTACTTCTTCATTAAAAACCTAGAAAATGTTCAAGGGGATGAGAGAGATGTAATTTTTATTGGAACCGTTTATGGCCGAGAAAAAATTGATGCGCCTGTGATGCAGAGATTTGGCCCAATTAACGGAGCAGCTGGCAGAAGAAGACTTAATGTTTTGTTCTCAAGAGCAAAAAAGCGCATGGTAACTTTTTCATCAATGAACTCGAGTGATATAAAAGCTGAAGAAGATGGCAATCAAGGTGCTTATATGCTCAAGCAGTGGTTAGAATATTGCGCAAGTGGTAGAATTCATGGTGGTAAAGTTAAATCGTATGAAACGGATTCAGAGTTTGAAGATCATGTAATACATCAGTTGAGATCAATTGGTTGTGATGCAATTCCTCAAATTGGTGTTGTTGGATATTCAATTGATATTGGTGTTAAACATCCAGATTGGCCGCATGGTTTTATTATGGGCATTGAGTGTGATGGTGCAACTTATCACTCATCAAAATCTGCTCGTGATCGTGACAGGTTGCGTCAGCAGGTTTTAGAGGGCTTGGGATGGAATCTTTACAGAATATGGTCAACAGATTGGTTTGATGATCCGATAAGAGAGACTGAGAAGCTTCGAAAGATCGTGAGTGACAGAGTTATAAATTTAAAAAGCGGAGCAGATGTATAAGAAAACCTCATCTGATATTATAGACATTCTATAGTAGCCCGTAGCCATTTTCTTTGCCAAGTCTTTAGTTGACTTAAGTTATATAATTAGTAATATTAGGATATTAATTACCTCTATTTTGAATTAATATATAATACAATGCTATTACTTACTACAGTTGCAAAAGCTCAAGAAAAAATTGCCGAAAATGCTCGTTTACAACGACTTACAATGGGACTAACTCAACAAGGTTTGGCCGAGCGTTCTGGTGTGCCATTGCCAACTTTACGCAAATTTGAACAAAAAGGCCTTATCTCTTTAGAGGCTTTTTTGAAACTGCAGATGGTTCTTGGTGGCCTTGAAAATATCATCAAATCAATTGAGCCAAATACTTCTGCATTTTCTTCAATTGATGAAGTGCTAGAAGCTAATAAAAAACCAACGCGCAAAAGAGGAAACCGCAAATGAAAAATTCCGTAAAAGAAGTAAAAGTTGGTCTGAATTTTGGCGTTGGAATTATCCCTGTTGGGCGTTTGGCGATAAATAATCGTCAGATTTATTTTCAATATCACGACTCATTCATTGAGCAAAATCTCAATATTTCACCATTTCATCTACCTCTGAAATCAACTGTTTTTAGTTGTGATTATAGTTTGTTTGAAGGGCTTGGTGGAGTTTTTAATGACAGCCTTCCTGACGGATGGGGTCGATTACTTTTTGATCGTTTTGCAAGATCTTCTGGAATTTTACCCTCTGACATCTCACCGCTAGATCGCTTGACCAGTGTTGGATTAAATGGTCTTGGCGCACTTGTTTATGAACCAGATTACAGCGCGTATGAAAACAGCAACAGTATCAACCTAGATAAACTATCCGAGCAAGCTCAAGAAGTGCTGAACGGAACATCTGATGCAGTTTTGCAAGACCTTTTGGCTTTAAACGGCTCATCGGCTGGTGCGCGTCCGAAAGCTCTGATTGGTTTGGATAATGATTACAAAAATATTATTCACGGCACTCAGGATTTGCCTGATGGATACACACCTTGGATTGTTAAATTTAGCAATTCTCAAGATGGTAATGATGCAGGCGCGATTGAATATGTTTACGCTTTGATGGCAAAAAAAACCGGAATTTCTATGCCGGATGTTCATCTATTTCCTGCCAAGAAAGGTTCTGGTTATTTTGCAGTTAAACGCTTTGACCGAAGCGGCAAAGAGCGGTTCCACATGCACACAGCTTGCGGACTTTTGCATTCTGATTTTAGAGTACCATCGCTTGATTATGAAGATCTAGTAGCACTCACAACAGCACTAACGCGTGATGCGCGCGAGATTGAAAAATTATATCAACTGGCCGTGTTTAACGTTCTTGCTCATAACCGCGATGATCATTCCAAAAACTTCAGTTTTTTGATGAACCAAAAAGGCGAATGGAAATTGTCGCCAGCTTATGATCTGACTTTTTCATCTGGTCCGCGCGGCGAACAAAGCACTATGGTTATGGGAGAAGGACGAAATCCTAGTGAGGATCACTTAATAAAGTTGGGTCAAAAAGCCAAATTATCCAAAAACCGCATTGCAGAAATTATTGATCAAACACGAACAGCTCTGGCAAGTTGGGAAGTTTTAGCTAAAGAATATAATGTATCCGCAGATAATATTCGTCTGATTGGTAAACGTATTAATCGTACCTAAAAAATAAAAACCATGACAAAAAAACCTCAAAACCAGTTTCCAGAATTAGCAATTTATCAAGCCAAGGATGGAGCAATTGAGCTTAAGATTGATAGAAAAAATGAAACCATAATTGCTAATGTTTATCAGATTGCCGATTTGTTTGGAGTTGATCGTTCGGTTATTGCAAAGCATTTAAAAAATGTTTTTGAAACAGGTGAGTTGAAGAAAGAGACAACTTGTGCAAAATTTGCACAAGTTCGAAATGAAGGTGGGCGTAGTGTTAATCGTGAAATTGAGTTCTATAATCTTGATGCAATTATTGCCGTTGGTTATCGTGTTAATTCAAAGCAAGCCACTAATTTCAGAATTTGGGCAACTAAGATTTTAAAAAATTATTTGATTGATGGATATGCAATCAACAAAAAACACATCTCCAAAAACTATGATAAATTCATTGAAGCGCTGGATGAAATAAAAGCATTGTCTGTTAAAAAGAAAGATAGCGATTTACACCCATCTTTCGCAATCGATTTGGTGAAAGGTTTTACTGAAACTTGGTTATCTTTAGACGCATATGATAAAGACAACTTAAAGATTGATAATGTTACCAAAGAGCAAATCACCTTATCAGCCAAAGATTTAGCAGCGGGAATTTCCAATCTAAAATCTGAGTTAATAAAAAAGCGTGAGGCGACAGAAATTTTTGCCAAAGAAAGATCAAAAGATGCTCTGGAAGGAATTATTGGAAATGTAATGCAGTCTTTCGGTGGTGCTGATCTCTATGAAAGCTTAGAAGAAAAAGCCGCTCATCTGTTTTATTTTATCGTAAAAAACCATCCATTTACTGATGGAAACAAAAGATCTGGAGCCTTTTCCTTCGTGTGGTTTTTGCAAAAATTTAGCTTAATTGATGTAAAAAAAATTGACCCACAAACCATAACAGCTTTAACGCTTTTAATTGCTGAGAGTGATCCAAAGGATAAAGATAAGATGGTTGGTTTGGTAATGATGTTGCTTGGGAATATAAGAAAAAGAATATAATATTTTGAGGAAGCTACTCCTTGGGCTATATTGCGCTTATTTTTTAAAATTACTTTTTAGTCAACCCTACGCTCCAACTCTTTCTTAACTCTCTCCATATTTTCCTTAATATGGTCATGATATGCTACTATCCCCAGCAATTGTTCATCAGAGAAATTAACTATTTCTTCGAGAAAATTTTTTAAATCCGCAGCGAATCTTTCCGCAGAACTTCTTAAAAAATAATACTCAACCTTATTTTCACAACACATAGCAATCCTCAAAATTGATTAAGAAAAAACACATTAAAGCCTCTAATAACAGAGCTTCATAGGTTTATTACTTACCTCAAAAGAGACGTCTATCAAGTTTAATAAGCATTTATTTTATTATGTTACGCTTATTTGAAATTATTAGCGCGATCATTGTAATCACAGAAGAAAAAATCAAATACGCTGGAATCATCATGTTGTTTTCGGTTGTTTTTATCAACCAAGTCAAAACTAAAGGCGTAAATCCACCAAATATTACTGAAACCATATTGAAAGAAAGAGCTGTGCCAATAGCTCTGACTTTTGTTGGAAATATTTGCGTCACTAAAGATGGAACTGATCCTTGGTAAAGCGTGATGACAAAAATGAACAACAAACAACCAGACAAAGTGAAAGCAAAATCTTTCTGAAGTATCAAAGAAAAAATCGGAACTACTAGAACCGCAAATGTCGAAATCGCACACAGTAAAACTTTTTTAACTCCAAAATAGTCAGATAAAAATCCTGATAAAAACGGAAAAACAATAAAGGCAAAAGACGATGCTAAATAAATCTGAGAAACTTGTAATTGGCTGTAGCCAATAATTTTTGTTAAGAAAGTCGCCAAAAATCCGAAAAAAATATAAAACGGAACGCTAATCGAAATGAACAAGCCACAAATCATAAAGAACCTCGCTTTATGTTCTTTGAACAATTCGATAAAAGGTGATTTAGCGAGTAAATTTTTGCTTTTTAGTTTTTGAAATTCTGGCGTTTCATCAAGTTTACTTCTGATATAAAAGCCAACGATTCCAACTGGAAAACTGATCAAAAAAGGTATTCTCCAAGCGTATTCGATATCAGCGAAATAAAAATTGCAGATAAACACTGCAACAAAACCAAGAAAAATTCCAAACGCTGTGCTTGAAAGAGCAATCGCACCAAACAGATGCTTATGTTTCTGATCTTGAACCGATTCCATTAAATAAGTCATGAATCCAGAAGTTTCGCCGCCAATTGAAATTCCTTGCATCATTCTAATAATAACCAAGGCAAAAGGCGCTAAAATTCCAATTTCTGAGTAAGCAGGAAGTAATCCAATAACAGAAGTTGGAAAAGACATCAGCATAATTGAAAACGACAATGCGGATTTGCGGCTATATTTGTCGCCGATATGTCCAAAAATTAATGCACCAATTGGACGAGTTAAAAAACCAGCGGCAAAAACTCCGAAAGTCGCAATGAGTGATGTATATAAATCACCCGTTGGGAAAAAAAGTTTACTAATGATGACAGCGAAGTTGGCGTAAAGGACATAATCGTAATTTTCTAGAATATTACCAATAACTCCAGAAACCACAATTCTTGGTGATAGGCGCATACAATGATTTTTTGTTAACTATGATTGTTGAGACATTACTGACTCAACTAAGTTAGAAACTAATTTCTTTGGTTGTACACCACCTTTAAAAATTGCGTAATAAGCGATATTTGGAGACAAGTGACCAACTTTTTTAATCGCAATATCTTTAGAACCTTTACAATAATCTTCGTGAAAAATTGTCACTCCTAAGCCAGCAGAAACTAAAGATTTAAGAATATCCCAAGAACCATGATTTAGTTCAATATCACTTTTCAAAACTTTTGAAGCGATATTGTATTTCATAATATCTGAAATCGCATAGCTACCAGTATGAATGTAATTGTATTTTCCAATTTCTTCGAAGGTTATTTTTTTATCTGGAACTTTTGTTAAAGGATGCTCCAAGGGAGTAATTAGAACTGGTTTATAATCAGAAATTTTTTGGTAGGTTAAGTTTTTTTGTATTAATTCCAAATCTTCCATTGGGTAGATTGCCACATCAATTTCGCCTTTCTCTAATTGATCACAAGCCTCTTGTCTAGTTATGTAAGAAAGTTGAAGCCGTAAATCTGGGTTATGATTCTTTACAGTTTTTAGAGCTTTGGGGATTAAAATAGAAAAAACTGAATGGTGACCAGCGATTTTTAAAACACTGTTGTGATGCTTGGAACTTCTTAATAAAAATTTATCACAAAGCTCATCAGAATCATTTACGATTTGAAGACCCATCTCGTAAAGAATTTTACCATCTTCTGTTAATTCAAATTTTTTGGTATTTTTTTTACTTCTTTTGAGAAGATTAGTGCCTAAATCTCTCTCCAAAGTTTTAATCTGAAGACTAATGCTAGATTGAGTCAAATTCATTATATTAGCAGCTTTTGAAATACTGCCGTATGTAACGGTATTGCAAAAGCCCCGAATTTGTTGTAGGCGGTTATTCTTATAGTAGAATTGTGAAATTTTGTGATGATCCATTAGTGCATTGCAATTTATCGTAATTCGATTACAAAGTGTGTAATCCACAGCAATTTATCTGAAAGAAGGCAGGCTTTGTAATTTTAATTAAGACTTTTGTGTAGTTATTTCAGCCTTTCGGATAACTATAGCCTCCATCTTTGTATCATTTTAGGACAGGCTAACGCCTTACTATCACGAATTTCTTCATAAAAATGAGACCATCTTCTGGATTAATCACATCGATACTAAAACCAAGATCGCTAACAAGAGCCCTTTCCTACTCCAAAATATCAGAACCAGTTTCTAAAGATGTCTCTGATGATATAATTATTACCCCTTTAAAACCTCATGATTACGAGCATTTCGAATCATTTAGAAAAATAATAACCAACGAGAATATAGTTTTTACCTCATCTTGGATTAATAAATGGTTTGGCATTGATCGTCTTAAAAAAAGATGTGATTTTATGTCTAAAAAACTGGAGATGTTAGAAGCTGGAGATTCCGAAATCAGTTTACCCGAGGAAGTACTAGAAGCTCATAAAAGAGGAGTATCTCCAACGCAAATAGCCCTTAATCGTTTTTTTACTCTTGAAGAAAACAAAGATAAGTTGAGACAAATATACTTGGAAATGACAGGTAGAGTTGAGCAAACGGGCCTTGGCTATTTCAAATTTGAAGATCAAAGTAGAGATTTACTTGGTGGAGGCGCTTTAGCTCCTATCTCGGAAGATGCAAAGAAAGTTGACGTCGCACTTCACATTTTAAAGCCCCGACAAGGAATAGGAAGTCAATGTTTAGAAAAACTACTCGATATAGCCTTCAAAGAAAGAGGTGTTGAACAAGTTTGGGGTAGCTCAATTATTGATCATCCTGGTACACCAACTCTATGTGCTAAACATGGAATGATCATACAAAATATAACTGCTGAGAATGGAGAAAAAATGAAATATTACTTCATTGATAGAAGGATGAGAGAAGCCAGCGAAGGCAAAGCAGAAGAAGTTGTGCGTAAAAATCCTATAGCTGCTTCAACGCACTATGGCAAAGGTGGCTCTAATTCTGGTAAAGGTGGTCGCTAAAATTCATCAAGTTTTATTAAATACTTTTTTCAGAGTAAAAATTATTACCAGTTTGTCTTCTAAGCAGGATAAGTGTTCTATCGTGGTAAAGTTGTTAATTTTACCAATGAACATTTTGACTTATGAAGGTAGCTTACCTGGACAATAATTCTTATATTTTTGACTTTCTTTCAAAAAAACATCATACAGAGCGCAATAAAGTTAAAAAATCTAATGACTCTCTAAGAAATATTGAGGCCTCCACATTTTTTTCACTTAAACAGAAAGCAATAAAACCAAAAAATTCTCAAAAAGATTTTATAAATTCTATAATTCACGAATTAAAAAGTCCTCTAAGCGCAATAATTGGATTTTCAGGTCTTCTAAAAGAAGAACTTAGAAACACAATTTCAATAGATGAGTGCCTGGATTACGCAAATGAGATTGAAAAAGTAGCTATAGATTTAAACGAACTTATTAATGATTTATTGGAAGCTGGATCGTTAGAAGAATGTAATTTTTCCATAGATCTTAATAAAGAAATAGACATTACTAATATAGTTAAAAGGTCTGTCAGACTGAATTACGATTTTTCACTGAGAAGACAAATTAAGTTAAAAACACAAATCGCAGAAGATGTTGGATTGATCAAACTTGATGTGAAGCGCATGAAGCAAGTCTTGGCGAATCTTATCTCCAACGCCATCAAATACAGTCCAGAAAAAACCGAAATTACGGTTTCCGCTCAAAACATTATCAAAGATGAACAAAAATTCCTGCAAATTGTAGTTGCGGATCAAGGTTTTGGTATGACTCAAGATCAAGTCAGAACAGCTTTTGAGAAATATAGAACAATTGAAAATCCAAACTCCGGAATTGTTGATTCCTTCGGTCTTGGATTACCAATCACAAAACAGTTAGTCGAACTACAAAACGGCACAATATCAGTTAAGTCAGAAGTTGGGAAAGGCAGCGAATTTATTTTAGAGTTCCCCTATTTGAAGCAATAAGAACCACCACTACGCTAAACCACTTGAGGCGTGTGCCCTTGTGGCTTTTGGATGATTCATCACATCGTCCAGAAGTTTGGTTTAGTGCTAGTTCAATACGAAAATCACAACACCAGTCATGGATAAAAAAAACAAAAATAATCTCAGAAACTCTGAGATCAAAACTACCACCGATCACTCATTCAAAACACAGACACACTCTATATTTGAAGATGACCAAATAAAATCACCATTAACTGCCTCTGACTTAAATCTAAGACTATTATCAGGAAACGATGATGATTACGCCATATTTAAGCAGATCATCACTGACAAGGATGTGGTTTTTAACTCTTGGTTTATTGCAAGTCGCTTTGATATGTCGGCGCTGAAGAATTATTGCGATAGTTTTGAGTTAAAAATAAATCTCACACTTTCCGATGATCCTGATGTGAAATTACCCGAAGAAATTATCAGCCAAATCGCTAAAAAAAGCTCAACTCAGCTTGCAATAGATAGATTCTTTAACTTGGAAGGACGCGACAAAATTTTAAAAGAACTCTACAAAATCATTACCCGTAATTCTGACAAAACTGGTCTTGGATATTTTATATTTGAAGACACAGCAAAAAACCTGCTCGGCGGTGGTGCACTTGTTATAATCGATGAGGAAGAAAAAGTTAAAAAATTTGACCTAGCACTTCACACTTTAGAACAACATCGCGGCATCGGAAACTTATGCCTTCAAAAATTGTTTAAAATTGCTTTTGAAGAAAAAAATGCAGATGAAATTTGGGTTAGACCAGCCAGAGAAAGTATTAAGATTGCCAGCTTCATGAGCAAGCACGGAATGATAATAAAAGAAGATAAGAAAAGCGGCGAAGAATTTTATTTCATCAACAAGGACATCTACGAATCTTTAAACAAATAAGTCCAAAGAAAATGTCGGGAGCCACCACCACGCAAACCCGGCGTGTTGATGAGTCTTCCCCCTAAAGGTTTTTTATAACCCATCAACTCCCGACAAACCCAAAATTATAAAAAAATACTAATTTTCAAGTCTTGTCTCTGCCATCGCTGTTTTTATCTGCAGATTTTATTTTCTCTGCCCATTGAATATTTTTAACTTTTCTTTCTGCTGATAATGCTTCCAAAGCAGAATTGTATCCGCTTTTCTTCAAAGTTGCTTCAACAGAATCAATCTCTCTACTCTCTTTTTTAAACTCATCATACACTTTTTTAACCCTAAACCCTCTGTACGCTGACTGTATTTTTAGAGATGCACTTGGCTCATCTATTGGTGATTGGATCGCACTTGCTGTCGAAGTTGGCTTTTGTAACTCGGATATTTTTCTGCTTCTAATTTCCTCGGAATGCCTTTCAATAAATTCTCTACTTTTTGTAACGAACACTTCTTTGTAATATTGGGTAAGTTTACGAAGCGGTTCGATTGATTCAAAATCTTGAGTATCTTCCTGAGTCACCATTGTTTGAGCTACTCTAACAATAAGCTCTTTTGATATCTTATCTTCATCATAATCCAAAGCTTCTATAATCGTCATCGGCAATTTTGATTTAGATTTTTGAAGCTCTCTTAGCTCTGCAATAATATCTGTAAAAAACCTTTTAGTAGACTCATCATTTTCCGCATAAGGAATCGCATTATTCTGCCATATCAAATAACATGCTTGGTGACATAACTCATGAATCGTGGTTCCCATAGTTTCTCTAAGCTCCCTTGCACCAGCAGCAACATAGATTTCTGATTGCTGTAAAACGGTGTTACCTCTAGTTTCTGCTGCAGCTGATGAATAAATGTGAACGATGTCACCCTTAGATAAATCAAGAGTTATCCGAAGATTTGGATCAGATTTGACAACAGAAAGAATTGGCATCAAAAAATTATTGGTGGAGATATCACTCAATAAAAACTCTCTGAATTGTTGTGTAAACTGATTTCGGTTTTCTTCTTCCAGCCCTCTCAAAGTTAACTTTGACATCAAATAATCAATTGGCGCTGCGGTTGGAGAAGAAAGGTATTTATCCTGCAACAACGATATTTGAATTTTCTCATCTCTTGTAAAGTCCACAAGATAGCTCTGATGATTTAATTCACTTTTGATATCCTGACTCATCAACAACGCTAAAACTTCGTAATTTTTATTTGTAGAAGCTGTTTCAAGAAGAACTTTTGCAAGCTTTGCATCACCGGAAAATTTTATCTTCAATCCGTCTCTCAAAACAGATTGAATTGCAGCAATATTTCCATCAACAGCACTCGTTAACAAAATTTGCTGTTTGTCAAAAAATTCTTTTAGCAGTGCTTTAGTGGCTTCTTTCTTTTCACCATCTGAGATTTTTTCTGCAAATTCACGCAATTCATTTTCAACTTCCAAACCTCTCGATAAAACTTTTCGCAAAGAATCAAGATGACTTCTTTCAATTAACTTTCTGACAAAAGTTTCATTAAACAAATCATTATCCTCTACGCCTTGATCAATAAGATGAGAAATAACTTCATCGGATGATGCATAATGTAGCGGTTTCCCCCCAACCTGATCTGATCTAGGTAAAAGATTTGGATATCGATCTGAGAGCAGTTTCAACATTTCCATCTTGTTTTGTTCAGCGGCTATGTGCGCAACATTTCTTCCATCCGATGGTGATATAATATTTGGATCCGCATTATTTTGAATAAGCCAGTCAAAAACAACAATATTACCTGTATAAGTTGCCATGTGAAGCAAGCTATATCCATCTTGTTCTGGAAAGGTAGAATTAAAGTTAAATTCTTTTTGTTTTAGCATCTCTAACATAGAGATCAGTTCAACATCTTCAAATTCAGACCAATTATTGAATAAATTATCGACTAATTTTGTTTTAATCGCTTGCTCTAGTTCTTCTTTTTTTGCAGAGATGATCGAAACTTTTGTCCCAAATTTTACATCTAATAATTTTTCTCTGTCGGCAATAACTCCAATCAACATATCAACAAAATGATCGTCAATATCTTCTCCATCAAAAAATATTGATTCTAAATTTTCGTTTCGAACTAAAGATGTTTCAATGCTTTCTAAAATTTCTTGTAGCCATTCGGTTTTTACATATCTAATTAGTGGCCATTCGGTTGTTTCATAACTACTTAAGAATACTGGGTTACTTTTATTTTTAGTATCTTCTTTTTGTTTAATGGATAGACCAAGATTTTTTAAATACTTGTTATTAGCAACCGCTTCCAGCATTGATACTACTGGCATTCCTGCTATTTCTACACGATCTTTTGTGTAAAATCTTGGAGAAATTTTTAATTCTAACTCCTCCAATTTTTCGTTGAGGTTGAGAAGGTTAAATAAATTCTGGATAATTTCAGGTGTACATAGATTTAATGTTAAATCTAGATACAAATTTGTTATCGCAGTTTCTGGAAGAGTTGCGATCAGTTTATTTATTTCTACCCACTCATCATCTGGGTGCTCCGGATAAAACTCAATATTATCTCCAAATCCAAATGTGGTTAATCGGCTATTTTCTCTAAAACTATTAACCAACGCTGACAGTTGTTCGAAGTTAATATCATTTGGCAAATAAAGAGCCTCTATATTTGTATGTTGTAAGTTCTCGGCCAATAAGTCATATCCATGAGAGGTGTCTGATATAATTCTAGAATCGTATGCTCTCAAATCGATAACCGTGTCATCACCAGCATTTCGTATCATTTCCACGATTGGATCTTGAAATACTTCTTTATGTATCATCTGGTAGTGAGTCTCTATATCTTCTTTAAAATAATCTAATGCTTGTAGCAAGAGCTTCTTAGGATCTTTCATAAAGTTGTTAAGTAGTTCTCGATGCGTATGAACATGCTTATTTCTTAAATTGATAACAAAACAAGAAGCAGATTACAAAACAGAAGTAAAATAGAGTAATAGTCAGATGCGAATTTTAACTAACCAACCCTAAATCTTTCATATATTTTTCTTTGCGTTTTCTAGCTAGTTCGGCAAAACGCTGAACACTCATCACCTCATAAGTTATGCTTACGATATCGTTGTTAGAATTGCGGCTTGTCTTAGTTTTGAAATAATGTTCCCGTTTTTTAATAGTGGCATATTCATATTCTCCCCTTGTTAAAACGGTATGATCATCTTCAGCTATTGAGCTGACACACACGCACACAAATCTGGTATATCTACTATCAACCTCAGATATTGTCATGGCGTAATCTCCAGCTTGCCCAAGAATATTCCAAATCTTATCGCCGGAATTTTCTCGTTTAAATTCAGCTATCAGAACCGGCTCTCCGCTTTCTATTTCCTCTAATGGTTGAAAAACACATACATCAGGTCTTTTGTTTTGGTATTTATCTTTGATATTAGGAGTTTTGAGTATTTGGTTATCAAAATCTTTTAGCTGCGTTTCTGAAGCTATATACTCATAATTATACCCTACAAAAGAGTCATCTATTAGCCACAGATTTGCTTGACTATAAGCATTTTTTGCACCTTGTTCGGAAAGCTTATCGGTTAAAACGACATCTACTCCACGTTCTTTTGTTACGCTATTGAATCGCGGAAAAACTAGATCATGTATGTAATGCTCAGCACCTTCTTGCTTTAGGCACTCCTCAAGTTGTTGTAGTGTTGAATACTCTTCTGAAATAGTTCTTGATAAAATATGTTTTCTAAAAAGTGGAATGGCATCTGCAACAGCATGGGCTTTGTCTCGTATAGCTTTTGCTCTTTCCTCTTCAGCGAAAAGATTTGATATTGTAACCCCGTTTTTATAATCGCTCTCCTCAAGGACGGTTTTGAATTCTTCAATTTTTTTCTGAAATTTGTTAAAATTATCAAATTCTGTTTTGACAGATTTTACATATCCATTTTCTGCCATCTTTTCTTCCGAATCATCTGGATTGTATTCAAAATCAACATCCTTAAGAAACGGATATTTTTTTATGACATTTTCTCGTTTAGAATTCCTATCGACGTAGTAACTTTTCAACTGCTCTGACAGATTTTTTTCTGCCGCTTTATTGCAAGCCTTTGCGATTGACTCAAACTTATCCTTATCGACATAAAATTCCGACCTATCATCCGATACATATTTGTTTAGATATTCTGACTCTACAATTCCAATATACCTCTTATTTGCTTCATTGAATAATTGAGATGGCTTGTCTTTAAAAAAACTTGCATCCTTTTCAACTTCTATGTTGTCAGCCACATAAGCTACATAGTTCTTCTTCTCATTGGTTTTAGAGGAAATTTTGTCGGTACATAAATGGTAAATAGTAAATGACTCAGAAATACCATCGACTGACACAATCTCATCACAGCCCGCTAAATCAATAATCTCGTTATTCGTAATGAATGGCTCGTTTTGAAGTGTGATGTTGAGTGAATAACCATCTTTTTTTAACAAAGCTAATTTCAGCAATAGCTTTGACTCAATTTTTGTTTTTATCTCCTCTAATTCTATAGCTTTAATCTGTATAGGATCGTCAAATTTATCATTTTTTTTGCTGAGATCATAAAAGCACTCAACGATTGTTTTTTTATTAGTTGATGGGGTTTGAAATGCTTTAGAGAAACCCTCTTCATCATGGTTGTAATTTGACTCAGACAAGTTAAAGCTGAAATATTCATCACCATTAAAACTGGTTATTTTAATCTCGTGAAATGACCTTAAAATTTCAAACTTACCCATTCCTCTACATCCAAGATTTTGATTGGTGGTAGAATTAATAGTCTTAAAAGATTTGAGCTGTTTTTCATTAAAACCGATACCATGATCAACTATTTTAAGATAATTTATGAATTCTTTTTCATCGCTAATGGATTCGGTTTTAAGCTCTATATCTATAAAAATATTTTTGTCTGAATTTTCGTTATTTTTCTCAGCATTGATCGCATTCACTATCAGCTCATATACAGGACTTAGTGAATCGTAACCCCTATTACCTTTGCGCCTTATTTTATTTACCGTTCCAAGTAGATCAAAAGACATTTTGAATTAAATTTTTAGTTATACAAAAACCACAAGATATACTCTAAGCTAATCAAAATTAATTAAAAAATGCAGCGCTTTCTTCTTATGAAGAAAGGAAAAAATATTAAGACTATTTCTTATAAAAAGTAAATCAGATCAAACAGATATGTTGGGAAAACTAGAAAAAGTCGATCTTCGCCAAATCTGGCAAACAGAAGGACAAGATTTTACGCCGTGGCTTGCGCGTGAAGAAAATTTAGAAATGCTTGGAGAAGTGATTGGAATAGAGCTGGAACTTGAAGCTCAGGAAAAAGATGTGGGTCCGTTTAGAGCGGATATTTTGTGCAAAAATATCGAAGATGAAAGCTTAGTTTTAATCGAAAATCAGATTGAAAGAACAGATCATAAACATCTTGGTCAGCTTTTAACTTACGCTGCTGGATTACAGTCGGTTACTATTGTGTGGGTTGCAGCAAAATTCACTGAAGAACATCGTGCAGCGCTTGATTGGCTTAATGAAATTACTGATAAAAAATTTCGTTTTTTTGGATTAGAAGTGGAGTTGTGGAAAATTGATAATTCTGTCGCAGCGCCAAAATTTAATGTAATTTCCAAGCCAAATAACTGGAGTAAAACTGTTTCTGACGCAGCAAAAGAAATTGAAAATCAAACCACTTCTGAAACCAAAAAATTGCAATATCGTTATTGGGTAGCGTTGGTTGATTATCTTGAAGAAGTGAGATCAAAACTTCGACCTCAAACTCCAAGCCCGAAACATTGGTTAACTTTCACAATTGGTCGCAGTGGTTTTCATTTAAACGCTCTTCTTAACACGCGTGAAAATAAAATTGGCATTGAGTTGGTGATTACTGATAAAGATGAAGGAAAGGCTTTTTATCAGCTTCTTTTGAGGGATAAGGAGGCAATAGAAAAAGAAATGGGATGTGTTTTGGAATGGAGGGAAAATTTGAAAAAAACTCAATCAAAAATTGCTTTGTTTAAGAGTGGTGACATCGCTGATGAAAAAGACAGATCTTTGCAGCAAGAGTGGATTAAAAATACTTTGGAAAAATTTGATTCTGTTTTTAGGTCAAGAATTAAGAATCTTTAAGATAACATCAAATCGCAAAATAAATGAAGCTTAATAGCCTACATGAAATATTCACCGGACGAATAATAAGGATTCCTGATTATCAACGAGGATATTCTTGGCAAAAACACCAACTTGAAGACTTCTGGGAAGATTTACTAAGACTTGAAACTGAAAAGGTTCATTATACTGGAGTTGTCACTTTAGAGCCTGTGAAAGAAGAGATTTGGAAAAAATGGGAAGAAGATAGATGGTTTATTGATGTAGGATTTAAGGCATTTTATATAGTTGATGGTCAACAAAGAATTACAACATCTATAATTTTGATACAGGCAATTTTGGAATCAGTTCCAAAAGATAGCATGATGAATCATCAATCATTTTCAGAGATAGTAAAACATTACATTCTATGCAAAGCTCCTGATGGACAGCGTAAAAGTTTTTTATTTGGGTATGAAAAAGACAATCCTAGCTATGAGTTTCTCAAAACCGCAATATTTGGAATTCATTCGCACAGTAATTTAGATCAACAGACTTTGTATACTCACAATCTTCAAGCTGCAAAAGATTACTTTAAAGAGAAATTGAGTGTAATAAAACCAGAAGAGATTAACATTTTATTCAAGAAACTTACTCAAAAACTTAAGTTTAATTTATATGCAATTAGTGATGAGGTGGATGTATGCGTTATCTTTGAAACAATGAATAACAGAGGGAAGCCTTTAACTAATCTAGAGTTACTCAAAAATAGGTTAATTTACCTTTCAACTTTGTTTAAAGATCATGAAGGACAAGAAATTCTGCGAAATAAAATTAATGATGCATGGAAAACTGTTTATGAGTACCTTGGCAAAAACCCAGAAGTTCCTCTAGATGATGATTTGTTCCTACGTGACCATTGGATAATGTATTTTAAATATACTCGTAACAAAGGTGATGATTACATAAAGTTTTTGCTTAATGAGAAATTCATAGATCAAAATATTTCTCGGGATAACCAATGCATTGATAAGAAGATCACGGCAGAAGAAATTGAAGCATATGTTACAAGTTTACAAACATCTATTAAGCCTTGGTTCTATATTCAGAATCCTCATTACCCAATTCATGGTTACAAAAATATAGCCAATCAAATTCTATTGGAAGATCTTACCAGACTTAGCTTTGGATCCTTTAAGCCATTGATAATGGCAGCATATGTTTCAAGTCAGAATATGGAAGATATTAATAAACTTTTGAGGGAAGCCGAAAGATATAATTTTGTACTTTTTCATCTTAGTAAGATGCGTTCTAACACAAAAGATTCAGAGTTGTTTGGTTACGCGCGTGAATTATTTGAAGGACGCACTACAATTCAGGAAGTAATCGGAAAAATTAATGAGATAATTAAGAACGATTACAAACCAACAGATTTTTTAGAGCACATATCCAAAAAATATACGAGTGGTAGGCGCGAAGGTTTTTATAAATGGAATGGATTGAAATACTTTTTGTTTGAAAATGAGAAGCACCTCCAAAAGATAAGTAAACAATCTGATGATAATAAACTAGTTTGGGAAAAGTTTTTTAAGCCAGAAGAAGCAAAACAGAAAATTGTTACTGTTGAACATATTTTTCCTCAAACAGCAAAAGATAGTTATTGGCATGAACGTTACAAAAATTTCGATGAAGGTGAAAAATTACGTTTAACTCATTCTTTGGGAAATCTTCTTCCACTATCTATATCTAAAAATTCCAGCTTACAAAATGATCCATTTAAATTAAAAAAAGATAACGGTTCTGGGGTTGGATATTATAACGGATCAATATCTGAAAATGAAGTTAATAAAAATTCTGATTGGGATGCTAAAAATATTCTCGAAAGAGGAATGAATTTGCTAAATTTTATGGAAAAGAGATGGGATATTGATCTTGGTGATGACGAATTTAAGAAAAAATTATTACACTTAGAATTCGTAAAATAAGTTATTTTAGCTTTTGCAAAATCTCTTAGCTTTCTGAGTTCAATATCACCACTGTAAACTCACCACGAGTTGCAGTAACCTTCAGATTTTTCTTACCGCACTCAAAATAGCCGGTGTATTTTTCATAATTTTTAATCTGCTCACGCTCAAGAATCAGAGTGAAAAAATTAACGCCAGCACTTTCAGTTCCTTTAAAATCCTTCAAATCATAAAATGATTTTTTGGCAGAAGTTGCTGACATTGTGTTCACAGCTTCTTCAAAAACATCAATCAGTTTTTCAATTTCCCTGTCAGTGCATTTTTCATTTCTTACATCCTCAATAAATCCTTTGTAAATTAATCGATTCATAAACTTTCTTAAAAATTGCTAAAGTGCCACTACACCAATGAACGCTTCGCTTAAGACACTTATCAAGTGGAATGATTGATAATCTTCACTTCGTGCAATGTTCCTCAAATTCTTGGTTGAAATTGTCGATTTGACGGAGGGTTTCATCAGACATTTGGTCGTATTCTTCTTGACTCAAAGTTATGGGATTTGCCCAGAGGCAAAAGCTATTTGCGGATGTATTTGCGCATCCGCTGCTTAACAGCAGAAATATCGTCATCACGGCGATTTTCTTGGCGTTTTTTTGATTCAATTGCATCAGTAAAATCTTCTTCGAGCTGTTTGGTTTTTTGGGATTTTTTGCCGTAAAAATTGCCCAATGTAAAAATGGTGATTATTGCACCAGCGATTGCCGCGATTCTTGTCAGTAAATTTTGGATCATTTGCTTCCTCTGTTTCTTAAAAGTTCAAACAATCCTGAACCGATAAGAGTTGCGCCAACATAAATCAGCGTATCTGCACATCTATCAAGCTGATCAAACGGAGTCGCTGTAACATGATCAAGTCCGTAAAGAAACAGGATAAATTTCATCAAAGAACCAACTGACAAACAGAATATTCCCGCGAGTCTTTTTGACGATTTGTTGCCGTTAAAATCTTCTAAAAATTTGCAAGCCATGTTAGTCGGTTACTAATTCAAAATGTGGTAAGTCGTAAAAATTCTGATCTTTCAAATCGTTGTCAGAATCCCAGTCGCCGCCCCAACGGATTTTGATGTTGAGCATTTGTGCGATTCCCTGAACTCGGCCGGCGAAGTGGTAAAATCTATTTTTGTCATTCCAATAAACTGGCCATGGTGCAACATCAACTGCGAGCGATGGTGTTTTATTGTGCATGCCGCCTGATTTGATTTTTGATTTACCAGCGTTGAACGCTTTTAGCTGATCTTCATCTGATCTGTAACCTTCAAGAATTGTGCAATCGTAATGCTTGATCACTTCGTTAAAGAGCTTCTGCAAATCTGGGTGACAAGTTGATAATTTTTTGAGCGAATCTTTTCCAAATTGTGGCATAAATTTTTCTTATTTGAGTTTGATGTGATCGCCGATGAGAGAAATAAATCCGGCGGTAAGAACGGTTACGAAACCGATGACGATGCACTTAACCAAAATTCTGAAGCTGTCCCTCGAAGCCATGCGAAATGCTCTTAAAAGCTCGCGCAAATCACGAATATCGGTTGGTGCATTTTCATCATGAAGACCAAGTTCGGTTAAGGCTTGTTTAGCTCCTTCTTTTGAAGCCTGTTCAAGCAGTAATTCCAATTCGCATTTGGTGATGATGAATTCGTCCTCGTCTGTTTTTCTGATTTTACTCCACATCGGATAATTTGATGATTGCAGTTACTTGGGTTGTAAATCCTTGGTCGCCGAGCGAATGATTAACACTCGTGATGATCCAATTTTTGTTTTTGAGATATTTGATGTCGGTGAAAGTAATCTTGTTTTCAGCGCTGAGTTTTGGATTTCCTGTGGTGGAAAAATTTAAGTTTTCTGCACCACGTTTAAATTCAGCGAGCTTGGCTTTTGCTGCTTCTCTGGCGCGATCAGCACTGACAAATTTATAGCGCATCGTGTAAGCTGGATCGCCAGTTCCGGCAAAAACATCTTCTTCTTTTCCTGTGGCGAAATTGTGCCATTTGGCAATTACCTTGCCGAATTTTTCCATGTCGGAAACACGCAATTTCCAATCAGAAATTTGCGCGGCGGAAAGTTTTGTTGTCGGCAGTTCTTTGCCATTTTCTGAAATACTTATTCCTCTTCTGAAAAATAATAATCTTCCCAAAGACAACTTGGCAAAAGCACCATAGCTTTGCGCCAGAGTGTTAAGAAAAGATATGTCGCTTTCATCAGTTTGATCTAAATGCGAGATGTAAATTTGTTTGAAATATTCATCGATTGCAGCCTTGAAACCATTGTTATTGGCAATTGCAGTAATGATTCCAACCAGTGTGTATCCGTGCCAAGATTTACTTTTAGGTGCTTTGATTTTTTTGCTTAAATTTTTGTCGAGTGTGTTGCTTGCTTTTCCGGTAATTCTGATTTGCAAAGGCGGTGATGAAACCTCGACATCATCAACAATGTAGCTTCCCATCTTTGTCAGAGGTTTATCATCGTAACCGAGAGAAACCTCTAAAACAGCACCGCGCGGCGGAATTTCTAATTTTTCATCGCGGTTGTCCAAAAGGATTTCGCAAGTGTCAGAAACAAGTCCGGTTTCATCGGTGATATTGATTGAGACCAGTCTTTGTGCGATTAACGCTGTGACATCTTTCTTGTCGGCAGTAATTTTAAATGCGGGATTCACGACCAAAGTTTAACGCTTTCTGCTTCTTCTTCCTGAGTTAAGTCCGGTAAAACAATTTTGACATTGGCGCTAAATATTGCACCCAATTCTGCTAAATGACGATTCGTTTCTAAAACTTTTTCTAGAACTCCTGAAGTTTTGCTGTAATATTTCCAACAAATTGCATCAAGCGTGTCTCCATCTTTTGTGGTATAAGTAATCATTAAATTTTTTATGAAAAAACTTTTTAAATATGTCGTCTACACGGTGTTAGGATTGACGATAATTTTAGCTCTTTTGTTCTTTGTTGCTTACATCACTGACTTTCCAGTAAATGGGGTTACTATGGGTATGCAGTCAACTATTGAAAAAATTGAATTGGGTAAAAATACAACAGTGAAAGACGCTATTGTCGATCTAGCGGGAGCTGATGGAAAGGTTGTGTGGGGAAGAGAAGAGAATGATTATTTCGTAAGCATATCTCACGGCGATTCAACAGAAATCATAAAGTTCTCTTACAATCCAGACACACAGTATGTATTTCTAACCGGTTTTCGTAGTTCAGATGGAAAAAAGTGTGAAGGTGCTAAAGAGGCTAAAAAATGTATTTATAACGCTTTTAAAACATTCTGAATAATTCCCTTTACACCTGGTTTGGCATCTTCGCCATAACGCTTAAGGCTGATTGAAAATTCAATTTTAAGTGGCGCGCCGTCTTTCATAAAAACACTTTGGTTTTCAGAAATTTTTATGATGCACCATTTTCCAAATGCGTTGCCATTTCCTGAAATCAAATACAGTGGCTTACCAAGTCCTGCCTCGGCACGCATCAATGTCACCTGACGAATTCCACCTTTAAAGTGCGGATAAATCACGCCATCAAGATCAATTGTTTCCACGCCAAAACCTGTGAATTGTAAAGCTGGATCAGCACCAATTCTGTTAACTTCCTGCCAACGATATTCGCTTTGTCTTTTTAGACTTTGGAAAGCGGCAGAACTGATTGCAAAACGATAAGCACCAAGAATCATCATCATGTTGATTCCTAGCGCGCTGTTTAAATTCAGCTTGCCGCCTAGGTTTTTAAAAGAGTCGAAGATCATTGATCGTAATTCAAAGCGAGTTTTCTTGCGGATAATTTTCTGAAAGTTTCATCAATGGCGATTCGCACTTGATCAGCGATTTTCTTTTCATCCATATTGCCTCCAGCATTGATGGTGATTGGTGCGGAAATTGAAATTTGCTGTGTTCCAATACCACTCGGTGAAGATGAAATATTTGGAATTTCAAATGATGGAATTTTTTCAACACCACTCTTTGCATCAAAATTGCCGACAATATTTCCAACTGTTGACGCAGATTTTTGATCTTTGGAATCAGAATTTCCCGCGACAAAATTCAACGCTTTTCCAGCAACATTTGTGATTGAACCAACAACTGATTTGAGTGGTTCAACCAGCTTCATCACCCAATCAAAAGCAGTTTTCACCCAGCCAACAATTCCGCTAAAAATATTCTTAAAAAATTCACCAACCGGAGTCCAATTTTTAATCAACAAAGTTGCAGCAAGTGCGATTCCCGCAATTATGAGTCCGATTGGATTGCTGATCAAAGCTAAACCCATAACACGAATTGCAGTCGTAATAACAGGCATTGCCAAGGAGGCAAAAGTAAGTGCTGTTCTAAATGCCAACAATGCACCTTGCGCTGCTAAAAATCCGCCGCGCAAAAAAGTGAAAGTATAGCCAAGAGCAACTGATGCAACTTTGAATCCAATCAAGGCAGTGATCGTCAAACCGATATATTTTGTCACCACCGGAAATCTTTCTGCTAAAGCACTAACTCTGCTGGCAAAAGCTGCTGTACCATTTGCTGCTGCCGTTAATGTTGGAAGAAGTGTGTTACCAAGAGAAATTCCAACTGATTCGACTGCTGATTCAAATTCTCTAAACGAGCCAATGGTCGTGTTTTGCAATCGTTCTGCCATTTTCTTGGCAGTGCCGTCAGCGTTGTTGATTTTGTTTAAAACTTCATCAACCGAGCCAGTTTCAAAACCTTTAAAAATTGCTAAAGCGCCAGATGTTGAGTAAGTGCCAAAAATATCTTTGATAACTCCGAGCTTTTGATCGTCAGAAAGATTTTTGGTTGCTTTGTGGAGGTCGCGTAAAATATCGACCATTGAACGCATTTTGCCTTTGTCAAAAATTTTAACACCAAGACCTTTTAGTCGGGTTTGAGCAAGTAGCGCTTCTTTAGCAACATCAGGCATTTCTTCGGCGCTAATTTTCATTTGATCGCGCATTTTGCCTAATGCTTTTGCACCAGCTCTAGCAGGCGCAGCAAGGCGCAAATATGCCGATCTTAACATAGTTCCAGCCATTGTTGCCTGAATACCAGCATTACTTAAAACACCAGCAAGAGCTGTGGTTTCTTGCAAACTTCCACCAACTGCGGCGGCTGCAGGTGCTACGAATTTCATCGTTTCACCAAGCATTTTAACATCAGTGTTGGTTGCAATTGCAGCTTGCGCCAAAACATCTGCAGCTTCACCCGCCCGCTCTGCTTTCATGGCAAATCCGTTTAGAATATTTGAAACGATCTCTGCTGATTGTGCTAATTCCATATTATCAGCAATTGCCAAATTTAAGATTGCCGGAGTTGCTGCTAAAATTTGATTAGTTCTGAAACCAGCCATACCAAGAAACTTCATAGCTTCGGCAGCTTGAGCGGAAGTGTATTGCGTGGTTGCGCCAAGCTCTCTGGCTTTAGCCGTGAGTTGTTTAAATCCTTCTGAGTTTGCGACTTCTTCAGTAACAGCACCGACCTGTGCCATCGCGAATTCAAAATCTACTGCTGGTTTAATTACAGAATAAAGAGCTGCTCCAAGCGCAACAGCGTCTCCCATTTGCGCGCGGTAATTTGCGCGATTGCTTAAGTTCTGTAATTTAGCGTCAGAATTGGCTTGAAGCGCTGCTTGTCTTTTCTTTAAGGTCTCAAGAGTTTTTCCTAAAACCTGTTGTTGCTGATTTAAATTTTTGAAATCAACGCCAGCGGCACTTAAGGCTTTGCCCATTTCACGAGTCGCTTGTGCTGATTCCATGAAAGCAATTTTAGCTTTTTGCGCCGCTACTTCCGCTTTACGAAAATTGTTCTGAAGCTCTTTGGAAGGAGTAAGGCTTGAAGCCATCTCTCTACCTAACAGATTTAATTTCTGTTTCGCTTCCTGATAAGCGAGAGACGCTTCTTTTGTGGCGCGTGATGATTTTCTGAAAGCCTCGATATCTGAGGCTTTGTCATTCACTTTTTTAATTGCATCGCCAAGTGCAGAAAGCTGTTTATTTGCTCCACTGAAGGAATCTCGGAAAGACTTTCCCAAGTCAGCACCGATTAAAATCGATACGGCAGCGTGAGTCGAGTTGGTCATTAATATGATTTGATGGAAAGCTTATTGCTTTGAAAATTTTTATACTCCGATTCTAAATGATCTATTGTCCAAGCATACTTGGACAGGATTTTTTCGTCATTAGAAAATTTCTTTTTTGACTCATTGCAAAAAGACAATATTTGCTCTATTTCTTCGCAAATATTGTCTTCATCTGCTTTTTTTAAAAGCACTCCTTTGAACATATTTATAAAGTATTTACAATCTTTGTCCTGCACTATCTCATCAAAAATAGTCTTACATCCTTCTTTAGCATATTCCTTTATAACCACTTTTGCTTCATCAATTAATTTATCATCAATAACAATTCTGGGAAAAACACCGCAATTCTGTTCTCCTTTGTAAGCTCTAATGTATCCTTCTCCAAATATAAGTCCCTCTCTGTGGTAAATGTTTCCGATTGTTAAATAACCTCTCGTAAGAATTCCAAAACATAGCAGCATTTCATATTGAAATTGCTGTAAAGCTAAAATCATTACATATGTAGCTACTTTATCAGTATGAGGAACGCTAATAATGATTGAATCCGAAATACATGTTATTTCGTACTGATTGAAGTTATTTCTGAAATGCTCAAATTGTTTTTTAGTAGCTAAAAGAGTTTTGGCCACTTTGATAAAGTCTGATTCATCTGCTATATTGTCCACATACTTTGTAAATCCTTGAAGGTCAATAAATGCAATTACTGATTTTTTAAAATCAGAATAGTTTGGTATATCCTTTAACATTGCTGAGAAATTAAAAATTAAATAATTGGTGAGTATTTTGTAGATTTAATGCCTCGTTGTAAAATAAATAAAACTCTTCCTCATCCATTTCTAAAATTTCAGAGAGTTGCCAGTTGGTTATTTTTGAGAGGATGATGATTGCGCTGACGACATCTCCTCGGAATTGAAAAAACCTAAATACACCTTTTGCAGGTTTGAGTAATCTGACTCATCAAGCTCTTCAATTACCTTCGGTTCTACCTCACAAAGATTGGCAAACAGCCTGATTTCTTTTTCCTCATCAGATGCGGTTTTCATTTTTGCGACCAAAAGACGATCTTTTATTTTTGAGCGTCTCATGTTGAGTTTGTCATAAGATTGTCCAGCAACTTCAACCGGATATTTTAATTCAATGTTTTCCATATTTTTTAAAATTTAGATTAGATTCCAAGTGCCTTACGGACATCAACCAACTTGTCCTGACCACCAATCTTTCTGGTCATGTTGTCGATGTCGATTTCGATGAGTTGCTGACCATCAATTTCAAGTGAGTAATAACGGCAAGCGATTGTGCATTGCATTGTTCCTTTTTCTCCTGCAGATATTTTCCCCATGTCCATTTCGGTATACATGCCACGCAGTTTGACGATGATTGGCGAAACTGTGGTGTCGTCTTGCAAAGCACCGCGAAGCGTTACTTGAACTGCGTTGCCACTCACAAGACCAAATTGTTTCAAAACATCTTTGTCATATTCAAGAAGCGTGAATGAGCCTTCGAGTTTTTCGACACCCATGTCAATCAGTGCTGGAGCGTCCATTCCCCCTGCCCTAAACTCTTCTGTTTTAATGTTTAGTTTTGGCGGATTTACTTCCTCAACTTTGCCAACATAGCCACGGCCATCAATGAATAAATTGAAGTTTTTTAGAATTTTAGGAATCATGTTTGCTTGTGTTTTTAGTTAGAGAAAAGTTCTTCGAGATATTCATCAGTCATTCTTGAACGGAATGTGATGTGCTCTGCCGGATAAGGTGGAGTGAAGTCAAAATCGAAAGTGATTTTGCCCTGAGCAATTTGATCTGGTGTGTTTAGCTCAGGATTGACGAAGGCTTTACCATCAATGATTGCGCCGATGCTTTTCAGATAACGCAGATAGTTGTTAACGCCTTCCAAAACATCTTCGATATAGGTTTTGGTGATGTTACGATCCACCGCCCACAAGTGAGCTTTTAAAAGTGAATCGTTGATCATATCTGCCGTTCTTCTGGTTTGTAAGAACATCCATTTTGGATCAGCTGAAGCGGTTCTGTTTCCCCAAAGTCTGAAACCATCTTGTTGAATGATGGTGGCAATATCGTTTTCGTTTAAAAAGTTGGCAGTGCAGTTCGTATCCCCCAAAGCGAAATCAATTGGCTTAGAAATTCCAACGATTCCGTTGATTACTTGATTTGAAGGCGACCACCAAAAACCGCGCTCATTATCTGATTTTGCAATGAGACCAGCTATTCTGGTAGATGAAGGTTTTTCAACTATCGTGTTGTTGGCTGTGTTTAAAATTTTTACCCACGGAAAAGCGGGATAAATTCTTGAGCTGCCCCAATCTTCACGATAATGAACTGCATCGGTTTTGTTAGTATTTGGGCAGTCGGCGACAATTATTGCTCTTAATCTTTCAGCAACAGTTAGTAATTCTGCCACAACAGGATTAGCAAGATCATCGGGAGTTTGATGTGTGAATCCTGGTGCGATCAAAATTCTTGGAGTTACTGCAACTTCTGACTGCGAGGCAAGAAGAGCTGAAACGCCTTTGTATTTTCCAGTATCTTCATCAACACCCCCGACAATATCACTTAGAGTGATCTTAGTTGGATCAAGAACACCAGAAGTTTTGTGAGCGGAGTTATTTGGATCAGCAACATTAATCACAACGACCATCGCACCGGTTTGTTTGAAAATCGCATCAAGTGCTGACGGAATGCTGAAATTGGCATCAGAACCAAAAATACTCACCGCTTCTGCTGGTGAGCCTAAAATCAGAGTTGGTGTATTTACTGGTCCTTTGGAAGCTGTACCAACTAATCCAATTACTGAAGATTTAACTGTTTGTATCGGGCGCGCACCATCATCTATTTCGATGATTTCTACGCCGTGTAGAAATTGCTCGGTCATAGTTTATTGATTTAAGTTATTGTAAAAATTGGTAGTTAAAGCTCTGAGCTCGCCGTCCATGAAAAGTTAAGTTCACATCCCGTATTTCTAACAGCGGCAAATCCATTAAAATCAGACCATTCAATTGAAGTAGGAAGAAAGGACCAGTTTTGCGGACCATTGGAGAAAGAAAGCGATGCAGCAGATCTTTTTTGTACTTTGTAGTTAACCCCTAAAGAAACGGCACTAGATGTTACACCAAGATAAACTTTGGCAGTGCCATATTCGTAATACCTTTGACAAAGATTGGTTTCATGTTGAATAGATCTTTGTTCAAACGCAGTAGCAATTGATCCCGCTTCAAGCTGGACACCGCAAAGTCTAAAGTTGTTGGCATTATTGTCACAGGCGTTTACTTGATTAGCTGTCGCGAAGTATCCTCCATTTTGCCATGTATCTTTCGCTGTCTGAAGTGTTGAGCCAGCAGCCAAAGTAAAACCTAATCTTAGTCCAACGCCGTTGGTAAAATTCCAACTTCCAGAACTTGGTGATGCTGATATTGTGATAGTTTTGAATTCCCAAGTGTCGGAAGCATTAATTACATACTCAGCAACATAGCTTCTATCGTTGATTGAGTTGGTAAGATAAGCGCAATATATCCCAATCTTTGTTGCTTTAACCCAGAATGAAAGCGTGATAGTTTTTTGCGCAATTGGCAGATAATTATAGCCTTCAATCAGATGCTCAAAAACACAAAGTTTTGAAGAGGTAATTGAAGTGTCAGCCGTTTGGCAATCTATCAAAACCGAATAATTGAATAATCTTCCAGCTTGAGCAAAGCTCGGCACATCAGTTGACCTGCTAACATCATGCACCATTAATCCAGTTCTACTGTAATAAAAACGATCACAGCAGAAAGTGACTCCTGTTAATCCAACGAATGAAGTTCCGCGTTGCCAAACGTTGAAATCACCATTGGTAACCACATTGCGATTAGAGAAAGGATCAATAAGTCCCATCTGTCCTGCATTGGTAAAAATTGGCAATTTATTTGACGCACCTGTTAATCCGGCAAGAGCTGCAAGATTTGCAGCAAAGGCTTGAACATTTACACCAATTTGCAGTCCTAGATTATTTCGTGCTTGAGCAGCATCTGCGACATCAGAAAGGTTTGCCGCCTTCGCTAATTTTAGCGCAATTGCTGCAAAAACATTGGTCGAAAAATTTGGATCATAATTCAGATTTTCAGACTGAACTAAATTAACTTGCGGAGCACTGGCAAACGCCAGAATCATCCTGATATATAATTTTTTTCCTGAACCGCTTGGTAAATTTGGCTTGAAGGTTTCGGGAAATTTTCCAAGTGCAAACAAAGCTCCGCTTGAGTCAAAAACCCCAACTTCGCGCACATAAAACGGACCAACAGTTTCATTGATAACCGCTTCAACGATTAATTGATTTGGATTGCTTCCATCAATTTGAACATAAGTTAAAGTTGTTCTGTAGCGTTCATTTTGCAGAGCTGTCGCAGTTGCGCTCGGATTGTAAGAAGTTCCGTTTGAATCCCCGACTGCCAAATGCGTCAAATTAATTGGCGCACCACCAAGACTTGCCGCGGCGTGTTTTGCCAAACCGCTGTTGGTTATAATGCTGTAGTAATCTTGCGTCATTAAATGTTTTTCGACTCAAATTCTTCTAATTGAATTGCTTCCAATTCTTCGATGTTTTGTGCGTTATTTATCTTTTCTTCTATCGAACTGCTAACTTTGTAGTTGTTGTCGTTACGCTCAAAAATTCTTTGTTTTAGTAACGCTACAATTTCTGCCGTGAGTTCGATTGTTATTTTTTTGCCTTCTAAATCATTGGTAAAATAAGGCATTGATCCCTGCTCTATTGCTCTTGAGATTATTGATTCAGGATCAGATGCAGGATTTGTCTGATGGCGATTTGTGTAAAAAAGAAAGTAAGATTCTTGACCAGTTTTATTTCCTACCTCATCAAGCAAAAAAGCTTTTAAACCAGTAATTGGTTCAACATTTTTTTGGTCACGCAGAGATTTTATTTTCGTGACTTTCTCTAATTTTTTCTGAGTTAATAAACTCTCTTTTCCGACAATTCCGCCGTCTGAAATCCATCTCTGAATTGATTGGTAATCAGAGTTTTGTTCAGCCTGTGGCACAAACATTGTTTCATTAACCAGATAGCCATTTTTTTGCTGCTCAACTTTTGTGATCTGCATACGTTTTTTTAAAAATTACAATTCCGCATTAGCTTCGAAGTGAAAAACGATTCTGTTAGCATTTGACACTCCAGTAGCGCCTCTTACAGAAAATTGAGAATCGCCGACGATTTCAGCGCTGACTGTGATATCGGAAGAGACGCTTTCATTCCTAACTTGACCAACTGTTCCTCCTACTGGATTACGAATAGTTATTGTTGGGGGACAACGCATTATTGCTCTAAGCGCAACAGTAAGGTCATAATTTGTTGCAACTGCTCTGCATGAATATGAGCCATTGGTAGTGGAAGTTCCAACCGTAGTGCCATAATCATAAGATTTTTGGTAATATCTCTGGCACAGGTTAATTTCTTGCTGAAAGCTTCTTTGTTCAAAATCAGTTGCCACAGAACCACATTCAAGCTGAATGCCACAAACCCTAAAATTATTTGCCGCATTATCACAGGCGTTAACTTGATTTGCTGTGGCGTTATAATTTCCTGGCTGCCACGAATTATTTGTTGTTTGACGAGTTGATCCGCACGCCAAAACAAAATTCATTCTGATTCCCATTCCATTAGAATAATCCCAAGTTCCCGCAGAAGGCGATGCTGTAAATGTTATGGTTTTAAATTCCCACGTGTCTGAAGCATTGATTACATATTCAGAAGTGTACGATCTATCAGTTGCTACATTTGATAGCGATGCGCAGTAAGTTCCTATTTTTGTTGCTTTAACCCAGAACGATAAAGTGATGGTTTTTTGAGCTAAAGGTAACCAGTTGAATCCTTCTATGATCTGACCGAGGAAACAATAATCACCAGCTGAAATTGAACTTTGTATGGTTTGGCAATCAACCAAAATAGAATAATTAAATACTCTTCCAGCTTGGCTAAATGTTGGAACATCGGTTGATCTAGAAATATCGTGAACCATTGTACCAGATTTCAGATAAATCCATCTGTCTGCCGTATAAGATGCATTAACAACTGATATAAAAGAAGTGCCTCTTTGCCAGATATTTAAATCACCGTTGATGATTGCGTTTTTGTTGGAAAACAAATCGGCAACACCCATCTGACCGCTACCAGTAAAGAATGGTAATTTTTTTGCAGCACCAGTTAATCCAGCAAGCGCAGATAAATTTGCTGCAAAGGCTTGAACATTAACTCCAATTTGTAGTCCGAGATTATTTCGTGCCTGAGCAGCGTCAGCTACATCCGAAAGGTTTGCTGCTTTCGCTAATTTTTGAGCTATTGAAGTGCTAAGAGCAGAAAAACCAGAATTCAGAGTAGCGATTCCCGAGTTGATCTCATCAATCGCATCCAAAACATTCGCGTTAAAATTCGGATTATTGTTTAAATCTTCCGATTGAATCAGATTAACTTCTGGTGCATTTGCAAACCCCAAAACCATTCTGATATAAAGCCTTTTTCCTGAGCCGCTGGCAGTTGTTGATTTGAAAGTTTCAGGATATTTGCCAATCGCAAAAAGCTCTCCATCTTCATCAAAAATTCCAACTTCGCGAATATAAAAAGAGCCAACTGTTTCGCTAATAACCGCTTCAACAATCAGTTGATTTGGATTGCTTTCATCAATTGCGACATGTGTTAAAGTTGTTCTGTAAACCTCATGCACCAAAGCAGTTTGTGCGCCATTTGGATTATAACTCGCACCATTTGAATCACCAACTGCAAGGTGAGTTAAATTTACTTGTGATGATCCTGAAATTCTTGCCGCCGCTTCCTTCAACAGACCATTATTGGTAATAAGGCTGTAGTAAGTTTGCGTCATGTGTTTTATTATATTTGGGGATAAATCGTAGTAATTTCTTTAGTGATAAAAAATGCACCCAAAGTTGGTGCGTCTGATTGATTTTCTAATTCGTCATCGTGATCAAAAATCACGGGATTAAGTGATGTAACTTCTTTGGAAATGATGATGCTGCCAATGCTTACCAAACCCATTTCTGCCGAGAGATAAGCTCTTAAACTTTCAAGGTGTGATCTAGCGTTCTTAGTGCTTTCGATAACTTTTTGAACCTGTGGCAAAATATTCACATCAAAGCCAGGTTCTCTGACATCAAAAAACACTCTAAAAAAATATGGATCGGCGCCATATTCAAACCATTCTTCAACTTTGATGTTGGTGTAGTTGAAAACTTGCAGTGCCTTTTTAAGTGCGCCAATCGTTCCTTTTTTACGATGTACCTCAACACTTGCTTTGATGACATTTCTGCGAATTTGTTCTGACCAACTATCACTCCAATCATCAACTGATAATGCCCAAGCAAGCCAAGGTAAAATGTGAGCTGGTGCGAGGTCAGGATTTACCACATAACGATTTAGCGTTGGCAGATCAAAAGAATCGCCAAATACAGTTTCCAAATCTCTCAATAACTGACTTGCGTTTGGCGGTAATAAAGATTGATTAATTTCGTCACTCATCGACTACGATTGAGATTGTTTTGCTGTTACAATAAGCCGCTTGTTCATTAGTTGTGACAACATCAGATGTTGGATGAATCAGCTGAACTTTCTTCACACCATCAACATGAAGAGCGTCATAAATTCCTGACAGAGCTACAAGATTTCCAATTGCGTGTCGTTCATCTAAAAATTTATCCAGATCTGCTCTAGCTTCTGTTTCGACAACTGATGAAGACGGTCCCGAGTAAACTGTGATTACCGCTTCAACTACGTAATTAACTATTCCAGCACTTTGCACAGAAACTTGATCGGTAAGTGGTCTGACATCTTCCTCGCTTAATTTTTCTAAAACTGCATCAATCAATTCTTCTGATGCAGTTCCGTTTCCAGTTTTTGAAAGAATAGTGACTAAAACTTCACCAGGGTTTGGGCTTTTAACTGAAACTGATTTAATATCGCTTGATGCAGAAAGTGCCTGGAATGTGTAAGCACCAACTGAACCTGCATTGGTGAATGCTTCAGGTGCGAGCTGAACTCGTTGTCTTAATTGGTCATCAGTTTCGCCAACGAGCTTTTGCACACCAAGTGAAGCTGCAAGATGTTCAAGATCACTTCCAGTTGCGTAAGCAAGCATTGTGGCTTTGGCTGCTTCATTAATTCTATTTCGTAAAAGCAATTCACGATAAGCGCAAACCTCCAGCAGAATCATCGCTGGATCACTCTCAAGCAAAGTTGAGTAGCTCGGATTTTTTTCTAAAAAATCGCTTAAAATATCCTGAAAAATTGTCTCATAACTTAAGCTCTCAATCACCTTCGGTGCTGGTAATTTTGATAAATCTATTGCCGTGAAGTTGCCCATTAGCTGCTGCTGATCGAAATATTTTCTAAAACTATTTTTTGTCCGTCTTTAACATAATTGCCTTCAAGATCGATGATGATTTTTCCTTTATCGATGCTTTGAAGAATTACTTGTTCAACTTCAAATCGTGGCTCCCATGTTGAAATTGCTTCAACGATGTCTGAATAAATTTCCGCAATAAGTTCGCCGTTAATTGGCTGATCAATTCTTTCAAAAAGTCGTGAACCATAATCGCGGCGCATAACTCTTGAACCAAGTGGCGTAGAAAGAATATTTGCAATCGACTGCTTTATATGAGCGATTTCTGAAATTGTTTTTCCTGTATTTACATTCATGTTGCTTTGACCTTGCTTGATCCACCAATGATCGGCCACTCTCCGGCAGAAGAACCAGAATCAATTTTTACTTTATCGCCAACTCTGGCGACCGCATTTCCACCGCTACCACCGAGATCAACATTTCCTTTTAGAGTGATATTTGCGGCTTCAATTTGTGCATTGCCTGCAACTTTGATGTTGGCACTTCCTTTGACATCGAGAGTTAAATTTCCGCTTGAGCGATCGAATGAAATTTTTGAACCATCGGCGAAAGTTACGCTTTGAATATTACCAGAATTTTCAGGAGCATTGCCGCGATAAAGTGACGGCAAAATTATTCCCTGATTTAGTTCTCCACATGGAGATAAAACGATAACTTGCTCATCAATTTCAGGAGGATTCCAGTCTTTATTTGCGCCGCTATTTGCTGTTATCCATGGCAGCCAATCGGTTTCAAGATCGCCGATTTTTATTCGTGCTTTTGCTGCCTCAAAATCAATTTCAAATATCTGTCCGAGGCGAATTATATTTGCCAGCCTTCGTGCAAGATCGTTTAAATTAAAACCATCTTTTTCGCCGAAGTTCATTGATCATTATTTTGGTAAAATTGCATATTTAGGATAAAATCTACACATAGTTTAGGTAAAATCCTATGGAGATTTTTCCTATTTGTTCCGAAGTTACACCACAGCACTGAAACCTGAGCTATTTCCAACTCTTTCTCCAAAATCATTACTAATGAGGGCGATAAAATACCATCATTGCTACTACCAAATAAACAAGGGGCGCCACAACAATAACGGTTAATGTTCGCGCTATGATAGTAATCGTAAGAAAAGTTAATTTGGTTGCGAGGGAATCTTTCAAATTAGAAGTTTGAATCTCCGGTAATTTGTTACAAAACTTTTTAAGAATTTTTGGTTTTAGAATAGAATATAGAATTCCTGTTAACAGAATAGATGATAAATACGAATAAAAAAAAGGTAATAACCTAGATAAGGCAAATTGGTATAGAACAGTAAACAAACCCAAAATAAATAGGGCTGTAGAAATGCCGTAAGAAGCACGAATCAATACTTGTGTAATGTATTGATTAAGAGACAATCGTTGCAGATTTAACTGGTATCTTTTCATTCTATTTCTGAATTTTGGGTCGTTTTGACAAAAGTAAGAAATCGTAAAAATTGTGGTGCATCACAGAAAGAATTTAAATGAGCTACAAGCCTTTTCTATTAGCTTCAACCTACTTTGATTTTTTCATAAATTTAAGTAGTTATAAACCTAATAAATTCTGTAAATAAGAAATAGGATTTAGGTGAAATCTTGTTTAGATTTTTCCTATTTGTTCCGAGTTACTCATTTTTCTTAGATTTATTATTTCCTTTATCGCTATTTTTTTCTTCACCAACTTCATCTTTTTTGCGATGAATTTTTAACGCTTTTCCGTTAGTCAAAAAGTTGATTGCCTGCTTTTCTTCAAGCTCAACAACTTGTCCTTTTTTATAGTCTTGATAGTCTATGATGAATTGAATTTTGATTAAATTTTTCATTAGAATTTCGTGTTAATTTCAGTTGGTATTGTGCCTGAATTGTACTCACAATTTTTTTATTTTTTTAATTGAGAGAGTTTCAAATTACTTGGCAGCAAAGCTGTCTGCGTCATTTGTCAGGGTTGTTGATTGCTTGTGTAGTAAGTGATCGAGTAAGTTAATCGCGCCGCGCCGTAGATTTTGCTGCCTTCAATTGACACATCCATTTCTGTTGATTTCAGTTTCACAACATCCGCTTTTCGTGTCGGCATTTCAAAACCATCAAGCGCGTCTTCAATCTGCTTTGAGATTTTATCTAACGAGTCATCAACTTGCTCGTTACCAAGCACCACAGCTTCAATTGCAACTTCAAGCTCACGCTTGGTTGCACCATATCCATCAGTTGCAAATCGTTCTTCGATGATATTTTCATTTCTGGTGTAAATCAGAATCGCTGGTAAGAACTGATCAAACAAAGGTTTGGAACGGCTGCCGTAAATTTTATCTCCGGCATCTGTTAGAAAATTATCATCAACTTTGGTTTTTAATCTATCGACCAAAGCCTGTCTAATCGCTGCCCTTATATTTTCACTGGGATGACTCATGAAGAATTAATTTTTTGCTGCCTGGTATGTGTTGCTGAATGTCGATGATTTGGTAACGCGTGTTTTCTATTTCGACAAAATCACCTTGATTTGCCTTTGAATATTCTGGCGGCATCGAAACATCACGAACGAATAAAACGATTTCGTTGGAACTGATTTCTACTTCAGAGGAATCAGCTTTTACGCCTTTGTAATCCTTGTGAAAATCACCTTTGATTACAAAGGAATCGAAATCGTTATTCGCCGGAATGTAAGTTACAACGCGTCCAAAAATTTCAACGCAGGGCTTGTTGATGAAGTTGTCGAAATCTAACATAAATCTTCTTTAAGAAGCGTTATCCGCGCCATTGTCAGATTGTTTCTTCTCTGGGTTTTCTTCATCTTCGTTGGCGTTATCATCAGGATCATTTTTCTTCGAAGTTGTCGTAAATATTTTTTCAGCTTCATCTTTTTTAATTGGTTTTTCAGTTAATAAATTTTTGTTCTTGTCGTAGACGTTGTACTTGCCAAAGCCTAGATGTTGGATGCAGGGATATTCTGTCGGCACTTCAATTTTGTTGCCGTCAGATTTTTTTTCGGAAATTTCTTTGAGATTTTCCAAAAGAGATTTTGTCAAAGATTCAGGCGAGATGGTGATTTTCTCGCCTTGTTTGAATTGCACTGGATGAACAACTTCGAAAATGTCCTTCTTTTTTATCTTCAAAGAATCTGTGCGACTTTCAGCTTGGCTTTCTGAAAGTTTTAATTCAGTGCCAATACCAAAAGTGATATGTCTGCCAGTTACTTCATAAGTTTGCATGATTCACCTCCGTTTAAGATTTAATCAGCTTCACTTGGCAAGCATGTTGCCAGAATCCGTAACCAACATTTCGCCATGTATCGACACCGTATTCGTGCTTATCATGTCTGAATTCTAATTCCGAACCTTCAGCAATTGCCTTCATCTTAACGCCCATTTCTTCCTGACGAATAAACGGCTTGATTGAACTATCGGTTCTGAAAATTGCGAATTTGTCAGTCCAAGGTAGACGAGGATTTTGTGCGACAGTGATGTTTAACTCATTCATCACTTTGAGTGAGTTAGTGCTGCCACCAACAGTTAAAGGAACGGCCACCGCGGCTTGAGCAATAAACCACAATGGAGTTGGAACTACGATCAAAAAGTTAGTCGCATTTTCATTCATCGGCTCACCTTGATCATCTTTGAATGACAAGATTTGTTGAATTCCTCGCAGTGCCGCTAAACGAAATGCTGCTTCGCTTGGAGATGTTACAACACCAACTTTTCCACCATCAATCTGGTCAGCAAATGCAGTTAGATCGACTTGAATTTTATTACTTTGAGCACCGCTTTTTCCCTCAGCATGATCTGTATCGAAGAAGTATTGTCCATCATAGCAAACTGTGCTTTCTGCGTTATTGATCAGTTTAGAAAGAATCTGCGCCCAATGTGCATTTGTGCGATCAGCAAACTCGTTAATTCTTACTTTGATTTGTCCGGTTTTATCACGGCGCAAATCTTTAACGTTAAACTCTAAAGTACCTTCAAAGTGTTTATTCTCGATGGTTAATCCATTGGTTAAGAAACCTTTAGATTGTCTACCGCCAACCCATTCACGCATCACCGGAGATTGACCTAACCATTTGTAGGTTTCCGATTCCTGATCAGAGGTGAAGTAATTGGAAATTGCCTCGATCCAGTCCATACCGGTTTTTTGTTCGAGACGCTTGTAGTAAAGGCCAATAATAGCCCTTGATGATAATTCGTTAAGAGACATAAATTTTTTTAATTTGAATTGTTAAAGGCTATTAGCTGACTGGAGGAAGTGCTGCGGCATCAAACTCAACAACTGCAACGCCACTTGAATCGATGCGTGAAATTTGACCGATATAAACTGCGTTTGTTGCTGAAAGCGTGAAAGTGTTGTCATCAGTTGCGTAAACTGACTTGTTAATGTCGGCTAAAGTGATGCCCGAAATATCGAGAAGAATTGATCCTTTTTTTCGAAGACGAATTGTTTTTTCACCATCAGAGCCACCAGAGTTATCAATTTTTTCGTCAGCAAATCCGCAAAATTTATCTCCATTAGAAATTGGTTTGGCGTATCCGGCAAGATCGCTGCCAACTGCTGCACCTTCGTAAATTACCGATCCACCTTTGATTGGAAGTTGGTTAATATCGCCAAGTTCGTAAACGCGATTTGCGTCATTTGTTAGTCCGGTCATGTTCTACCTCTTTGAATTTTGTGTTGTTTAAAAATTGTTTTTAGTCGCGCTACGCGTCGACAGGATTTTCACCTGATTGGTTTCTGATGCTTTTTTGAAAGCTAAGTAAGCATCAAAATCATCGCCAAATTCCAAGCGGAGTTTGGTATCGTTTTGCCATTCAGTTTTTGCTCTTTCTTCAAGAGGTGCATCCTTATCAATTTTTCCTTTTTCAAGAGATGTGCTTTCAAAGTTTGGTGTAACTTTTGGCAGTTCCTTTTCCGCCGCTGCCGCTTGCTCAACATATTTTGTGCCGCGCTGTTTTTCTCTTGCGACAATTTGGAGGGCTAGTTTTTCTCCCGTCATGTCGGCATCTTGTTTTGCTTTTGCTACAAGATCTTCGTGACCAGGAAGTGAGGCTTCTTCAATTGCTAAAATTCTTTTTCGCTCTGATTCAGCGCCTTCAAAAATACCAGCTTTTCTGCCTTCGGCAAAAGCTGTATCTTTTGTTTCGCTTCGGATTTTATCAGAATTTTCTTTCGCCAATTTTTCAGCGACATCAGGAAATTCTGATTTGATGAAATCAGCAGTAATTACTGACCTTTCGATTGTTTCTTTAGACATAAAATTGATTTGTTTATTTGTTGAAATTTTTTGATTTAACTCGGCAATGACCTCTTCGTAACTTCCAAGAGAATCAGCCATGCCACTTGCAACTGCGTTTTTACCAATCAGCACTCCACCTTGACCAAAGTCGTTTTTGACCGCGTTAACACTGACATTTCGGTATTTAGCAATCGCTTCAATAAACTGCGCTTCAAGATCGTTGAGCTCGCGTTTTATCTCAGCCATGCCTTCCTCTGTTCGTGGATCAGGTCGCTTTTGTTTGGCGTTGCTGGAAACGATCTCGATGTTTTTGTAGCCTTCGGAATCAGGCTGCTCTTGCACCGGAATTGTTGTAACAACACCAATACTTCCTAAAAGTGCGGAAGGATTGGCGATGATTTTTTCTGTTGCTGATGCGATCCAATAAGCTGCTGAAGAGCAGTTTCTGCCGACATAACTCCAGATTGGTTTCTTGCCTCGTGCCTTGAAAATGGCGTCCGCCATTTCAGAGGGGCCCAAAGCAACCCCACCAGGAGAATCAACATCAAATAAAATTGCCTTTACCTGATCATCATCCAGTGCGGTCTGAAAATCTTTTGCCAAATCTGACAAAGAAGTTCCGTCTAAAAAGAAGGTAAAAAGATCGCTTCTTGCAGTGATTGGTCCGTGTAGAGGAATTACTGCTGTACCGTCTCGAATCATCACCGATCTTGTGTTGCTTAATCGCCGTTCTGATTGAAAAGAAAGTGATTTAATTTCATCCATGCGACAAAGACTCTTTAAAATATCAGGCTCAATTGCCCAATATTTCGCGATTTGTAATAGCTCATGCATCGTTGTTTCTAGTTGGTTGTGGCTTTTGAATAACTTCTTTTGGAATCAGTCCCGCTTCTTGTTTTAGTTTATATTCCTTGAGGATTTGCGGATATTTTCTTTCAAAATCTCCACCGGTTAAAACTGCAGTTTCTTCAGCCAAAGTTGTGATGCCGAGTGTGATTCTGGTTTCTGCTGCTTTTACTTCTTTTAACTGATCAATTTGTCCTCTTGGTGGTCCAATCCATTCTGCACCTAAATAGGCATTTCTAAGCGTAGAGTTAGCAAAAAAATTCGGTGCATTTAATTCACCTTTGGCAATGGCTTCGGTGATCACCATTTCGTAAATCGGCTGACAAAGCTGAATTGCTAACCATTTGCGTCTACTTGAGAAAAACTTCCATGCTTCAACTAAAGCCGCCTGAGCTGCAGAATAACTTGCCGTGAAATGTTTGATTAAAATTTCAAAAGGCAATTCAAGAGCTACACCAACTTGACGAAGCACCGCTTGCACAAATGGATCGAAGGCTTGATTTGGTCTTTTAGGATCAGCGATTTCGATATTTTCATTTGGTTGCAAATCAAGAATTGCACCAGGGCCTAATTTGTAATCACCATCATCTTTTCTGCCGCCTTCAGAAGGAGTCATTGGCGCAAGACCTTCTTCATCTTCAGATTTTATGAACACAGTAAACATTGCTGACACCACAGCAGCCATAACTTCTGCTTCGGTGTAGCGATCAAGTTGCTTAAGGCTTTCAATTACCGGTGCTAAATACGGAATGCCTCGCGTAAGTCCTGGTCTGGTTCTGCTAAAAATATGAAAGACTTGACGATTGCCGTATTTATCAAAAGCCGGAACTTTGACAAACTTTCTTTCTTTTTGGTTTTGATAATCAGTTGGATGTTGATTGCAGACGAAGTAAGAAATCGGTGCGCCGTCCAAGTCCATTTCAACGCCGCCAGCAAGTGTTGCTGAGTCAGCTTTAAAATCAGGGTTAGCAACGCGGTCAGCTTCAACAATTTGCAGAGCAAGATTTATGCTTCTGTTTGGTCGTTCCACATAACGCTTCAAAATAAAAATGTCGCCGCTTTCAAGAACAGAGCGCAAAATCAGATTTTGAATTTCTGAAAAAGTTTGGCAGCGTGTAATATCGCAATCTTGATTTTCTGCCCAGTTGCGAAATATCCGTTCGGCATTTCTTTCAAAAGCATCAAACTCATCTTCGCTTTTAAAATAAGGTTTAAGCACATCGCGATCTAAATGCGACTGAACTTTAAGACCAGTTCCAACAACATTCGTAACCACAGTATTTACCGCACCACAAGCAAGTGGAGCATTACGAAGTAAATCGCGTGATCTTTGGCGAAGTTCTGGTAAATCTGGCAAAGTAACATTGTCAGCAGAACCATCGGCGACACTCCAATTCGAAGTTTGTCGGCGGTCGCGTCTTGCACCTGTATAACCACCGGCAATTGCCAATCTGGTTTTGGCTTCAAATCTCTTAAGCCCAGCTTGTGGGCTGATATAAGAAATTGTTTTATCGAGCCAATTTTCAGAAATTTTAGGAAATTTTCTCATACTGGCGTAACACCTCTAACTCTGATTCCACCACGATTCTTTCTTTTGATTTGCACCAATAATCTTTTTTCACGCTGCTCAAGTGTAGCAAGATCAGCTTTTCTGACTTTCTGTCCGTTATACCACGCTTCTTGGGCGTTTAACAAAATGTCAGAAATTGCCTGTTGGACTTCAGTTAATTGGTCTTCAAGCGTTTTCATTTTTAAAATTGTGATGTACTATATGATCATCACTTGGAATAAGAAAAATTTTAATTTTTTAACTATCGGATATGAATATATTCTCTTTTATTAATGATTTGCGTGGTGCAATTGGTCATGCAAAAGAAAATGGACAAAATGCTATTTTGATCGAAAACTTAGAGTCTTACTTAGATGACATTGAAACAATTGCCAAAACTTCAGCAGAGCAAAGTTATTCAGAGGAAGCCAATAGAATAGAAGAAGCTCAAAGAAATTTTGAGAATGAAATAAAAATTGCTCAGATTCAATCTACAGCAAGTTTAGAATTATTTAAATCAGTTTTAGAATCTGGATTAACCGCACTTAAATCTGCTATTATAATAAATGGTGGTGCTGCAATTGCTCTTTTAGCTTTTATTGGTGGCATTATTAACACAAAGAATAATAGGGCCTCAATTAGTGGTATTGGAGAAGCTCTTCTAATCTTTACAATTGGAGTTGGTCTTGCTGGTATCGCAACAGGATTACGCTACATTACTCAATGGTTGTTTCATGACTCATTTGATAAAAAAATTACCAAAAAAACTGCCGAAATAAAAGAATGTCGATTAGAAAAAATTGGCAATTGCTTAAGAATTGTTCTAGTATTCATTGGAGCTGCATCTTTTGTTATTTTTTTTTTGGGCGGATGGAAATCATACACCGCACTAACTAAATTCCAGAATACGTCAATCGTAACAAATGCTACCTCATCGGAATGTGAAATTAACAAGACTGCAAACTAATAAAACGATACTAAGCAGCTAGTAAGAAGATGACAAAATTCCTTGGCTTCTAACTCTTCTTACTTTTTGCGGTGCGGTTGGTGCGATGTTTTGGAACTGCTTATTTTCTGGTCGCAAATGAACTTCTTTAACTCGTTCAACTGCTTTGTTTAAATCAAATTTCCAGTTACGAACAAGACCGCGCAAAGCTGCAAAAGCATAAACTCTACAATCAAGTGCTTCGGTTTTTGCTCCTTCGCGGCGCGGTGTCCATTCACGAATTGGTCTGCCCTTAACATATTTTGTTCTGACGATTTCAGAGGTAAGTTGTGCAAACCATTCTGCATCGCGCTCAATTGGAAAGTGCCAGTAACCGGCACCCTCTTCAAGAATGCGAAGCCTTTGCATCAAAGTTTCTTTGGCATCATTAACGCCAATCACATAAACCGGTTTTTTCAGTCTCTTGTTCTGGCTGGCACGAGGTGGCCAAATTGGAACTCCTGAACCACTTGAACTTCCTTTGATGGCAAAAACTTTTTTGTGCTTTCTCGCATCACAGTAGTTGATAACATGATCCGTATAGTGACCGCCGCTATCGATACAAACCGCTGAAATTGGGAAATTTGGTAATTCTCTTTGATGCTCAAAAGTTGTTTCCAAAATTTTATCAAGGTCATTCCAAAGATGCGGTGTTGATGGGTCGCCATAAATTACTTGGTAATCCAGCGACCAGCTTTCTTCATCTTTTCCCCAGCCAACAATTTCAATCTCAAGACGATTATCCTGCACATCCACGCCAGCAGTAATGATGGCGATATCTTTGAATAATCTGACACCAAAATTTTCGCGGCGCTTCATTAATCCGGTTGGATCAATAACTTCTCCAGCCATGTCCTCCCAAGTTTCTGCAAGTTTTGTGTTCGTCCAAACTTGTAGTCGTGGTGGGTCTTTGTGAACATCGCAAAATTCTTGCGCTATATCACCAAAACTTGTCCAGCCGTGCGGGCTGTATAGTGATGACAAGTGAAACGAAATCGTTTTGTTATTGGCGTTTGGATTTGTCGCAATCCATTTTCCTTTCCTTAAAATCTCTGCTTTTTGATGATCTTCCCAAACTGATCCACACTTTTCACAAGCATAATAAGCCGCTTCTGGTTTTCCTTTCGGCCATTTTATTTGCGCCCATTTAAGAGTTTGAAACTCACCACAATCAGAGCATGGCACAAAGTAATAACGCTGATCACCTTCTAAAAATGCCGTTTCAATTCTGCTAAAATTTTTGATCGTTGGTGTTGAGATCATGAAAATTTTGCGATTGGAAAACGTTGCTGTTCTTTGAATCGCAAGATTTACTGGATCACCCTCACCTGCTGCATCGTCAGGATAGCCATCAACTTCATCTAAGAACAAATATCGAATTGGCATTGAGCGCAAACCCACAGCAGAATTAGCGCCAGTCATTACCAAGACACCGCCTGGAAATTCCTTCATCAAAATTGTATTGCCAGAGTCACGTGCTCTTGGATCAGAAATTTTTTCTTTTAGTGCCGGACAATTTTCTATTGCCGGATCAATCCTCATTTTTGAGGTGCGCTTGGCAGTCTCAACAGTTGGGTTCACAATCAGCATCGGTCCTGGTGCGTGATGGATTACAAAGCCCATCCAATTATTTCCGCACTCAGTTCCGCCAATTTGTGCACCTTTCATGAAGACGACTTTTTCGCAAGGGTGTGATGGTGACAAACAATCCATAATCTCTTTGAGATATGGCGTTCTATCTGTTCTCCATGGTCCTGGCTCAGCTGAAGAAATGCTGCTTAAAATCCGGTGATTATCAGCCCAGCTTGATACTGTAAAATTTGGGTCTGGTTTTAGCCCATCGCAAAAGCTCTGAAAATAAATGTCGTCATAATTTCTCATTAACTTTGGATAACTCTTCGAGTGCTTTGATCAGTTCAGCTTTCAAAATTTCTTTCATCTCAAAAATGTTGGTCTTGCCCACAAGCTGGGGAATAACGCGATCAGGAATATTTAAAATTCGATCTCTGGTCATTCGTGCGGCGTTGAACGCCGATACCTTAACATCATCTATCGAAATCAGCTTTTTTGATTCCTTTTCAAACTGTAATCGAAGCAGTTTTGCACCATAAGCCTCTTTAATAGCACGACTTTGCTGATAACTCGGTCCACCAATTAAATTTCCTTGGGAATTTGGTGCTGAATTTTGGCCATAATCTGGCGTTTCAAAGGCAGCTTCTGCCTTCATTTGCGCTGGATCGCTGTTTTTACTCCATTCTTTATCGGCAATTTTAGGATTAATTTTGCCATTTTTTCCTTTGCTAATCCTTCCTTGCGTAATCGCTTTCCTAACTGCCGACTCGGCAACGCCGCGGTGTCTGGCGTATCCTCTGATCGAAAGTTCCATGTTTATTCGTACTCATAAATTTTTATTCTTAGTTGAATGAGTTGCAAATTACTCGGAGCAAAGCTCCTGCGTCATTTGTCATCGTTTTGATACTTCAAAACTTTTTTAAAAATTGTTCAAAAAATCATCTCAATTGAGTTGATAGTGATGGTTCGCGAAGGCATACTGGATATGCCTCTACGAGGTTTTTCTTATTAACAAAAAAAGGAGTGAAATGCCTAAATATCCAAATATCGAAGTCAATCTTACCAACGAAGAAGGAAACGCTTTTGCAATATTGGCTAGATGCAGAGTTGCTGCCAAAAGAGCTGGTCTGACAAAAGAAGAAATCGAGACCTTCACAAATGAAGCCGAAGAAGACGATTACGATCATCTTTTACAAGTTTGCCAGCGTTGGTTTAACTGCATTTAATTAATCTAATTACTAATTAAAATTTCTTAAAAATTTATGCCTAAAAGAATTTCAAAAACTTCAAAACCGGTTACTAAAAAAGTAGCTAAGAAAGTAATTATCGAAGTTAAAGAAATGCCAGTTGCAAAAACTGAAATTGCTAAATCTGGCACTAAAAATTCTCAGTTAGTCGAGATGATCAAAACGGCTAAAGATGGAATTAGCTTAAAACAAATTTGTGAAAATTTGGAATGGCAGCCACACACCGCCAGATCAGTAATTTCTCGCTTAAACAAGAATCAAAATCTTGGCATTATAAACTATAAAATTGCTGGTAGTGATCGGGTTTACAAATTGACAAAATTTAGTTAAATTTTATAATTTCACTCGAGACACCACTAATAAAAAACCCTAATTCATATGCTGCTTTACAAACATTTCAAAGAAGAAAAATACCTAAGAAATTGGCTTAAAGGAGACTTTACCTTTACAAAGCTTACCGTTTTTCAACAAAAGAAAAAAGAAGAAGATCATTTTATTGATCATCACGAAGGTTCAATAATAGTACCAGTGAGAAATGAAAAACTTATTTTTCATAATTTTCATAATTTTGATCTTTTTAGTGTTTCTGATAAAAGAATTTACAAACCAATTCCAGAAGAAAAGGCTAAATTTGTTCTAATTTCTTCATTCACCACAGAGACAAATGAAAAATTGAGAAAAGAATTTGGACAGTATGTTTTAAAGTTCGATTTTAATAAAGATTTACAGGAGTTATTCTCAAATGCTGGAATTCTGTTTCGTAAAGTGTCTTATGATGATAACATTAAAATGTTTTCTAATATTTCAACTTCTCCGATACTTCAAACAATTGAATCTTCATACGAAACGCTATTGCTAGAAAATAGGAACTTACGCAATTCAGTGCTTTTTAACAAAAGGCCCAGATACCTTGATCAAAAAGAATTTAGGTTTGTTATTATTCTAAATAGAGATCTTGTAAAAAAAGTTTGTGATGACTTCTTTAAAGCATTATCCGGCAATAATGAAAACTATTTTCCACTTACTATACGAAGTGATAAAATCCAATCCATCAAACCTTTTTTAAACATTTGGTTAGATGCTGATTAGCTTCTCAACTGCAGTGAGAAGCATTAAGGCAAAGTCTTTTTCCCGACATTCGTTTTTGAAGGCATCAGCTTTTCTTTTTGCAATTTCCAAGGCGGCTTTTCCGTGTTTTTCCACTAGTTCTTTTGCTCTGTTTTTTATCTCTTCGCTATTCAGATTTTCCGTCATTTTCTCTTTTTAAAATTTCATTAAAGCTTTCACCAGTTTCTAAAAGGATCGCTTCTTTGTTGGTTAAATTTTGCCATCTCTTTACGATTACGTCGACATATTTTTGATCGAGTTCGATCATACGACATCTACGATTAGTTTGCTCAGATGCTATCAGTGTTGAACCAGAGCCGCCAAAGCAATCTAAAATGATATCGTCAGTTTTGCTCGAGTTGAGAATTGCATGTTTGCAAAGCTCAACAGGTTTCATAGTTGGGTGAAGATCGTTTTTGTTTGGTTTATTGTGAAACCAGACATCGCCTTGGTTACGATCTCCGCACCAATAATGATCGTTGTTTTGTTTCCATCCGTAAAGAATTGGTTCGTATTGCCGCTGGTAATCGCTTCCACCGATTGTGAAATGATTTTTTGCCCAAATGATAAAAGTTGACCATTTGCCGCCGGCGTCAGTAAAGGCTTTTTGCAAGGTGTGAAGCTCGGAAGAGCTCATGCAAACATAACACGCACCCTTAGTTATCTCCAAAGCATTTTTACAAAAATCAAAAAGGAACTTTCCAAAATTTTCTCCGAGATTGTCGTTAAGAATTTTTGTGTTATTGCCTCTGATTTTATCTTTAACACTGCTACCATAATTCACGTTGTATGGTGGATCAGTAAAAAGCATGTCAGCAAGCTCATCACCAAGAAGTATTTGGTAAGTTTTTTGATCAGTGGAATCGCCGCAGATCAATTTGTGTTTTCCCAAAATCCAAACATCGCCTGACTTTGAGATTGGTTTTTCTTCTAGCTCAGGAATTTCTTCGGTTTCTTGTTCCTCATTTTTGTCGTAAAGGTTAGCAAAAATCTTTTCTAATTCCTGATCTTCAAAACCAATCAGATCGAGGTTGAAATTTTCATCTTTGAGATCGGCGAGTTCGCTTGCTAAAATTTCCTCATCCCATCCAGCATTTTCTGCGAGCTTGTTATCGGCGATAATGTAAGCCTTTTTTTGTGTTTCGCTTAGGTGATCGAGAACAACAACCGGAACTTCTTTTAAGCCCAGTTTTTTTGCCGCCATCAATCTTCCGTGACCAGCAATAATTCCCTTTTCACCATCAATCAAAACTGGGTTTGTAAATCCAAATTCGATTATGCTGGCAGCAATTTGTGCAACTTGCGCCTCTGAGTGAAGCCGTGCATTTTTGCTGTAAGGGATCAATTCATCGACCGATTTTAGCTCGATGTGATCCGCCATTTTTGGTGCAAAATCATCCATGTAATTTTCTTAAAATTTTGTGCAAAAAAAATGCGCACCCAAATTGCTTCAGGTGCGCACCTTGCGGATGCTGTTGTTTATTGGCTCTAACTTAAAAATGCGCACCAAGTGCGCACCCTTTTAAAAATTCTGTCGCTAAAAATGTCGCGGGGTTGCGCGTTACCCGCGAAAAAAAGTGCGTCACAGTACCTTTTATCTCATGAAAGAGGTTATATTATTCCCAATTTCTTCTTTTTTCCCATCACGCTTCTTTTTTACCACACTTTGCAGACTCTTAGCCATAGCACCATAAATTTCTGCTTTTGGCTTTCTTGGCTGAAGATGAACATTAGCCATTTCCTGAACAATAAAAACATCCATATCTACAAATTTACCACCACCTTTAGCTTGTTCGTGACCTTTCGGATATGAGCTGTGAGTATGAATTTTGTCGTGATCTCCTTTTTCACCTCTGGTGTCATTTAGGGCAATAAGGTTAGCTGGATTAAGCGAAGCTACTTCTTCAAACAGACTCTTAAAAGCCTTCTTCCAAACCAAATGATGAAATGCCACTCCTTTTTCTCCAATATTAGCTCCAGCATTCTTTAAATCTTTTAGAAGTTTTTTAAAATCTTTGTTTTTGTCTGTTCCGGCCAATTCTTTACCTTCTGCCATATATTGTATTACAGGCCAAATTTGATCAACATCTTCAAGAAATTCAAAGTCATCTTTAGTAAAAGCCATTTTTTGGAAATCCGTTTTTATTATTTCTGCTAGAGCTGTTCTGATGTCTCCCTGTTTTTTATTATAAGTTTCTGAGCTTCCGTGTTCCATATCATTGTTTGAAACTGCTTCTCGGAATGCTCTGCGAAAATATGGATTATGATGAAGATTAACTGGTAAATAACTTTCTGCTATATCTCTTGCTAACTCCAAGGTCTTTTTCTTGTAATCTTTGTAGTTATCATCTTCTCTTTTTGTTTTTAAACTTTCATAAAGAGCCTTCATTTCATTATTTGGTAAAAATACCGATCTAGCAATTGCGGCAATCATTACAGCCTTAAATGCTCTTCTAGATTCATCAACCAATTGTCCATAAAGTTTACCAAAGCCTTGTTTTGCTTTTTTTACCGCTTCTTCAGATTCAGAAGAAAGAGTAATATCAGTGTCATTTACAAAATCTTGTAATATCTGCAAAACTTCATTTGCTGCTTTAGTTTTTTGCGATTGCTGTTTGCTAGGTTTCGACATAGATTATTATTTGAGTTGGTCACGTTATCATCTTTGCGTAAATTATAGTAATTTTCTAGCCATCTCTAAATTTTCTTCAAACTTTATATCAAAATTTTCTCTCACCGTTTTTGTGGTTACTTCAATCATATCCAATCTCTTTTCGATCTCGGCTCTCTTACGCAAGAAGTAGAGAATTTTAAGTTCCTTACCTTTGCGCTGCGCGATAGCTTCTGAACCTGATTTTGTTTTAATTTTAAATGCGTCTCCCGCGAGATAAGATGACGGACTGTTTGCATCGCTACGCTTCTTTACTTGATTGATAGCTTGATAAGCTGGAATTGCTAAACGTCCGTCTTTTGCTTTTTTGATGCCACCTGTTTGTTGCAATGCTGCAAAGGCAGCCATCGTGTAAACCTCGGCGGTTAATTTTGTTTTTGTTGCTGGCTTGATTCGAATTGAACTTTCAAATCCACCCGATTTTTTTCTGATAAAGAATTTTTCTTTGATGCTTTTTCTAACTTCTGCCTGACTTTGCTGTGCGATTTGTGTTAGTGTTTTTGCTACAGCAAATGGAATTTCTTTTGTGGCGATTTGTCTTAAATTTTCTGTCGCTCTATCTTCGAGCTTGATGCTGATTATTGCCACTTTTTTTGGACACATTTTTAGAACATGACAAAAAGTTAAGCCTAACAGGCGCAAAGTGTAAAGTGCTTTTTCGAAATGTCCTCACAAAGGTAAGTCTTAGTAATTGTTAGTAATAAATTTTATCGCGTTTTTGTATTTTTTGTTCGCAGTTACTCGAGAAAATCCGAAAGTTTTTTTGATAATTTCCCAAGGAATATTGCTCGCTCTCATCCACACAATTTTTCTCTCAACTGCATCCTCAAGCAGATTTAGCCAGCTTACAGCTTTTTCCATTCGCGAAATTGCATCAGGAGTTGCGCGCCAAACTTTGCTTTTTTGATCCATTCTTGCGATCTCTCTTTCGGTGTAAATTATCTCAGGCCATGCATTGAAGTAGCCTTGAATTCTAACTGCTGGCAGCTTTTTTAAAGTTCTTACTGCCTCTTTGAAAATTGCGATGATTTGTTCTTCGCTGAATCTTGTGTTTTCTGTGTTTTCCATTTTATCTCTCGGTTTTGATTGTTTTTTATCGTTCTAAAATCCGAAGAGAAAACCAAAGCTGGTTACCTCCCCATATATACTTGGAGGGTTATTACCCTCCATAGTATATGGAGGGGGTGGAGTTACTATTCTTAGAAAAAGCCAACGAAGATAGTCTGGTAAAGGGACGACAGACTCCAAAATTTGAAAATTGTTGTTGAACAGTTTTGGATTCTTGGATTCTTGCGAAAACCCTTGTCTTTGAAGCGATTGCAGAGTTTTTGCTCTTCTTCCTTTTTTTGATTTTGGATTCTTGCGGATTCTTAGCTTGGATTCTTGGCAATCCTTCTGTGAGTAAGGTTTGCAGGTTAGAATCCAAAATTTTGGATTCTTGGGTTGGATTCTTGGATTCTTGCGGATTCTTGAATTTTTCATGACTGAACCTCGTCATCGTGAAGAATCCACACAGCAGAATTTTCAACAGGAAGAACAGCACCGGTGCTTGGACATTTGAAGTGAGTTGGCAATACTGGCACCAAATTATCGTTCTGATTCCTAAACATCATTTCTTGGACGCAAAGAACACCGTATTTTGACTTAACTTTTTGCAGCGAGAATTCCGAGAGGTTACGATTGAATTTGATATAGCCCTTAGTGGCTAAAACAGCGACTCTATCATCAATTGTTGTTTTGCAGCCGAGTCCTGCTTTGTTTTCAAATTTTTCAGCGAATTGATTTCCAACGTAAACTTTTCCCTTAAGTGCTTCGTCATAAATTATCTGCAAAATAACATCCGCTTTGCGATTTCTTTCGGCATCTAGTTTCTGACCATAATCTTGTTGAATTAATCTTTCTGAGAACGGATTTATTTCCATCCATTTGCCATCAACTTTTTCGACAATTTTTCTGGGAATTGCACTGCCATTTCTAAGTTCGAAATAAAGATGAATTTTAGAATCCATCTCGTCGGGACGATGCAAAATCAAACCTGTGGTGTAAAAACTTCGCAAACTTCCGGCACCAGAAAATGCTTGGAATGGATCTTCTTCTAAATCCTTCTTTTTGATTTTTTTTGTGTGGTGACAAAGAATAACTCCCATATCGGGATTGAGCATTGATCGCAATTTTTCCACTCTGTTTTGCAGGAAAAATAACATCGCATTATTGTCGTTTTCTGATCCATCATCTCCGCCATCAAAAATGTTACGGATTGGATCAATGCAAATGATATCAGGAGGTTGATCGGGGAAATAATGTTTGATTGTGCGATAAGCTGCTTCAACACCTTGATCGTTTAAGATCATCTGAACTCGTGAGGTGACGATTAGATTTTGAGAAGATTTAAAAACAGTTTCTTCGCTGATTTTTAATTTCTTGATACGCTCACGAATATAGTGGTAACCGATCTCTGCTTGAAGATAAAAAATCTTAAGTGGCTTTGGCGGTTTCAATCCTAAAAAATTTTCACCGGCAGCAAGGTGGATTAAAAAGTTGATAAGAAAATCACTTTTTCCGACTTTTGGCGCTCCACCAATCAACATCATTCCAGCTGGAGTCAAAAGCCTTGGAGTTATCAAATCGTCCGGCATTGGGCTGTTGTCAGAGAGAAAGTCGCTGATCGAATAGCTTGGTAATTTTGCATCTACTCCTTTCGCAGCTTCGAGAAAATGATGGATGTTAAAGTTTTCTTTTACTGCATCAGCGGCATCCCATTTTTCTGGTTTTTCTTTTGTGGGATTTGCGATTGATACAAAGGAAGTAATTTTAACCAAATGCTGTGCAACTTTTTGTGCGTAGTCTTTTCCAGCTTCATCATTGTCTGGCCAAATTATTACTTCTTTACCAACTAGAGGCGACCAATCAGTTTTATTGATCGGTGCATTCGCGCCAAACATTGCAGTTGTTGCGGTGAGTCCGTAAGCAATTAAAGCATCAGCAGATTTTTCACCTTCGACAAGAATGATTTTTTTAGCAGCGGTAATTGCTGGAAGATTGTAAAGTGGTCGTGGATCAGGTGATTTAGCTTTGCGGTTTTTTACATCCCAAACACGAAACTCTTTTCCATCTTCATTGTCGTAGCGATAAACACATGCAATCAGCTTGTTGTTTTTGTCGAAATAATCCCATTTCGCAGTTGGCTTGCCAAGATCGTCAGTAAAGTTTCTCTGAATATTTTTTTGCGGAATTTCGTAAGCGACAGAATGTCCAAGCCATTCACTGATCTCGGTGAGAATTTTATTAAAATCTGATTTGTGATAATTTCTAACTTCTTCCCAAAGAGTAAAAATATCGCCGCCTTTATTTTCAGCGAAATCGTACCATTGACCTTGTTTTTCTCCAGCGAGTTGAACCGTTAAACTTTTTCCAGATTCGCCTTTGGTGCTGCCAACATAAAAGCAGTTATTTTTGACGTGACCATTGGGCAACAGATAAGACAAAACATCTTCGATTCTGCCAAGCAAAGCTTGTCTGATCAACTCAACATCAATTTTTACATTTTCTTTTTGCTGATTATCGGCGCTGTTAAAATCAAAAAGTTGATTCATACATTCAGCCTCCAACAACGCTGCTGCCACGGACAAAATTTGCACTCAAAGTGTGTTGAATCGATTGCGATTCTTGGAAGCAATTCGTGAGCTTCAGTGGCACATAAAATTTTTACTGCTCTATCGCTGCTTTTTTGTGCGAGCTCTTGATCAAAATTAATTAGCTCAAAATGAATTTCTGCAGTGTCTTTGTTGATCGCTGTGAAGAGCGCGGGATTTTTAGAAATACCTTCAATCTGGCTTTCCATATACGCCTGATAGATCGCAACTTGCGCCGCATAAATTGGTTTTGAGATAGCGAGACCTTTTTTAACAACATCTTTCCACGATTTATCATTGAGTGATTTGCATTCCCATAGCATTGGAAATTTGAAATCGAGATCTGTTGGTGCATCAATGATTACACCGTCAATATGTCCTTTAACTTTGCCGCCGGCGACAGCAAATCCGAATTGTTCCTTTGTCCCTTTGGCGTTTTGTTTTTGCGTGATGAGATTGATGCCAGAAAGCCTTAACCATTTGATCATCAATTCTTCAAAGACATGACCAGCTTGAAAAACTCTGAGAATTTTTCCGCTAAAATTCTGATCTTCATCTTTTGGCGTGTCAGTATATTCAAACTGCAAAGCACGATCACAAGATACGCCAAGCCTTGATGCGCCGAGATAGTCACGCGAAGTTTGTTTTGACTGTTCTGCCGTGAGTCCTTGATCAATCAGCAGGTTTATTTTTTCTGAAAGTTTTGGTCGGTGGTTAAAATCTAGCACGTCACCTCCAACAATTCTGCTTCAGATGCTTTGCCTTGCATGAAGTCAAAATAAGCGGTGACCGCCACTTCAATTAAACACAAAACTTCTTCTCTTGAGTAAGCTGAAAGTGGACGATCCATGCCGATTTCAGCAACATATTCACCAAGTGGTTTTAATGCAGATTCAATCGCGTCTTTTTCATTTTTGGTTAAGTCGATCATATTTTTTTCTTTGTAAATTTTGCTAAAAATTTTCTGACAATTCACGCCGCAGAAATATCTCATCATCTTGCGATTGGCTAAATAACTGGCGCGCAGCGGTGGTGGAATAAAACCAAATCCGTGTGCTTCTCTTTTGCAGATCACGCAAATTTTCATGCAGCACCTCCGACATGTCTTTTGGCATCAGCTTCAAACAGCAATTTTTGAATGGAGGTTTTGTTGAAATAGAATTTTAAAAGATTGGCGGCTTTGTATTTAGTAATGCTGTAGTCGTTGCGATATGCTAAAGGCAGACATTGCAACTGCCTTGTTGACGCAGTTTGTTTTAACCAACTTTTTGATTTGTGTGCGTTATCAGCGGTTTCATTTTCATTTAAAAAATCATCAGCTTGAGCGAGACAAATTTCTTGCGATCCAGTGCTTAAAATTTTAATTCCAAACTCAGTTCCACCGACTGAATACCAGTGATCGTTTAAGAAAAATATTCCAGCAAAGGCGTTAAATCCCGAAGCCATCAAAGCAGCACCGTCACCAAAAATATCACACCATTCAAAATTTGATCTTTGTGTCAGAAGATCAATCTCCGACATGGTAAATCCGGACAATTCTCCGATTGATGGATCAACTTCTTCTCTTGCAGCAAACTCATAATCACAAAGTGGACAACTGTTTGACGCTGATGGAACAAGCACCAAACATGACGGACATTCTTTTTGAAATGCTGATTCAGATTTCTTTTTGGGTTGCTGCGCTTTCTCAAGATCAACATCAACTTCAAGAGAGCCGTGAATTAAACTCGAAGTTCCAAAATCTAAAATAATGCAGTCTTCTTTGACGACTTCTGGATAAAGATCAGAATCAACTACGCGAAGTCCGCGCCCGATCATTTGAATCATCGTGGATTTAAATGACGAAGGACGGAGCAGAACAACACATGAAGTTGGTTGATAATCCCAGCCTTCAGTTAGCACAGCAACATTGACGATTACTTGCGCATCACCTTGTTCAAATTCAGCTAAAACATTTCTTCTTTCTAATTCCGATAAATCACCACTGATAAAAACTGTTTTGATTCCGTGAGCGTTAAAAACTCCTGCAACAGATTTGGCATGAGCGACAGTTGAACAAAAAATCACAGTCTTGCGATTGCCGGCGAGTTCTTGCCATTTGACAAAAACTTCTTCAGTGATCGGAAGTTTGTTCATGATTTTTTCAACTGCTGCCATGTCAAAATCACCAGCGGTTTTTTTGACTTTTTTCAACTCGCTTTGAGTACCAACATCAATGATGTAAGTTCTTGGACGAACTAAATGACCAGATGCAACCAGTTCAGAAATTTTAATCTGATCAGCAACATTTGAAAAAATATCGCCTAAATCTTTTTTATCGCCGCGACTTGGTGTTGCAGTCACGCCGTAAATTTTTACTTCCGGATTTTTATCTTTTACTTCTTTGATAACGCTCCGATAACTCGGTGAAACGCAGTGGTGTCCTTCATCAATTACCAACAAATCAAAGCTTGGAATGATGCTAAGGTTTTCTTTGCGTGATAGCGTTTGCACCATCGCAAAAACAACCTGGCCAGCGAAAGATTTGGTTTTGGAATCAAAGACAGAAGTGCTAATTCTTGGATTGATGCGCAAAAACTTTTCCTGATTTTGCGAAGTTAATTCGTCACGATGAGCGAGAATTAAGGCTTTATTGTCAGGCTCCAGAACTTCGCCGACAACAGCAGAAAGCATTAAGGTTTTTCCTGCTCCTGTTGGCGCGATGCCAAGAGTGTTGCCGTGCTGCTTTAGCGCGGTAACGCTCTTGCTTACGAACTCCCGTTGTCTTTTGCGAAGTATCATGGCTGCCCCTTAATCTATCTAGCCCAAGCTGGACGATTGTTAGCAGCGGGTGCTGCAGGAGTTGGAGCTTTGACAGCAACCTGTGCAACGCTTCCCATGAAAGCCTGATAATCCTTGTGGTCAGGAGTTATCGCAAAACGGATTTCGTTTCTGAGTTCTTCGTTTTGATCTTTTCTGGCTGTAATTTTTGCCAAAAACTCGATGCCATCTAGATCGGCAAAGCCGTTAATTTTTCTGGCATTTTGTGCAGCTGGCGAATTGTCATTTTCAGAAAAGCCACGAGAGGAATTGAGAATCGCTTTGATAAATGAACGACCCATATTTCCCCATTCAGCGCCTTTGTTGCTGTAAAGACCGATGATGCCCCAAACTTTGCGTCTGGCATATTCACCTTCCAAAATTACAAATTCGCATGACAGATAAACCGAACCAGTTGCATCATTCTTTGTTGCGTATCCGCCATTCCAGCCTTGAGCTTCATCATCGTATCCACCTGGCTTGATTGACATTCTGACCTTAGCCAGAGTGTTGTTTGGAATTGCGTCAAAATTTGATTGGTTTTCGCTGTTGTTAAAATCCATAGACATAGTTGCTCCTTGTTGTTTTTTAGTTATTATTAAAAATGAGTTGTTCGTTGATTGGCTTGGCTTCAGACCTAATTTTCTGCATCAGATTGCCGAGATGTGGCTCTTCAATTGCTTCGAGTCTTCGTGAGCGATCTTTTGCGGGATAACCAAACGGATTAATCGTGTGACAAACAAAGGCGCGATAGTAATTGCCTTTGTCTTGCGGCTGAATTTCCGCCATTGTGATTACTTGATCGACAATGCCTGGCAGCTCTAAACCAGTTTTGCTTCCTTCAATCTGTGGCTGGAAATATTTGCGGTTAAAGTCATCGAGCTTTTCATCCAAAATGCCGACAAACCAAATATTCTTACTGCGTGTGTGCTGAAGATGAGTGAGCCAGCCGATCATTTCGCGACCATGCAAACCATAAGCTCCACGAGTGTCAGGTTTTCCTGACTTCTCGCTAAATGCTTCTGGTTGACCTTGGCAATAGCCAAAACACAAACGACCGGCAACAGTTATGCTGTCGATGAAGATTGTGTCGTATTTATCTAAGATTGATGGGTCGCCGAATTTCTGACAAACTTCATCATAGTGCGCTTGAGAGAATTTTTGATCAGGACGAAGCGCGCGATTTGGTCCGCCGATGAAAACCGCAAAGTCACAACATTCCTGCCAAGTTTTTGGACGGATTGTGTCACCTTGCCAGCCTTCAACTGCCAAGTCGCCAGCTTCGAGATCAAAGAAGAGAGTCGTCTTTGGATCGAGCGTCCAAAGCAGAGAGGTTTTTCCAATACCAGATTTACCAAAAATGCAGCCTTTGATTCCTCTGGTTTCTTTTAAGCGTTCATCTGCGCTAATAATTGGGAGGTTACTCATGGTTACCTCCATCAACTAATGGCTGAATCTTAAAACTTTCGGCGCCAGTTTTTAGAAGACGCGCAGGTTTGAAAATATTTTTGATATGCTCCGGCCAAGCGGTGTATTTGGTTTCAGAAATTTTGTAGGAGCTTTCAACATATTCGTCAGGATTGTCGCCATGCTTTCTTATAGCAGCTACGACATCCTTCAATTTTTCCTGATCCCAATCGACTTTTTTGCTTAAAACCGAAGTAATTTGATAATTGCCGTCAGTGAAATGAATTGTGCCGGTATCTTTGGAATCAAGTTTGCGGACATTTGATGCAACATCGCGGTATTTAAGAGCGATGCTGTTATCCAACCAATCTTTAAGCATTTTAGCTCGCTGAAGATTTTGTACTGCTTGCTCTTGAAGAGACAATAATTCTTCGGGGGGCAACTTTGACAAATTTCCAACTGGAATATTTGGAACTTGTTCCAACGTGATTTTATCTACCATCCTGCACCCCCTGATTTTTTGATTTCTTATCAAGGAAGTTTTCTTCTTCGTATTTTTTGATGGCGCTTTCAGAATATCTGACTCTGTTACTGATCCTGACATACTCAGGACCTTCATTAGTTAAGCGCCAGCGTTGCAGCGTTTTGCGAGACAGTCCCCATTTTTTGGCGACACATTTCTCAGAGTAATATGTTTCTTTTGTCATTTGTGCTTTGCGTTGATTGATAAAATCAAAGTCACCTAAGCCAAAAACGGACTTCAGTGATTTGACTTGCGCAAAGCTAAAAAGTGGGCGGTATGGAAATCGGTATGGTAGCGGTATTAAAACCGGTATTAATTTGACTATACCGCTAGATTTACTTGAGGGAGAAGTGTTGGATTAATAGCTGTTCAGCCAGTAATACCCTTTATTGTCATACTGCAAAATATTCTGGCGGATATTTCTGGAATCGGGACTTCGGAACAGTGTTTTTAACTCGGTGCTGCTTTCTGTTACTTCCACCATTATCTCATCTTTGTGCACTGGCTTTCCTGCTTTGTGTAGATATTCCAGAACGTCAGCTTCTTGTTTGGTAAATCTGAAATATTCGCCGTTAAAACGAGCGCTACGATAACCAGTGGTAAAACCATCTTTCCCTGTCTTTATCATCGCTGACTTCAGAACACCTTTATCAATGTGAAACTCTTTGTTGCTGGCAGAAATACAGCTTTTAAGAGGAACTATTTTATTGCCGGCGATTTTTGAACTGAAGTAGCTTGGTATATCACTGCAACTGGTAAGAATTAAACCCTGAACGTTTGATTTTCTTTGACTGAGAGCTTTCTTAATTTTGTCGAAGATTTCTTCTTGTCTGATTTTTCTGGCAAAGAAAATCGGCACCTCCAAATCAAGATTTGCAATACCAAGACTCCACAGCACATGCGGTAAAATTTCTTCGCAATCTCTTTCGTAAAGACCAAAATCTTGGCTGATATGATTAACGATCCAATCAAGCTTTAGATTATATTTCGTGAAATTTTCGAAAGAGACCGAAACGAAGTTGTTGTCGTCATCAAAGTAACCAGGCTCGTTGTTCTTGAAGCAAAGCTCTTCGGCATCACCATTGTTATTGATGCAGTAATTCAAACTGTCGGTCACAAAGGCATTATGTGACACGAGATTACTCATTTCATCGGCAAAGTGAGTTGCCACTCGGTGAGTTACTGACGGGTTCTCATTTTCACATATGTCGCAGGCAAATAGGAAAGATTCCTTAGATAATTGGTTATTCATCACAGTAATTATTTCGAAGTAAGGGAGAAGTTAATTACACCAATGGCAGCAGAAGCTTCTTAGCAATTTTTAGCTTCTAGCAAGCCCCAAGATTCGAGATATTTGTTGATTACAGGATGTTCATTAGTGTTTTTGCTCTGATTAAAATAGCTGATTTTAACCGGTATTTTGGTTTTTTTCTTATCCAAAACGCCATCGTAAAAAATTACGTCGAGAGCTATTTCTTTAACCACAAGAGATCTTGCAGAAAGGTTTTTAGACTTAATGGCGTCAAATATCGCCTTTTTGTCGTCATTTACAGCAAAAGAAAAGTCATAACTTTCACAAGGAGAAACAACTGTTACGTCCTTAATTTTGACATCTTTTATTCCGTCTCTGGGGTCTGTATAAAATTTGAAACCATCGATCAATTTTTCAAAACTTCGTGAAATATTGAACGATTTTTTAAATAGGATTTTGTTATTATTCATGGCGTTAGTGTTAGGTTTTTTTAGGTAAATCTTAATAAGATTTTATTTTGTGATTCCAAAAACATTTGCTGTCTTGATTTTTTACCACATAATTCAAGTCATATAGACTTTTATTAACGTAATCGTGTCATTTCTAGACAGCTAAAAGATGGAACATAAAGAGAAAAATAAACATGGTGGGTATAGAGCTGGAGCTGGCAGGAAGCCTAAACCAAGCAATACAAAATCAAGAAGAATACCGGCAGAAATAACCAAAGATGATATCAAGCTTTTAAGTGCTTATAAAAAACATGATCTCCCTTTTTACGAGATGAAATCGGAAGACGGAATTCCTTCAATTTCCAACAAAGATAGTTTTGAAAACCTCAAACCAAATGAAAAATTACTGATCAACAATATTCAGGATCATTTTCTGGTTCAGATGTCTGGATGTAATTTGAAAGAGGAAGGAATATTGGAGAACGACCTGTTATTGGTCAGCAATAGCAAAAATATCAAAAATAATAAGATTGTCATCGCTATTACTGATAGCGGTAGAGCAGTAATTAAGAAGGTGATCAAAGAAGGCGATAAGATTAAACTTACCTGCAGCAACGAAAACTGTCCTGACATTGAAATTGATGAAAGCTCCCTTGATAGAATTTGGGGCGTTGTTACAAGATTAATCAGAAATTACGAACCAGCCATCAGTTAAAACTCATCTCCTTCCAGCAGTATAGTCAAATTAATACCGGTTTTAATACCGCTACCATACCGATTTCCATACCGCCCACTTTTTAGGTTTTGCTCACAATTTTAACAAAAATGTGAACGTAACGATGAAAACAGAAATCTCTAATTACTCATTACCAGAAATCGGCTTTGTTCGCCTTCCAATAATTTTAAACATATTTCCCGTGGGAAGATCAACTTGGTGGCAAGGCGTGAAAGATGGAAAATATCCGAAGCCAGTAAAAATAGCTGATAGAGCTGTGGCTTGGCGAGTGGAGGATATAAAATCTTTAATCAAAAGTTATGAAATTAAGTAGGTTATTTGTTCAATTTATCCAAATAATCAGCCCACCACTGCATCATATCCTTACGCTGCTCTAAATATTCCGCTTTGTTGTAAGTGCCACGAACTTTATTTTCTTCTACGTGTGATAGCTGTCTTTCAATCCAATCTGAATTAAAACTGCTTTCGTTTAATATTGTTGATCCTGTGTGGCGAATACCATGAGGAGTCATCTTATCTTCACTGAGTTTTTTCATTACCTTAATCAAAGCCACATCAGAAATTGGTTTCTTCATTCCCATTCTTCCAGGAAAAAGATAGGTAGATTTTCCGCTAAGATTACGAATAGTTTGTAAAATTGATAAAGCTTGTTTTGGCAGCGGTACAAGATGTTCACGTTTTTTCTTCATTCGTCCTGCTGGAATATGCCAGATTGCTTTTGTCTCATCGAATTCCTTCCACTCAGCAAATCTAATTTCGCCGGGACGCTGCAAGGTCAAAACCAATAGTTTTATTGCCAGCAACGCTATGTTTTTCTCATCTGACGAATAAAGTTTCTTAATAAAACCAGGCAACTCTTTGTCGGAAAGATGAGCTCGATTTTGAATTGTATGTGCTTTTAAAAATTTAGCTCTTCCAAGAGCGGGATTTGAATCGCAAATTCCCATCACCAAAGCGTAATCAAATATTTCGGTGCAATATCCGTTAATTCTTTGAGCGACCGAAACTGCATCGCGTTGTTCGATATTACGCAAAATTTGCAAAATATCCTGAATCGTAACGTCTTTGATTCCTTTCCAACCAATGATCGGATAGACATCTTTCTGTAGTCGGCTTTGGATGTTTTTAGAGTGTTTTTCAGTCCATGATTGTTTTTGGCGCCATTCTTCAGCGATGCTTTCAAAAGTGTTTTCTGCTTTTACTATGTTTGCTTGTTTCTTGGATTTTTTATCTTTGTTTGGATCAAGACCGCGAGAAAGCAGATCTTTAATCTCATCTCTCATTTTTCGAGCATCCGACAATGACAAAAAACCCGTCCTATCACCATATTTTCCAAGTGTAACCGTATTATTCTTTCCGTTTAGCTGATAAGGATACTGCCAAACTTTCGTGCCACTTGGTCTTACCAGCAGTCTTAAATTTCCATCATCAAACAAAAAGTAATTTTTATCTTTTGGTTTTGCTTCCTTGATTTCTCGATCAGTAAGTTTGCGACGAATTTTTAGCATTTTTTTGCATAATTCAGTTTTTAGACATTTTAGACATCGTTTGTGCATGAAAAAAATTAGACCTTAATAAATCTTATTGGATTTTATTGGACTAATTTGTAATCAAAAGATGCCTTAGAGCTAATAGAATCATAGCTTCGCGAGGTTTTAAATGGAACTAGAATTTCTTGTTATGTGAATTTTTTGTACATGGATTTGTACATGAAAAAACTTTGGCTTCAGGCGAATTTTAATGGATTTCCTTGGACAGATGAAATGCTGAAAAGCCGCTTGTGTGTAGGGCTTATTGGACTTTATTGGATTGCGCTGGAAAGTGAAATGGTTGCGGGGGCCAGATTTGAACTGACGACCTTCAGGTTATGAGCCTGACAAGCTACCGGGCTGCTCTACCCCGCGATAAGATGTGAATCAGAAATTCACCTAAGAAGAGGTCGCGCAACTTAAGGGGCAAAAAGCTAAGGTGCAAGAAGTTATTTTGAATTATGCGATAATTATTTTGCCACTTGATATTCTTTTGCTTTCTTGCCTTCAAAATGATTTCTCAAATCAACTTTTCTTCTCTTTCTTTGATCTTTAACTCCTCTGTTTCACTATAATTTTAATTAGGTGATTCCGTTTATTAGAATCACTCCTTGTAAGTTAATCTGACTGCTTCAATTCACATCATAAATTTCAACTGATTTGTAAACTACTCCTTAAAAAATCAAACTAACCATGGTGAATTGCTTTCTTGGAGCAAGAATTTAATTAGCTTTTGATAATTTAAAGCATTGTAACTCAACATTTTGATCATTTATGAAAGACCATTTATCTTCTAAAGAAAATGAAGGACAAACACTTGTTTCAAGTAAAGAATTGAGCGGTTCTGAAAATAAATCTTTTCTCGCAACTTTAGCAGAAACAATGACGCAGTATAATTTAGAATATACTGCACAAATGCTAATTTTTGACAGCGAAATAAGCAGTGAGAAAAAAATATTGTCCCTTAACAGTTTACTTAATGAAGGTTTAGCAATTGATAGTATTATCAACGAAGACAAAACCATGCTGTTTTTTGCAACTCAAATTCTTGATAAGAATTTAGTAAAATTTTTGTTAGAAAATAACGCCACTGTTTGGACTTCAAATCCGCAAAATAATCCTCTTTTACTTGCTAAATATATTTTTACTGAAGCCAGCTTTGCAGCAATAGATCCGGCACAATCTTCTGATGCTTGTGATATTTTAAATATGTTGATGATTAGCGCAATATACTCGCAAAATCTCGATTCTCGTCATGAATTTATTAATTTTGCTAAGAGTGATTACAGTTTTTTTAGTTTCGGTTCAGAAAAATATAATTTGATCGATTTAATGTATCCCGAAAATTTGGCAGCAATCGCCGAAAACTTTTCTGAAAACCTGGCAATAATGTCCTATTGCGAAGAACTACTGAAATACAAATTAGAAAACGGAGCGGAAGTAAAACCAGAAATTATACAACGCATTAACAATGTTGTGAGAGATATTCCTGCAAAAACCTTTGCTCCGGAATCATATTCAAGCCTAACAGAACAACTATCCGAACAGCTCGAGAGATAGAACATTTCTAATAAGACGTAAAAATTTTTCTTACTCTATTATTATTCTTCTCGAAATGCTTTATAAGTAGAGTCAGAAATTGGAGTTAATAGATAGGAAACTAATGATCGCGAACCAGTTATGATAAATACTTGTGCCGGCATTCCTGGATATAGCTCAATCTTGTCTTTTAGATTGCTGATATCTTTTTTGCTGATCGAAACTCGCGCTAAGAAATAAGATTCGTGAGTTTGTTCATTAGTTACAATATCTGGCGACACATTGATTACCTCACCATTCAACTTAGGAACTTTCTTACCTTTGTAGGCTGTTAACTGAATTTTAGATTTCATACCGATAGCAACATTATCAATATCTTGTGGCTTCACTTTAGCTTCAATTATCAATTCTTCGTGTTGCGGCACAATGCTCATCACTTCACCTGCTGGTGGAACAACAGCACCAACAGTGTGATATTTGATGTTCATTACTTTACCAGCTACTGGTGATTTAATTGCAGATCGTTTGACGATGTCACGAGACGCATCGAGCTGATTTTGCAAAGCTACAATTTCTACGTCGCTTTCTTTGATTTCTTTTAAGATTTCCGACAAATCATTACTTTTATAATTGGCAACTTGCAACTTTGCTGTTGCGGCTTCCTCTTCATTTTGCGCAATAGTTTTTTGCAACTCCAATTCACGTAAAATTGGTAAATTTTCTTCGGCAACTAAAGGTTGAATTAAACTTAACTCATGTTGCGCAATTCTTAGACGAGTTTCTGCTGATTTTAACTTAGCTTGCAAAACTCTTGTTTCCCCCACTCTTTTCTCTCTTCGTGATTGAAAAAGATGAAGTTGGTTATCAGCAATTTCTTTCAACTTTTCTTGGTCTAACTGCGATAACTCTCCGACTTGAGCAAAAAAATCTGTAAAATTTAAAGTTGTCTTATTTTCTTTTTCGGCAATTAAACGATTTTTTTGAAGCTGAGTTGTCCACAGTCTTTCTTTTAGAATTTGTTGTTCACTTTTAGCTTTAATATCGTGGAGATAAAGCAGCACATCTCCTTCATTAACCATTTGCCCTTCTTTTACTAAAATTTGGTCAATAATTCCGCCTTCCAAATGTTGAATGTTTTTGCGATTAAAATCTAAAACGACCAAACCATCAGCAATTGAAGCTGATTTAATCGGTAAAAACGCCGCCCAACTAATAAAAATTACAGCAAAAACTATTAAAGCTTTAATTCCATGTTTAATGGCGGTTTCAGCAACTTTAGAATTTTCGGAAGGTAAAGGTAAATTTAGGCTCATTTTTTCATCTCCTCCAATCTTGGTAATGTTGGAGTTTCAGACTTTGCAACTGAATTGGAGAAAACTTTATCAACACTATCAAAAGCCTTTATTTCGCCATCTCGTAACAACATAACCTTATCACAAATTGACATAACTGAAGTGCGATGCGTAATTATAATTGTAGTAATTTTTTGCTCTTTGGCGCGTAAAATAGTTTGGTTTAGAGCATTCTCGCCTTCGGTATCAAGATTAGAATTTGGCTCATCCAAAACTACGAATTTAACATTGCCAAAATAAGCGCGAGCTAAAGCAATTCTTTGTTTTTGACCGGCTGATAAGTTAGCCGCATCTTTTTCAATTAACGTTTCATAACCTTGCGACAAAGATAAAATTACTTGGTGAATATCGCATAATTGCGCCGCTTTAATTATTTCTTCATCTTGTGCTGATTTGCTCATACGCGAAATATTGTGCTTCACCGAACCTTTAAAAAGCTCAACATCTTGTGGCAAATATCCGATATATTTACCGATTTTTTCTAAATCTTGATCAAATAAATTGGCACCATCAAGTCGGATAATTCCGGAAGAAGGCTTCAATACACCAACCAAAAGACGTGCTAAAGTCGTTTTGCCACTTCCAGTTGGGCCAATTATAGCGATAACCTCACCCGCATTAATTTTAAATGAAGCACCTTTAATGACGAAACGATCAGAATTGGGAATTTTATAAATTAGCTTATCGACAACAATTTCGCCGCTAAGTTGCGGTAATTCAATTTTATCTTTGTCATTAACATAATTTTTCAAAGACTCATTGAGGCGTAAATAAGCTGCTTTGAAAGTTTTGATCGCTTTCCACAAACCGATAGCATTATCGAAAGGCGCCAAAGCTTTGCCTGCTAAAATCGAAGTTGCGATAATACCGCCCGGCGACATCATGTTATACATAACTAAAACCGCACTGGATGCCATGGTTATACTTTGCAAAGCCATTCTAAAAGTTTTTGAAACGGCCGACATTTTATTAGAAATAGTCGCCAACTTTCCCGATATTTTGCGCAACTCATTGTTACTTTCTTGCCAATCATTACGTACACTTGCCTTCATTCCCATCGCATTAATTACTTCGGAGTTTGAAGAAATAATTTCAAAATCACGCATCACTTGTGATTGCATCTGGTTACTTTTTTCGATTAAATCTTTGGTAATTTTTTCGTTAAGATAACCCATTTTTAACATCAACAAACCACCAACTAGAGTTATAATACCATTTACCCAGTGGATGAAAAATATCATGATCAAATAAACTGCTGCGAAAGGTGCATCGAACAAAACTGCTAAATTTGGACCAGCAATAAAAGATTTAATAGTTTGTAAATCGCGCATATTTTGGCTGCTAATATTCTTATTTGAGCCCTGAGATTCAATGGTGCTGTTGAACAAAATTGGCGATAACTTTTCATCCAACCAATTAGAAATATGCAAAAAAATAGTTGAACGAATTTGGGTTAAAATTCCTAAAAAACAAAAAAAGGCCAAAACAATAATCGTCAAATACAACAATGTTTCGATGCTATTGCTGGCTAAAACTCGATCCAAAACTTGCATCGAATAAATCGAAGTAACCAAAGTAAAAATGCTGATAAAAAAGCTAAATACAAAGCAAAACCAGAAAGCTCTTTTGCATGAATCAAGAGCGTTTTTTATGACTTGTTGTGACTGGTTAGGAATCATCAAATTTCTCCGAGAAAGTATTTTATTTTGTAATGGGTAACTACCAAATTAATTTGTGATTCAATATAGCTTATTTTCTTGTCATTAGCCTCAATTTTGGCGCGAATAACTTCAATTGGATCTTCAACTTTTAGCTTTGATCTTTTTGTAAAAATTTCGGCACGATTTTTTGCCAACTCAAAAAGTTTTTTATTAGTTTTGTGAATTTCAGAGAAATAACGATATTCTTCCAAAGCTTGATTTACCTCTTTAATCACGTTATCACGAGTGATTTCATATTCTTCTTTCGCAGCATCACGATCATAACCGGCTTTGCTCACATTGGCATATTCCACACCTTTTTGGAAAATCGGAACTGTGACGTTAACAAAAACTGATTTTGAATCTAAGTCACGACCGTTCAAATAAAGCACGTTGGTTTGTCGACTGGTTGATGCGCTTAGAGAAACTTTAGGTAAAAAATTAGATTGTTCTGCATTATAAGCAGCCTTAGCAGCAAGATAGCTGTAGTGATAAGATTTTATATTGTGATTATTTTTTAAAACTGTTTCTAAAACTTGCTGATCCTGAAAATTTTCTTCAACTATCTTGGGAGTTACTAATTTGGAGTGAATATCACCAATGATATTTTTGTAATCAAACTTAGCTTTGCTGAGCTTACTCGAGAAATCTAAATATTTTTCATTAGCAATTGAGCTCTCGTAAGTGAATTTTATGATGTCAGCGTTATCAATTATTTTCGCCTCTTTGCGTCGATTCACCAACTCCAAAAAACGAGCACTTAAATCTTTGTTTTCTTGCTGAATTTTTACGATCTCGTCATAGCGATACAAATTGCAGTAGGCTTGTATAGCATTGAAAGAAACTTCCTGAACTTTATCAGATGTTTTGGAATAGCTCGATTTTGACTTAAAATCTGCTTCACGATATTTTGAAACCGAATGTAAACCATCAAATATTGGTTGTTCTAATGAAAGTTCTTTGGTGTTTTGTTTGCCCGATCGATCGTAATTTTGTCCTTCGTAAAAGCTATTTCGATTACCATATTGCAAACTAGCTTTAACACTTGGTAAAAACTCTGATAATGCCTGAGTTTTACCAGTATTGACGGAATTAAGCCGCAACTGTTCAAGTTTAATGTTGCGATTATTAGCCTTAGCAATGTCGATAGCTTCCTGCATTGTTTCAGCAATGGAGTTGCTAGAAAACAAATAGCAGGAAGATATGACAGCAAACTTTAGCAGACTTCTTTTCATGAATCTTAGAAAATAAAATCTGTTTCATCGAGTTTAATATCACCTACAAGCTTGATTTCAAAATCAGAATTTGGGTCGTCAATTACGGTATTTTTGCCATCAAAATAATACTGTAAATTTTCACTTGCACTTGAGCTATTCAAGCCTTCAGAAACCGATTGGAAACCCAAACCAGATAAATTGATTTTATCTTCGCCTCTAATGAAATCCATGATGGTATCACTTGAGTTTCTGACTGATTCATTAAGGTTGTTGAAGATAAATTGATCTTTACCAGAGCCACCAAATAGAACATCGGCACCCATACCACCAATTAAAGTATCATCTCCATTATTTCCCTTAAGATTATCAAAACCCTCATAACCATAAATAGCATCGTTATTAACTGATCCACTTATACTGTTATTAGCATTATTACCATTTAAGGCATTAGTAAGCATTGTCATGACAAAGTTTTGAGAAACTTCGTTTACTCCATCAGTTGCAGTAACTGTAATTGTAAGGTTAGAGCCAATTGTCGATGATGGAGCTTTTCCGCTAAATGTTCTAGTTAAAGAATCAAAATTTAACCATTCTGGTAACTGTGAACCATCTTCTAATTTAGCACTATAACTCAGAACATCACCCTCAATGTCTGTAAAGGCATTAGCAATAAATACATAATTAAATAAATTTTCTACTTTGATAGATTGATTAGCTATTTTATTGGCAACTACTGGAGCATCATTCACTGAATTTATTGTTAAATTAATGCCGACAATATTCGAATAATTACCTGAACTTTCTTTGAATTTATAATAAAAGGTATCTGTTCCCTTATAATCTTTATTAGGCGTATAAGTCACTGTATTGTTAACTGCATCTGTAACGATTTTACCTTTACCAGGATTACTGAAAACAAAACGATTAAGAACAGCAAATTGGGCTAAATCTTCACCTTCAATATCAAAGTCATTTGCCAATAAATCAGTCAATTTAATAACGATTGCACTATCTTCATCGACAGTAAATGAGTCTGCCACAGCGACTGCCGCATCATTTACTGGATTGATATTAAGATTAATACTAGCTTGGTTTGAAAGGTTTCCAAAACTATCCTTAATCTGATAAGTTAAAACGTCCAAACCATTATAATCTTTGTTAGGAGTGTAAGTTATTCCAGAATCAGTAACTGTGATTTTTCCTTTAAGAGGTTGACCAAATACAAAACTATCTTTGGTTAGCTTACTTATATTAGCTCCATCTTCAGGATCATAATCATTTTTCAGCAAAGAGGCAAAGCTAATATTCAAACTAGTATCTTCCGTCAAACTAAATGAATCATTAACAGCTGTAGGAGTATCTTCAACCGCCTTGATTGTTAAGTTAATCGTAGCCTTACTAGACAAAGCTCCGTTACTATCTTTTACTTGGTAAACTAATGAATCGTTACCATTATAATTCTTAGATGGAGTATAAGTTATAGTACCGTTAACAGCATCTTTAGTAAGAACTCCTTTAAAAGGATTGCTGAAAACAAACTTATCCATCGTCAAATTCTTAAATGAATCGCCATCTTCCACATCAAAGTCATTGGCCAATAAATCACTCAACTTAATCGTAATCGAGCTGTCCTCATCTAAAACGAAAGCGTCATTAGCAGCAATCGCCACATCATTAATCGACTTCACATTCAAATTAATCGACGCCACATTCGATAAAACACCAGAACTATCCTTAATCTGATAAGTTAGAACTTCTAAACCATTATAGTCCTTGTTCGGAGTATAAACAATACCAGTATCAGTAACAACCACAGAACCATTTAACACAGAACCAAAAACAAAATTATCCTTACCAAACTTCTTAATATTAGAGCCATCCTCTAAATCAGAATCATTACTCAACAACGCATCAAAAGGAATGGTAAAAGGCATGTCTTCATTTAAAGAGTAAGCATCATTAACAGCAATCGGAGCATCATTAACCTGATTAATATTCAAACTAATCGTAGCCTTATTAGAAAAAACTCCATTACTGTCTTTCACTTGGTAAGCTATAAAATCTATTCCATTGTAGTTCTTAGGCGAAGTATAAGTAATAGTACCATTCACAGCATCTTTAGTAAGAAAGCCTTTAGAAGGATTACTAAAAACAAACTTATCCATCGTCAAATTCTTAAATGAATCGCCGTCTTCCACATCAAAATCATTAGCCAATAAATCGCTCAACTTAATCGTAATCGAGCTGTCCTCATCTAAAACGAAAGCGTCATTAGCAGCAACCGCCACATCATTACTCGGCTTCACATTCAAATTAATCGAAGCCGCATTCGATAAAGCTCCAGAACTATCCTTAATCTGATAAGTTAAAACGTCAGTACCATTATAATCCTTATTCGGAGTATAAACAATACCAGTATCAGTAACAACCACAGAACCATTTAACGCAGAACTAAAAACAAAACTATCTTTGCCAAGCTTTTTGATATTAGCGCCATCTTCCAAATCAGAATCATTGCTCAACAAAGCAGCAAAAGAAATAGTCAAAGGCGTGTCTTCGTTTAAAGAATAATCATCATTTCTTGCAACTGGTGACACGTTAGGGTTACTTACGCTGACCTTGATTGCGAAGCTTTGCGAGACTGATAATCCCGAATTGTCAGTTGCACTTACTTTTACATTAAAATCTGTAGTCGAAGAAAGATTTGGAGTTCCGCTGAATTTATTACCATCAAATGATAGCCATGCCGGTAAAGCTGAACCATCAGCCAAAGTTGCTTTAATAGTTAAGCTATCACCATCAACGTCAGAAAACAAATTAGTCGGCAACTCATAAGAAACAGCATTACCAGACTGAATATTGTATGACTGTAAAGTGCCGATAGTTGTAGGAGCATCATTAACTGCTATAACTTTTACTTTAACATTTGCCGTACTTTGCACACCGTTTGAGTCTGCAATAACATATGAGAAGGAATCTTCGCCGTTATAATCCTTATTTGGCTTATAAAGCAAAGTACCGTCTGATTCATTAATTGTTACAACACCATTCAAAGGCTGAGTGTAGCTGATAATATTGCTGGAAAATAAAACGTCTTCAACATCGTTATCATTGTTGAGAATAGCCAACTTAGTCGCGACATCTTCAGAAATGTTGAAGTTATCATCCAAAGCTACTGGAGCATCATTTACACCGTTGACCAATCCTTTTTTAACAATAGTTGCCACAGCACCGTTAGAATCTTTGATCGTCAGAGTTATTTCTTCATTTCCAAAGAAATTTTGGTTAGAAATATAAGAAATCTGATTTCCCGAAATCTCAATTTTACCATTTTTCGCAGAAGCTGAAACTAAAGTTAAAGCATCACCTTCGCGGTCAAAGAAATAATCAGAAATATCGAAAGTTTTAACTTCATCTTCATTAAAACTGATCGCACTATTTGAAATAGCCTTAGGCGCTGAGTTTACTATTTTAACATTTATCAAAACTTCCGCAGGATCTGAAACTAAACCTTCCGCATCTTTTAGCGAATATTTAAAGCTGTCTTGTCCGTAAAAATCGCTATTTGGAATGTAAAAAACTCGACCATCGGTTTGAATTTGCAAACTACCATTTGCTGGAGGTTGAGTGATAACAATTGAGTCGCCGTTAAAGAAGCCCGTTTCAACATCATAATCATTATTAGTAATATTGATTAGAACCGACGAGTTTTCATTAACAACTGCGCTATCATTTACAGAAACTGGTTTATCATTAACTGGATCAATCGTCAGTGTAATTGTCTTGGATTCAGAATCTGATAAACCATCTGAAGCTTTGTAACTAAAAGAATCTTGGCCATTAAAATTAGCATTCGGCTTGTAAACAAACTTACCATTTTCAATTTTGATTGAACCAAATTTTGGATTACTCACCAATTTAAGCGACAAACTCGTGCTATCGACATCACTAGTGCTTGCCAAAGCATCGATTATTAATGACTCATCTTCATTGCCAGTGACACTTAAATTCTGCGCAACTGGAGCATCATTAACTGCAGCAACTTCCAACGAAATTGTGGTTGTCTGGCTGTTTCCTTGTTGATCTAAGTAGGATATTTCAAAACTATCTAATCCACTGTAATTTGAATTTGCTTGATAGATTAATCCAGTTTCAGCGTTGTAAGAAACTGTGCCGTTCAAAGCTTGAGAAACAGCGGTTACTTCAGCAACTGAATTATCTAGAATAACCATTTTAGTAGCGCGATCTTCATAAACTCTAAAGTAACTACCAAGTGAATATGAAACGTCTTCAGAAGAATCTGCGATAGCCAATAAATCAAAATTTTTACCATCAGCAAAAGATAAATTTTCAATTTTATAAGCTGAGTTAGCAAAAAAGTTAGCGATCGTAACTGATCTTACAGAGTTTTGCTCTTTAATCACTAAATCCTGATTATTTTTTGCTAAACTGATTTTTGTGTAATCAACACTGCTATCAAAATTTATTGTGTCGTTGCCACCAGTGTCGCTTACTGAATCATCACCGAAATCTGCGGAAAAATTATAAGTATCGTTACCTATTCCAGCTCGAATCACATCATTGCCTGCTCCGGCATTTATTGTGTTATCTCCATCTCCGGCATAAATATAATCATTTCCTTCATTACCCAATATATTATCAGAAAATGGTGTGGTGATTATTTTATCTGCAAATTCAGTTCCCGAAATTGTTAGACCTTCAGAAATATTAAAAGTTGAGCCGTCAGAAAACTGCAAAGTTTCAATTTTAGAACCATTATAAAAGTTCATAATTTTTATTTGATCGACTCCATCTTGAACATTAATTACGAGATTAGAGTCTTGCAAAGTCATACTAATATCTGACTGAACGATACCTTCACCAAACACAATCTTGTCGTTGCCATAAACATCATAAATCGTGTCTTGGCCATCACCCAAATTGAACAAGTAAGTGTCGCTAGTATGGTGATATCCGTTTTTCTCGATGTAGTCATTACCTTTGCCGCCAGACAAAGTATCATCTCCGTAATTACCATAAATTGTGTCATCTCCAATATTTCCAGTAATCAACTCAGAACTATCAGTACCAACCAAAGTTTCACCAGCAGCATTAGTTCCCACAATATCAAAACCATTTACTAAACTCATAGTTGAGCCATCCGCAAATTGTAAAGTTTCGATTTTTTCTACTGTATTACCAACACTGAAAAAACGATTAATGCGAATCTGATCACCACTGGATCCAATCTTAATAATCAAAGACTGATTGTTCGCCCAATCTTCAACTAAAGTTATGTCAGACTTGGAAATGCCTTCGCCAAAAACAATTTTATCACTACCATTAACATCATAAATCGTGTCTTGGCCATCACCCAAATTGAACAAATAAGTGTCGTTAGTATGGTGATATCCGTTCTTCTCGATGTAGTCATTACCTTTGCCGCCAGACAAAGTATCATCTCCGTAATTACCATAAATTGTGTCATCTCCAACATTTCCAGTAATCTCTTCAGAACTATCAGTACCAACCAAAGTTTCACCAGCAGTGTTGCTTCCAATAATATCAAAACCATCAATCAAACTCATAGTTGAGCCATCTGCAAATTGTAAAGTTTCGATTTTTTCTACTGTATTACCATTGCTGAAGAAGCGATTAATGCGAATCTGATCACCGTTAGATCCAACTTTTATCAACAATGTGTTATTATTGCTCCACTCCTGAACCAAGGTTATATCTGACTTCGAAATGCCTTCGCCAAACACAATCTTGTCATTGCCATAAACATCATAAATCTTGTCTTGGCCATCACCTAGATTGAACAAGTAAGTGTCGTTAGTATGGTGATATCCGTTCTTCTCGATGTAGTCATTACCTTTGCCGCCAGACAAAGTATCATCTCCGTAATTACCATAAATTGCGTCATCTCCAATATTTCCAGTAATCTCTTCAGAACTATCAGTACCAACCAAAGTTTCACCAGCAGCATTAGTTCCCACAATATCAAAACCATCAATCAAACTCATGGTTGAACCGTCAGCAAATTGCAAAGTTTCGATTTTTTCTACTGTATTACCATTGCTGAAGAAGCGATTAATGCGAATCTGATCGCCATTAGATCCAACCTTAACAATCAAAGACTGATTATTCGCCCAATCTTGCACCAAAACTATATCAGACTTGGAAATGCCTTCGCCGAACACAATCTTGTCATTGCCATAAACATCATAAATCTTGTCTTGACCATCACCTAAATTGAACAAGTAAGTGTCGTTAGTATGGTGATATCCGTTCTTCTCGATGTAGTCATTACCTTTGCCGCCTGATAAAATGTCATCACCGTAATTACCATAAATTGTGTCATCTCCAATATTTCCAGTAATCAACTCAGAACTATCAGTACCAACCAAGGTTTCACCAGCAGTGTTGCTTCCAATAATATCAAAACCATTCACCAAACTCATGGTTGAGCCATCCGCAAAATGTAAAGTTTCGATTTTTGCTATCGTATTACCATTGCTGAAGAAGCGATTAATGCGAATCTGATCACCATCAGATCCAACTTTTATCAACAACGAATTATTATTATTCCAATCTTGCACCAAAGTTATGTCCGACTTGGAAATGCCTTCACCAAACACAATCTTATCATTGCCATAAAAATCATAAATCGTGTCTTGGCCATCACCTAAATTAAATAAATAGGTGTCATTACCGCTGTAATATTCTTGCTCCTCTATATAATCATTACCTTTGCCGCCAGATAAAATATCATCGCCAGCACCACCAAAAATTGAATCATCTCCTATGTAACCAGTAACCTCTTCAGAACTATCCGTA
>JAGKWR010000006.1 GCA_021151765.1 Alphaproteobacteria bacterium
CATCCGCAAAGAGCGCGACGGGTGTGCGGAGGGTTTGCTGCTCAAGAAGCGCTTCATTGATGATTTTTGACTTATGATTTATGATTTCAGAAGCAGCGCCTCCTCCACTGCTCGCTTCTGATGCCAAATCATAAATCATAAATCGTAATCCAAAATTTTTGCTCTGTGCATTTTTCTTTCTCTAAAAAACAATTTGATATCGTAATTATTGGTTCTGGTGGTGCTGGCTTAATGGCGGCAATTTCAGCGATTAATGATGGTGCGCGAAATATCGCAGTTGTAAGCAAAGTTGTGCCGACAAACAGTCATACAGTTGCAGCAAAAGGAGGAATTAATGCAGCGTTAAGCAACGTTGTGGACGATAATTGGAAATGGCATGCATATGATACACTAAAAGGTTCTGACTATCTGGCGGATACAGATGCTGTTGAAATTTTATGTCGCGAAGCAGAAAGCGCGATAATTGAACTTGAAAAATTTGGTGTGGTTTTTTCACGCGATCAACAGGGCAATATTGCTCAGCGTGCTTATGGCGGACAAACTTCTAACTTTGGTCAAGGTGGCGTAGCTTATCGTGCTTGCTATTCTAAAGATAAAACTGGTCACACCATCTTATACACTTTGTATCAGCAAGCTTTGAGAAATGGTGTAAAATTTTTCTCAGAATTTTTTGTTACAGATTTATTGATCGAAAATTCAAAGTGTCATGGCTGTTTGACGATTGACTTAAACTCTGGGGAATTAGTTCTTTTTGAGAGTAAAATCGTGATTTTAGCTACTGGTGGTTACAGTCAAATTTACAAAAACACTACCTCGTCTTTAATGTGCACAGGTGACGGAGCGTCTTTGGTATTATCTGAAGGATTACCGCTACAAGATATGGAATTTGTACAATTCCATCCAACCGGAATTCATGGTCACGGATTTTTGGTAACTGAAGCAGCGCGTGGTGAGGGTGGCTATTTACTTAATAGTGATGGCGAGCGATTTATGAAAAAATACGCGCCAAAAATGATGGAACTTGCATCACGCGATGTGATTTCACAAGCAATGGCGACAGAAATAGTTGAAGGTCGTGGTGCTGGTGTTAATAAAGATTTTCTTTATCTAGATTTACGCCATCTCAGTGAAGAAGTTTTGAACCAAAAATTACCGGGTGTTGTTGAGTTGGTTGAAAAATTTGCCCGACTTAATGCCAAGAAGGATCTGATCCCAGTTAGTCCTTCAGCTCATTATTCTATGGGAGGAGTTCCTACCAATACTGATTGTGTAGTGATTAATGGTGATCAAGAAATTGATGGTTTAATGGCAATTGGTGAAGTAGCTTGTGTTTCAGTCCATGGTGCTAATCGTTTGGGATGTAATTCGCTTTTAGATTTATTGGTGTTTGGCAAAATTGCTGGTAAAAATTCTGCGCAAAAAATTAAACAAAAAAGCTTTGTATCATCTGACCAGATAGCCCAGAACAAAGCACAAAAACTAGAAAAACTCTTTGCTGATCAAGAAATAAAATCCACTTCTTTGAGTGAATTAAGATCTAAATTGCAGCAAAATAACGAAAAAAATCTCAGTGTCTTTCGTGACGAAAAAATGCTAAAAGAAGGCTGGCAAAAAACTGTTGAGTTGTACGATGATCTCAAAAATTATCGAATTAAAAATAAAAGCCTAATTTGGAATGAAGAATTAACGGCTTATTTTGAGCTACGTAGTTTGTTTTTGAATTCTTTGGCGGTTAATTTTGCAGCACTAAATCGTCGAGAAAGTCGTGGTGCGCATTATCGTAGCGACTTTAGAGAGCGTGATGATCAAAATTTTCATGCTCATAGTTTAGTAAAATTTTCTCAAAACCAAGAAAATGAGTTGGAATTTTCGCTAAAGGCCGTAAGAAGTAAGTCTGAAATTCCAGAGCTGAATTTATCTCTCCAATCAAGAAAATATTAACTGTAAGAATTCCTTACACTTTTTCCCATAATTTGAACTTATGCGCTATAGTGCCAATCTAAACGTTATTTTAAAAGCTGTTGAAAAAGCTACTTCGCGTATGTCACGTGATTTTATTGAGCTTGAAAATTTGCAATCAAATCCAATGTCAGCGCAAAAATTTGCCTCAGCTTGTTATGTACGTGTAAAGCAAGTTTTAGTGGAAGAGTTCAGCAAATTGCGTCCGGAATATAATATTATTTTTTCTGACGGTGAAAAAGTAATAAATAGCCAGAACGCTGAATATTCTTATATTATCCATCCAATTGACGGTTTTGCTAATTTGACACGCTCAAGCACTGATTTTTCTGTTGCTGTAGCCTTAGAGCATAGAAATCCAGCTGGTCAAAAAGAAGCGATTTCCGTTGCGATTGCTAAAGTTTTTGGCGGCGAAACTTACTACTGCGAAAAAGGTTTTGGTGCTTATGTAAACAATCGCCGTATCCGCGTTTCTAAAAGAACAAGTGGTGAAATTTTAACTGCTGCCGAAGATCACACTTTCGTCACTGATAAAAATGAACATTTACGTGCATATGGTTGCAGAACATTGGAAATGGCTTACGTAGCTTGTTCACGTTTAGAAAAAGCAATTTTCAAAAATCAAAATTACGAACTCTTCAAACCATTCATGCTTTTAGTCAAAGAAGCTGGCGGTAAAGTTGTCGAAGATGATAATAAAATAACAGTGAGTGCTTAGTAAGAAGTGCCCAGTTTTAGGCATGAATAACTTAGTACCAATCACCAATCCATTTCTGTATGCAATTTATTGATGAAGCAAGAATACATTTGAAAGCAGGCGACGGCGGTAACGGCGCTTCTAGCTTTCGTCGTGAAAAATTTATTCCGCGTGGCGGACCAGACGGTGGTGACGGCGGTCGTGGTGGCAGTATCGTTTTTGAATGCGTCAAAGATTTAAACACTTTGATCGACTACCGTTTCCAACAAAATTTTATCGCCAAAAGCGGTGTGAAAGGTCACGGTGCTAATCGTAGTGGCGTTTCTGGTCCGGATATGATTTTGAAAGTTCCAGTCGGTACCGAAATAATTTGTGAAGAAACTGGCCAAGTTTTGGCTGATTTGATGAATCACGGTGAGCGTATCGTTATTGCCAAAGGTGGACGTGGTGGTCTTGGAAATGCCAATTTCAAAAGCTCAACAAATCGTGCTCCAACCTACGCCCAAAAAGGTGAGCCGGGTGAACAAATGTGGGCAGTTTTAAAGTTAAAACTACTTTCAGATGCTGGTTTGCTTGGTATGCCAAATGCAGGTAAATCAACTTTCCTCGCTGCCACAACTCGCGCCAAACCAAAAATTGCCGATTATCCGTTCACAACTTTGAAGCCACAACTCGGCGTAGTTTATGTTGATGAATATGAATTTGTTTTAGCCGACATTCCGGGTTTAATCAAAGGTGCTTCAGATGGACGCGGTTTGGGCGATCGTTTTTTGAAACACGTTGAACGTTGCGGAGTATTGCTGCATTTAATCGACGCTTCTTCTGAAAATGTTGTCGAAAACTATTCTACAATTCGTGAAGAGTTAGCCGGCTACAGCCCAGAACTTTTAGAAAAATCTGAAGTGATTGCACTCAATAAAACCGATCTTTTGGAAGCTGCAGAAGTTAAAGAAAAAGTGGCTGAGCTGAAAGCTTACTTGAAAAAACAAGGCAAAAAATCGCCAAAAGTTTTTACTATTTCTGGTGCAACAACCAAAGGTGTTACAGAAGTTTTACGTACGCTTTACAACGAAATTGCTAAATATCGTGAGCAACAAAATGAACAAGAACAGCAATAAAAAAGCTGCTTTAATTACTGGTGGAGCAAAAAGAATAGGGCGAGAAATAGCTCTATTCTTGGCATCAAACGGTTTTGATATTGCGATTAGTTACAATAAATCGAAATCGGAAGCAGCAATTTTGGCCGAGGAAATCGCTAAAAAATTCGCCGTAAAATGTGAAATTTTTTGTGCCGATTTGTGTGATGAAGGAGATGCTAAAAAGTTGATTCGCGATGTGTTGAAAAAATTTCCGCATCTAAGTTTGTTGGTTAATAACGCTTCAATTTTCAATAAATCGAAGTTTTTCGCTGCCAGCGAAAATGAGTTGCAAGATAATCTCAATATTCACTTCATTTCCCCGCTAATTTTAGCACAGCAATTTGCTAAAAATATTTTAGCCAAAGACATTAAAGATGCTCAAATTATCAACTTAATTGATAAAAATATTGTGCGCTTTGACACTCAATATTTTTGCTATTTGTTGAGTAAAAAAAATCTCGCTGAAGCCACAAAAATGCTTGCTTTGGAGCTTGCTCCTTACATTCGAGTTAACGGTATCGCTCCTGGTTTTATTTTAGATCCAATCGACAACGAAATGGCGCCAGAAGTTGCTAAAAATATCATCAAAAAAATTCCGCTACAAAGAAAAGGTGAGGTTGAAAATATTGTGCAAACCGTGGAATTTTTGCTCAAAAATGATTTCATCAACGGCCAAATAATTTCTGTCGATGGCGGTGCAAGCTTGAACCACGCTGGTTAAGTTGTTTTTTAAACCGGATCAACGTGAATCATCACATCCAAAACCGGCATTTCTGATTTAATGCGATTAGTTACCTGAGTTACAATCTCGTGGCTTTGGTGTACGGTCATATTGCCATCAACTTCGATGTGAATATCCATAGAAATCATGTCGCCCATTTTACGAGTGCGTAAATCGTGGCAGCCAACTACGCCGGCGGTGGTTTTTACTAGTTGATTAATTTTATCATTTTCTTCTTGCGAAACTGCACGATCCATTAAGTCGTGAAGTGCTTCCCAAGCGAAGTCCCAGCCGGTTTTGGCAATAATCATTCCCACAATTAAAGCGCCGATAGTATCTAAAATTTTATAACCCATCAAAGCACCTAAAATACCAACGACGACGATTAAAGAAGAAGCGGCATCAGATCTGGCGTGCCAAGCGTTGGCTATTAGCATTGAAGATTTCAACTTTTTGGCAATTGCCAACATGTAACGAAATAATAATTCCTTTGAAACGAGAGTAAAAATAGCAACCCACAAAGCTTCGATTTGCACGGCTTGCGGCGTGACGGGAAAAATAATTTTGCTGCAGGCATTCCATAAAATTGCAATTCCAACAACAGCTAACGATACACCTAAAAATAACGATGCCGCAGTTTCAAAACGATGGTGACCATAATGATGATTATCGTCAGCATCTTTGCCGCTTAAGTGATTGGCTACTAAAACGACAAAATCGGAAAATAAATCAGACAAAGAGTGAAAACCATCTGCAATCAATGATTGAGAGTGATACAAGAATCCGACAATAATTTGCGCTGCACTCAAAATAATATTGACGATAACGCTAACCAAAGTGCTTTTGCGCGCTTCTTGGCGTTTATTGGCATTGCTATAAATTTGATGTTCTAAATGTATGCTATTTTGCATCGTTTTTCTCCTTTAAAATCATTCGACCTAGTTTTTGCAGCGTCGCGGCTAGATCAGAATTTTCGACAGCCGAAATGGTTTTTTGTAAATTTTCTTCCTGAATTTTTGGTAAAATTATTTCGCTGTTTTGGCGATTTGGAATAATTTTAGGTTCTTGTTTGATAATAATTTTGGTGATCGATTTAAAACCGTAAAAGCTGGCGATGCGCTCAATTATTAGTTCGGAATTATTTTCGATAAAAAATCCAACAGCAGAATTAAAAACTGCGATGGTCAATTTGGCAGTTTTATTTTTGTCAAAATTCACAGATTTAGGATAACAAAAATCGCTATATTTTTTACCGATTAATTCTGGCCAGTTTTTCACTAAATTGTTAATCATCACAAATTCTTTCTTGCTGCCTTGAAACAGTGGCTTCAAGAGATAAGTCATTTTTTGTTCGATGGTTTGTAGGCCAAAAGACGATCTAGACATGCGACAAAATTTTTACTTTTTTGACAAAATAGTGCAAAAAATTTTGCGCGAAAAAATTATAAGCCGTTTCAAGAGAAGCTTCATTTTCAAAAATAGCAAAACAGCTGGCGCCACTTCCCGACATTTTAGCAATTTTGGCGTGATGATTGTGACAGTTTTTAAGAATATCAGAAATTAGCGGTAAAGCTGATATTGCAGGTTTTTGTAAGTCATTTTCGAGCTGCAGCAGTTCATAAACATCTTTTTTTACCAGCTCATTTACAGCAATGTTGGATGAAAAATTATTGTTCAGATTTTTGAAAACTGCACCAGTTGCGACTGCAATTTTAGGATTAATCAACAAAGCATCAATTGGCGCGAAAGGCGTAAAAGGAGTGATGTTTTCACCGCGACCTTCAACCAAGGCAGCGTTGCGTTGCAGCAAAAATACGATGTCAGATCCGAAATTAAGCGAAATTTTTTGTAGCTCGTCCAAATTTAAATTAAGTGCGAAAATTTCGTTTAAAGCGAGCATAAAATAAGCTGCGTTAGACGATCCGCCGCCAAGGCCGGCAGCAACTGGAATATTTTTTTTAACAGCGATTTTTAAATTTTTACTGACGCCGAAATGTTGATGAAAATAGTTCAGAATTGTGACGAAAAGATTGTCGTCTTGATCAACTTTAGAAGCGAATTCGCCTAAAATTTCCAGTGAAAATTTGTCACTTTTTTCAACCTGCAACTCATCGTGAAGATCTAGAAAAGCGAACAAAGATTGTAGCTCATGAAAGCCATCCGGCCTTTTAGCGGTGACTTTTAAAAAAAGATTTATTTTGGCCGGACATTGCAAAATCATTAGCGCAAATAGTTTGGTACAATTTCTTCGACAGATTTTGGATTGATTGCAAAATCTTCTTTAAAACGATTCTCACTTAGCACATTGTCAACTTTGAGCATTTCCACTTGATCAGTTGTCAAAGTGTTTTGGCCAGAAATTTCAACAAAAGTAGCTAAAATTTTAGCAGCGCAAAATGGCAAGCTGACGAATTTTAAATTATAGTGGCAATAGCTTCCCATCAATTCCATCAAGTGTTTGAAGCTGTAAATTTTGTCGCCACCAATTTCGTAAATTGCGTGTTTTGCTTTTTTTGTAGTCGGAATTTTGACGATGATATTGCTTAAATCTTCAACATGAATTGGCTGAAATTTTGTCGCGCCATTGTTGATTAAAGGCACAATTTTCAAGCATTTAGCCATTTTTGCGAAACGATTAAAGAAATTATCGTGACGGCCAAAAATGATAGAAGGACGCAAAATTGTAGCGTTATCGCAATTTTCCAAAACAGCTTTTTCACCTTTTAATTTAGACGCGGCATATTTTGACGAAGTAGTGCGATCAACTGCCAAAGCTGAAATGTGGACAAAATTTTTGATTTGCAAAGATTGGCAAGAAATAGCGATTTGTTTTGGCAATTCGTGATGAAATTTATCGAAATCATTTTTGTTTTTTTGCGACAAAAGTCCGATCAAATTTACTACAAAATCAGTGCCGGAAATAATGGATTCGATCTTGTCGAAATCGCGATAATTCCACTCAATCAAATTGATAAAATCTGGGCCGGCAAAAGTTTTAAGAAACGCTGATTTTTCTTTGTCGCGAGTAACAACTTTAACGCGATAATTGTGATTCAGTAAGTTACGAATCAAGCTTTGTCCGACAAAACCAGATCCGCCAAAAACGACTGCAGTTTTCATGAAGAGAATTAATTAGTTGATAAAACCAAGGCGTAATTGGAACCGCCTCTTTTAACGAATAGGAAAAGTTTTTTAGTCGATTTTTTGCTGTCTTCTAAAATTTTTTGTAAATCGCCAATCGATTTAACCGGAGCTTGGTTAGCTGATAAAATGACATCGCCAACTACAACACCTTTTTCCGCAGCTTCTGATTTTGAATCAGAATCAACAATCAAAAGCCCGTCAACGTTATTGGCAATGTTGCGTTCTTTTTTGATTTTGTCGTTTAACTCAACCAATCCTAAACCAAGAATTTGCGCGCTTGGTTTCATATTTTGTTTTTTTGCAGCAGGTTTGTTGTCAGTTTTTTTAGTTTCCTCGTCTTTCATTTTGCCGACTTTAACTTTCAAAACTTTAATTTTGCCGCGACGAATTACCGTAACATTAACAATTTTGTTGATTGCAGTGCGTGCAACAATTTTAGGTAACATTTTCATTTCGTTAACTTCTTGCTCGTCAAATTTAATGATGACGTCAGTTGGCAAAATTCCGCCTTTTTCTGCCGGACCGTCTTTCGTCACTTCATTTACAAAAGCACCTTTGGCTTTGTCCATTTTGATTGATTGTGCGATTTCTTCGGTGACATCTTGCACTGAAACGCCAAGCCAGCCGCGGGTAACTTCACCTTGTTCACGCAATTGTTTGATAATTTGTTGCACATTGTCGGAAGGAGTCGCAAAGCCAATTCCGACGCTGCCTCCTGATGGTGAGAAAATAGCGGTGCTAACTCCGATAACTTCGCCGTTAATGTTGAATAAAGGGCCTCCGCTATTGCCTTTGTTGATTGCAGCGTCGGTTTGGATGAAGTCATCAGCTTGACCGTTGTTGATGTCGCGGCCGCGAGCTGAAATAATGCCGACTGAAACTGATCCGCCCAAGCCGTAAGGATTACCGATCACAATCGACCAATCGCCAATTCTAGCTTTAGAAGATTCACCAAATTTGACGAATTTAAGTTCTTTTTCCGTGGTGATTTTGATTAAAGCGAGGTCAGTTTTTTTATCGATCCCGATAAGTTTGGCTTTGAATTTCGTACCGTCGTAAAGGCTGACAGTGATATCGTCTGAATCGTCAATTACGTGGCCGTTAGTTACGATGAAACCATCTTTGGAAATAATGAAGCCAGAACCAATTGAAGAAACTTTTTTACGGACATTTTGTTGGCTGCGTAATTGTTCTTCAAGTTGGCTGCGGAAATCTTCGAAAATAGGACTTTTTGGCAAATCAGATAAAATGCTAGGATCGATTAAGCTACCGTTATTGGCGCCCAAATCTTGCGTTGCTGAGATATTGACAACCGCCGGCAATAAATCTTCGACGATATCAGCAAAGCCAGAAGTTACGTTTTGACGCGGCGAATATACAACTTCATTAGTTGTAGGAGCTGCTACAGTTTTACTGGTTTTTTTTGCAGCAAATGCTGAATTTTGCTGAGCAAAAAGCGCAGCACAAAAACATACAAAAAGTGAAATTTTTTTCATGGCAATTTGTTAAAATGTGGATTTGAATGAGAAGAGATTTTTTAAGTTAAAAAAACATATAAGATATGAAAGAAAAAATTGGAGTGTCACCGGTAAATGGTGTGAAAAAAATTATTGCCGTTGCTTCGGCCAAAGGCGGAGTTGGTAAATCAACGATTGCTTGTAACTTAGCTGTTGAATTGCAAAGAAATGGCCAAAAAGTTGCTTTGGTTGATGCTGATATTTATGGTCCATCAATTCCGCATTTAATGAATTTGTCGGGAGCACCGCAAATCGCTGAAGGTTTGATTTTGCCGATGATTTCGCACAACGTAAAATGCATCTCAATTGGCTCGCTGGTTGATGAGAAAATGGCTGGCGTGTGGCGCGGACCGATGGTTACTAAAATTTTGCATCAGTTAATTCGCAGTGTTAATTGGGTTTTTGATGGCGAAGAAATTGATGTGATGGTAATTGACATGCCACCGGGAACAGGAGACGTTTATTTAAGTATGGCGGAAAAATTTCCACTTTCTGGCGTTGTGATAGTGTCAACGCCGCAAAGCTTGTCGGTTATTGATGTTGTTAAGTCGATTGATTGTTTTAACAAGCTACAAGTTCCTGTTTTAGGTTTAATTCAAAATATGTCTTATTTAGAAGTTTCTGGTGAGAAGAAATATTTATTTGGGAAAGATGGTGCGAAAAAATTGGCTGAAAATTCTAATGTAAAATTTTTAGGCGAATTGCCAATAATGCAGGAAATTTCTGATTCCACGGAAGCAAGAAAAATTGCGGTCATAGATAATAAAAAAATATCAGAAATTTTTGCCGAAATTATAACGAAAATTGACTAAAAACATTATGATAATCCAAGCATTCAAATTTATATTTTTGGTGCTTGTGACGTTAATCTATTCTGAAAATTCTTTTGCTGCTAGCGCCTTAGTTCCAGAAATTTGTAATATGTACAATATTGCGACTGGAAGTATTGGTAAAATTGTTGCTTCTTTTGCCATCGTTTCAGTTGGGGTAGGATTCTTTAGTGGTAGAGTCTCATGGGGCGTTTTGGTTGGTGTTTGTACTGGTGTCGGTTTAATGGTTGGCGCACCAACAGTTGTTTCGGCTATAACCGGAAAATCAATTTATCAGTGCCCCGAAAGTTCTTATGTAACATCTTGTCTTAATGGAAAGTGTTATACTTGTCCGATGGGTTATACGGGTTCTGATTGTTCTTCTTGTGGAACTGGTTTTACTGGTCCTACTTGTTCTGACTGTGCTGTTGGTTATACAGGTACTTCTTGTTCAGAATGTGACGTTGGATATAGTAAATACAATGGAGTATGTTATCAAAATTGTTCAGCGTCCAGTATCGCTGGTGTCTCTAGTGCGACAGTTGATGCTGGTGTTGGTACAGCAACTTGTGATAGTGATAATTTTTCTGGGTCTGTTTCATATAGTTGTATAAACAATAATCTCTCTGTTACTTCTTATAACTGTTTCTGCACGGGAAACTTTGCTGGTACTAATTGCCAGAGTTGTGTCACAGGATATAAGGGACAAAACTGTTATGATTGTGATGATGGTTACACTAAAGTTGATGGTAAGTGTAATAAAAATTGTATGGCAAATGTTACAGGAATCACATCTTCTACTGAAGCATTGCCACCATCTGGGACTCTGAGCTGTAATGATTCTGGCTATAGCGGTTCAGTAGATTATACATGCTCGGATGGAGTTTTTGCAGTAAAAAGTGGGCAATGTGTCAAGAATCAATGTTCTGGAGGAACTGAAAGCCTGATATCGAGTGGAGGCACTACTTACAAACTACATGTTTTTAAAAGTAGTGGTACTTTTGAGTGTTATGCTACTAAGAATGTAGAATATTTGGTTGTTGGTGGCGGTGGCGGTGGCGGCGCTGGTAGTGTTTCTAGCGGCACGATTAGTGGTATTTTAAATACTAGACCTACTCCTGGAGGAGGTGGTGGTGCTGGCGGTTTTTTAACGGGATCAATGTCGGTTGCTATAAATTCTGTGAAATCTATTACTGTTGGTAGTGGAGGTGGTCCTGGGGCTAAAGGAGGAAATAGTTCAATTGATAATTCAGTTATTGCTTATGGTGGTGGTTTTGGAGCATATCCTAATCAATCTGCAGATAGTAGTACTATGCTCAATGGTGGCTCTGGTGGTGGTGGATCTAGTTATGGTGATGGTGGATCAGGAGTTTCTGGACAAGGTAATGCTGGAGCTCCAGGTCATATTAATACTGGTACATATATAAATTCTTCTTTTCGAGGTTCTGGTGGTGGTGGTGCAGGAGCTGCTGGCTCAGTTCCAGGTGCTGGTTCAGCTGGAGATGGTGGAGCAGGAAAATTATCATCTATCACTGGAACTGCTTTGTACTACGCTGGTGGTGGCGGCGGTGGTAATGGTGCCCAAAAAGGTGACGTGAATTTAGCATGTTATTATAGTGGAATTACTTTTGACAGAGGTCGTGGTGGTAGTAATGTTGGAGGAATTGGTGGTATGGGATTTGGACTTTATACTAAAAATGGTACAGATGGTGCTGCTAATACAGGAAGTGGTGGTGGTGGTGCAGGATATTGTTCAGGTTATGGTTCTGCAGGAAGTGGCGCTGCAGGTGTTGTGATTATAAGATATGTTTATCAATGATTATGATCGTGATGATGTTGATAAATTGCTAAATTGCTGCGACTGCCAAACAGAGACAAATATTCAGGATGATTGTTAATATCCTCCGGAGTGCCATGACAACATACATGATGATTTACACAAAAGACGAAATCGGTTTTTTGCATCACCATGTGTAAATCATGTGATACTAATAAGATTGCACAATTTTGGCTTTTACGAATTTCATCTAAAATTTGATAAAATTCTTCAGTTGCGCTGATATCCATATATTGAGTTGGCTCGTCTAAAACTAATAAATCAGGTTGATTCATCAAAGAGCGCAAAAACAAAACTTTTTGTAACTGTCCGCCAGATAAATCGTGAATTTGTTTGTCTAAAATATTTTCAAGTTTTAGGCGTGAAATTAAACTAGAAGTGAAGTCGTTGAAAGTAATTTTGGTTGCCGAAAGTAATAAAAAATCTCCAACTTTCAGAGGAATTGTGGTATCGATCGTTACTTTTTGCGGCATGTAGCCAATTCTTATTTTATCTGCTTTGGTAATTGTGCCAGAAGTTGGTTGTAAAACACCAAGTAAAATACGTGCAATCGAGGTTTTGCCGCCGCCATTTGGACCGATTAAAGTGGTGATTTCACCTTTTTTTAATTGGAGAGAAACTTTATCGATAATTTGTTGTCGATCAATTTTTAGGCCAATATTCTCAAGCTTTGCGATTAACATTAATTATAATTTTGTGAGAGTTTTTAAATTTCTTTTGCTGGTTTTGCTGTCGATTTTCATAGTTTTGCAGTCAAAGCAAAGTCAAGCTAAACCAACAATTGTCGCCTCAATTAATCCGTTGCAAAACATCATTTTGGCAATCACCAAAGATAAGAGCAACAATGTTTTATTGATCGATTCTCAAAAGTCGGAACATGACTACAGTTTGAAAAAAAGCGACATTGCGGCACTAACTAAAGCCGATTTAATTTTTTACATCAGCGCAGATTTGGAAAATAAAATCGACGCTGCCATCAAGTCAAATCACAATGAAGCACAAGCTTTTGAGGTGGTTAAAATTGCTAATCTGAAGTTGTTAGCAAGTCGTGCAAATGCAAAAAAAATTGATCCGCATATTTGGATGAATCCAAAAAATGCTGTAACTATCGCCGAATTTATTGCAAAAAAAGTTGCGCAAATTGATCCGCAAAACGCGGCGCAATATCGTCAAAATCTAGCGAGTTTTAAAAAGGAAGTACAGTTGGCAGAAAAATCTATTGGGCTTGAACTCAAGAAAATCAATGCTGCCCAATATATATTTTTTCATGACGGCTATCAATATTTTGAAGATTACTTCTCCGTGAGACCAGCAAAAATTATTGTTAGCGGACATGATTCGGAGCTTGCAATTTCTGATGCCAAGCAAATTGATACCTTGGTTAGAAGTGGCGTAGTGAAATGCATTATTGGTGAAAAGTGGGATGAAAAAAATACTGCTCAAAAAATTGCCAAGAATTACAAAATAAATTTTAGCAATTTTGACGTGTCAGAAGTGCAGGGCGGATATGTGAAAATGTTGGAAGATATAGTGCGAGTCATGGTGCAATGTGGTGTTAAATAAAAAATTTGCTGTTGGTTTAAGCTACAACCAACAGCAAATTCAGCGATAAATTATTTACCAAGTTTAGACAAAATTTGAGCAACGGCGTTATCCGAAGTAATGCCGAAATGTTTGAACAAATCTTCAGCTTTGCCAGAAGCGCCGAAGTGATTCATGCCGATGAAAATTCCGTCATTGCCGATGTAACGATGCCAGCCTTGTGATAAAGCGGCTTCGATGGCAACACGCAGAGTTGATTTATCACCCAAAACTGCAGATTTATAAGATTCAGATTGTTCGTCGAAAATTTCCTGGCATGGCATAGAAACAACGCGAGCGTCGATATTTTGTGCTGCCAATTTTTGTTGAGCTTCAATTGCTACGTGAACTTCAGAACCAGTCGCAATAATCACAACATCTGGTTTTGCGCCTTTGCTTGCAGAAATTACGTAACCACCTTTTTTCGCATCAGCTTCATTTGCTGCGCTCAAGAAAGGTAGATTTTGTCTAGTCAAGATGATGGCTGAAGGAGTTTCTTTTGATTTCAAAGCTGCTTCGTAAGCGTCGATCGTTTCTTTAGTGTCGCACGGTCTGAAAACATTTAAGTTTGGAATAGCGCGAAGCATTGCTAAATGTTCGATTGGTTGGTGAGTTGGACCATCTTCGCCAACGCCAATTGAATCGTGAGTGAAAACGTAAATATTGCGCAACTTCATCAAAGCTGACAAACGAATTCCCGGCTTCAAATAATCAGAGAAAACCAAGAAAGTTCCAGCGTAAGGCAAGAATCCTCCGTGCAAAGTCATGCCGTTCATCACTGCTGACATTGCGTGTTCACGAATTCCGTAGTGAATGTAACGTTGTGAGAAATCGTTTTTAGAAATTGCTTTTGTTACGGCAGTTTTAGTCAAAACCGAACCAGTCAAATCAGCAGATCCGCCGATTAATTCTGGCAATTCGGCAGTTAAAAATTCCAAGGCAACTTGTGAGGATTTGCGAGTTGCTTGGGTGGCTTTTTCGGCGATAACTTTTTCAACTAAAGACTGAAGTTTAGCATCGAAATCAGCTGGTAAATCTTTATTCAAGATACGTTTGATTTCAGCAGCTTTTGCGGCATCAAGTTTGGCGAATTTTGCTTCCCAATTTTTTGCAACTTCTGCTGATCTTGTGCCGGCTTTTTCCCATTCTGCTTTAAGATTTTGTGGAATTACAAAAGTGTCGTGCGGCCAATTCAGTGCTTCACGAGTTTTTTTAACTTCGTCAGTTCCAAGAGGTGAGCCGTGAGATTTTTCAGAACCAGCTTTATTTGGTGAACCGTAAGCAATTGTGGTTTTGCAATCGATCATTACAGGACGATCAGAATTTTGTGCTTCTTTTAAAGCGGCGCGAATTTCGTCAAAATTGTGGCCGTCAATTTGAATAACTTTCCAATTACAAGACTCAAAACGCATTTTCATGTTTTCGCAAGTTGCGATTGCAACGTCGCCATCAATTGAAATTGAGTTGTTATCCCAAAGAACAACCAAGTTTTTCAAGTTCCAAGTTCCCGCCATTGAAATCGCTTCTTGGCTGATACCTTCCATCAAGCAGCCGTCGCCAGCGATACAATAAGTTTTGTGATTGATGACATCGCGACCCAAACGAGCAGCTAACATTTCTTCAGCCAATGCCATACCAACCGCGTTGGTGATGCCTTGTCCTAAAGGGCCGGTAGTGGTTTCAATACCTTCGATGTGGCCGTATTCAGGGTGGCCAGCACATTTCGCGCCAAGCTGGCGGAAGTTTTTAATGTCATCAAGGTTAATGTCTTTGTAACCAGTCAGATATAATAATGAGTAAATCAACATTGATCCGTGACCAGCAGAAAGAACGAAACGATCGCGATCCATCCAGTTTGGATTGCTGGCGTCAAATTTTAAAAATTCGCTAAAAAGAACAGTGGCAACATCGGCCATGCCCATTGGCATTCCTGGATGTCCAGATGCAGATTTTTCAATGGCATCAATTGATAAAAATCTAATGCAATTAGCCATTTCTCTGGCCAATTGGTTATCGTTTTGTTTCATGTTTTTATTGAGACTTAATGAGGGGAAATCGATGGTTGCTTTTTAGCGACGCGTTATAGAAATTAACGGCACTATTTTCTTAATGCAAATTGAAATTCCTTACAGTTGAAGCCTTACTAAAATTTCAGCGCTTTAACGGAATTTTCTTCGTTAACTTCAAAAAAATTATCAATGAGCAATCAGCATAATAAAACTAATAAAGGTCATTTTCCTTTGATCAAACTATTGCCAAATCTTGTTACTTTGGCGGCTCTTTGTATCGGTTTGTCTGCAATACGCTGTGCTATTAGTGGCGATATTATGAAAGCTAGCGGCTTTTTGTTGTTGGCTGGTTTTATGGATGGAATTGATGGTCGTTTGGCGCGTTTTTTGAATTCATCAAGTGATTTTGGTGCTCAACTCGACTCGTTGGTTGATTTCGTAAACTTCGGAATTGTCCCCGGTTTTATTGTTTATTCGTGGATTGGAAGCTACAATGGTGTTGGCAGTTTAGAATGGGCTTTAGTTTTATTTTTCGCGGTTTGTGGCGCAATTCGCTTGGCGCGTTTTAACGTCGATTTAAACAAAGAAGTGGTTAATCCAATTTTAGAAAAATATTTCTTTAAAGGTATTCCAGCTCCTTGTGGTGCAGCAATGGCGATGTTGCCGATGGTTTTGTATTTTGAATTTGGCGATGGTTTTTACACCAATCCAGTCTTAGTAATTAATTATGTCGCTATTTTGGCAGTTATGATGGCGAGTCGTATTCCTACAATTTCGATCAAAAAAATTCCGATCAGAAATGAATATGTTTATTTAACTTTGTTAATTTTGGGTTCGATCATTATTGGTCTTTTGATTGAACCATGGCTTACTTTGGCAATCGTTGGAATCACTTACGGAATTTCAATTCCGATCACAGCTTTCTTCTTTGTGAAAATCGAATTGGCTAACAAAAAAAACTAAAATATGGCTAAAAAAGTTCTCGTTTTAAACGGACCAAATCTCAACTTATTACACAAAAGAGACAAAGAAATTTATGGCGATTCTTCTTTGAAAAAGATCGAAGATGATTGCCATGTTTTAGCTAAAGAATTGGGTTTGGAAGTTGAATTTAAACAATCCAATAACGAAGGTCGTTTGGTCGATTTTATCCAAGATGCTATTGACGAGTTTGATGCGATCATCATCAACGCTGCAGCTTACACACATACTTCAGTAGCAATTCGCGATGCGCTTGAAATGTTTAACAAACCAAAAATTGAGCTTCATATTTCTAACGTTTTCAAACGCGAAGAATTTCGTCATCATTCATTTTTGAGCGACGTTGTAACTGCCGTAATTTGTGGTTTAGGAGTTGATGGTTACTCAATCGCACTTTTCGCAATTAACAATCTTTTGGCTGATCAAAAATAATATGTTGCCGCTCAAAATTATTGAAATTTCTAAAAGCTTTAACGATCGCACCGTTTTAGACAAAGTTTCATTCGATGTTAAATCAAACGAAATATTTGGATTTATTGGTTTAAACGGCGTCGGTAAAACTACTTTGATTAAGATTATGCTCGATCTTTTAGATCAAGAAAATGGTGAAATCGAAATCTTCGGAGTTTCACGTTTATTGCCTGAAAGTCGTAAAAAATTGTGTTACTTACCAGAAAAATTTCAGCCATCACAGCATTTGAAAGGTGAGGAATTTGTAAAGTTTGTGCTCGATTTTTACGGTAAAAAATATGATGCCGAAAAAGCTCGCGCTATTTGTGCTAACTTGGATTTACGCTTCGAAGTTCTGAAACAAAAAGTTACAAAATACTCAAAAGGTATGACGCAAAAACTCGGACTTTTGGCGGTTTTTTTGTCGGAAGCTGATTTGATTGTGCTTGATGAACCAATGTCGGGATTAGATCCAAAAGCGCGCATCGCTTTGAAAAAAGAATTAATCGCTTACAAAAATTCTGGAAAAACCGTGTTTTTCAGTTCGCATATTTTGTCAGATATGGACGAAATATGCGATTCAATTGCAGTTTTAAATAATGCCCAAATTGCCTATCAAGGCACTCCGCAAGGCTTTAAAGAAAAACATCAAGAAGATAGTTTGGATCGCGCCTTCTTAAAAGAAATCAAAGCAATATAATGGAAATAAATTCGAAAATTTACGTTGCCGGACATCGCGGTATGGTTGGATCAGCCATTGTACGTGAATTGCAAAAAAATGGCTATCACAACATTATCACCAAAACTCACGCTGAACTTGATCTGATCGATCAAAAAGCAGTTTCGGATTTTTTTGCTGAAGAAAAACCAGATTACGTTTTTTTGGCAGCAGCAAAAGTTGGCGGAATTGAGGCTAATCGCACTCAGCTTGGTGCTTTTACTTACGAAAATTTGCAGATCCAAAACAACATCATTCACAACTCGCACTTACAAAAAGTTAAGCGCTTGGTGTTTTTAGGCAGTTCGTGCATTTATCCCAAAATGGCGCCACAGCCAATTAAAGAAGAATATTTGTTAACTGGCGCGCTTGAGCCAACAAATTACGGCTACGCAATTGCTAAAATTGCCGGCGTAAAAATGTGTGAGGCCTACAAAGATCAATACGGTTGCGACTTTATTTCATTGATGCCAACCAATCTTTACGGAATTAACGACAATTTTGATTTAACTACTTCCCACGTTTTACCAGCGTTGATTCGTAAATTTCATGAAGCGAAAATTAGTGGTACAAAATTCGTTGAAATTTGGGGTGACGGCACGCCAATGCGCGAATTTTTGTATGTTGATGATTTAGCCGAAGCCTGCGTTTTTGCGATGAATAACTCGTCAGTTCAAGGTTTAACAAACATTGGAACCGGTGAAGATATTACAATTCGCCAACTTGCTGAAACTATCCAAAGAATTGTTGGCTTTGATGGAGAATTGAAATTCGACCCAACCAAACCCGGAGGCACTCCGCGCAAATGCATGGATGTTTCCAAAATCAATAATTTAGGCTGGAAGGCCAAAACTGGTTTGGAAGAAGGAATCGCCAAAGTTTATCAATGGTATTTGCAAAATAGGGCATAAAATGAGTATTCAAGATCTTGAAAGTTTTTATTGCGGAAAAAGAGTATTTGTGACTGGTCATACTGGTTTTAAGGGCTCATGGTTGTCTTTGTGGTTAGAAATGATGGGGGCGAAAGTTGCAGGATTTGCTTTGCAGGCTGAAGAAGAAAGTCTTTTTAATTCGGTTCAATTGGATAGAACAATAGATAGATCATTGATTGGTGATATTCGTAACTCTTCTGAAATTGGTGCTGCGATAAAAGATTTTGCACCGGAAATTTTGATTCACATGGCTGCACAACCTTTAGTGCGTCAATCTTATTACGATCCTTTAACGACTTATGAAACTAATGTGATCGGTACTCTAAATGTTTTTGAAGCGGCACGAAAATCTGATGATGTCAAAGTGATTGTTAATATTACTACTGACAAATGTTACGAAAATAAAGAAATTGATTACGCTTACCAAGAAGATGACTCTCTTGGTGGCTATGATCCTTATTCTTCTAGCAAGGCTTGTGCGGAAATTTTGACTTCATCTTATCGCCGATCTTTTTTTGCTAAGAAAGGAATTTATGTGGCTTCGGCTCGTGCCGGAAATGTGATTGGTGGTGGAGATTTTTCAGTTGATCGTATTATTCCTGATATTTTTCGATCAATTCGTGCGGAGAAAAAAGTTATATTGAGGGCACCAAATTCAATTAGACCTTGGCAGCATGTCCTGGAATCGGTTTCAGGATATCTAATCTTAGCGAAAAAATTATACGAAAAAGGTGAAAAGTTTGCTCAAGCTTATAATTTTGGTCCTAACAATTCTGCGGAAAAAAATGTCGAAACTTTGACAAAAACATTCATCGAAAAAATTGGCATAGGAAGCTACGAAATCTCTAATAATGCTGATTTACATGAGGCGGGAATTTTAAAACTAAACAATTCTCGCGCAAAAAAAGAATTAAATTGGCATCCTAAATTATCTTTTGAAGAAACTGTTGAATGGAGCGCTGCTTGGTACAAAAATTATTTTGAAAAGAAATCAGATCTTAAATATTTTACGCTTAATCAAATTAAAAAATTTTCGCATAGATGAAATACTACAAAGAGCTTCTAACTATTGGTATTCCTGCATATAATGAGGGTAAATATATTAGACAAACAATTGAATCTTGTATTAACCAAGCAGGTTGCGTGATTATTTCGGATAATGCTTCAACGGATGATACACAGCAAATTTGTGAGGAAATGGCACAAAAATACTCTAATCTGAAATATATTAGGCACTCAGAAAATAAAGGCGGAGTTTTTAATTTTAACTTCGTCTTGGAGAATGCTCAGAGCAAATATTTTATGTGGATGGGCGGTCATGATTATTTAGATGATGGATATACGACACACATGTTGCACATGCTTGAAAATTCTGATGCAGTTGGTTGTCATCCGGCATCGCGTCAAGTCGATGGTAACAATATTGAGATTGGAATTTATGATTGTTGGTATGCTAATCTTTTAGTTAGTGATTCACCTTCGATACGTGTTTATTCTTTGATCGCACACTTACATGAAGTTGTAGCGTTATTTGGAATTTTTCGTACGGAAATTGCTAAGCAATATCCTCTTAAAGTTATGCTTGGTAATGATCATAGTTTTGTCTGTAATATGGCTTTGCGAGGTCGTATTATTTATTCTCCACGTTCAATTTACAATTGGCGTCAGACAAAATGGGGTTTTACTGATGAACAAAATGTAAAAGCGTGGGAAAAAAGCTTAGGAAATGATGAAAATAAAGTTATGGTTTCTCGTCTAGAAATGCAGGAAGACCAGTTAAAGATTCTTAAAAAATGCGGTTTTAAAGGAATAGGAATTTTGCAAAAATTATATTTATATAATAAAGCCAAGAAAAAATTGAGGAAGCGCTTTGGAAAATAAAGCTATTAAAATAGTAAAAATTAGCTGCGCAGATAGTACTAGATCATGGTCTGATCACCGTAATCCAATGATCTTTAAATTTTTGCCACAGCAGAATAATATGTGGCGCGATTGCAGATTCTTTTGGAATGATTCTACCATTACTAAAGCTGATTTTTGGGTTATCATTGGGGACGTTGATTTAGATCAAGAATTTTGCGAAGTAGATCGCCGTAATATTATTCTTATGACTACTGAGCCTCAATCAATCAAGCGTTATGATGTTTCTGCAGACTTTATTATGCAGTTTGGTAGAGTTTTTAGTAGTCAGAGTCATCTAAAACATCCGCTGGTCTTTCCTTGTAAGCCTCCAATTAATTGGTGGATTGATGGTGGTAATCCTATTAAAAGTGTTGAAGAATTTCAAAAATGGCAAGGTGATGGTTTGAGTTATAATGATTTCAAAAGTTTACATAAAGTTAATAAAGAAAAACTTTTATCGGTTTTTTGTTCTAACAAAACTTTTACAGAAGGTCATAAAGCGCGTTTCAATTTTTGTCTTAAACTAAAAAATCACTTTAAAGATAAACTTGATTGGTTTGGTAATGGAATACAACCTGTTGAAAGTAAATGGCATGGTATTGCACCTTACAAATATCATATAGCTCTAGAAAATTCCAACAGTTCTGATTATTGGACTGAAAAGCTGATGGATCCTTTAATGGTTATGACTCATCCTATTTATTACGGTGCAACTAATATTGATAAATATTTTTCCACAAATCATTTAACAGTAATAGACATAAAGTATCCCAGATTGGCAATCTCAAAAATTGAGAAATTAATTTCTGAAAATTTCTATGAGAAAAATCTTACTAAATTGATCGAAGCACGTGATCTAGTGATGGATAAGTACAATTTATTCAATCTGATTGCTGAAATTGTTGAAGTCTCGCAAAATTTCTGCAGTACTGAGTTAATAACAATTCGCAAAGAAAAATTTTTCTTATTGCAAACTTCTATTACGGAAAGAAAGTTGAAACGTAACTTTTTTTCTAAAATCTTAAGATCGACGTTAAAAAGAATTAACGTTTCCAAAAATTTTCTTATTGATTTTCTCCTTATCATAAAACTTAAATTCATTAAAAATGACAGGTAATATTTCTGTTTCTTACGCTAAAACTGTTTATGGCCAAAAAGAAATTGATGCAGTAGTAAAATGCCTAAAAGAAGGCACTCAAATGGGTAAATATGCTCGTGAATTTGAAGCAAAAATCGCAGCACTTTTTGACAAAAAACATTGTCTTTATGTTAATTCAGGATCAAGTGCGCTTTATATCGGAATGGAAGCTTTTGGTTTCAAAGTAGGTTCAGAAGTAATTACTCCGGCACTCACATTTTCAACTACTGTTGGATGTATAGTTAAGGCTGGTTTAGTACCAGTTTTTGTTGATGTGGGTGTTGCTGACTATTGTATTGATCCAGCAAAAATTGAGGAAATGATTTCGCCAAAAACTGTGGCAATTCTTGCTCCTAACTTGATTGGTAATATTTGTCAGTGGGATCAAATTGCTGCTATTGCTAAGAAACATAATCTGAAAATCATCGAAGACTCAGCTGATACTTTGGGTGGAACTTTAAACGGAAAATCGAGTGGTTACTGGTCTGACATGTCAATTACCAGTTTTTATGGATCACATATTATAAACTGTGCTGGTAATGGTGGTGCCCTTTGTATAAATGATGAAGAGCATTTGAAAAATTCTAAACTTTTGCGTTCTTGGGGAAGAAGCTCGTCAATTTTTGATGAAAAATCGGAAGCAATTGAAAATCGTTTTAATGTTGACATCGATGGTATTAAATATGACGCAAAATTCGTTTTTGAAACTATTGGTTACAATTTAGAAGGTTCGGAAATAGGCGCTGCTTTTGGTTTAGAGCAGCTTAATGATTTGGAACACAATATTGCTACTCGTCGCAAAAATTACCAAACCCAAATCAACTTCTTCAAAAAATACGAAGAATTTTTCACTTTGCCGCAAGAAACCGAAGGTTGTAAAACTGGTTGGTTAGCCTTCCCAATTATTATTAAAGAATCTGCACCTTTTGAACGTCGCGACTTCCAGATTTATTTGGAAAAAAGAAATATCCAAACACGCGTAGTTTTTACAGGAAACATTACACGCCAACCCGGATACAAAAATCTTGAAATGCGTAAAGCTAAAAGCTTGGTTAATGCTGATAACATCATGCGTGGTGGAGTTTTGCTTGCTTGTCACCACGGTTTGAATGAGCAAATGATTAATCACATGCAGGAAGTAATTTCTGAGTTTATGAGCAGTAAGAAGTAATGAATTTTTCAAATGGTTTTTTCACTTACAAAATATGATGTTGAGTTATTACAGTCGAAGCTCGCGTGTGTAGTTGACGATTTAAGAAACAAGTCATTTTTTATTTCTGGAGCAAGTGGATTTTTTGGCCGATGTTTACTAGAAAGTCTTTTGTATTTAGATGAAGCCAATAGTCTTAACATGACTATTTACGCGGTTTCTCGTGATAAAGAAAATTTTACAAAAAAATTTCCTTTATTATCTTCAAGTAAGATAAAAGTCATTGAATCTGATATTGCTGTTTTAAAAAATTTCACTGAAAAGGTAGACTACCTGATTCATGCTGCGTGTGATACTTCTGCGGATAAATTACAAAATTATCCCCAAAAATTTCTCGAAGAAAACTATCTTGGTACTATCAACATGCTTGAAATTGCTAAGAGTAATAAAGATTGTAAAATTCTTTATTTAAGCTCTGGAGCAATTTACGGCGCACAAAATTTTGATGTAAAATTACGTCATGAAAATGATTTTTGTGGACCAGATTTGCAAAAAATATCGTCAGTTTACGGTGAGACAAAAAGGCTTGGTGAAACTTTGTGCTCTATTTATAGTTCATCTTATGGAGTCCAAAGTTCTATTGCTAGATGTTTCAGTTTTGTTGGACCTTACATGAGTTTTAATGGTCATTACGCAATTGGTAACTTTATTCGCGATGTTGCGGAAGGTAAAGATGTAACTCTGCAATCAAGATCGTTAGTATATCGTTCTTATTTGTATTCAATCGATCTAGTAATTTGGTTGTTACGGATTTTATTGGTAGCGCCCAGAAATTCAGTTTATAATGTTGGCTCTCAACGTGAGATTTTAATATCAGATTTAGCTCAATTAGTTGTTAATATATTGTCTTCAAAATCAAAAATTGATTTTTGCGATACAAAAGCTTTTAATACTTCATCCAGTTCTCGATATATTCCATCAAATCTAAAAGCTTTAGCACAACTTGGTTTGGAAGAATATACTTCGTTGGAGAAGTCAATAGAAAATACATTTTTGTGGTATCAAAATAATCAAATATTATGAAAGCAGTAATACTTGCAGGTGGTCTTGGTACAAGGCTTAGTGAAGAAACAACTTTCAAGCCTAAGCCGATGGTAGAAGTTGGTGGTAAACCAATATTGTGGCATATTATGAAAATTTATTCTGCTTATGGTATAAATGATTTCGTTATCTGCTTGGGGTATAAAGGTTATATGATTAAAGAATATTTTGCTAATTACTACCGTCATACATCGGATGTTACGTATGACTTAGCAAACAATACTAGTATCATTCATAATAATAATTCTGAAAAGTGGAAAGTTACACTAGTCGAAACTGGTGAAAATAGTATGACGGGAGCCCGCATCAAAAAAGTAAAACAATATTTACAAGGTGAGAAAGACTTTTGTCTAACTTACGGGGATGGGGTCTGCAATGTTGATATTGGCAAAACCATAGACTTTCACAAGAAGCATAACAAAGTTGCAACACTTGTTGCTGTTAAGCCAGCAGGGCGATTCGGTGTTTTGGAAATTTCTGAAAATGATTCTCAAGTAAAAAATTTTCACGAAAAACCATCTGGTGATGGCAATTATATTAATGGTGGTTTTTTCGTTTTTTCCGACAAAATTTTTGACTATATTCCTGATGGTGATGATGTGGTATTAGAACAACAGCCATTAAAAAATCTCGCTGTAGATAATCAATTAATGTCTTACAAACATGAAAATTTTTGGTATGCTATGGATACTCAAAGAGACAAAATTTATTTAGAAAATCTATGGGCAAGCGGAAAAGCGGATTGGAAAAAATGGTAGATAAATTTGTTAAGAAAAAGATAATCAAGCAATGAACTTCAGCGACGAAATCAGAAAATATATTATAAAAAACTCTAAATTAGCTGGCGTAGGACATATTGGTTCCAGCCTTTCGATTGCTGATTTAGTTGGTGTGTTGTATCAAGATATTTTGCAAATTGAAAATCCTCAAGAAGTAGAACGCGATCGTTTTATTCTTTCCAAAGGTCATGCTGTTCTTGCACTGTATATTGCTTTGTACCTTAAAGGTTTTTTGTCAAAAGAAAAGTTAGATAGCTTTAGCCAAAATAATAGCCGTATCGGTGTTCATCCTAAACATTTTTTACCGGGAGTTGAATTTACTACAGGCTCTCTTGGTCAAGGTGTTACCTTCGCAACTGGTGCAGCTTTATCAGCTAAAATTCAAAAAAGTAATCGTAAGATTTATTGTTTAGTTAGTGACGCTGAGCTCAACGAAGGATCTTTCTGGGAAGCAATTTTATTTGCCAGTCACCATAAATTAAGAAACTTGGCTATCATCCTTGATAATAATGGCCAACAAGCTTTGGGTCGTACGGAAGATGTCATAAGTATTTCCAACATTACTAAAAAAATGACTGATTTTGGATTTTTGGTTGCAGAAATTGATGGCCACAATCAGGAAGAAATTCGCGGTGCACTTAAAAAATTTGCTGAACAGAAAAATGACTTACCGACTTTTATTGTAGCTAATACTTTGTCTGGCAAGGGTGTGAGCTATATGGAAAAATCGATTCCTTGGCATTATAAATCAATGAATGACCAAGAGTATCAACAAGCTTGTAAAGAATTAGGAATCGAAAATGCGTAATAACTTCATTAAAAAACTAATCGAATTGGCAAAACAAGACAATAGAATCGTATTATTGACGGCAGATCTTGGTTTTTCAGTTGTTGAAGAATTTGGTAAAGCATTTCCCGATCGTTTTTACAATGTTGGTGTATCAGAACAAAATATGATTGGTTTAGCCACCGGTTTGGCTAAAGATGGTTTCATTCCTTTCGTTTATTCAATTGCACCTTTTGTGATTTTACGCCCTTACGAATTTGCCAAAAATGGTCCAGTTTTTCACAATCTACAAGTGCGTTTTGTTGGAATTGGTTGTGGCTTTGAATATGGTAATTTGGGTTCAACACATCATTTACTTGAAGATGTTGCTTTAGTTCGTGTGCAGCCAAATTTTGTTTATATTGCCCCTGCCAACGATGATCAAACTCCTGAGGCATTAGAAAAAACTTACCAAAATTCAGGACCAATATTTTATCGTATTGGTAAAGGTTCGGTGAATATTTTAAAGAATCATAAAAATTTTGATCCCAACAAATTACAAGTTATTGAATCTGGCTCTAATCTTCTGTTATTAAGTCTTGGAACAATTTGCTCTGAAGTGGAAATTGCTGTAAATAATCTTAAAGAGCAGGGCATTAAAATAACTTTTGCTGTGATTCCTTCTTTTGAAAAATCTGTTCTTAGTGAAATTAAAAATTTACTCGAAACACACGATTTTGCAGTAACTGTTGAGGCACATTACCTATCAGGAGGAATTGGTTCAATGGTTGCTGAAATTATTGCTGAAAACGGCCTAAAATGTAGGTTAAAAAGAATGGCAGTAAATCACTTGTCTGATGGAGTTTACGGTGATGAAAAATTCATGTATACTAAGAATAATCTTGATGCCAAATCAATTGAAAAAAATATTATCAAATTAATCTCTTAGTCACTTAGATTAAAAGTGATTCCCTAAAATATATTTATCAAAAAAAATGACCGCACAAATCATCGACGGCAAGCAAATCGCTGCCGAATTACGTTTGGAAATTGCTAAGCAAGTTTCTGAAATCAAACAACAACATAAAATCACTCCAAGTTTGGCGGTGATTTTGGTTGGTAATGATCCAGCCAGCGAAGTTTATGTCAGCAACAAAGAAAAAGCCGCTCATGCGGTTGGTATGAATTCCTTGCAATTCAAAATGCCGGCTGATGCTTCAGAAGAAGATTTGATCGCTAAAATTGAAGAGTTGAACTCTGACAAAAAAATTCACGGAATTTTGGTGCAGTTGCCACTGCCAAAGCACATCGATACTAAAAAAGTCATTCGCACAATTAACCCTGACAAAGACGTTGATGGTTTCCACGTGATTAACGTTGGTAAGCTATCAGTTGGTGAAATTGATGGAAAAGAAGGTGCTTTGATTCCTTGTACGCCAAAAGGTTGCGTTCATTTAATTAAGGCAACGCTTGGTAATAATATTGCTGGTTTGAAAGCTTTGGTGATTGGATCGTCAAACATTGTCGGTCGACCTTTGGCGCGATTGTTGATGCTTGAAAGCTGCACAGTGACAATCGCTAACCGTTCAACCAAAGATTTAAAAGCTGAATGTTTGCAATCCGACATCGTGATTGCTGCAGCTGGTGTTGTCGGCTTGGTTAAAGGCGATATGGTGAAAAAAGATGCAATCGTAATTGATGTTGGAATCAACCGCATCACTTTGACAGACGGAAAAACTAAATTGGTTGGTGATGTTGATTTTGATTCAGTAAAAAATGTTGCCAAAGCTGTTACTCCAGTTCCAGGTGGAGTTGGTCCAATGACAATTGCTTATCTTTTGAAAAACACTGTAGATTGCTGCAACAAAGCAATCGCTAACTCTAAATAGTCAAAAATATGATGAACAATAATGAAATAAACTCCGTTATCAATCAGGCTAAATCTGATGCTAAAAAAGATGCCATAAAACAGTTTTTTAAACAAAACTCTAAAATCATTTCAACAATCTCAATGGTTTTAGTTGGTGCGACTATTGCTTACGGAGCTTTTTCGATTTATCAAAATTCACAAGAAGCTAAGTTTTCTGAAGTTTTTCACCAAGCTTTGATTGATCAGCAAATGGGCAATGTGGAAAAAGCCAAAGAAGAGCTTCAACAAATCTACAATTCTTCTGCTCCAAAAGGCATTCAATCTTTGGCATCACTTCGTTACGCCGCAATTTTGTTTGATGAAAATAAAAAAGCAGAAGCTGCCGCAATTTATCAACGCATTAATGAATGCGGATCTTGTGATGTTTTCGTGCGAGATTTAGGCGGTTTGTTGGCAATTAAAACTTGGATTGCCGATGAAAATGAATTGCAAAAAGAAGATTTATTGACGCGCGTTGAAGCTATCGAAAATCGCAGCAAAGAATTGCGTTATCAAATTTCTGAGCAAAAATCTTTCATTCATTTGCAAAAAAATAATTTAGAAAAAGCTTATGAAACTTTAGACGCGATTGCAAAATCGCCAGAAGCTTCTCAAACAGTCAAAGCAAGAGCACAGGAAGGTTTGAAAATTATCGCTTCGAAAGGTTACGCACCACAAGCGGTAAGTGTTGAAAACTCTAATCAAACTCAAAAATAATTTTAGATGTTTTGTCGCTCTAAGCTTAACTATTTCCTGATTATTTCACTGTTTTTCGCAGCGTCATGTTCTGATAAGAAAAAAGAATATGACAAAGCGAAAGCGGTTTCAGCCTTTGCAATTATTGATCCGATAAAGGTTGATCCAGCTTTGGAAAAAGTGGCAATAAATTCGCCATCGCAACAAGAAAATGATTCATGGAATGGTTCAAGCGCTGAGCAAAACCAACGCTTCGAAAACGCTGCTAAAAATTTTAAAACTACTAAATCTTGGTTTAGCTCAGTTAAAAATATTTCTTTGCAAGAATCTTCGCTTTATTGGACAGGTTTCGGCTCAACTGCTAACGACGATTTTGTTTTTGCTCCAGTAATCAAAAACAACAAAATTTATACTCTAAATGCTGCTGGAAAAATGGTCGCTTACGATCTTTCATCTGGAGAAAAATTGTGGAAGAGTCGCGTTTTTGCGAGCAAGTTTTTGAAAAATTACCGTAGTCCAAAAATTTATTTGGCTGACGACAAAATTTTTGCAACCGCTGGTGTCAATAAAATTGCTGCAGTTAGTGCAATTGATGGCCAAATTTTGTGGTCAAAAGATATCGCCTCAATTCCAGTTTCAGCGCCAGTTTCTGATGGTGAAATGGTTTATTTTACAACAAACGACAACAAGCTTTACGCTTTAAATGCCAAAGATGGCGAGATTCAATGGATTTCATCAGCTATTATGCGTAGCACAGCAATTTTTGGCGCGGCTGATCCAGTTTTTTACAAAGATCAAATTATTGCCGCATTTTCTTCAGGAGAAGTTTACGCACTTAAGAAAAAAACTGGTGAATTATTATGGTCGCAAGAGCTCAACGTTAGTAAAGCTAACAGCTCAGATTTTTATCTAAACGACATTGACGCAACGCCGGTAATCAAAGGAAATAGGATGTTCGTCATCGGCAATGGTGGCGTGATGATGGCAATTGATTTGACCAACGGTAACTATCTATGGCGTAAAGAAATTGCCGGAATTGTCGATTTCTGGGCGGCTGGCGACTTTTTGTTTGTAATTGATAATGACAATAAATTGCTTTCCGTTCAGCAAAAAAGCGGCGCGATTAAATGGATTTCGCAATTACCAAATTTAGAAAAAGATAAAAAACCAGAAAGCAAATTAATTTATAATGGCGTAGTGATGATGGGAGATAAGCTAGTTATTTCTGGCACTGACGGCCAATTATTAATCGCTTCACCGCAAGATGGAAAAGTGGAAAACACTTTTGAAATCGGCAAAAGAATTTATCACGCACCTGTTGTTGTAAACGGCAAAATCTACTTCCACAATATGGGCAGCTACGTGGTTAACATCCTTGAAATTCAATAGTTCAAAACAATGTCTGAGAAAAAATTAACTGATAAGTACGATGCTAAAACGCGCGAGAAATTCTGGCAAAATCACTGGAAAGAGCAGGGCATTTTTACCTTTAAAAATGACAAAACAAAAGCTGAAACTTTCGTAATTGATACGCCACCGCCTACAGTTTCAGGGCTTTTGCATATGGGTCACGTTTTTTCTTACACCCAAGCTGACTTCGTGGCACGTTTTCAGCGTATGTCGGGCAAAGATGTTTTCTATCCAATGGGTTTTGACGATAATGGTCTGCCAACTGAACGTTTGGTTGAAAAAATTATCGGTAAAAAAGCCGGAGTTTATGAAGCGGAAAATGGTCACGGATCTTTCGTAAAAAAATGTCGCGAAGAAGTTGAGGCTGCAGAAACAGAGTTCGAAGCGCTTTTCAATTCAATCGCGCTTTCAGTTGATTGGAATGAGAAATATCAAACTATCTCGCCAGAATCACAAAAAATTTCGCAAGCCAGTTTTGTTGATTTGTATCGTAAAAATTTAGTTGAGAAAAAATTCGAACCAGTTTTTTGGGATATTTCTGACCGCACAGCCTTGGCGCAAGCTGACTTGATCGACAAGGAAGTTGAAGGCACGATGAATTACATTTTGTTCGAAATTGAAGGTTTGGACGAAAAACTAGAAATCATGACTACGCGTCCAGAGCTTTTGCCAGCTTGCGTTGCGGTGATGGTTCACCCAGAAGACAAGCGTTACAAACATCTTCACGGACGTAATGCCATCACTCCACTTTTTGGCGTAAAAGTTAAAATTATCGCGGATGATTTAGTGCAACTCGACAAAGGAACAGGCGCGGTGATGTGCTGTACTTTTGGTGACGAAACCGACATCCGCTGGTGGAAGAAACATAATCTTGAGCTGAAAGTTATTGTTGGCAAAGACGGCAAAATCGAAGGTTTACCGCTGAAACAATTCAAAGATAAAGTTATCGAAGATTTGAAAGCACAAGGCATTTTGCAAAAACAAGAAACCATCAAACGCGCCGTAAAATGTGCAGAGCGTTCAGGAGTGCCAATTGAAATTTTGGTGGTGCCGCAATGGTTTATCAAAGTTTTAGACAAAAAAGAACTGCTTAAACAAAAAGCCGCTGAGTGTAATTGGTATCCTGATTACATGAAAGTGCGTATTGACCAATGGATTGATGGACTTCAATGGGATTGGTGTATCAGCCGCCAACGTTTCTTTGGTGTGAAATTTCCGGTTTGGTATTCAAAAAGAGCAGGTGAAGAAGGTAAAATTCTGGTAGCTGATGCTGATCAATTGCCGTGCGATCCTGAAGTTGATTTGCCGAAAGGTTACGCGCGCGAGGAAGTGACTGCCGAAACCGACATTATGGACACTTGGGCGACTTCGTCAATCAGCCCACAGCTTTCCAGCAAAGGAATCAGCAATGAAATCAGTTTCGACAAAGCTCGTCACGAAAAACTTTTCCCAGCTGATTTGCGTCCACAAGCTCATGAAATTATTCGTACTTGGGCGTTTTATACGATCGTGAAAGCTGCACTTCACCAAAACTCAATTCCGTGGAAAAACTTGATGATTTCGGGTTGGTGTTTGGCGTCAGACAAAACCAAAATGAGTAAATCAAAAGGCAATGTGGTTACTCCAACGGCTTTGATCGAAGAAAAAGGTTCAGACATTGTGCGTTATTGGGCCTCAACTTCGCATCTTGGTGCGGATACTGCTTACAGTGAAGAAGTTTTCAAAATCGGCCAAAAATTGGTGACCAAACTTTTCAACGCCGCGAAATTCGCTTCGATGAATTTCGACAAGTTGCAAGAAAACGCTGTGATTACCGAAGCCTCAGATTTGTGGATCTTGTCGCGCTTGCATCAAACAGCAGCAAAAGCGACTGCAGAATTTGAACAGTTCGAATATGCGCGTGCGCGTGAAGCGATTGAACAATTTTTCTGGCACGATTTCTGCGACAATTATTTAGAAATTTGTAAAGTTCGTTCTTATGGTTTGGCGGCTGAAAAGCTTGCTGGCGTTGAATTAAACGAAGCGCAGAAAGCTGAAATTGTTGCTAAACAACAAAGCGCGATTGTTACTTTACGCATTTGTTTGAATACGCTTTTGAAACTGTTCGCACCTTTTATTCCGCACATTTGCGACGAGATTTATTCATCAATTTTTGCTGACGAATTTGCTCAAACTAAGTCGATTAACGCTCGCGGAAATTGGCCGAAATTGTCAGAAAAATTCTTCAGCCAAAAATATCTTGAAGTTGGCGAAGCCGCTTTAGCCGTGATTTTTGAAGTCAGAAAATTCAAATCTGAACAAAATATTTCGATGAAAACTACCGTGCAAAAATTGTTGGTAAATTCGTCAATTGATTTGTCAGAAATTGCCGAAGATTTGAAAAATGTTTGTAACGCTCAAGAGTTAGAATTTGTTCAAACTGGCCAATTAGTAGAAATTATTCTTTAAGATTCGCAGATCTTTTTGACTAATTTCTGCACTTGCGGGGCCACAAAATAAGCTGTTGGAAAGGCAATTAGGAAAGCAAAAACAAAAGAGTGCATCCAAATAAAAAAGAAATTTTCTACAAATCCGCGATTAATCAAAGTCATGGCGCCAGACATCACAAACGCCATGATTAGCGCCATGAAAAATGGAAAGAGTAGGCGCGGATTTCTTAGTTTAATCATTTGAAAGCGAAAAATTTGTAAATCAAAAAGCTGCTAAAAGTTAAAAATCCAAGTGCGATTAAATGAGCTAAATCTGCTGGGTAAAAGTTCATACCTATTAGTGCGAATGCTTTCCTTAATAATAAGGACATAGCTATAACAAAAAAAAGATTCAGCGTATTTACGATGCAAAAGTTACGAATTTGAAGAGTCAAATTTTGTTTAGAGTAAGGAAAAACAAATATTTTATTTAATAGGAATGCAGTAATCATACCTATTAAGTAAGATAGAATTATTGCTAAGACGAAGCTAGTCCAATAATTGATAACTATTCTTGATAGGTAATTTATAAAAGCAGAAGTAATTCCAACTAAAAAGAACCGCAAAAATTGTTTAGTTAAGAAATGCTTAATCATTTTTAGTTGCCTCATTTGCCATCATTTTGCCAAAGCCGATACTTTCAGAAATGCCGCGATCTTCAGGATAATAATAACAAGTGTCGGCGGCGAATAAACCTTTAACTGGCAATTTGAAAGGTGGTAAATTTTGCAAGAAATTTGGCGGACAAATTGGTTGCGAATAGCGGTAACGGCTGGCGTGAATTGCTAAAAAGTCGTCATCTTGCAAAGCCGGATTAATTTTTTGCAAATAGCTTTTCACTTTATTGACGAAAGCTGCGTCGCTGTCTTGAAACTTCGGATTGTCAAACGGCATATAAAATGGTACGTAAACGACAGAATTTTCTAAAGGGCGCAAGTTGCTGTATTCGACAATTCCCGGAATGTCCATGGTGTCGTCATTAACATTCAGCCAGAAATTTTCACTGACCGCTTTTTTCAATTTAACGATTACGCAAACTACGGCGATGTTTTGGATTGAGCGATATTTCTGCAAAATTTCACGATCTAAATCAGGCATCAATTTTGGTAAATAAGGAATTGGCGCGGTGCTGATTACGCAATCAAACTTCTCGAAAGAATCGCTGAAATTAACGCCAACAACAGCATTATTTTCGATTATCACTTTTTGCACCGGAGTTTTCAGGCGTATTTCGCCGCCATTATTTTCGATGTAGGATTTCATCGCTTGCAACAAAGTTTCTGAACCGCCTTCTAAATAGCCAAGTTTCTCTTTGAAAAGGTTGTAACGGGAACGACCAATACGGCGGATGCGGCTCCAAATCCAAGCGGCGGAAAGGTTGTCGCTGAATTGGTAAAATTTAAAGGCGAAAAGTTTGTGCCATAAAACTGCGTAAGCTTCAGCACCGACCCATTTTTTGATCCAAGTTACGGCGTCAATTTGATCGAGATCTTGCCAATTATTGCGATTTACTGACAAAAAAGCGTGAAGTCCGCAACGAAATTTCGCGATCAAACTTAATCCCGGAAATTTAAGTAAGGCAATTGGATTGCCCCAAGGTGAAATTTTTTTGCCAAAAAAGTAGCCCATTTTAGTAGTGCGCCAATTCATCTTGTCGGCGATTTTAAGTTCATCCAGAAGTGCCAAGAAATCGTAGTCGCTATTGCAGTGAAAATGGTAGTAACGCTCGATTTGCAAACCCGCGAAATCAAAAGTTGCGGTCATGCCTCCAATACGATCATCAGCTTCAAAAATTACTGGTTGGTAACCATTTTTAACCAGCTGGTAAGCAACAGCCAAACCCATTGGTCCGGCGCCAATAACGGCAAATTTCTTTTTTGTCATCTAGTCTAAAACGATTTTGCTGTAAGTTGGGTTAGGATAAGAAAATAATTTTATCGTTTTAAATGATTAATCTTTTGAAGATCTATAGTCATTTTGCAGTTTGGATGTTCTCCTTTTAAAGTAATTTGGTTATTCGCTTTGTTATTGAGGAAGTAGATTTTAAATCCAGAAGTGCGCGCTTTTCGTTCATGAAGAGCTTCTTTCACGTCTTTACGTAAAGCGCCGGTTAGGCCATATCCGATGATTTCGTTTTTGTCATTTAGAACGAAGATTTTTTGCGGAGCTTCTTTTGCTGAAGAATTATAAATCCATCCAGTAACGGCAAAGTAATTGGAATCACCTTCTATTTTTAAAATTTCGTCAGTATGGCCAAGACAATTTTCTTGCGGAAGTTCTTCGTCTAATTTTGTTCCGATAATTTTATTTACATCTTTGATTAATGGGTGATTAAAAATCGTTAGATCTTTTTCGCGCCAAGAAGGAGCGGAATCGGAAACCCAATTATTTGGATACACAGCAAATGTTTGTTTTTCATCTTTAACTCCCATTTCAAGAGCAACGGCAGCCATCATTCTCGAAAAATTAATATTATAAGGTGTTTTAATTGCGGATTTTTGGTTTGAAAAAAGTAATCCAAAAAGCGTTAAAGAAGAAGCTAAAGCTAGTTTTAAAATGTGTTTTTTTAGATAAGTTTCGAAGTGTTTAAACAACAAAATTACGATGCAAATCCATGCCATCAGAACTGGTGTGGAATATCTGCTTGAAAGTGATTGTTCTATTCCAAAAAGTAAACGACCACCACCAGTTATGACTGATAAAATTTCAACATAAAATACGAAAAACAAGAGAGACAATTCTAGTTTAGAACGATTTTTCCAATTTCTTAAAATATTTATTACAAAAAATAATGAGGTTGCAACCATCACAAAACCAAAAGTTGGAATGATAAAACTGGTGGCTCTATTTTCCGGAGATACTAAATAGGAAATAGGACTTCCTAAATAAGACAATGCGTAATGGATAAGACCAATAGGATCAGTAATTAAGGTTTTGGTTAAAGATCCGTGATGTGGCAGAGAATGAAAATTGTAGAAATAGGCGTAGCAACCAGCAATAGAGAGTAAAAATAATACTAAAGTTCTACGCCAGCTAAGTCCTAGTGTAACTGCTAAAATTGTTGCGAAAGGTAGTGCTAAAGCTCCATTTGCCATAGTTCCTAAAGAAAGTACTCCAAATAGACAGCTGTGAAAGAAAAATAATTTAGATTTTTCTTGGTTTTCGGTCGATTTATACAAAAAGAAAAAACAAATTAGTGGTAAAATTTGTGCCAGAAAAAATTGTGATTCAAACTCCCAAACAAAGTTTTCCCACTGAATCCAAGAAAATAAAAGTGCTAGAGTAATTGATTTTACAACGATTCGTAAATTTTTTGATGATTCATCACCATTTGAATCGATAAACTTCCAGAAAGTGACTAAAGATAATAATGGTAAAAAGAAGTTTAGTGTTAGTAAGAAAATAAATTTACCACCAAACCAGTATAAATCAGCGCTGAATAACAAGCGGCTTAAAAAAATTCGATGTTCATTATGTTGCTTAAATAGAACGGAAAAATTGCCTTTTTCGAAATCTTCCTGCATTGACAAGATTGACCAACTATCCCAGAAAGGAACCCCTGTATAGCTTTTATAAATTCCAATTGCGGTAAATATTGGATAGCAAATGGCAATCAAACATAAAAAAACCAAAACTAGTTTTTCGTAGAAATTATTGTTATTTGTCATTTTAAAACTTCAGTTTTTTAAAAATTTTCTCCGGAATGTTTTTGATGATTAGCATGATCAAAAACCAGAATTTTGGGGTATAAATTGAGTCGCATTTTTTTGTTATAGCGTTGCAAATATCTTTTGCGACTTGATCGCTAGTAGCAACTAGAATTTTTGGCAAAGCTAACCCTTGAGTCATCGGAGTTGCCACAAAACCCGGTTTGATGGTTAAAACGTGAACATTACTTTTGCTTAAACGAGCGCGCAAACCGGAACAAAAAGTGGTAATTGCCGCTTTGGCGCTGCCGTAAAGATAGTTGGAAGCGCGGCCGCGATCGCCAGCAACTGAAGAAATCACCGCAATAGTTCCGCTTTTTTGTTGTTCCATTTTATTGGCTAAGAGCGTCAAAAATGAAATTACACTCAAAGCGTTGGATGAAAATTCTTGCAGCGCGACGGCAACATTTTCTTGGCAATTTTGTTGATTGGGCAAAGTGCCGTGAGCAATTAAAGCGATGTCGATGGTGCTGATTCTTTGCAAAATTTCTTTGTGCATTTCGAAGTTATTCATGTCAGCTTTGATCGTTTCAACGTCAACAGCACCACGCACTTTCAAGTCGTCAGCAATTTGTGCGAGTTTTTCGTTGTTACGCGCTACCAATAAAAATTGTGATTTTTCTGTAGCCCAAATTTTAGCACAAGAATTGGCAATTGCCGAAGTAGCGCCAATAATTAAGATTTTCTTTGTTGCGATTGATTCGTTGTTCATTGTGTAACTCTTTTCCAAAAATGTGAATTAAGGGCAGGATCGCGAAGCTTTTCTACTTCTAACCAATTAGGGTAAAATGTTTTGAAATCAGCAGCAGACATGTGAGCATCTTTTGCTGGATAAAGTCGACCGCCGGATTCTTTGGTAATTTGATCAAGTTTTTTGAAGAGCTTGTCATTAAAAATATCGCGCTGTGCAAAATCAAGTGCCAATGACGTTCCTTTGATTGGAAAAGACAGCAATCCCGGTGATTTGATGTCGCCACAACTTTTCAACACTGCCAAAAATGAGCCAGCTTGGCTTGCGGAAATTTGTTTTAAAATTTCGCTGACTGCATCAAGAGCGTTATGTTGCGGAATGACGCATTGATATTGCTGGAAACCTTTGCGGCCGTAAATGCGATTCCACTGTAAAATTCCGTCAAGTGGGTAGAAAAACGGTTCGTAATCGCTGATTTTGTCGATTTTAGTTGTGCGGTTTTTATGGTAATAAAGATTGTTTAAAACCTGCAAAGACAAGCTGTTGAACAGCGAAAAAGGCGGTGTAAAGGGAACGGTAATTTTCTTTTTATTGCTAACTTGCAACTCGCCAGATTCACAGTGATTAGCGGCGAAATAAATGCCGCGACCTAAATTTTTGCCGCGACCAACGCAATCAACCCAAGCAGCGCCGTATTCATTGCTGTTGTCGAAATGCTCAGCCAGTGTAAAAAATTCTGCTAAAGACGAAAAACTTTGAGTTTGAGTTTTAAGTTTACTCGATTTGATCGGCATCAGTTGCAGCTCAACTGTTGCAATAATTCCGCTTAAACCAAGACCGCCAATTGTGGCGCAAAATAATTGGTTATTTTCTGATTCTGAACAATGAGTCACGCTTTGATCAGAACGCAGCAAATCAAATGACAAAACATGTTTACCAAAAGTGCCGCGCACGTGATGATTTTTACCATGAACGTCATTGGCGATGGCGCCACCTAAAGTGACAAATTTTGTGCCGGGAGTAACTGCAATAAACCAGCCACGCGGAATTGAAACTTCCAAAATTTCAGCAATTGTAACGCCAGCTTCGGCTTTGATTACGCCGCTTTGCCAGTCGGCTGCGATAAATCGATTCAAATTACGTGTAACAATTGCGTGTCCTGAAGCTGCTAAACAGCTGTCGCCATAGCTACGACCATTACCAAAAGCGAGAGTATTTTGATGTTTGTTGCTGATTAAAGAAAATTTGTAAGCGAGTTCGTTACGCCAATTAACGTGATGTCCAGTTTGCGGAAGTTGCGGAAAATTGCCCCAAGAATTTAAATTAGCTTGGTTCATAAAGCGCAGATGAAAATGACGGTAAACAAGAATCCAGCAATCCAACTGATTTTATCTTTGATAGCGAACAAGACAGGATCTTCATTCATTTCGCCGCGATGAGTTAGAATCCAGATACGACTAATCCAATAAAGCAAAATAGGGCAGGCAAACCAAATCATTTTAGGATGGCTGTAAAGTGTAATTGTAGCAGTGTCTTGAATGTAAAGTGCCAAAACCATTACCGATAAATAGCCAGAAGTTGTGCCCATAGAAGAAATAATTTCCAAGTCGCTTGGGTAATAACCGCGACCTTTGGCTTGTTCATTTTTTCCAGTATAACGTTGCTGATAAAGCTCGGCATAACGTTTAACTAAAGACAAGCTCAAGAAAATAAACATTGAAAAAGCTAGCATCCAGAAAGTTAGGCTGAGGTTAAAGGCATAAGTGCCGGCAATAATTCGCATAGTGTAAAGTGCTGCTAAGACAACAATATCTAGAACAGCGATCCTTTTTAAAATTACCGAGTAAGATACAGTGAGAAGGTAGTAAACAATAACTGACAAGCCAAAACGGAAAGGTAAGAAACTAAAAGAACCAATAATTGAAACAAAAAGAAGTGCAAAACTTAAAGCTAAAGCGATGTGCGATGGAATTAATCCAGCAGCAACGGCACGATATTTTTTACTGTGATGATTACGATCATTACGAATATCTAAAACGTCGTTAAATAAATAAACGTGGGAAGCACATAGGCTGAAAAATAAAAAGGCTAAAATGCCATTTTTAATATCGGCAATTCCATTAATTTTGTGTCCAGCAATTAATGGAATAATTATTAGAGAATTCTTAACCCATTGATGTACGCGAATTGCTTTTAAGAAAGTTTTTACAGGATTTTGTGGATTTGTAAAAATTTCTGCAAGATTACGAAATGATTTTAGTTTTTTCTGCAAAAATGGGTTAGGATTTGCTGCATAAACTTTGCTTGAAAACTGCCAAACTGCTAAATCATCATTGGAATTTCCAATATATTCGAAATTGCGCGCGCCGTATTTTTTTATCAGTAAATCTCTTTTGGTTTCACCACGCAAATTAACCTTTCCATTGGTGGCATAAAGTTCGTCAAATAAACCTAAATGATTAGCGATTTGTACGGCGAAAATACGATGGCTTGCCGTTGCTAAAACGATGTTGTAACCGTCTTTTATTTTGCTTTCGATTAGTTGTATGACATCTTGATTGTAAGGCAAAGTTGTGACGTCAATTTTATAATTTTGGGCAATTTTCTCCTTTAAAAAAGCTTTGCCATTTCTGAGCCATTTTAAAATTTTAAAAATATGCAGTGGATTACGGCATAAAATGTCAGTCAAAGCTTCAAGGAGTAGATCATTTTTGATCAATGTTCCGTCAAGATCGACGACAAAATTTTTAGTATTTTGAGAATTATTTACAGAGGTAGTCATTTTCCGATTACTTTGAATTATACCACTTTTGGGCCAATTTGTTGATTTGATTTAAAACATTATCGAGCTCTTTACCGCGTTGCGTCAAGCTGTATGTAACTTTTGGTGGGATCGTTTCTTCTTGGTAGCGGTTGATTATTTGCTCATCTTCCAACATACGCAACCTTTCGGTTAGAACTTTCGCAGAAATTTGCGGCATATGTTTTTTGAGTTGGCCAAATCTTTGCGGTCCTTGCGAGCTGATCAACCATAAAATATAAGTTGTCCACGGTCCACTGAGCATATTGACTAAATGATGCATCGGACAACGCACTTTTTCTTTGCAGACAGAATCTGGATTATTTTTTAAAGCTGGTTGTTTTTTGGTTTTTGCTTTCATGGCAAATTGAAATTTCTTTGGGGAAGCTGGCAATGTTAGATAAATGTTATCTCAAAAAAAATCGAAAAATTTGAGTAAAAAATTATTAGCTAACAGTGTCTGGAAAAATAAAAGTCTTATTGTCTGTTACCAAAACAAATTTTTAACTTTTTATAGGTTACTTTAAGGTACCTACTTGATTAAAGTAACTACAAATTTAGTTTTCAAGGCGATTAAATTCTTAGTCATCACTTGGCATCAAATTTTTTTAAAGGGTGTTAAGAATTTCTGCATATTAAACGTGTGATTTTGCGTTTTCCAATTTTGCAGAGAAAAAAGTTAAACTTAATTACAAAAAATATGTACAAATTATATTACTCTCCGGGATCTTGTTCTTTGGCGGTTCATGCTGTTTTGAATGAAATCAATGCTGATTTCGAATTAGTCAATGTATCGACTCCTGCTGGTCAGCCACGTTCTGCAGAATATTTAAAAATTAATCCACGTGGATCAGTACCAACTTTGCAAATTGGTGATTTCGTTCTACGCGAAGGTGCGGCGATTATGATGCATTTACTCGACAATCACGATAACGATTTGCTGCCAAAATCAGGCTTAGAGCGTGCTGCAGCTTTGGAATGGTTATGTTTTGCTAACTCAACTTTGCATCCTGCTTATTCACGTTGTTTTGCGCAACACCGAGTTTTGGGTGACGCGGCGCAAGCTAATGCGATGTATAAACCTTCAATTGCTTTGATCCAAAAATATTGGGATGAAATCGAAGCGCGTTTGCAAAAACAAAATTATTTGTGTGGCGACCAATGCACAATTGCCGATATTTTAGTAACCGTAATTGCTAATTGGTCTTTCGCGATGAAAGAGCCGATCAATTTCCAAGCCAAAACTAAAGAGTACTTTGCTCGCGTAATTTCTCGTCCGTCATTTGCTAAAGCTTTGGCGACAGAAAATGTAACTTACAAAGCGCATTTAACGAATTAGTAACGGAATTTATTCAAAAAAATTTCGTTACAAAACCATCACCAGGCTTTATAAACACTGAATTTAAACCTAAATTAACAATCTCAAATTTTTTAAAAAATGAACAAAATCAAACTTAGCATTGCAGCGATTCTTTTCGCTTCTGTTTCTTCTTCAGCTTTCGCAGCAGTTGAAAAATATCAAATCGAGCCAAATCACTCGCACGTAAATTGGACAGCTAATCATTTCGGATTTTCGAACCAAACTGGTAAATTTTCTGATATTGCCGGTGAAATCAATTTTGACGAAAAAAAGCCGCAAGATTCTTCAGTTGATGTTACAATCAAAATCGCCAGCTTAACAACTGGTTTGCCGAAGTTTGACGGTCATTTGAAAAGTGCAGATTTGTTTGACGAAAAACAATTCCCAACTGCAAAATTTGTCAGCAAAAAAGTTAAAGTTACTGGCAAAAACACTGCTAAAGTTGAAGGTGAACTAACTTTGCACGGCGTTACTAAACCAGTGACTTTGAACGCAAAATTCAACAAATCTGACGTTAGCGTAATCACCCAAAAACCAACTGTTGGTTTTTCTGCTACTGCAACAATTAAACGTTCTGAGTTCGGCATGAATTATGCAGTTCCTGCTGTTTCAGATGAAGTTTCTTTAATAATCGAGGTTGAAGCTAATAAATAAAAAATTATATCTTAGCGGTAATTGGTTAGTGACGATTTTGTCACTAACCTTTTTCTTCAATCAAAGCCGCGTGATTTATGAATTTCGATCCCGTTCTTTTAGCCCGCATTCAATTTGCTTTCACCATCAGTTTTCACATTTTATTTCCCGCCTTCACAATCGGTTTGGCCGGCTATTTAGCTTGCGTTGAAGCGATTTATCTCAAGACAAAAGATCAAAAATACAAAGAAATTTATCAATTCTGGATCAAGGTTTTTGCCATTATTTTCGGCATGGGCGTAGTTTCCGGCGTGGTTATTTCTTACGAATTAGGAACAAATTGGTCAGGTTTTTCACTGCGACTAGGCAACATTTTAGGGCCATTATTTGGGATGGAAGTTTTGACAGCATTTTTCTTGGAAGCATCTTTCTTAGGCATCATGTTGTTTGGTTGGAATCGCGTTTCGCCAAAAGTTCACTTTTTTGCAACTTTGATGGTGGCAATTGGTACGATCATCTCAGCATTTTGGATTATCGCTGCTAACAGCTGGATGCAGACGCCGCAATATTTCACGATCTACAACATCATATTTTATCCAAACGATTGGCTAAAAATTATCTTTAACCCGTCTTTCCCTTATCGTTTTGTTCACATGATTTTAGCGTCGTATTTGACTTGCGCTTTTGTGGTTTGCGGAGTTTCAGCTTGGTTATTGTTGAAGAAAAAATCAGTCGAACACGCCAAAACCATGTTTAAAATGGCGCTGGCTTTTATTGTGATTTTTGCGCCTTTGCAAATTGTTGCCGGTGATTTCCACGGTTTGAACACGTTGAAACATCAACCAATGAAAGTTGCTGCCATGGAAGGCATTTGGGAAACTGAGTCGCACGCGCCTTTGACGCTTTTTGGTATTCCTGATGAAGAAAGTGAAACAACCAAATACGCCGTTAAAATTCCAAGTTTGGCCAGTATAATTTTAAAACATGATGCTGAAGGTGTAATTTACGGATTAAAGTCGACTGCGAAAGAATTTAGACCGCCAGTTGCGCCGGTGTTTTTCAGCTTCCGCCTTATGGTTGCTGTCGGAGTTTTGATGCTTATGACTGCCGTGACGGCGTTATTTTTACATTTCCGCAAAAAACTTTTTACGACAAAGTGGTTTTTAAAATGGTGCATGTTGATGACGCCGAGCGGTTTTATTGCGATTTTGGCTGGTTGGTTCGTCACCGAAATTGGTCGTCAACCTTACGTGGTTTACGGTTTCGTCAAAACCAAAGACATAGCATCTGCAGTGCAGGCCAACCAAATTTCGATTTCGTTGATTGCTTTCGCAATTGTTTATTTTTTCGCCTTTGGTGCCGCAACTTATTATATCTTGCGTCATCTCAAGAAAGGTGTTCATAAAATAATCTCGTAACTTTTTATCAGCTCAATTTTTCAACCGAAATTATGTTAAATTTTGCGTCTTTCATTGATTTACCTTTGTTTTTTGTCGGAGTTCTGGCTTTGGCAATTTTTATGTATGTGCTGCTTGATGGCTTGGATCTTGGAGTTGGAATAATTTTTCCATTCGCACCCAGCGAAGAATGTCGCAATAAAATGATGAATTCGATCGCGCCTTTTTGGGACGGCAATGAAACTTGGTTAGTATTGGGTGGCATGGTGATGTTTGCCGCTTTCCCGTTGGCTTTCTCAATTATTGTGCCGTCATTTTACATTCCGATAATTGGCATGTTGCTGGGTTTGATTTTGCGCGGCATTGCTTTCGAATTTAGAGGCAAATCCCACTCAAAATTAGAAATAAAAATTTGGGATTTTTCGTTTCACATCGGCTCTTTGATCGCCACTTTTTCTCAAGGCGTGATGTTGGGTTCTTTTATTCAGGGTTTCCAATGCCAAGGTAATTTTTGTCATGTTTGGGTTACAACTTTTTCGTGTCTGGTCGGTTTAGCTTTAGTTGCTGGTTATTCTTTGCTTGGCAGCGCTTGGTTGATTATGAAAACCGAAGGCAAAACGCAAGATTGGTCGCGCAAAGTCGCTTCATACTCAGCAGTTTTTGTGATGATTTTTATGGTTTTAGTAAGCACTTGGTCGCCTTATTTGAATGAATTCATTATGCAAAGATGGTTCAGCGTTCCTAATATTTATTATCTGGCGATTGTTCCTTGTTTAACTTTGGTGACTTTCATTGCTTTAACCCACTCGCTGATCACAAAAAAAGAAACTCAGCCACTAATTTTTTCAATTGTGATTTTTACTTTGTGCTATTTGGGAATCGCCATCAGCTTGTATCCGTTTATCATGCCGTATCATCTAAATTTTGCTGACGCTTCGGCTGCGAAAGAATCTCTGACATTTTTGTTCATCGGAGTTTGCGTCACTTTGCCAGTAATTTTTGGTTACACGATTTACTCTTATCGAGTTTTTCGCGGCAAAGTTTCTCACGAAAAAATGTATTAATTAGATTAGTGTGAAAAAATATCGGCGCTATTGAAGCCGATCAAGTCAAGTTTAGCGCGGGTTGGCAAGAATTTGATGCAGGCTTGGAAAATTTCCATTCGGCCTTCACGTTTTAACATTTCATCCAACTTAGCTTTCAACTTGTGAAGATGCAAAACGTCGGAAGCTGCGTAATCAACTTGCTTTTCAGTGATTTCTTGATTTCCCCAATCGGAAGATTGCTGTTTTTTAGAAATTTCTACGTTCAACATTTCATCGCACAAAGCCTTCAAACCGTGAGCATCGGTGTAAGTGCGAACTAATTTCGAAGCGATTTTGGTGCAATAAACGTTTTGTACATCAACTTTAAGATAGAAGTTCAAAGCCGCGATGTCGAAGCGTCCGAAGTGGAAAATTTTCATAACTTTATCATCGCCAAGAAGTTTGCGCAAATTCGGAGCTTCATATTTTCCTTGCTCAAATTGCACCAAATGAGCATCACCATTTCCTGAAGAAATTTGCACCACACAAAGACGATCGCGCACAATGTTCAACCCCATGGTTTCACAATCAATGGCGATTGAATCACCAAGGTCTAAATCAGCAGGAAGGTCATTTTTATGAAGGTAGTTAGTCATGTCGGAAATAGTAAATTTATGAGAAAAAAATTGGCAAATTTGGGACAAACTAAGAAACGAATCTTTCCCAGAATTTATCGTTTAAGTTGGGCAAGGCAGAATTGATTTCAGTCATTTCTTCCATTTTGCCATTGCAGTGCAGAACTAAGTCGCAACCAGCATTTAGAATAGAGCGCGATTTTTCGGCAAAACTGCCTTTCAAAGCTTTCATCGAAACGTCGTCACTCATCAAAATATTAGCAAAACCAAGTTCGTTACGAATCAAATCGATTGCTGTTTTTGAAACAGTGGCGCAATCATTTTTGTCAATCGCCGTGTATAAAATATGGGCAGTCATGGCGAATTTTTGGTCACGTAATTCGTAAAAAGGAATAAAATCATGAGCGCGTAATTCTTCCAAAGTGGCGTCAACAACCGGAAGTTCAAGATGGCTGTCGGAAGTGCCGCGACCGTGTCCCGGAATATGTTTGATGACGGGATAAACTTCACGCGACAACAAACCTTCGCAAACTTTACGTCCCAAATCAGCAACTTGTTGCGGATTGTTGCCGTAGGCGCGATCACCAATAACTTCGTGAGTTTTTTCACTTAAAATGTCCAACACCGGCGCGCAATCAACGTTGATGCCAACTTCGACTAAATCTTGGGCAATTTCTTGAAAGTTTTTAAACAAAGCTTGGCGCGCTTCGTCACGATTATTTTGGTAAATATCAGCGAAATATTGGCCAGTTGGATATTTTTTCCAATGCGGTTCTTTCATGCGGGCAACGCGTCCGCCTTCTTGATCGACTAAAACTAAAACTTCGCCATCCATCACTTCGCGAATTGAAGCAGTTAAGCTTTGCAATTGCGCTTTATCTTCAATATTGCGGGCAAAAACGATGAAACCTAAAGGGCCATTTTTGCTGAAAAAATATTTTTCTTCATCACTAAGTTTAGTGCCAGAAACACCGTAAATTACTGGTTTGGTAATTTTTTTATTGTGCGCGATTTTGTGCAGAAGAGTCACTTTACAGAAGTCCTTTGGTTGAGTTGATAGCGTCTTTTTTGCGTTCATCAATCGTGATGGCAACGCGCAACGCACGAGCTAGTGATTTAAAGCAAGATTCGATAATGTGGTGATTATTAACGCCGTACAAATTTTCGACGTGTAGATTGCAGCCAACGGCTTGAGCAAAGGCGTAAAACCATTCACGGAATAATTCAGTGTCGATTTCACCAATTTTGTCGCGTTTAAATTCGCAATTAAAAATTGGGTAAGCGCGACCAGATAAGTCAAGAACGCAACGTGTTAAAGTTTCATCCATCGGAACGTAAGAATGACCAAAACGTGTAATTCCTTTTTTGTCGCCCAAAGCTTTTTTCACCGCTTCACCAACTGCCAAGGCTGAATCTTCAACAGTGTGATGAAAATCAACGTGCAAATCACCTTTAACTTCAAGGTTGATGTCGATCAAAGAATGATGAGAAAGTTGCTCAATCATGTGGTTTAGAAAGCCGATTCCGGTTTCAATTTTATACTGACCAGTGCCGTCGAGATTAACTTCAACTTTGATGGAAGTTTCTTTGGTAACACGTTCGATTTTTGAGGTGCGCATTTTTTTATTTTTTGATTTGAACAGCGTTGTTGTTCTGACGAAAAAAGAGAGGAAATGTTTCGTAAATCGAGTTACAAAATCATTTCCTCTACAGCTTTTTTATTACTTCAAATTTTCAGCAACAAAATCCCAGTTCACCAAATGGTTTAGGAAAGTGTCGATGTAAGTTGGACGAGCATTTTGGAAGTCTAGGTAATAAGCATGTTCCCAAACGTCCATGGTCATCAAAGGTTTAGCTGAAGTTGTAAGTGGAGTTTCAGCATTGCCAGTTTTAGTAACTTTCAATTTGCCATCTTCCAAAACTAACCAAGCCCAGCCTGAACCAAATTGAGTTGCACCAGCTTGTTTGAATTCAGTAACGAAATTTTCGTAAGAACCGAAATCAGCTTCAATTTTTGCCAAAACAGCGCCGCTAGGTTTGCCGCCGCCATTTGGTTTCATTGAGTGCCAGTAAAAAGTGTGATTCCAAACTTGCGCTGCATTGTTGAAAATGCCGGCTTTAGTTTTATCAGCAGCAGAAATTTTGATGATTTCTTCCAAAGATTTGCTCGCCAATTCGGTGCTAGCGATAAGGTTGTTCAAGTTAGTTACGTAAGCTTGATGATGTTTACCGTAATGATAGTTCAAAGTATTTTCTGAAATGTGAGGAGCTAAAGCATTTCTAGCGTAAGGCAAAGCTGGAAGTTCAAATGACATAGTTGATTGTTTTTTATTATTAAATTTAGACAGCGAAGATTCTCCGCTATTTTTCGTATAGTACTTGTGACTTCTAAAAATTTTAGAAGTGCAAGAACTTGCCACGAAAGCGGATGAAACTAAGGCTGCTTTGATGAAATTTCTTTTTGACAATTGCATGGTCTAGAAGTTAATTTCACTGAATTGGCATGTCAATTCACAAACTTTACAAAAGATCAATTAAGGATAAAAAAAGGATTAAATAATGACAAAAATTTCTGCAGTAATTGTGGCACATAACGAAGAAAAAAAGATTGCTGGATGTTTGGAAAGTTTGAATTTCGTCGATGAAATTGTCGTGGTTTTAGACAAATGTACGGATTCTACTAAAGAAATTGTTGCTAAGTATACAGATAAAATAATTGAAGGAAGTTGGAATATTGAAGGTGCAAGACGTAACGTTGCAGTTAATGCTGCTTCTGGTGATTGGATTTTAGAAATTGATGCTGATGAAAGAATTTCATCACAGTTAGCACAAGAAATTGTTGAGATAACTAAAAACTCTCAACCTTGTTTAATAGTTGCACCAATTGCCAACTATATTGGAAAACGTTATGTGCGTTATGGTTGGTTGCGCACTTTAGGAGTTTTAAGCCGCCAAACCATGCATTATCGTGGTATGAAAATTTATGAGGAAGATAAAGAAATTCATCCTACAGCAATTTTTAAAGAGTGTGAAAAAAAATATTTACAGAACTCTATTACTCACTTAGTTGACGAGGATGTAGCTGATTTAATAAACCGTTTTAACAGATATACTAACTGGCGTGCTTCTGACATTATTAGAAGCAATAAGATTCATTCATCTTGTTTTAAAATTCTTTCTGATTTCTTTTACCGCTTTTTTAAGTCTTTCGTAATTAAAAGAGGATACAAAGAAAGAGGATTAGGATTTTTGATCGCTGTTTTAGCTGGTCTTTATCCTTTAGTTTCAACAATTAAAGCCAAAGAAAAATTGGCAAAAAATCAATAAAATGAAGATCATCAATATTATTTTAACTTCGCAAAATGGTGGTGCGGAACAAGCTTTTATTGATTACGCGGTTGTTTTAAAAAATTTAGGCCACGAAGTTGTGGCAATTGTAAAAGAAGATGCGCCGTACGCTGACAAGATTTCTGAACTGGGAATCGCAACTAAAAAAATCGCCAACAAATTCGGCGATCACGATATTTTCGCCAGCAAACAAATTCGTAAAATTATCAAAGAATTCCAAGCTGAAACAGTTGTTGCCCACATTGGTCGCTCGGTAGTTTTGTCGAAAAAAGCCATTGCCAAAATTAAAGATCGCAAGGTGTTTTTAGTAGCGGTGAATCATAGCATGAACGTCAAGCGTTCGATCGGCGCTGATTTGATTTTTTCGGTTAATCGTGAAGTTTTTCACCGCACGATTGATGCGGGACAAGCTGAGGATTCTAGCTTCGTCATGCATAATGCCATTGATTTGAGCGATGCAATTGCAATCGCACCGCGAATTAATTTAGTGAAACAAGAAGTTGTCACAATCGGTGCGATGGGTCGTTTAGATGACAAAAAAGGTTTTGATGATTTGGTTAAAACTTTGGCGGCGCTTGATAAAATATGTGCGGCGCAAAATTTAGAAAAAACTTTTAAACTTAAAATTGCCGGTAGCGGTTTTTTTGAAAAAAATTTGCGGGAGTTATCTGCTTCGTTGAACTTGCAAGATCGCGTTGAATTTTGTGGTTGGGTGCAAGATAAAAAATCATTTTTTGCGGATATCGATATTTTTTGCAGCGCGTCCGACAATGAAACTTTCGGCTTGGTTTTGCTTGAAGCGATCAAATACCGCAAACCGGTGATTGCGACTAACACTTTCGGCTCGCAAGAAGTTTTGCGTGATCGAGTTGACGGTTTGTTGGTTGAGTTGAATCCGCGCAAAAATTTAGATCAGCGTTTTGCTGAAGCGATCATTGAAGTGATTCAAAAGCCTGAGCTTTTCGATGCAATTGTCGATCAATCTTTCGCGCGTATGTGCCGCAATTTTTCTTACGCAGCTTTAGAAAATCGTTTTAAAGAAATTTTTGGCTGTGTTGTTCAGAGTGCTTTGAAATAAAAGTTAGGATATTGCGAAAACTTTTCTTGCTAATTTTTTCACTCTTCTAAAAAATATTTTCCAAGGAAGTAGCACGGGCGTTTTGCTTGTTAAAAGTGTCAGGTTCGAAAGGAAGCAGCACATAATTTGTCAAAGCGGGTCGTGCTATTTCCGCTAAAAATCTCATCTAAATTGCAACAAGCTTTGAGATTTTCCCTCCAGTATTTGCCCAAATCTTACAATCGCAAATGACACAAAATTCTTACCTAGTTCTCGCCCGCAAATATCGTCCACAAAATTTTGATGAGCTTGTTGGGCAAGAGGTTTTGGTCACAACTTTGAGCAATGCGATTAAAAATAATAAATTGCATCACGCATACATTTTAACTGGCATTCGCGGCGTTGGCAAAACTACGTCCGCAAGAATTATTGCCAAAACTTTGAATTGCCTTAATCGCGCCGAAAATGAAGTTAAAGCTTGCGGTACTTGCGATAATTGTTTGGCGATCAGCGCATCAAAACATCAAGACGTTATTGAAATTGACGCTGCCAGCAGAACTGGTGTTGATGATATTCGCGAAATTATCGATTCGATTGCTTACGCCCCGGTAATGGCAAAATATAAAATCTATATCATTGATGAAGTTCACATGTTGTCCAACAGTGCGTTTAATGCTTTGTTGAAAACTTTGGAAGAACCGCCAGCCCACGTAAAATTCATTTTTGCCACAACTGAAATTCGCAAAGTTCCGGTAACGATTTTGTCGCGTTGTCAGCGTTTTGATTTACGTCGTTTGGATGAAACGGAAATTGCGCTGCATTTGAAAAATATTCTAAGCAAAGAAAATTTAGAAGCTGATGCACAAGCTTTGGAAATAATCGCTAAAATGTCGGAGGGTTCGGTACGCGATTCTTTGTCTTTGCTGGATCAAGCTTTGTCTTCAAATAATCACGCGCAATTTTTGCCAGCTGATGTTGTCGAAAAAATGTTGGGTTTGAATGATCGCACTAAAGTGATTGAGCTTTTTGATTTTATGTTGTCAGGTGATTTTAACTCGGCCTTGAACAGTTTTGCGGCTTTTTACGCTTATTCTTCAGATATTACACAACTCTTAGCCGATTTGATGGAAGTTACTTCAAAAGTTACTTCGACAAAGCTGATCAAAAATTATCGTCTCGATGGATATTCGAAAAATAACCAAGAAAAAATTGCTGCAATTGCTTTGCGTATTCCTTTGTCATCTTTAACTCGCATTTGGCAAATGTTGGTAAAAGGACATGCTGAGGTGAGCTTTTCACAAGCACCAAAAATGGCTTTTGAAATGCTTTTGATCAGAATTTGTCATCTAGTTGCTTTGCCGAATTTGAAAGAAGTTTTGCTTGATTTGAATCAGTCGCAAAATTCTTCTCCAAAGCTTGAAGAAAAAATTGCACCAATTGCAAAGACTTTAAATTCTGAAGTCGCAACAACAAACCTTGAGGCTAAAAATGTCGAAGAAATTAACGACGACGTAGTTAACGAAATATTGCGTAATTTCGAAGGTTCTAAAATAGTTTAATCAATTTTTGCTAATATGACTGAAGACAGAAAACTTAGAATTCTTTGTGTAGAAGACGAAAATGAAATTCGCGAAAATATTGCTGAAATTTTGCGTGACGAAGGTTTCGAAGTTTATGAAGCAGAAAATGGTAAAAAAGGTTTTGAAGCTTTTATGCAAAATAAACCGGATCTGGTAATTTCTGATATTATGATGCCAGAAGTTGATGGCTACGGATTGTTGAAAATGATTCGCGAAGCGAAAAATGTTAAAAATAACACAGTTCCATTCATTTTTTTGACAGCTCTTGGTCAAAAAGAAAATGTTATTAAAGGTGTAGGTTTATCGGCTAATGACTATCTCGTGAAGCCAATCGATTTCGACTTGATGTTAGCAAAAGTAAAAGAAAAAACCGCTAACGCTTTGAAGGTTCAGGAAGTTCATCACAAAACAATCGGTAATATCAAAAATCAGGTTTCGACAGTTCTTTCTTCAGAGTTATTCTCTTATTTAGACGTTATCGTCCAAACTTCATCAATTCTGCGCGAAAGCCCTTACGGTGATTTTTTAAGCAATCGCACTCTTGAAGATATTAACCGCATTTACATGAATGCTGTTAAACTAAAAACTGCAATTTCTAACTCGTTAGATTCAACTGTGATTGATGCTAAGCTTAATTCTGATGAAGAAATTTTTACTATTTTAGATTTTTTTGCTGAATTTGTTGGTGTGCTAAGTCAAAAAATTCGTGATCGCATTATCGTAGAACAACCTTTTGATGCTGCTGGTTTGCCTAAAGTTAAAGCGGATAAATCAGTTTTAGTCGATGCAATGAGAAGAATTTTTGCCTCACTTTTAAAAATTGACTTAGAAGGCAAGGTTGAAGTTAGTATTATGACCGATCATTTTGATCAGCTTGTAGTAATATTTTATCTAAAAACTGCTAATCAGATTAGTGCTTTTACTGCAAAAATTGATGAAGCGCAAATTAGCTACATTCTTTCAAAGCAGAACTGTACAGTGAAAGTGGTTGACGATAAAGAAAAGAGCATAGTTTTGACCATCCCAAAACATCACTTAATCAAATAAAATAAGCCGCCGCGTGCCCATGCAATGTTTAAAAAAAGACTTAATCATAACAAAAAAATAAAGCGCGAAGAGTCGGATTTCTTAAAAGGGATAAGCAAAGAAATTAAAGAATATGCCAAAAGCTTTGAAAAAGCTGTTGGAAATAAAATTGAAGGTATCGGAAGTGAAATTGGTCAGGAAGTTCAAGTTGTAGCTCAAGAAATTAAAAAAAAGATTGGTATATTTTATAAAGTTGCATTTGCCGTATTGCTGACTTTTTCGATAGTTTTATCTTACTTCATAATTTTAGTTTCCACTGAACCTAAATCTTTTCCTTTTGTAACTTCAGAAATTCGAGATCACCTAAAAACTAATTATGGGGAAAAAGTTAATTTTGATAATGCCTATTTGAGTTTTACCAAATACGGAACTTTGAAGGTTAGCATTAAAGATATAAAAATTTTGCAAGAATCACCGGAAAATGATGCGGAAAAACACGAAATAATCATTCCACAAATTGACAGCGAATTTTCCATTCTAAACCTAGTTACAGCTAGTTTTACGCCTCGTAAAATAAAAGTTATTAATCCTGAAATAACTGTTGAAGATTCTATCAAAGATCAATCACAAGATTCCCAAACTTCTATCAATCAGGTTTTAATTGAAGTTTTGTCAAAAATGAAAAAAGAAGAACTTTTGACTAAAAGCTTTGAGTTGGAAAATGCCAAAATTACCTACGGAGAACAAAAGTTTTGGATCAAAAAATCACAAGTTCGTGCTTTAGTAAAAAATGATATTTTGTATGTTTCCTCAACCAATAAATTCAGTATTGGTCAAACTGCACAAGATTTAAACTTCAATAGCTCATGTCAGTTTAACAAAGATAACTTGTTAAAATGTGACGTATTTTTGGTGAATTTTCGCGCTAATTCGATTGCTGATTTGCATCCTTCTCTAAATTTCTTACACAAAATTGATGCAGTGTTGAACTTTGGTGGGTCATTCGCGTTGGATAAAGATAGATTCCACAACGCTTTACTAACTCTTGATAGCAAAGCTGGAAGCTTCTTTTTTTCAGAGTTTTTTGGCGAACGTTTGTTTTTCTCAGACTTATCTTTGAAAGGAGAATATAATTATCAGCTCGGAATTTTGAATTTGAAAAATATCAAAACTAATTTCCGTATGCACAATGATGCTGATACAACAAATCCAAGCTCTTTGTCTTTGAATACACCTTTTGAAATGTCATTGATAATTTCCAACTTCAATGATTGGGACAATCGTCGTTCAGATTTTGATATTAAACTAAGTAACGCCCCAATTAATGAATTGGAAAAATTGTGGCCAGTGTCTTTGTCAGATAACGGAATTCGTGATTGGGTAATTAGCCATATCAAAAATGGTATCGTTAAAGATGCCTCTACCAAATTTTCACTCAAAACTGTTAATCAAGTTAACGATCTTGAAGCAATAGATGCTTCTATAAATTTTGCTGGTGCTGATTTGAATTATAGTGATGAGTTTCCAGAAATTAAGAAAATCGATGCAGTCGCTAAATTTGATAAAAAAGGTATGAATATTGCGATCAATGCTGGTGAAGTTTTGGGCAGTAAAATTTATGATTCAAAAGTGTTAATCGATGACTTTTCGGCTGCGCAAGTTGTATTGCGAATCTTAGGAAAATCGAAAGGTAGCGCCTCAGATTCATTGAAACACGCTGATAAAAGTTCGAAGTTCTCTGCGGAAGTGGAAAAATATTTAAACGGTAATTCTCAAAATAATTTTGATATTAGAATTCCTCTTAACGATAAGATTGAGTTAAAAGATTGCTACATTGCAGTTACTTCCGAAATTTCTAAATTGAGCAATCCTTACGTTAAAGGTGATGTAAATGCAGCTGTTAAGAAAGACGTGGGAAGTGATGATTTCGTCGTCAATATTGATCTCACGAAATCAGAGCTGACGATAAAAGATTACAATATTGAAAAGAAAAATGGTGCAGAAAGTCAGCTGAATTTAGCAATTTCATTTCCATCAACCAAAGAAATTAATTTGAAAAACATTGAACTTTGGAAAAAGGAATCGCTGCTTATTCGTAACAAAAAACAAACAATTACTTCTAAAATAAGTGGTGAAGTTAAGGCGATGACTTCTCCTTTTAATATTGTTGCAGCTAATTTGAAAAATGAAAATTTCGGTCGTAACAGTTATAAAATCGAATATTTAGCTGATTTAAAATCATCAAATCAAAAGTTAGTTTTACGCGGGCAAGTTCTTGATTTGGCGGCGGCAATTCAAAATAAATTCGCCTCATTTTCCTCTTCTGGTGCTAGTTTCAGAAGCTCTTCTTTTAAAATTAATTTGGATAATTTGTTTTTGGCTAATGCAAAGGCAATTAAAAATTTTGCCTTCAATTTAAAATGTCAGGATCAGCTGTGCAATTCCGGGTTTTTGAAGGGTAGCTACAATAAAAAAGAGCAGTCTTTGTCATTACAAATAAGTAAAAAGAACGAAGAAAATTTTGTACATATTGACGGACAAATCACAGATATCGGCTATATGGCAGAAGCCTTGGGAATATCCAACGTAATTTCTGGCGGCAGTGCTAATTTAAAATTGCTTCACAGTGTGGTTGATAAAAAACCGACAATTTCAGGTAATATTAGTTTTTACGACAGCATTGTTATTTACGAAAATCCGACAGTAAAAAAATTAGCAACTAACTCTTTGTTTTCCAAAGTGCGCGACAAAATTTTTTCGGAAGATAAAACTATTTTTGATTCGATGAAAATCGATTTTGCGGCTCAAAATGGTGTGATTGATCTGCAATCTTTAGTCGCCAATAACTACAAAATCGGCATTACTGCAAAAGGTAAAATTGACGTAGCTAACGATATTTACGACATTAAAGGCATGATTGTTCCGGGTTTTATCATCAACAACTTGTTTGGTATCGGTAAAATTCCAATTTTAGGAAATGTAGTGGGAATTTTAACTGGTGGTGAAGGTGGCGGAGTTTTCGGAATTCGTTATCAATATACTAAAAAGAAAGGCGACAAAGAAGCTAATTTTGAAACAAGTAAAGTTTCATCATTCGTTCCGACTACGATTAAAAATCTGTTTGATTTGATTTAGACTATTTAGTTTCAGTGAAGTTCAAATTTTTGATATTAGTCACCTTTACCATCTTGCAAAAAATTGGTTCTTTTAGAAAAATTACGCAGTTTTTTATTCCTCAATTTTATCAAAAATAAATGAAAAAAGTTAATATTGTTGGTGCAGGATTATCTGGATCGGAAGCGGCTTGGCAATTGGCGTCGCGTGGTGTTGAAGTTGAGATTTTTGAGATACGTGATGAAAATCGCAAAACTTTTGCGCATCGAACCGCAGATTTTGCTGAGTTGGTTTGTTCTAATTCGCTGCGTAGTGACGACGTAAAAACCGCAGTTGGATTGTTGCATCAAGAAATGCGCGAGCTGAATTCTTTGATTATGCGTTCTGCCGACGCTAATTGTGTTCCGGCGGGATCGGCCTTGGCTGTTGATCGCGAAGGATTTTCCAAATTTATCGAAGCCGAATTACTGGCGACTAAAAAAGTAAAAATTTCGCGCCGTGAGATTTCTGAATTGCCGATTGATTCCAACGAGACTTGGATTATCGCAACTGGCCCGCTGACTTCTGATGCTTTGGGTAAATCAATTTTGCAAAATTCTGGCGAAGAGCATTTAGCCTTTTTTGACGCCATCGCGCCGATCATTTACAAAGATTCAATCGACTTTTCCAAAGCGTGGTTTCAGTCGCGCTACGACAAAGGCAACGGCACGGATTACATCAACTGTCCGTTGACGCGTGAGCAATATTACGATTTTGTTGATGAACTTATTCGCGCCGAAAAAACTGAGTTCAAAGAATGGGAAAAAGACACGCCATATTTTGATGGTTGCTTGCCAATTGAAGTGATGGCTGAGCGCGGAGTTGACACTTTGCGTCACGGCCCGATGAAGCCTGTTGGTTTGACCAATCCGCATTTTCCTAAATCGCCAGAAGGCACTAAACACAAAGATCGTCCAGAAAAAGCTTACGCTGTGGTGCAGCTGCGCCAAGATAATAAAATCGGCACGCTTTACAATATGGTGGGTTTTCAAACCAAAATGAAATATGGCGAGCAGCAGCGTATTTTTAAAAAAATCGTGGGTCTCGAAAACGCTGAATTTGCACGTCTTGGTGGCATTCATCGTAACACTTTTATTAACTCGCCAAAGTTGCTGGATAATTTTTTACGCTTCAAAAAATCTTCTAATATTTTGTTTTCGGGCCAAGTTACCGGAGTGGAAGGTTATGTTGAATCAGCGGCGATGGGTTTGCTCGCCGGAATTTTTGTAGCAAGCGATTTTAAAGTGACCACGCCAAATCCTAAAACGGCGATTGGCGCGTTGTTGAATCATATTACAGTTGGTCACGAAGGTCTTGATTTTCAGCCGATGAATGTAAATTTCGGTTTGTTTGAGAATTTAGAAGAAAAAACCAAAAAAACTGATCGCAAAGAAGCTTACAGTAAGCGTGCTTTAAGCGAACTGGCGCAATGGAAAACACAATTATGAAAAACAAATATTTACTAATTTTATTGTCGTTTGTTGTTTTTTCGTGCGACAAAAATTGGAGTTATGAAGGCCGCAACCAGCCGCAATCTTGGGGCGATTTGCAAGAAGATTACAAGTTTTGTAAAATTGGCTACAACCAATCGCCAATTGATATTACTGAAGAATTTAAGCCAAACGATTTACAATTTTTTTACAAAAAAGCTGATGTCGAAAAAGTTGCCGATTTACGTTTCGCTAAATTCGAATTTGATAGCCGCGATTATTTGATCAGAACTAAGAAAAAATATTACGTGCGCCGCTTTGAGTTTCACCATCCAAGCGAGCATTTGATTAACCACGAACCGTCTTCACTGGAAATGCAAATTTATCACAAAAGTGACGATGAACAATGGTTGGTTTTAGCAATTATGTTAGAAGTTGGGGCTGAAAATAAAAACTTCGAGCAGTTTTTGAAAGTGACCAAAAGCGGTGGACAAATCGATTTAAATAAATTTGTGAACAAACAAGATTTATTGTTTTTCTACGATGGCTCTCAAACAACGCCGCCATGCCGCGAAGGTGTGAAATGGTATGTGATGAAAACGCCGATTAAAATTTCTAAAGAGCAAATGAACGAAATTATTAAATCGACAATTTTCGTAAAATCCAACGCTCGCCCAGTGCAAAAATTCCACCCGGAAAAATATTAGAAATACTAACTAACGAGATGTTTTGTTGTGCTCAACATGACAAAATGACAATGTCATCTTGAGCTATTTCTCGTCATACTGAGCTTTTTCTTGTCATCTTGAGCGAAGCGAAGGATCTCATGACAAAACCTCAAACTATTTTCCTTATAAAGCTTTCGAGAATTTTTGCTGAACGTTTTGAAAATATTGATCAAAAACGCTGGCGACAATTCTTGAGATTTGGGGTGCGGCAGTATTGATTTTTATGGTATTATTTTTGAGGCGCAGCAAACCGTCTTGTTTTAAATCCGCCAATATTTTGCTGTTTAGCAAGCTTGTTACTTCTTCTTCCGTCAGCTCAAACTTCTTCAAATCGACTTCCAAATAACACATAATTTCGTCGATAATTTTTTTACGAATTTTGTCTTCTTCGCTTAGTTCAATGCCTTTGCTGATAGCGAGATTTTTGCTCATGATTTCTTTTTTATATTGCTCAAAATCACTCGTATTTTGGGCATAACCAAAAGGCAAATAGCTGATTGCGGACGCGCCAAATCCAAGTAAAATTTCGGCATTATCCGAGCTGTAACCTTGAAAATTACGCTGCAATTTTTCGTCCACAAATGCTTGAAACATCGAATCATTTTTTTTGACGAAATGATCTAACCCGATCGGAAAAAATCCGGCTTCTTCCAATTTTTGCGAAGCTTCGCGAAACATCAAAATGCGCTCTTTTTCGTTTGGTAAATCAGTTTCATTGATCAAACGCATTTGTTTCTTTTTCCACTTCACGTGAGCATAACCAAACAAAGCGATGCGACTTGGATTCATCAACAAGCTGATGTCGATATTCTTTTTCACCATTTCGACGCTTTGTTTTGGAAGTCCGTAAATCAAATCGAAGTTAATGTTATTGATGCGGTTTTGGCGCAGCATTTTTACGCATTCATAAACCACGTCGAAAGATTGTTCGCGGTTAATCGCTTTTTGAACATCTGGGTTAAAATCTTGCACGCCAATGCTGGCGCGGTTTATGCCTTCACGAGCATAGGTTTTGATTTTCTCTTCGTTAATATTTCGTGGATCAATTTCGATGGCGATTTCAGCATCATCAGTAATTTTGAAATGCTGACGAATTTCCTGCATAATTTCAGAAAAATCTTGCGGCAGCAAAATTGTTGGCGAGCCGCCACCGAAGTGAATGTGAGAGACTTGCAGATTTTTCTGCGCAACTAAATCGGCAACCAAACGAAATTCGTCGATTAAAGTGCGGACGTAATTTTCAATGGGAGCGTAGCGTTTGGTGATTGTGGTGAAACAGCCGCAATACCAGCACATTTGCTGGCAAAACGGAATGTGAAAATAAAGCGAGATGCGTTGATTTTCTGGCAAATTCCTCAGCCAATTTTGATAAGTTTGGCCAGTTACTTTATCCACAAAGTGCGGTGCGGTTGGATAGCTGGTGTAGCGCGGGTAGTTGCCATCGTATTTGAGCAGCAAATCGACGTTGATCATTCCCGTATGTCCCGTTGACATACGGGAAGGGGATCCCCGCAAGGCGGGGCGCGACTCGTGTCGCGTTTCCGTATCCCGAAGGGATAAAGGACTAATCATTTTGCTCTAATGTTTGCCGCAGGCATTTTTGCAGCCGCCTTGTTGAGTTTCTTGATTTATTTCATGCCACAAAGCGTTCACAATTCCGAAAGTGACGGCTAAACCAGTTCCTAAAATCCAAGCGAAATACCACATATTCAGTCTCCAATTAGTATAAAAATTTCGAATCTTTCTCGATAGTTTTGTCGTTAACTTTGCCACGCAAAACATAGAAAACCCAAGAAGTGTAAAATAAGATCAACGGCACGAATATTAAGGCAGCGATGAACATTACAATCAAAGTGAAGTGACTGCTTGATGCATCCCAAATCATCAAAGAAGAATTAGGATCTAAACTTGAAGGCAAGATGAACGGGAACAAAGTCAAACCAACGGTGGAAATAATGCCGAAAATTGCGATTGAATGAGAGATAAAAGCTTTGCCGAAGTTTTTAGTGCGAACAAAAACCAAAGTTAACAATTCACCTAAGAAACCAAGAGCAGGGGCGATTAGCATCCATTTGTGTTCGATGTAATTATCATTCCAGCCACCAACTTCGCGGATTACTTTTTTGTTTAGTGGATTTGACTCGCCCATAGTTCCAGCGAAATCAACCAATTTGTAAGATTCCAGTGAGTTCACAAAAAGTGCGCCAAGAGCGAAAAGCACCATGATTAGAATTGGTGAAAAATCTAAGAAACGTAAAGTGCGTTTCAAAATTTTTCCTTCAGTTTTAATGGCTAAGAAGCAAGCGCCGTGGGTTGAAAGCAAGAGAACGCAAAATACACCGCAAAACAAAGTGAAGGGAGAAAATAAATCGAAGAAACCGATTTTATTTTCGATCACCATGAAATCGTTAAAGCTGAAAGCAACACCTTGCAAAACGTTGCCAATTGCTACGCCGAAAACTAGGGAGGGAACAAAACCAGAAAGGAATAAACAAAAATCCCAACTTTTGCGCCAAGTTTTATTGTTAATTTTGCTGCGATAATCAAAGCCAACTGGGCGTAAAATTAATGTGAATAAAACCAACAACATGGCGAAGTAAAAGCCGGAGAAGCTGACGGCATAAACGTAAGGCCAAGCAGCAAAAATTGCGCCGCCGCCCAATATTAACCAAACTTGGTTGCCGTCCCAAACTGGTCCGACCGAGTTTAAAACGACGCGACGTTCAATATCTTTTTTAGCAACAAAAGGTAATAAAGTTGCCACGCCCAAATCAAAGCCGTCCATGATGGCAAAGCCGATCAACAAAACGCCGAGTAGAACCCACCAAATAATTCGTAAAACTTCGTAATTAAAAAATTCTGACATGTTACCTCGTGATTAATGAGTGTTAGATAAAACTTTTTCTGGGCCCATTTTGGCGAATTTGATCATCAAATATAGATCAACCACCAAAAGTGAGCTGTAGAGAACAACAAATCCGATCAAACTTGCTAAAACTTGAGCGTGCGAAACCGAAGAAACGCCAAGGAAAGTTGGTAATATTCCTTCAATTACCCAAGGTTGACGACCGCATTCAGCGACAATCCAACCAACTTCGGCCGCAATCCACGGCAGTGGTAACGACCATAAACAAATTTTGAGTAACCAAGTTTTATCAAAATTGCGTTTGATGTTCATATGATAGAAAGCAGCGGCGAAAAGCAGGATGAAGAACATGCCAAGTCCAACCATGATACGGAAAGCGAAGAACAAAGGCGCAACGCGAGGTGCCGTATCAGCAGCAGCTTTTTTGATTTCTTCTGCTGAAGCATTTTCAATGTCATCGCGATATTTTTTCAAAAGCAGCGCATAGCCAATATCTTGGAAATTTTCGCGTAAATAAGCTTTGTCGGCTTGTGGATTTTGGCTGGTTTTGTTGCGTAAATTTTTCAAAACCAAATATTGTGGAAGGCCGTTTTTGATGCGTTCTTCCGATTTTGCGACCAACTCTTTAATTCCCGGAATCTCTTTGTGAGTTGAGCGCGTAGCAATCAAACCCAAAGCGTACGGAATTTTAACTTCATATTCGTTGGTTTGTTTTTCCTGATTGGGAATGGCAAAAATTGTTAAATCTGCAGGCGCTTTTTCAGTTTCCCACATGCCTTCAATGGCGGCGAGTTTCATTTTTTGATTTTCTCCAGCAGCGTAACCACTTTCATCACCCAAAACTACAACTGAAAGCGCGGCCATCAAACCAAATGCCGAAGCAACGATTACGGAACGACGAGCAACTTCGATGTTGGTTTTTTTCAGTAAATAATAACAGCTGATTGCCAAAACGAACATCGCGCCAGTAACGTATCCGGCGCTGATAGTGTGAACGAATTTTGATTGAGCAACATCGTTGAAAAAGATTTTTTGGAAAGAATCTAATTCCATACGCATGGTTTCAGCGTTGAATTTGGCGCCAATTGGGTGTTGCATCCAGCCGTTGGCAATTAAGATCCAAAGTGCTGAAAGGTTGGTACCAATCGCCATCAACCAAGTAACTAATAAATGTTTAGCTTTCGACATTTTGTCCCAGCCAAAAAGGAAAAGACCGACGAAAGTTGATTCCAAGAAAAACGCCATCAAGCCTTCAATTGCTAAAGGAACGCCAAAGATATCGCCGACGTAATGCGAATAATAAGCCCAGTTGGTACCGAATTGAAATTCCATAGTAATTCCGGTGGCAACGCCCATGGCGAAGTTAATGGCGAAAAGTTTGCCCCAAAAACGTGTGATGTCGCGCCAGATTTGTTTTCCGGTCATGACATAAACACTTTCCATAATTCCCAAAAGTACGGCCAGACCAAGAGTTAGCGGTACAAATAAAAAGTGATAAATTGCGGTTGCAGCAAATTGTAAGCGCGAAATTTCGACGAGTCCGAGATCCATATTAATTTTGATTGATGATGATAGATTGAATGTGTTGTTGGCGTTCTTCTTTGGTCATTTTGTTATTGAAGAAGGCTAGATAAATTGCGGTTAGAAGTGCTAATTTTATGCCGAAAAAAATAGTGATTTTGCGATACAAATTACTGCGATTCTTACAACGAAAAAAAATCACCAGATAAATTATATAACCGAGATAAAGCGCTAAAATTCCGTACATAAAATTAGTATTAATTTACTATCTTATCCTTCTTTCTTTCATACTGAGCAAAGCTAAGGATCTCTTAAGGAAAAATTCCGAGAATAAATTCCTGAGATCTTTCGCTTTGATCAGGATGACAGGAAAGAGTACTATCGAATTTTGTAAATTTGACAAAATGTCTCACTAGAAGTGGTAACCAAGACCAACACCAAACAACCAAGGATTTAATCTAACTTTGGCTGTGTACGCATCGTTAACTTGGACGTTGGTGTTCAAATAAATTTTCTTTACGTCGACGTTTAAACTCCAAGTGTCGTTCAACATGTAATCGAAACCGGCTTGGAAAGCGTAACCAATGTGATTTTGATATTTTACTGAGGTTACTACACTGTTTGAAGGAGCTTTGCTGTTGTAAAAGATTGTATAGTTTAAACCAGCGCCAGCGTAAGGTCTAAAAGTTCCTTCTGGGTTGAAGTGATATTGTAGAGTTAAAGTTGGAGGAAGTAATCTAACTGATCCTAAGCTAGTTCCACCACCAAGTGCTGAGCCTTTAAGTTTTACGTCGTTTTGGCTGGTACCAAGAATCAATTCGGCAGCGATATTTTTAGTAAAAAAGCGGGTAAAATCTAATTCGGGAATTTGGTCAGAACTAGTCGCAACATGTCCTCCTAAGGTTGATACTTTACTGCTTACATCTGTTTGAACCTGTACAACTCTGCCACGAACAATCCAATTTTGAGTGTTATCTCCGGCTAATGTAGGTTGAGTTATTGCTGACAAAATAATTGACAGTGAAGCTAGTTTTAATTTTCCTTTCATATTCTTGAATGACTTTGCTTTTTGATTTAGCCCTAAAAAACCACTTTTAGAGACGTTGAGCATTTTGTTTGTCGTAAGAATTTTGTAATTGATTTGGGTCAAGAACTTGATGAAAAGATTTATAAGAGATGATTTGGAGTTGGTGAGCAGTTTTGGTTTGTTTTCCAATCTAAAAGCAGATAACACTTCGGAAATATTAGCTCTGGCCAACATTTCCAAATTAAAAAAATCGCAAAATATTTTTTTCGCAGAGGATAAAGCTTCGAATTTTTACATTGTTATTGCTGGTGCAGTTAAATTAACGGTAATTGATGAGGAGGGTAATGAAGCTGTTTTGCAGATTGTTGAAGCAGGGGGTTTTTTAAATGATGTGTTCGGAGATGTTTTGCAGACTAGCGCGAAATCAATGTTGGATTGTACCTTGTTGAGTTTACCAATTGAACGAGCCAGAGATTTATTGCATAAATATCCGGCTTTTGGTTTGGCAATTCTGAAAGAAACGGCCAACAGGAATAAGTTATTGGTCGATAAGTTAAGCAGTTTACGTATCAGCGATTCTAAACAAAAAGTTGGGCAGTTTTTATTAGAAATGTCTTTTGCTGGTAGCGATAAAAAATCAGCAATGATTGATTTAAAATATGAAAAATCAGTAATTGCGTCTTACTTGGGAATAAATCCAGAGACTTTGTCAAGAACATTGCAGAAGTTAAAAGATGCAGGAGAAATAGCTGTTGAAAAGAACAAAATAACTTTGTTGAAGATGGATTCATTGTGCGATTATTGTACCAGTGAAATTGCCGGCAAATGTGTGATGCATAAAGCTGATTTCTGTAAGAATTAACGTAAAGTCGCTTTGAAATAGCTGCTTAGCAAATGTTCTTTGTCGATTTTGGTGTAACGCTGAGTTGTCGCTAAATTTTCATGACCAAGTAATTCCTGAATCACTCGTAAATCGCCGCCAGCTTCCAGTAAATGAGTGGCAAAAGAATGACGAAATGCGTGAGGTGTAATCGTTTCTGCGAGGTTTAAGTTGGTGCGAATTGTTTGAATCAAACCAGAAAAATCACGGCGTGACAAAGTTTTGCCTTTCGGAGTTAAAAAAATTGGTTGCTCAAAATTAATGTTGAAAGGGCAATTTTTTAAATAGTCGTTAATTTTTTTGTTAACGATTGGCAACAGCGGAACCATACGTTGTTTCTTGCCTTTGCCTTCAACGATCAAAGCCTGAGTATTTTGCAAAGATTTTTTGCTAATCGACAAAGCTTCAGAAATACGCAAGCCACAGCCATAAATTAAAGTGAGCAAAGCAACATCACGTTGCGCTTGCCAGTGATCTTTACGGATTGTGCTGATTTCGTTTAAGATGCGGTCGATGTCAATTTTATCAACCGCTTTGGGAATTGGTTTGGCAACTTTTGGCGTTTTGATTTTTTCGATTTGGCTGTTTTCCAAAATTTGGTTTTGGTTACAAAATTTGAAAAATGAACGCAGCGACGAAAGCGCGCGAGCGTTGGAAGAATTTACGTGGTTGGGCAATCTCTCGCTCAACCAGCGACGAAAGTCATGCATGGTTAAACTTTCTAGATGATTCTTGCTGATAATTTCGTTGCGAAACCTAAAAAGAAAATCGAGGAAATAAAAAATATCGATGCGGTAAGAATTTACGGTGTGTAGTGAATATCTTTTTTCCGCTTCCAAAAATTTCAAAAATTTTTCAACCAAAGAAATAGTTGTCGAGTCGCATTTATCTTGAATTGAAAGGGCGTCAGACATTTCGTTTAAATTCCAAAAATATGAAAAAAGTTTTCGCGTTTTTTATTCTGCTTACTTTTTCTTGGCAAGCTTGGGCTGGCGAAAATGTTAAGTGGAACAGTGTTGAAGGTTTGCAACGTTTGCAAAAAAGTAAGTTTAATCAAGATTTTTATCAGCTTGTTAATTTTTACCAACCGCAAGCCAACCCTTTATATTGCTCGATTGCCACTAGTGTAATTTTACTTAATGCTACTTCTGAAAATGCTAAAATTCCGAGCCAAAAAAATATTCAAATTAATTTGCCAAAAGAAATTGGTGGCGGCGTTGCAGAATTTCATTCTTACGCCCAATCAACTTTCTTGAATGACGCAACTGACAAAATCAAAAAGCGCGAAGTTATTGAATTGAAATTGGCGGCTGGCAAAAAAAATGGCCAAGATTTTTTCGACGCCGGAATGTCAATGGCTGAGATGGAAAAAATTTTAAGCGAAGTTTACAATTTTAAAGTGGCGTTGCAGCGTTTTGAAAAAAATGACGAAAAGTCGCGCGGCCAATTGCGTCAAGATTTACAAAAATATTTGTCGGATAACACCAATTTCGTCGTCGTGAATTTTGACGGCAAAATTATTGGCAACGGCACGCGCGGCCACTTTTCGCCAGTTGCTGCCTACGATCAAGACAGCGATTCAGTCTTGGTTATGGATGTGGCTTTGCATAAAACAACTTGGTATTGGACAGATTTGTCCAAGCTTGCCGCAGCAATGAATACTAAAGATGGCGATAGTTTTAGGGGGTATTTGGTGGTTAATAGATAGAGTTTTGTAAATCCTCCGGCACTTCGTGCCACCTCGTTTTGTAAAGGAGGCTTAGTTTGTTCCGACGTTGTCCTTAAAAATTCGGGCTTGAAGGAAAATCTGAGGCCAAAAACGTGCGTTTAGCACGTTTTTTCCTCCTTTGCAAAAGGAGGTGGCACGCTCAGCGTGACGGAGGATTTATGATTCACGAAATTTGCAAAAAATATTAACCCAAATTAACCCGCAGCCAAAACAAAATAATTTAATTTTATGACTCTTAACTCTCCGCAAAATGAAGCAGTTCAAACTACGCAAGGGCCTTTACTGGTTTTGGCTGGTGCGGGAACTGGCAAAACTAAAGTTTTAACTTCGCGTATTATCAATATCGTAAATTCTTATTTGGCGTCGCCGATGCAGATTTTGGCGGTAACTTTTACCAACAAAGCGGCGGCCGAAATGAAGAAAAGAATCGGCGAAACGATTGGCGATCAAGTCAACAATTTGTGGGTCGGAACTTTCCACTCAATTGCGGCGCGTATTTTGCGTCGTCATCCGGAAGTTGTCGGTTTGGGTTCTGATTTCACAATTATTGACGATGATGACCAAACGCGCTTATTGAAACAAATTTTAAACGATTTCGGTATCGACATAAAACAATATCCACCCAAAAACTATTTGAATAAAATCTCGCGCTACAAAGATAAAATGATCAGCGCCGCTGCTTTGGAAAGCACCGGTTTTGAAGTGTCTTTACCGCGCATTAAAGAAGTTTACGAAACTTATCAATATCGTTTGAAGGCAATGAACGCCGCCGATTTTGGCGATTTGTTGTTGTATAATTTGGAAATTTTCCGTTCAGCACCTGACATTTTGGCTTATTATCAAGACAAGTTTCGTTATGTTTTGGTTGATGAATATCAAGATACCAACAACGCGCAATATCAGTGGTTAATAAAATTGTCGGAAGCTCACAAAAATATTTGCTGCGTTGGTGATGACGACCAATCAATTTACAGCTGGCGTGGCGCTAATATTGCCAATATTTTGCGTTTTGAGAAAGAATTTCCTGGTGCCAAAGTTATTCGTTTAGAACAAAATTATCGCTCAACTTCGCGCATTTTAAAAGCGGCGGATTCGGTGATTGTGAACAATAAAGAACGTCACGGAAAAACTTTGTGGACTGACAAAGGCGAGGGCGAAAAGGTTAAAGTTATTTCGTTTGCTGATGATCGCATGGAAGCGGCGAGTGTGGCGCAAATGATTAAAGTGGCGATCGCGGCGCAAAAATATAAGCCATCAGAAATTGCTGTTTTGGTGCGCGCCGGCTATCAAACTCGTCCGTTTGAAGAATCATTCATTCAAAATTCTTTGCCGTACAAAGTGATCGGCGGCATGAAATTCTACGAACGTATGGAGGTTCGTGACTCAATCGCTTATTTGCGAATTTGCGCCAACACTTCTGACGATTTAGCTTTGAGCAGAATTATCAACGTGCCAAAACGCGGCGTTGGCGAGGCGGCGATCACGTCGATTTACGAACGTTCGAAAATTGAAGGAATTTCGTTTTTTGCGGCGGTAAAAAAATCGCTCGAAGAAAATGCTATTAAAGGTAAAGCCCGCGAAGCTTTGAAAGATTTGGTCGATAAAATTGAAAAAACAGCGGCGCAAGTTGGTGAAGTAAATTTGGCGGAACTTGCTAAAAAATTACTCGAAGATGTCGGCTATATCGCGATGTGGAAAAGCGAAAATACTCTCGAAGCGCAAGGTCGTTTAGAAAATATCGAAGAGTTCATCAACAGTTTGGCGGACTTTTCAACTATGACCGAATTTTTGGAATATGTGTCGTTGATCGAAGCGCGCGAAGATAAAAACTTGGTTGACGCGGTAACGGTAATGACGGTTCATGCTGCTAAAGGTTTGGAATTTGATTTGGTTTTTGTTCCCGGGCTTGAAGACGGACTGTTTCCAAGTGGTCGCTCGGTTGAGGAGCGCGACGGATTGGAAGAAGAGCGACGTTTGATGTATGTTGCGATAACTCGTGCCAAACGTGAGTTGATTTTGTCGCACGCCAGAAGTCGTTACGTTTATGGTGATGTGCAAATGCAATTGCCATCACGCTTTTTGAAAGAGTTGCCGCAAAATGAAATTGAAGTGGAAGAGATGTTTGGCGGGCAAAGTTTTTCGTCATTTAGATCGTCATCTTCTAATTATTCGCAGCCGCAATTTTCGTATAAATCAAATCAACAATTTTCTGGTCAAAATTTCTCAAAATTCGGCCAAGCTGGTGCAAATTCACAATATGCCAAACCACCTGCTACAAAAGCTGCAGAAGTTAGTAAAGAACAAGACGGAATTTCTGGCAAACGTGTATTTCACCAAAAATTTGGTTACGGAAAAGTTATTGGTGTTGATGGCAATAAGTTGGAAATTTCTTTCGAAAAAACCGGCACTAAAACAGTAATGAAAGACTTTGTAACTTTGGCGTAATTTATGCTGAAAATTTTTACTTTAATTTTCTTAATTTTTATTACTCCGCTTCACGCACAAGAAACTTTGGAAGAATCGGATTTGGTTTTGCACTATTCGGTGCAAAGAGGAGATAGTTTATACAAAATAGCACAAAAATTTGATCTCGGTTTCGATGAAATTTTATATGCCAACCCTGATTTGCCGGCGTCAAAAATTTTATATTTGAATCAGACACTAATTCTGCCCAAAACCCATTTATTGCCTGATGCAGAAAAGAAAGGTATTGTAATTAATTTAGCGGAAACTCGACTTTATTTCTTCACCGATGATGAAATCGCAATTGATACTTTTCCTGTAAGTATTGGAGCTGACGAAAAAACGCCGACGGGCAAAACTAGCGTAATTTCCAAACGTGAAAATCCGACTTGGACGCCGCCAAAGTCAATTCGTGAAGAAAACCCTGATTTACCAGAAGTTGTTCCTGCTGGTCCGGATAATCCACTTGGTCAATTTGCTTTGAAGTTGGATGGTTCAAAAAATGCGAAGTGGCAAAATATTATGATTCACGGCACCAACGCGCCGACTTCGATTGGTTCAAGAGTCAGTCACGGCTGCATTCGTCTTTATCCTTGGGATATTGAGAAATTATTTAACTTAGTAGAAATCGGCACCAAAGTTACGATCGTAAATCAGCCGATTAAAGCTAATATGATCAACAATAAAGTTTATTTAGAAGTTCACTTAAAAGAAGCAGTTGATGCGGTTTTTGAAGATTTGGGTGTGAAAAAAATAATTTGTAAAATTGACAAAAATTGTGAAAACGAAATTGATTGGCAAAAAGTTGATGAAGTAGTTTTGCAAAATAATGGTATTCCTACTAAGGTAAGTTTTAACTAAGGAATATCGTGATTTAATAAATTAAAAATTCTTACCTTTGGTTTAACATTTTATAAATAAAATTACGCAATATGGGCAATATTTTTAATAAAGGGCCGAAACTTAATAAAGTTTACGTGGATTCGAGTGAATTAACACAAAGCCAAATGCTGTTAAATGCAGTAAAGAATCAAGATCGTGAAACTTGCAATAGAATTATCGCAAGGGATGATTCTAATATTATAAATAAAGTTGGCGAAGAAGGTAATAATCCTCTGCATTTGGCCATCAAAATTGGAAATCTTTCAATATCTACTTCTCTGATTTCAACCCATGATATTGATTTTACTATTTGTGATTCTACGGGCTGCAATCATTTACAGATTGTTAACAATCTTTTAAGAGAAGACGCTTCAAAGACCGATACTGCTGCAGTAGTGGGAATTGGCAGATTTATTATCAAAAAATGTGAGCTTTATCTAAAACAAGAAAAAAACAGTTTGGTGCCAGATGACTTTGTTGAATTAAGAGGGAAATTCAATGAATTAAAGCTTACTGTAAACAAGGGTTTAGATTCACGTAACTCAGAAGTTTCATCGGTTCGTAGCAAGCCGCAATCTTCAACTAGAGCAATTGGTTATAGCCAGCTTGCTCAAAATAGTAGAAGTATAGATGAAGATGAATTTATCAGAGTTTAGTTAATCACCTTCTTCATTTTTTTGATAACTTGCGCCAGCCCATCAAATATTGCTTCGCCGATGATGAAATGGCCGATATTTAATTCGCGAATTTGCGGAATTGTGGCGATTATTTTGGCAGTTTCGTAGTTTAAACCGTGTCCGGCGTGACATTCCAAATCAAGTTCTTCACAAAGTTCGGCGCATTTTTTGATTTTTTCGAATTCCTTTTTTTGCGCTCCACCTTTTTTATGGCAAAACTCGCCGGTGTGAAGTTCAACAATGTCGGCTCCAATTTTTTTGGAAGTACGAATTTGTGATTCGTTGGCATCGACAAAAAGTGAAACGCGAATTTTTTTAGCGCGAATTTTTTTAATCATTTCGCCCAAAATTTTTTCATTTTTTATTACATCAAGACCGCCTTCGGTAGTAACTTCTTGGCGTTTTTCGGGCACGATACAAACGGCGTTTGGCTTGGTTTTAAGCGCAATTTCCAACATTTCTTCAGTGGCGGCCATTTCGAGATTGATCGGCAACTGAATTTCTTTTTTCAGCCTTTTTAAATCTTCATCACGAATGTGACGGCGATCTTCGCGCAGATGAATTGTGATGCCGTGCGCGCCAGATTTTTGTGCCAAAATTGCTGCGTCAACCGGATCAGGATGAATGCCGCCGCGAGCGTTACGAATAGTTGCAACGTGATCAATATTAACGCCAAGTCGTATTTTGTGTTTTTTCATGAAATGAATTTTTTTTGAGTTTTTTCGTAAATTACCAAGAAAGAGAGATATAAAATAGAGCTTAAAATAATGGTTATGGGAAATCCAACTTCGGAAAAAATATTGATTAAAATTCCGCCAATCAAGCTGCCAAAAAGTGAACCGAGCGAGCCAATAAGTTGAAAAGTGGCATTGGCGGCAACTAATTTTTCGGACGCGAAAGATTCATTGCAAACTTTCATCGCCGATACGTAAACAAAAGCGGCGCAGATTCCGTAACAAAAATAAATCGTTAAAAGTGCGTAAAAATTTCGGCTGAAAATAACGGCAATAAAACAAATTAAACCGCCTAAAAAACCAAAATTTATCAAGTGGTAAGGGCTGTATTTTTTAAGCAAGAAGCCGACAATTAAATCAAAAAAACTACTGGCCATGTAAGCGCTAATCAACAATCCGGCTGCTTCGTAAGTTAGATTAATTTTAGTTCCGAAAATTACCGAAAAACTCATCAAAGCGTAAGAATTCAATTCAAGAAAAAAACGCCCTAGAAACACGCGAGGATTGGTTTTGAAAAATTCAATTAAACTAATTCTTTGGGAATTTATTTTGGGTTGTGCCAGCTGTTTGAGCGGCAGTAAACAAACAAACGAAGCCAGAGTAAAAAGAGCAGAAATTACAAAAGTAAAATAACTTTGAGCGCCGCTGAATTTGACAATCACCGGTCCAAGAGCAATGCCGCTGGAAATCATCATGCTGAAAATCCCGACGCCAATGCTGCGTTGTTTTGAAGTTAGCAAAATGTTGAGAACCGCTTGGCGAGTAATAACATACATAAACCACAAGTTGCCCATCACAAAAGCCAAAATCGCCCACCACGCAAAATTTTGATAAAAATAAATGATTAAAATAATTGCGGCGTAAGAAGTGGCGGCAACTTTCATAGCGCGCAAAGTTTTCATTTTGGCGACAATGCGACTTAAAAACAGCGACATCACAACGCCGCCTAAACAATCCAATGTGAAAGCGATACCAATGTGAGTAGCGTCAACATGATGTTGATCTAAAAGAGCAGGGAAGCTGACAGCATTGATTCCAAGAGCGATGGCAAACAACAAAATACTCAAAAAAATCAGAGTGATTTGTTGTGAAAATTTGATTTCTTGGAGAATTTTTGTGAACAAGTTGCGCTGTAATAATTTTATTTTTTCAATCAGTAATCACTGTTGAAAACTGTAAGTTTCTTGATTAGTTTTGCAAAATCTTCCCCTACACAAATTTTACAACAAAAATGTCTCAAAAACATTTCCCAGAAAATCAAAAAGAAAATACACAAGAAAATTCAAAAACTCCGTTGCTGGATTTGGTCAAAATTCCGGCGGATTTGAAGCAATTTTCGCTTAACGAAATTAAGCAAGTTTCTAATGAATTGCGTTTTGAGACAATCGCCCAAGTTGCGCAAACAGGCGGACATCTGGGTGCTGGCCTTGGCGTTGTTGAAATCACAACTGCTTTGCACTACGTTTTTGACACGCCGCATGATAAAATTATATGGGACGTTGGCCATCAAGCTTATCCGCACAAAATTTTAACTAATCGTCGCAATCGTATGGCGACAATTCGCCAAGCTGGCGGTTTGGCTGGTTTTACGCGTCGCGCTGAAAGTGAATATGATCCATTTGGCGCTGGTCACAGCTCAACTTCGATTTCAGCTGCTTTGGGAATATCGGTGGCGAAAAAATTTAAAAACGAAAAGTCGCACGTAATTGCAGTAATTGGCGATGGTTCAATGTCAGCGGGCATGGCATATGAAGCGATGAACAACGCCGGTGCTTTGGAAGATGAGTTTTTCCACGACAACCGACTTGTCGTGATTTTAAACGATAACGACATGTCAATTGCGCCGCCAACTGGCGCGATGTCGCATTATTTTTCGCGTCTTGCCGCGTCTAAATCTTATTTAAAAATTCGTGATTTAGCCAAAAAAGTTACGCATAAATTGCCAGAATCATTGTCGCATTTGCCGCGTAAATTGGAAAAAGCGACCAAAGAATGGTGGATGGGCGGTAATATTTTTGAAGAGATGGGTTTTTATTATATCGGGCCAATTGATGGTCATGATTTAGAAACTTTGGTGCCGATCTTGCAAAATATTCGCAATGATAATTCTACGGATCCGATCTTGATTCATTGCGTCACAGAAAAAGGCCGCGGCTATAACGAAGTGATGCAAAGTTCCGATAAATTGCACGCAGTTGCTAAATTCAATCCTGAAACTGGTGTGCAAGAAAAAGCTGCAGCTGCTTTCCCGAGCTATTCGAAAATTTTTGGAAAACGTTTGGCGGAATTGGCCAAAAAAGATGAAAAAATTTTGGCAATTACAGCAGCGATGCCTACAGGAACTGGTTTAGACGTTTTTGCTAAAGATCATCCAAAACGTATTTTTGACGTCGGAATTGCTGAACAACACGCCGTTACTTTTGCTGCTGGCTTGGCAACTGAAGGTTTGAAACCTTACGCCGCTTTATATTCAACTTTCTTGCAACGTGCTTACGACCAAGTTGTCCACGACGTGGCGTTGCAAAAATTGCCGGTGCGTTTTGCAATTGATCGCGCTGGTTTTGTCGGAGCTGACGGCCCAACTCACGCTGGCTCGTTTGACATTGCTTACTTAATCAATTTGCCAGATTTCGTTTTGATGGCTTCAAGCGATGGGCAAGAATTGGTAAAAATGATCAATACTGCTAACGCAATTGACGATCGACCTTGTGCTTTCCGCTTTCCGCGCGGCGAAGCTGATCAAGAAATTGATTTTTTGGATGACGAAATTTTACAAATCGGTAAAGCGCGCGTGATTCAACAAGGTGAAAAAGCAGCGATTATTTCATATGGCGCGATGCTTGACAGTGCTAAGCAAGCGGCCGCAATTTTAGAACAAGAAAACAACATCAAAGTTACGATAATCGATGCACGTTTTGCTAAACCATTTGATGAAGAGTTGATTCGTCAAATCGCGCAAACTCACAATTTGATTGTAACGATCGAAGAGGGCGCAATTGGTGGTTTTGGCTCTGCGGTGGCGCAATTTTTGTTGCAACAAGGTTTGCTCGATAATGCTAAATGCAAATTCCGCTCTTTGTTCATGGCTGATAAATTTATCGAACAAAATAAAATTGATGTGATGCGCCAAGAAGCTGGAATTGGCGTCGCCGATTTGGTCAGAACTGTAAAAGAAAATATTTAATCATGTCAGTACAACGTCCTTTGGCAGATTTAATCAGGCCGCAAAGCTTGATCGAAATTATCGGCCAAGACCATTTATTTGGTGAAAGCGGCATTTTGTCTTTGATTGAAAAATCGCAAAATGTGCCGTCGATGATTTTGTGGGGACCAAGCGGAGTCGGTAAAACTACGATTGCCAAAGCTTTGGCGAAAATTTCTCAAGCCAAATTTGTGATGTTGTCAGCGATTAATTCCGGTGCGGCGGAAATTCGTAAAGTGATTGAGTCAGTAAATGCCAGTCCGCTTTTGCAAGCGCAAAAAACCATTTTGATGATTGATGAAATTCATCATTTTAACAAAACGCAGCAAGATTTGTTTTTGCCAGCAATTGAAGATGGCACAATAATATTGATCGGAACTACGACCGAAAATCCGTCTTTTGCCTTGAACTCGGCTTTGCTTTCACGCTGCAAAGTAGTGACGCTGAAAACTTTGGATGAAATTGCGTTGGAAAAAATTTTACAGCGCGCCGAAGTAATCAAAAATTCTCAGCTTCCACTTGATGAAGAAGCGCGTCAAACCTTAATTGCACTGGCTTGCGGCGATGCGCGTTATTTGCTAAATGCTTGTGAAGAATTGTTTTTGCTCGACTCACGCCAAAAAATCAGCAGCGATAAATTGCTCGAAATAATTCCCAAAAGAGCAGCGTTTTTTGATAAAAAAGGCGACTTTCATTACAACTTAATCAGCGCTTTTCATAAGTCTTTGCGTGGCTCGGACGTTGACGCTGCGCTTTATTATTTGGCAAGAATGTTGGAAGCCAAACAAGATCCTTATTACATTTTGCGTCGTTTGGCGCGTTTTGCTACGGAAGATATTGGTTTGGCTGATCCAAACGCTTTGTTGCAAGTGATGGCGGCCAAAGAAAATTACGATTTTTTAGGAAGTCCGGAAGGTGATTACGCTTTGAGCCATGCCGCAATTTATTGTGCTACCGCTCCGAAATCTAATGCGAGCTATGTTGCTCATAAAGCGGCAATTGAAGCGGCGGCGCGCACTACAAATTTGATGCCGCCAAAAAATGTGCTAAATGCGCCGACTAAAATGATGCGCGATGAAGGTTATCACGCTGGCTATATTTATGATCACGACACGCCAGATTGTTTTTCAGGCCAAGAATTTTTCCCAGCTGAAATGTTGAGAAGTTCCCGTCCACAATTTTATCAACCAAATGAACGCGGATTTGAAAGAGAGTTGAAGAAGAGGTTGAAATATTGGGATGATTTACGCCACAAGTTGCGAGGCATTAGTTAAAAACAGTATAATTTCCGGCAGAATTTCCGATTTTGAGAATTGTTTAGGCAATAAAAAACCGGCTTTGAAAATTTCCAAAGCCGGTTTTTACGGTAATTAAATTAGAACTAGCGTCTGCCGCCCATTCCACCCTGTTGTCCACCTTGAGGACGTCCTTGTTGTCCACCCTGAGAGTTCATTCCTGATCTTCCACCTTGACCGTTCATTTCTGGTCTTCCACCTTGTCCTTGACCGTTCATTTGACGTTGTCCACCCATGCCTTCGCCTCTACCTTGTTGAGAGTTCATGTTATTTCCTTGTTCTCTGCCCATTCCTTGACCGTTCATTTCTGGTCTTCCACCTTGTCCTTGACCGTTCATTTGGCGTTGTCCACCCATGCCTTCTCCTCTACCTTGTTGAGAGTTCATGTTATTTCCTTGTTCTCTGCCCATTCCTTGACCGTTCATTTCTGGTCTTCCACCTTGTCCTTGACCGTTCATTTGACGTTGTCCACCCATGCCTTGGCGATCCATTCCAGATCTGCCTTGCTGGTTCATTTCTGAACTACCATTTTGTTGATTACCTTGCATTTCGTTGCGGCGATTTTCACGATTTTCGGTTCTTTGTTCTCTTTGATCTTGGCGAATATTTTGCATTTTTTCTCTGTATTCGCTGCGTGCTTCTTGTTTTTCTTTTTTGAAATCTTGTTTAGTTGAGCTTGAACTAGTTGAAGTTGTAGATGTTGAATCTGTTGTAGTAGAGCTGCTGTCAGTAGTTTGTGCAAAAGCAGGAGCAGACAATACAGCAACTAAAGCTGTAACTGTTAGTAAGTTTTTCATATTTGATAAATTTGATTGAGAAATGTGAGCGTGCTCGCTCATCTATTCATCGTTATTTTGAGTTTTTTGTGCGGCAAGAAAAAAAATAAAAAGCTGCAAGGATTGTTTCAAAAAAATTATTTTTTTTGGCTATTTTTTAGCTTTGTTGAGCAAAATAAAATCAGCCAACACACAAGCCAGCATTGCTTCCCCGACTGGAACTGCACGAATTCCAACACATGGATCATGACGACCTTTCGTAATAATTTCGCAATTATTGCCGTTGACGTCGATGGTTTTGCGTGGAATTAAAATTGAGCTAGTTGGTTTTACAGCGAAACGCACAACTAAATCTTGGCCAGAAGAAATGCCTCCCAAAACACCACCAGAGTGATTTGAAGCGAAGTTTACTTTGCCATTTTCACTCCACATTTCGTCAGCAAGTTCTGAACCTTTTTTTGCAGCAGCTTCAAAACCATCGCCAATTTCAACTCCTTTTACAGCGTTGATCGACATCATGGCAGAAGCGATTTGTGCATCGAGTTTGTTGTAAATTGGTTCGCCCAAACCAACGGGAATATTTTTGGCGACAACTTCGATAATTGCGCCGACAGAGTCGCCGTTTTTACGAATTTCTAGTAAATATTCTTCGAATTTTTTGGCAGCTTGTGCGTCTGGGCAGAAGAAATCATTTTTGTTAATTTCAGAAAAATCGATGCGGCTGCGATCAATTTTTTTATCGCCGATTTGAGTTAAATAGCCGGTAATTTCGATATTTTCTTTTTCTAAAATTTTACGAGCAACCGCACCAGCAGCAACACGCATTGCGGTTTCACGTGCTGAAGAACGTCCGCCGCCGCGATAGTCGCGAATTCCGTATTTTTCGAAGTAAGTGTAATCGGCGTGAGAAGGGCGGAATTTTTCTTTAATGTCGCCGTAATCGTGACTTCTTTGGTCTTGATTAAAAATTACCAAACTAATTGGCGTGCCAGTAGTTTTACCTTCAAAGACGCCAGAAAAGATTTTTACTTCGTCAGTTTCTTGTCTTTGAGTAGTAAACTTTGATTGGCCGGGACGACGTTTATCGAGATGTTTTTGAATATCGCTTTCGTTAAGATCAAGTAGTGAAGGGCAGCCGTCAACTACACAGCCAATTGCTTCGCCATGGCTTTCTCCCCAAGTTGTGAATGAAAATAAAGTACCGAATTTATTGCTCATTTTTGTCCTGTTTTTTGTTAAGATTTTCGGTGCGATTCAGAATTAAAACTGGATGATCGCTAAAAATTAGATGATCGCCTTCTTCGCTAACTTCAAGTTTGCCGGCGGTAATATTGCCAGCTTCTCCGGTTGCAAAAACGTCGTAAAGTGTAACTTCTTCTTCGTTAATGTGATGGGCTTTTTTGGCTTTGATATTGTACATTTGACCATTTTCATGCTGGAAAATCATGCGTGGATTGGTCATTACTTTTTCAATTTTGAATTGCTCAGGATTTTCGTTGTATTGCTTAACAATTTTTACAGCATGATTGCTTTTGCTTAAAGCGTAAAAGACATACAAAAATAACCCGCTAATAATTGCGAAATAGCACAAAACACTGAGGTAATTTTTTATTTTAGAATGTGATTTGATTAACTTCAGAACTTGAAGTGTATGTTCATCCATTAGCTATTTTCCTGCTCAATGGTTATGGAAAAAGAATCGACATTTTCAACAACTCCAACTTTATCAATCTCTAGTTTGCATTTTGTAATTCTCTTATCTTGCAATATTTCTTCCATCAAAGTTTGTGCGAGTTTTTCGACTAACTTGAAACGACTCTTGGCAACAGTGTTTTTCATTTTGGTGATGATTTGATCGTAGTTTATAGTGTCAGACAATTCATCACTTTCTAATGCGGCTAAATGATTGGTTGTGATTTCTGCGTTGATAATTATTTCGCGATCAACTGTTGCTTCCCAATCGAACACGCCAATAATTGTATGAAGTCGCAGATTTTTAATTTTAATTATCATTGATTGATTTTTGGAAGGATTGCTTGGTAAATTATGCTGGCAAATTACTCCAGAGCCATCTTTAAGATCAAGTTATATGTCGGAAAAAATCGTTTCGCTTAACAAATATCGTCGAGCACAAAATTTCAAAAATATTAAACAAAAAATAATGGAGAATAAGAAAATGTTCTTTGTCGTAATTACAGTTGGAGCATTGCTCGGCATGTTGGTGTGGAATATTTTTGTTGAAAGTCCGAGCTATTTGGATGTGCAAATTCCTGAATCGAAAAATATCACTTTTAACAATCAAGATCCGCAAGGTTTAACAACAACGCAAGTGGCCAACGAATTTGAAAACTTTGATGGTAAACCAATATTGCTTTATGTTTATACAACTTGGTGTTCGATTTGTTCGCAGCAATTTCCAATAATCAACGAAGTGGCGCGTGAATTTCAAAATACAGATTTACGCATTATAACTTTGGCGACAGATCGCGATTTGGAGCCGCAACTTTTAAAAGAATATTTGAATCGTTATGGTAACCTTTATTTTCCACCTCGTTACTTAGCTTTTAAGGAAGGCTTTATCGATTTTTTAAAGAAAAAAAATATCAAATACCAAGGTCGTATTCCTTTCACAGTTCTTATTTCACGTGAAGGTGAAGTGGTTGTGAAATATGTCGGCGTCAAAGGTAAAAATTATCTACGCAATAAAGTGATCAAGGAGCTCTATAAATAATGTTTGAAATGCAATTTTTTAACACTCTCAGCAACAAGCTGGAAAGTTTTAAACCAAGTGATCCTAATCATCTGAAAATGTATGTTTGCGGCCCGACAGTTTATGATCGTCCGCATCTTGGCAATGCTCGTTCAATCGTAGTTTACGATTTGTTTTTCCGTTTTTTTAGCCAAGTTTTTCCGCAAGTTACTTTTGTGCGTAACATTACAGACGTTGACGATAAAATAAACGCGGCGGCGCTTGAGCAAAAAATCTCGATTCAGCAATTAACTGAAAATATTATTGAACTTTTTTATCAAGATATTGGCGCTTTGAACGTTTTGCGTCCAACATTTGAGCCGCGCGCGACCACTCACATTGCGGAAATGATTGCGATGATTGAGCGTTTGATAAAAAACGGTTTTGCTTATGAAAGTGCAGGGCACGTTTTGTTTGATGTCGCTGCTTACAAAAATTACGGACAACTTTCCAACCGTACTTTGGATGAAATGATTGCCGGAGCACGTGTTGAAGTGGCGAGCTACAAAAAAAATCCGCTTGATTTTGTGTTGTGGAAACCAGCTGCGGCAAATGATGATGTTTCTAGCGTTTTTGATAGCCCGTGGAGCAAAGGTCGTCCGGGTTGGCATATCGAATGCTCGGCGATGAGTTCGAAATATTTAGGCGAAAATTTTGATATTCATGGCGGCGGCGCCGATTTGCAATTTCCACATCACGAAAATGAAATTGCTCAAAGTTGCTGCGCAAATCCCGGTTCAACTTACGCGAGCTTTTGGATTCATAACGGATTTTTGACAGTGAATGGCGAAAAAATGAGCAAATCGCTGAAAAATTTCATCACCGTCAAAGATCTTTTGGATAAAGAAGTTTCTGGCGTGGTGATTCGTTATTTGTTGCTTTCAACCCATTATCGCAAACCTTTCGATTTCAATCAAAAAGCTTTGGATGATGCCAGAAAATCGGTTGAGAAATTTTACTCATTATTCACCGCGGCGGATCTGAAATCTTACGTCAGAAATGATTTTAATAATGAGTTAATGACGGAAGTTTTGGCAGAGTTAGCAAGTGATTTGAATGTTTCTCGCGTTTTTGCATTACTGCACGAAAAAGTGAAAGAAGCGAAAAATGGTAATTCTGATTTAAAAGCACAGTTCCTTCAAACCCTTGATTTTCTTGGTTTGTTCGATGCAAATTTTTTGGATGCCAAAAATTCTGTCGATATTGATGAAAATTACGTCAACGCCCAAATTGAGTTACGCGCTAAGGCTAAAGCTGAAAAGAATTGGGCTTTGTCTGATAAGATTCGTGATGATTTGCTGAAAATGGGAATTGTAATTAAAGACAGTAAAGAAAAAACAACTTGGGAATTGTTATAAAATTTTAAAAAGAGTCATGGTGTGAATTTTTTTCAAACCATGACTTAAAATTCTATTTTTTAGCAGTATAAATCAGGCGAATTGTTAGATTTTTATCAGCTGGTTCTTTATTGATTTTGCCTTTGATTTTAAAAGATGCAGGCAAAATTAGCTCTTCGCCTTTTTCGATTTTATATTCGCGGAAGCATAAACATTCTTCGCGATCAACAAGTTTAGCGTAATCAGATGGTTCAATTCGAAATTCTGGACGGAAGTTTACGGTTTTATTACTTAAGTTAGTGACTCGGTAAAAAACCTTGTTGTCGCGACCTGAAACTGTCATAATCATTTTAGGATCAAGCACTTCGAAATCGATATCATCTCTCAAATCAATTGCTTCCATAAAAATAGTAATCTGACGATTTCCCTCCTTTTCGCTGAGAAATTTAGAAACTTTTACAGCAGAACATTTCTTACTTAAGTTACAAAACCAGTTGTAAGGCTGAATAGCTGCAAAAATTACAAAAAATATTAATGCAGTGTAAAGTAATGCCTTCAAAAATTTATTCATGTGACTATTTTTTGTAGATGAAAATGGAATTATAGTTTTGCGACGATAATTTCTAAAAAAATCTCCTTCAATATTTTTAAAACTATGACAAATAACTTCGTACAACCATTTGAGAAATTTGCAAATTGGTTTGATAAAGCTCAGTCAAATTCATTGATTGTAGAACCAACTGCAATGTGTTTAACAACAATTGATCAAGAAAATTGTCCATCATCGCGTATGGTTTTATTGAAATCTTTTGATCAAAGGGGCTTTTGTTTTTATACTAACTTAACCAGTCGCAAAGGAGATGAATTAAAAATTAATCCCAATGTCGCTTTATGTTTTTATTGGGGTGTTTTGGGGTTTCAGGTAAGAATTGAAGGTAAAGTTGAAGCAGTTTCTGAGAAAGAAGCAGATGATTATTTTTCGTCGCGTCGTCGTGGCAGCCAAATCGGCGCTTGGGCTTCTAAGCAATCAAGCGAAATGAAAGAATGGCAAGAATTTGAAGATCGCATCGCGCATTACACCAAAGAATTTGAAGGCAAAGAAGTTACGCGTCCGCCATTTTGGTCTGGTTTTAGAGTTGTGCCGAAAAGAATAGAATTTTGGGAAGAAGGCGAATTTCGCATTCACAAAAGAGAAGTTTTTGAGCGTAAATTTGATGAACAAAATTGGATAGTTAGAAAAATTTATCCGTAATTATTTGTTGTCATAAAAATTAGTTGCGTCTAAGTTGCGCGCCACTTTTTCCACCACTTGAATATCAATTTTAACTTTTGCCAAAATGTTTAAAAAATTATCATTATTATCTTTGGTTCTTGCTTTAGCTTCATGCGGAACTTTCTCGTCAAATAATTCTTCAAAAAAAGAAGAAGTTGCTGCTAAGCCAGTTGTTGTTGAAACTCTAACTAAAAAAGCGGAAGAAGAAAAATTACCTGGTAGACACGTTGTTTACTTCGACACTAATAAATCAGAATTAACTCAAGATGCCTTGAAAGGTTTAGAAGGAACTGCTTTGCCAATGGTTAAAGAAGTTGTTAAAAGTTCGAACGGCAGCATCGTAATCGAAGGACATTGCGATGAAAGAGGTTCTAAATCTTACAACAAAAAATTAGGTAAAAAACGTGCTGAAGCAGTTAAAGCTTACTTCGTTAAAAATGGTGTAAAAGCTTCTAAAATTACTGTAAAAAGCTACGGAAAAGCATTGCCAGTTGATACCGCTCACACTGAAGAAGCTTGGGCTAAAAATCGCCGCGCAGTTACAGTTTCTGTGAAAATGTAATTTACGAAAAAATATTTTCGAAAATGTGGCGTCAAAATTTAAAAGTTTTGGCGCCATTTTTTATGCCACTAAATCTAATCAAAAAATGTTAGAAAAAGATTTCTTAAAATTGTGCGAAAGCGCTTTGGTAAATTTGTCAGATCAAGTGGAAGCGATTGACAATAACGCCAAACTCGATGTTGAATATTCTGATGGAATCCTGGAAATTGTAGTTACTGCGACTAATCAAACATATATTATAAATCGCAATTCTGGAAATCAGAAAATCTGGTATTCCTCACCAATCACTGGTGCTGATTATTTTTCTTTTGATGAAACGACACAGAAATGGCTCAACGCTAAAGCTGAGGAAATTTCACAAAAACTCTTTCTTGAACTCAAAAATATCTTATAAAATGACTAAAAAAATTCTTTTAATTGAAGGCGATGGAATTGGTCCTGAAGTAGTTGGACAAGCTAAAAAAATCATCGAATTTTTTAATCAAAATACTGATAAAAAATTTGAAACTGAAAATGCTCTTTTGGGTGGAATTGCTTACGATCAAGTCGGCACGCCATTCCCACAAGAAACTGTAAATTTGGCAAAACAATCTGACGCCGTTTTACTTGGCGCTGTTGGCGGCGTGAAGTGGGAATCTTTGCCGTACAAAGATCGTCCGGAACGTGGTTTGCTCGGCATTCGTAAAGATTTGGAATTATTTGCTAACTTGCGTCCAGCAAAAGTTTTTAACGCTTTGGCTGATGCTTCAACTTTGAAGCGTGAAGTGGTTGAAGGTTTAGATATTATGATCGTTCGTGAATTGACTGGCGACCTTTATTTCGGTGAACCGCGCTCAGTTACAACTTTGGCTGATGGTTCACGTCAAGGCATCAACACCATGACTTACAACTCAAAAGAAGTGGAAAGAATTGCTCGTGTTTCTTTTGATTTAGCTCGTTTGCGTGGCAAAAAATTATGTTCAATTGACAAAGCTAATGTCATTGAAACCACAGAAATGTGGCGCGAAGTTGTTACTGAAATCGGTCAAAAAGAATATGCCGATGTTGCTTTGTCGCACATGTATGTTGATAACGCTTCAATGCAATTGGTGCGCAACCCAAAACAATTTGACGTGATGTTAACCGGTAACATGTTTGGCGATATTTTGTCTGATACCGCTTCAATGTTGACTGGTTCTTTGGGTATGTTGCCGTCGGCTTCACTTGGTGCGAAGCAACAAAATGGTAAACAATTTGCACTTTATGAACCAATCCACGGATCAGCTCCAGACATCGCTGGAAAAGATATTGCCAATCCAATCGCGACAATTTTAAGTTTGGCGATGATGTTTAGATATTCTTTCGAGTATTCTCGCGAAGCTGACGCAATTGAAAACGCGGTTGAAAAAGTTTTGGAGCAAAATATTCGTACTAATGACATCGCAATTGCTTCTTCTCAGCGTGTTTCTTGTACGCAAATGGGCGAAGCAATTTTGACGGAATTAAAAAAATCTCTGTAAAACTTAAATGAGAAAACTCGTTTTAGTCTTATTATTAACACTAACTTCGCGAGTCGCGTGGGCTGAATTTGCTCGTTCGACAACTTTTGACGATCGCGAAGTTTGTGTTAAAGAACGAGGTGTTTGGCGAGAATATGGCAATAGTTTGGCTGATAATTGCGAAGCGAAGATGGATCGTTTTGCTATCGCATCACAAGTTGTAACTTTTAGTTGTGATTGCGGTAAGAATCGTTGCTGGAATGGTGAACATTGTACTTCTTTGAGTGACTTTAAAAAAATCTACGAAGCTAATCAGGAAAAAGAAAATAAGAAAATTGTTCAACAAAGAAAGAAAAGATCTGAGCAATATAGAGCATTATCAAATGAAAGAATAATAGCTTTGGCTAAAAATACTTCTGAAAGTAATAACTCAAATATAACGGATAACCAGAGTCAAAATTCAAATAATCAGGCAAAAACAGTTTCAATGGGTAATAATCTATCACAATTTAAAGATAAATTTCCAAAAAATGAAAATGTTGTAACTGAAACGGTTAATGACATTAGATCAAACCCTGTTAGCCCTGCAATGGAGGCTATCAATCAAGCTAATGATAAGATTCAACATGGTGCTTTTGGAAAAATATTTTCTTTACCAGACAATAAACAAAATCAGCAAAATCAGATTGTTCCAGCGAATCAGGCTAACAACACAATAATTACTGATGTTACAGGAACTGTGCAAGGTCAGCCTGTTACTAATAATGTTTCTGTGGTAAATGATCCAGCATCTGGTCCAACTCCTTTTTTCATTCAACAACAAGAAAAAGCCAAACAAAATTCCGCAACATCTTCTAGTGAGACTACAACCAACAAATCTGGTTCAACTTATGACTTAGGTTTACCAGAAATTCCATTACCGCAATGATTCAAGAGAGAACAACGCACATAATTTTAATTTTGATGTCGCGCCTTTTAGGTTTGTGTATCACAGTTTTAGCTTTGGTTTTATTTCTTTCTTTACTGAGTTTTAACCCTTCTGACCCTTCATTTAATACTGTTTCAACAGACAATCAAATTTCGAATTGGGCTGGTGCTTTTGGCTCCCATATTTCTGATTTGATGTTTCAGTTAATTGGACTTTCAGCCTTTGCCTTAAACTTAATTATTTTTTCGATTGGTGCCAAAATGGCGGGTCGGAGAGGTAATTCTTATTTGATACAAAAGTTTATAATTATACCATTCTCAATTTTAGCTCTTTCGACATTCTTTGCTAGTCTGCCACAACCTCAATGGTGGGATTTTAACAGTTTAGGCGGTGTTAATGGTGCATTTATTATTTCCAAACTATCAAGACTACCAAGTTATTTAGTAGCAATTTCTTCACTATTTTTTTCACTTTTGTCGTTATCGATTATACTAGAGATCAATTGGTCTGATTGGATATATGCTGTTAGATATTTTTTGGTGTCAGTTCGTTGTTTTTTCAGTTTTATTAAAAATAAAATTTCGGCTATCAACAAAGAAGAAATGGTTTATAAACCTAGAGAAGGAACTTCTAATCGTTTAAGAGGTCTTTCGGACTTTAAATCGCAAGAAGAGAATGAAGAATCTCAGGATGAGATTTTAGATGTAGAAGAATTGGAAGATGTGATTGAGGAAAATGTACAAGGTGAGGAATCTAGAGAAGAAATTATAAAACAACTAAAAAGCACTAAAACAAAAAAACCAAATAGATCGAAAGGATCGCGCTATAAATTGCCAGATACTGATTTATTGATTGATCGTTCCAACGAAAATAAAGATAAGAAAATCAGCCGCGACATCATTGAAAATCAATCGCGTATGTTGATGAAAGTTTTGGAAGATTTCGGAGTTTATGGAACATCGCTCGGCGCCAAAGTTGGTCCGTTGGTAACTCTGCATGAATTTGAACCAGCAGCTGGAACAAAAGCTTCGCGCGTGATTGGTTTGGCTGATGACATCGCCAGATCAATGAGTGCAGTTTCAGCGCGTATTGCTGTAATTTCTGGCAAAACTTCGCTGGGTATTGAATTGCCAAATCCGAAACGCGAAATGATTTTCTTGCGTGAGTTGATCGAAAATAAAGAATATCGCCAATCGCAATTTTCTTTGCCGGTAATTTTAGGAAAAGATATTTCGGGTGAATTGATGATCGCTGACTTGGCTAAAATGCCGCATTTATTGATTGCGGGAACGACTGGTTCTGGTAAATCAGTTGGTTTGAACGTGTTGATTTTATCACTACTTTTCAAACTGCGTCCGGATGAATGTAAATTTATTATGATCGATCCGAAAATGTTGGAGTTGTCGATTTACGATGGTATTCCGCACCTTTTGGCGCCAGTTGTGACCGAGCCTTCAAAAGCTGTAACTTCTTTGAAATGGGTTGTTGCTGAAATGGAAGAACGTTATCGTTTGATGTCGAGTATGGCGGTGCGCAATATTGCGGGTTACAATGAAAAAGTCGAAAAAGCGATTATTATGGGTGAAACTATGAGCCGCAAAGTGCAAACGGGTTTTGATCCGACCACGGGCAAACCAATTATTGAAGAGATCGAATTTGAAGCGAAAAAATTACCTTTCATTGTTGTTATCGTTGACGAAATGGCTGATTTAATGATGGTCGCTGGTAAAGAGATTGAAAACTCGGTGCAACGTTTGGCGCAAATGGCGCGTGCTGCCGGAATTCATATTATTATGGCAACGCAACGTCCTTCAGTTGATGTTATCACCGGTGTAATCAAAGCTAACTTCCCAACTCGTATTTCTTTCCAAGTTACTTCGAGAATTGACAGCCGCACAATTTTAGGAACGCAGGGTGCAGAACAGTTGCTTGGTCAAGGCGATATGATTTTTATGTCTGGCGGCAGCAAAATGGTGCGTGTTCACGGTCCGTTTTGTTCTGATGCTGAAATTGAACAAATTGTCAGCTCAATCAAAGAGCAAGATTTAAGTGAGTTTGAAGAAGATGAAAAAATTTCTTTCGACGTGCCGATTCCGAATTTAAGTAATAATTCGGGCGGCGAAGAAGATTCTGATTTTGCTGCAGGCAGCGATGGCGATCTTTACGTTAAAGCTGTGGCAATTGTGCGTCGTGATAAAAAAGCTTCGATTAGCTATGTTCAACGTCAACTGCGTATTGGTTACAACCGCGCGGCAACTTTGATTGAAAAAATGGAAGCGGAAGGAATTATCACAGCTCCAAACATTTCGGGCAAACGTGAAATAATTGAAGAGTAAAATCTTTAACAATTTTTTTAACCTAATTTATAAAATACATGCAAGTTCAAGCAGTTGAAAAAGCAGCCTCATTTTCATTTTTTAGTATGGTCAGCCAAGCTGATATTGTAGTGCAGGGCGTAATGTTATTGTTGGTGATCGCTTCGGTGTGGTCGTGGGCAATTATTTTCGACAAACTTTTCAAATTTGCCGTTTTAAAAAGACGCACCGACAAATTCGAAAAATCGTTCCAAGGTATGGTTTTGGAAGACATCATGGCAGAAGCCTCGGCCAATGATAATCATCCCTTAGCACGTGTTTTTATTGCCTGCATGAATGAATGGCAATCAAACAACATCAGACAAATTATCGCGTCCGGCGCTGATAAAAAAGCGGGTTTGAAAGAAAGATTAAACGCGGCGATGCAAGTTGCGGCCAACAAATCAATGATGAAGTTAGAAACTGGATTGGGATTTTTGGCTGTAGTTGGTTCTTCAATGCCTTTTGTTGGATTATTTGGAACAGTTTGGGGAATTATGAACAGCTTCCAAGGAATTGCGGTTAGTAAAAACACTAGCTTGGCAGTTGTTGCACCGGGAATTGCAGAAGCTTTGTTGGCAACCGGAATTGGTTTGTTTGCAGCGATTCCGGCAGTATTTTTCTACAATATTTTTTCAGGAAAAATTAACGTATTTTCGGAACGCGTTAACAATTTTTCGCTACAGCTTTTGAACATGTTCTCCAAAGAGTTGGATCAGTAGAAACTTTGTGTCGTTATTTTTTCGAACTTATTGATGAAGACTAAAACTCCCTTCAAACCAAAGTTATGTCACGCAACCTGTTCTGCTTGTGATAGCAATGGGTTTATAATATCTACCCGGAAGAACTAATAGCTCGATTTCAAGAAACTATATCTGGCCGTCGTGGTGAATTTATTTTTGCAGGTGAAAACTTATTAATGGCTGCAGCATATGCGCTAAAAACTAGAAAAGATGACTTCAACGTTTGTCATTTGACAAGTTGCGGCCCCTTCAATATCAGGAATTCCTATCGCATGGATTGATAATCCTGATCGCTTTATGGAGCATCACTCACTTGGACGTATCTTTGAGGTAGATAAAAACAGCTTTCAGCAAGAAATAGATTGTTATGGTAACCTTAGTACAGAATGGGTTTTTGAAGCTGAAAGAGTCAATATTACTGCCGTGAAAGACATTACACCAGAGTATGCCATGAGTGCTGGGGTACAAATTTTTTCTTTCAAATCAGGTGCAACAGAAGAAGAAATAAAACAATTTAAGATTGAGGAATGGAAGCAAATTACCTCCAACTTCAAATCAGATAAAAATCCGGATGGCAAATGGTCGCCCGACAATCAAGCGCATTTGCAAGAATGTACGCAGCAGTACTTTAGTTATTGAATAATTTTATTACAGAAGGACTAATAATTCATCTAAACCGCGAACACAATTTAAACCCAATTAACCTTGAAAATGGTGAACTGCAAGATGATAGTTTTATGCAGAATCCAAACAAAATTATACAACCTTCAGCAATAATCATGCAAGCAAGCAGTGTAAGATTCTGAACTTCAGCGCTGATCTCTGAAGTTTAGCTAATAACTTCAAAAATCAATGATGGCGGTTTTTCTTTAAGTAGATTGTGATTTCTCGTCGCTACAATACTCTTACGGTAATGAATAGGGATGAGTTAAAAATCTATTGCTCTTCCACCAATTTCCCAATCACCGAAACGAGTTGGATCAGGTTTTTTGTTGTCTTCAATCTGATTAGTTGGGTTTTCTTGTGCTGTTAAGATGTTTTGATCACTAATTTTTTTCTCAGATGAACTTGAAGATTTGCAAGAGCAATCGTTATTGCCGCAATTTTTTGTAGAGTCTTTCATTATTCTCCTCCAGCGCTTCTTCCGACGATTCCTTGAGAAAGTCCTTTTTCAGCGCCAATTTGTTTTCCTGGACTGAAGTTTCCGAGCCCGGTTTTTTCCATGTTAATTTCGTGCTGAAGCGTAGATAATATTGGTCCAGAGTCGATATTTCCGACGAACATTTTTCCAGCCTCATCCGCAAATTGGAAAACTGACATATTGAATAATCCTTCTCCTCCGAGTGGATTTAGGCTGTCAATATTTTGTGGTGTTAGAACTTTACCGAGGTCGGCTGCTTTTGCATGATTATCAATATTGGTAGCCATGTAGCTATCAATTCCTGATTGACCACCACCGCCAATAATTCCTTTACCACTTCCTGGGTTGCTGCTTGTGGCAGCACCCATATGATTACTGACTTCAAAAGAGCTTGGACCGTCAGACATATTTACTAATCGTTAGAAGTTGCGGCTAAAGCAGCCATGTTAATGATTTCGTTGATTGAAGAATTCATTGTAACGATTTGCACTGGTTTTTCGAATCCGTCAAGGATTGGGCCAACAACTGTGCAGTTACCGAGTTCTTCCAACAATTTTGTTGTAATAGAAGCTGAGTGCAAACCTGGGCAAATTAAAATATTTGCTGGAGCAGTTAAACGGCAGAAAGGATATTTTGCCATTTTGTCCATGTTTAGAGCGGTATCAGCTGTCATTTCGCCGTCATATTCGAAATCAACTTTCATGCCATCTAAAATTTCAACTGCATGTTTAATGCGGTTTGATTCGGTTTTAAGGGCAGAACCGAAGTTAGAGAATGACAAGAAAGCAACGCGCGGTTGATAACCGAGTTTGCGAACTTTTTCAGCAGTTTGAATAGCGATTTGTACCAAATGTTCTGATGAAGAAAGTTCAGAGCAAGCAGTGTCGGAAATGAAAATAGTTTTGCCTTTCGACACAACCATTGAAACACCAAGCAATACTTTGTCTTTTTTGTTTTTAACAACTTTCCATACATCAGTGAGAGTTTTTCTGTAACCGCGAGTCAATCCAGTAACCAACGCATCGCCATGTCCGCAAGCAAGCATTGAAGCCGCGAAAATGTTACGATCATTTTTTACCATGCGAGCGCAGTCAGAATGAAGAACGCCGTCACGTTGTAATTTTTTGTACAAGTAATCAGTGAATTTGCTGTTTTCTTCGGAAATTGAGGCGTTGTAAATCTCAATACCTTTTGGATCAACATTGGCTTCAGCCATATTTTCCAAAATGCTTTTTTCTTTACCGATCAAAATTGGTTTACCATAACCAGAATCGCGCCACATTGCAGCTGCACGGATAATTTCTGGCTGTTCACCTTCAGCGAAAATTACTTTTTTCGGATTACGTTCCAATTTTTCAAAAATCATGCTCATTGAGTTGACAGTCGGGTCAAGACGAGCTTTCAACTGTTGAATGTAAGCATCCCAATCTTTGATTGGTTTTTTAGCAACACCAGTTTCAACCGCAGCTTTTGCAACTGCAACTGGAACAACGTGAATCAAACGAGAATCGAATGGAGTAGGGATGATATATTTCGGACCGAACTTCATGTCGCGATTGCCGTAAGCTTTCATCACTTCTTCAGGCACGTGTTCACGAGCTAAATCAGCTAAAGCGCGTGCTGCAGCGATTTTCATTTCTTCGTTAATTGTAGAAGCGCGAACGTCCAAAGCACCACGGAAAATGTAAGGGAAACCCATTACGTTGTTAACTTGGTTTGGATAGTCAGAACGGCCAGTAGCAACGATTGCATCATCACGAACTTGGTAAACTTCTTCCGGTGTGATTTCTGGATCTGGGTTAGCCATTGCGAAAATCACCGGATTTTTCGCCATTGATTTTACCATGTCTTTGGTCACGGCACCTTTAACTGACAAGCCTAAGAAAACGTCAGCACCATCCATTGCTTCCGCTAAAGTACGAGCTTTAGTGTTAGCAGCGTGAGCTGATTTCCATTGGTTCATGCCGTCAGTACGACCTTTGTAAATTGTACCTTTAGTGTCGCACAAAATTGCGTTGTCGTGAGGCAAACCCATGGCTTTCAAAAGTTCTAAACAGGCGATACCAGCAGCACCGGCGCCGTTTACAACAACTTTCAAGTCTTTGAATTTTTTACCAGAAATGTGCAGTGCGTTTAAAATACCAGCGGCAGAAACGATTGCAGTACCGTGTTGGTCATCGTGGAAAACAGGAATATCCATCATTTCGCGCAATCTGCTTTCGATGATGAAACATTCTGGAGCTTTGATGTCTTCCAAATTGATACCACCCCAAGTTGGTCCTAAATATTTAACGCAATTGATGAATTCTTCTGGGTCTTTAGTGTCAACTTCGATGTCAACTGAATCGACGTCAGCGAAGCGTTTGAACAAAACTGATTTTCCTTCCATTACTGGTTTACCGGCAATTGCGCCAAGGTCACCAAGACCAAGAACTGCAGTACCGTTAGAAATAACCGCAACATAATTTCCTTTAGCAGTGTAATCGTAAGCGGTCTCAGGATCTTTTTGAATTTCTAAACAAGGAACAGCAACGCCAGGAGAATAAGCCAAAGCAAGTTCACGTTGAGTGTTAAGAGGTTTGGTCGGAGTCATTGAAACTTTACCAGGTTGACCTTCCATGTGAAATTGAAGAGCTTGGATCTCTTTAGAACTTAATCCGGCAAATCTTGTGTTTTCAGAGTTTTTTGTTGAGCTTTTAGCAGAGCTGCCTTTTGCTGCGTCTTTTTTGCTGACCATTTTTGATTTTAATAGAGGTTAAATGTTCGTAGAAGTGAACAAGATATTGAGACGGCGGCGCAAATTAGAACCAAGAATTTTAATGTCAAAAATTATGAAAATTGATCAAAGCAAGAAATTTAATGAATTTTTTGAAGCAAGTGAGAGTAAGCGCAAAATAGATTTTTTGGTGTTGCATCACGTGGAAGCTAATTCTGCTGATCACGCTATTGAGCAATTTAAATTTCATCAAGTGAGTGCTCATTTTGTAATTGATGAGGCGGGTGAAATTTTTCAGCTAGTTGATGAAAATGACATTGCTTATCACGCTGGCGTAAGTTTCTGGAACGGAGTTGACGGTTTGAATAAAAGCTCAATTGGTATTGAGTTCATCAATTCACAACCTTTTGTAAAAAAATTTAGCCAAGCGCAAATGAATGCTGGATTGGAGTTGTGTCGTCAATTAATCGCGAAATATCAAATTAAAGCACAAAATGTTGTCGGTCATTCTGACATTGCTTACAGCCGAGAAACAGGATTTTTGGATCGTAAACAAGATCCATCACATTTATTTGATTGGAAATTTTTGGCTGAGAATGGTGTTGGAATTTTTCCTCAAATCAAATTTTCTGAAAAGAAAATTTATGAATTGGGTGACAAAAATCCTGAAATTCTTTTGATAAAAGCAAAGCTACAAAAGTTTGGCTACCGTATTATTAACTTAAACGATGAGTTCGATTTAGAAATGCAATCTATTACACGAGTTTTTAATCGTCGTTTTTTTTGTAAAGATTGTGAATTTTGGTCTGTATTTGTGGATAGTTTATTAAATACGTAAAATTTATTTTTCGATCTAGAAAAAACTCTAGTTTGAATAACGTATAATCACTATTCCCGATCCTCCAGCTCCACCAACTGTAAATTCATTGATTGCAGAACTTCCACCACCACCAGTATTGGCTGTTCCAGCTGCTCCCATTGTTCCACCACCACCGAGTCCACCTGCGCCAAAACCAGGACAATTTCCTGTAGTAACGCTAGGACAATATGGATTATTGTAAGTGCTTAAACTGCCACCACCACCACCTGCGTAATAAGTTGAAGTTCCAGAAATATCATATTGTATTCCGATACCTCCAGATCCTCCATAAGTACCACTGCCATTTCCACCAACACCACCAGCACCACCGCCACCACCTCGACCATAAGATTGACCAGACCCAGAACCGATACCACCACTGTTGCCTTGACCAGAAACTCCAGTGGCTCCATCTCCAATGGTTTTTTTAGATCCTCCTCCTGAACCTCCATTCTTACCAGTAGCAACATCTGATCCACCTCCACCTCCACCTCCAACTGCAACTAGTGTGCTTCCGAAAGAAGAGTTACTACCGTTAGTACCGCTTTGACCGTAAGGACCAACTGCGCCAGCACCTCCATTTCCAACAGTTACAGTGGTAGAAGTTGAGATCGAGAAATTAGAATTATAGATAACACCACCACCGCCGCCGCCAGCTCCACCAGATCTGCTAGAACCAGCACCGCCGCCGCCGCCGCCAGCGACAACTAAAACTCGACCAGTTTTTGTAACGGGGCACGTTAAAGTGTCTGATGTAGTAAAAGTATGAACTGTGTCATAAGTTCCACTAGGATGAGTAATATTTCCGCCAGAACATAGCAAATAACAAGATCCAGAATTGATGGTTAGGTTTCCTCCTGAAGAACTACAAGTGTAATTTATAGCGCCATAATAACTTCCAGAATTGCAAAGTTGAGTGCCACTCCCAATTGAAACAACAGTACCATCATTGACTCCAGTTATTCCAGAGAAAGTGCATTCATTACTTGGTTTAGTACAGTCAGCTCCAGAGTATCCAGAACTGCAAGCACAAGAATTTATTACGCTGGACCATTGACCGTTAGTCCCACATTTTTTTGTAGGATAAATAACGCTTCCATTCCAATTAGGTGAGGGACAAGGTGTTTGTGCGGCAACTACTTGATCCTCATAAGCTTTAGGCCAAGTCATAAAAGTTCCGTATAGACTTTCAGTTGAATCAGAAGATTGACAAGGGATTAATTTAGAACCAAGGGTGTTTTCGCTTAAAGCCTCATCTTTTGTTTTATAAAGAATTACGTCATCAAAATTAGAATCAGAGTTTGATTGGACAAAATTGCCGCTGAAATTAGCTGTTGAAGCTGTTGGAGGAGTATTGTCTACAAAGTTAGAAATGTCGTTTGATTGTTCGCTGCTAACGGAAGAAGTTGTCATAGTTGCTGAATTAGCGGGAAAAGCACCAGAAGAGTTTGATCCGCGACTCATTATCACAAAGATTGCATTTGAAACTGAAGCTCCGCCAGAAATAGAGATCAGATTTGAGTTATTAATATTGCTTTCAAAATCATTGCTATTGGTCAAACGATAATCAGTAACGTAAACTAGTTTATTGCCGTAAGCATCTTCTGCGAATTTATTATCCAATCCTAAAGTTGCGGTTGGAACCATGCCATAAACCAGAGTAGAAACGGAGTTTGATTGGTATACTCCAACTCCAACACAATTTGTTGCGGTTACGGCAAATCCATAATCAGAAGATATAGATTTAATTGATTTCAAAGATGCTGGACAAGGAAGAGACTTGTTAGCTGCTAAATATTTTTGTAGTGCTTGATAAACTATTTTTACGGTATCACTACTTTCCTGTGTTTTAATGTTTTTATCTTTGCTGGAATAAACCGAAACCAATCCTGCTAGTAGTATTGAAATAACAGCCAAAATAATTGAAAGTTCAATAAGGGTAAAAGCTTTGTGTATTTTATTTTTTAACATTTCAGAAAACGGTTTTGGCGACGGCAAGAATTGTAACTTTTACAGCCCCAGATTTTTTTAACAATTTGGCACAGCTTTCAATCGTAGTCGCAGTTGTTATAACGTCATCAATTAGCAAAATTTTTTTGCCCCGAACAACATCAAGATATTTGGGATTAATAACAAAAGCGTTTTTGAGATTATTTTGACGCTGTTTTTTCTTCAATCCGACTTGAGCTGGAGTGTTTTTTATTCGCAATAAAAAATCTCTAATAAGTTTTGTTTTGGAAAAATTTTGTGCCAGCAAAATTGATTGGTTAAATTTGCGCGAACGTAACTTAGAACGATGCAATGGAACTGCAATGATAATGTCACAATCTTGGATTTCAGATTCTGCAAATGGTTGTAAAATACGCGCTAATTTTTTCGCTAAATAAGTTGAATCGCGATATTTCAAATCACTAATTACTTTGCCGATTATTTGGTTGTAAACGAATACGGCAATTATTTTGTCAAAATGCTTCGAAGTTTGTAAACAGCTAGCGCAAATCAGATTAGTGTTTTCAGAAGCTAATTCAAAAGGATGGCAACAAACTTGGCATTTTGGTTCAGTAATGAATTGCAATTTCTGCCAGCAATCCTTACAAAACAAACCATCAGAGCTGATAATATTTTGACAGTAAAGGCAATGGCTAGGGAAAACTAGCTCGACAATTTTTTTAAAAAATTTCATTTAGGTGATGACTCAAGAAATTCTATTCGACCGTGATTTGCTGCGCCAAAATAAGGCGAGGGCCAAAAAACATTTTCATCAGCATAATTTTTTGCATCACGAGATTGCAAATAGAATTGTCGAAAATGTCAGCTTTTTGAATCGCCAATTTAGCAGCATTTTAGAAATCGGTGCGTCTGACAGTTATTTGTCGGAATTATTTTTGCAGGGTCCGGCGCAAGCTGGAGAAGTTGTCGCGCTTGGTGAATTTACTCCGCGTTTGCATCAAGGCGTTTTTTACGAATTTTTTGACGACGCCGAAATTTTGCCAGCGCAGCCGCAAAATTATGATTTGATTGTCAGCAACTTGAATTTCCATTTCATCAATCAAGTGCCGCAATTTTTATTGCAAGTTAAAGAGCTTTTGAAGCCAAGCGGCATTTTTATTGCCAGCTTTTTTGGTGAAGAAAATTTAAGCGAATTAGCTCACGTTTTGCACGTTACTGAAAATGAAATTTACGGTGGAGTTTCGCCTAGAATGTCGCCGACAATTGACGTTAAAACCGCGGCGCATTTGTTGCAAAAAGCCGGATTTCGCGATCCGACTTCCGAATTTTCTAAAATCGAAGTCGATTATTCTGATCCGATGACTTTGTTTAAAGACTTGAAAAATATGGGACAAAGCAACGTTTTGACTAAACGCTCACGTCGCTTCATGACCAAAAACTTCTTAAATAAAATCGCGCAAAACTACCGCCAAATGTATCCCAACGCTGAAGGCGGCGTTCGCGCAACTTTTGAAATAGTAACCGTCACCGGTTGGAAATAAAAAAATCCTCCTTTGTAAAAGGAGGTGGCGCAAAGCGCCGAAGGATTTACTAAATTTGAAATAATATGAAAAAACTACACATCAAAACTTACGGCTGCCAAATGAACGTTTACGACTCAGATCGTATGCAAGATTTGATGGAAAATGTTGGCTACGAAACAGTCGACACCCCAGAAGGCGCCGACATGGTCATCATCAACACTTGCCACATTCGCGAGAAAGCTTCAGAAAAATTATTTTCTGACTTGGGCCGAATCCGTCCGCACAAAAATAAAAAAGAAGAAGATGGCAGCCAAATGATCGTTGCCGTTGCTGGTTGCGTGGCACAAGCTGAAGGTGAAGAAATTTTTCGCCGTTCAAAAGTGGTCGACATTATTGTCGGCCCAGAAAGCTATCAAACTTTGCCTGACCTGGTTGGGAAAGCTATTCGTGAAAAGAAAAAGCAAATTAATTTAGATTTCGTTCCTGACAATAAATTCGACGTTTTGCCAGAATCAAAAACCGGCGTGGGCGCGTCAGCTTTCGTTACTGTTCAAGAAGGTTGCGACAAATTCTGTACTTTCTGCGTGGTGCCTTACACTCGCGGCGCGGAATATTCGCGTGAAGTTTCTAAAATTGTCGATGACGCTAAACGTCTTGTTGATCAAGGCGTGAGCGAGATTTATTTCCTTGGTCAAAACGTCAATGCTTACCACGGTTTGGACGCAAAAGGCGAAGTTTCGAGTTTGGCTAAATTAATCGAAGAAGTTGCCAAAATTGATGCGGTGAAACGTATTCGTTACACAACTTCGCACCCGCGCGACATGAGTGATGACTTGCTTGCAGCGCACCGCGACATCGAAAAATTAATGCCATTTTTGCACCTGCCAATTCAATCAGGTTCAAATAATGTGCTTAAAGGCATGAACCGTAAACACACCCGCCAAGATTATTTTAAAATTATTGAAAAACTGCGCGAAGCCAGACCAGATATGGGTTTGTCGTCTGACTTCATCGTCGGTTTTCCCGGTGAAACAGATAAAGATTTTGAAGACACAATGGATTTGGTCAGAAAAATTGGTTTCACGCAATGCTATTCTTTCAAATATTCCCCACGCCCGGGAACGCCGGCGGCGGATGCTAAAATTCAAGTTGAAGAAAGTGTGAAAGATGTGCGTTTGGCTGAGTTGCAAAAACTTTTGACCGAGCAGCAAATCGAGTTCAACAAAAAAGCCGAAGGCCAAGTCATGCCCGTTTTGTTTGAGCGCGAAGCTCCGAAATCAAAGAAATCGAGTGCTGGAGATAAAATTCAACTTTGGGGCAAATCGCCGTACTTGCAGTCGGTAATTGTCGATGTTGATTCTGAAATCGAAGCTAAAAAATACTTCGGTAAAATCGCTGATGTTAAGATTTTGAAAAGCCGCCCGAGTAGTTTGGTTGGGGAGATGAATTAGAAGAGCTGATCTGAAAAAATTTTATAGAAATTCGTAATTTCAAAAAATTTATGAAATTTTTTCTAAACAAAAACTGTCATCCTGAACGAAGTGAAGGATTTCGGGAGTTTGGATTCTGAGTTTAAACTGGAAGAGATCCTTCGTTTTACTCAGGATGACAGGAAGAGAAATAAGGATAACACCAAAGCTAATTCTAGCCAAAACCAGTAAAAATAACCAAAACCACACCACGCATGAAAACTTATTTTGTTTACATTATCACCAACAACCCAAATGGAACTTTGTACATTGGGGTCACTAATAATCTGGAAAGAAGAATCGCAGAAACATAAGCGAAGAATGATCAAAGGTTTTTTGGCGCGTTACAATTCAAATAAGTTAATTTACGTTGATGATTTTAGTGAGGTTAATGATGCAATATTTTGCAAAAAAAGGCTGAAGAGTTGGATTAGAAGAAATAAATGCATTGATTGAGTCTAGCCTCAATGGCAAAATCTAAGCTTAAGCTGGAAGTAAAAATCGGCAAGGCGAGTTTGAATGTGAAAGTAAGTTTTAGCGAAGGCATTTTATATTTCTGAGAATAAGGTTTAAGATCCCGACACTAAACAATAATAAATCCGATGAGTTTATCTAATTAACTCCATCACTTACTTTCGCGTTATAACTTACTCTTTTGTAAAGAGGGCAATTACCAAATTTTATTAAATTTTTTATGAACATAAGCATACTAAATCTACCTCGTCACGTTACAAAAGCCGATCTTGCTCAAGTTTTTAAAGCTTATGGCACGGTTGAGTCGTGTGATATAGTTTTAGACAATCAGACTGGCACATCTAAAGGTTTTGGTTTTGTTGAAATGCCAAATGAAAAAGAAGGCAATGCGGCAATAGCTGATCTTCACGGCACAAGGTTTGACGGTAATATAATCAGAGTGAAGGCTAAAATTGTTCAGCAATAAATAGTTTTTTTTGCTCGATTTCGAATAAATTTTAAAACATGGAAAATAGTTCTAGTAACAAAAGTATTGTAAGTAATTTGATTCAAGAAGAGAGAGATTTGAACAATAAAATTAACATTTCTTATCCTTATCCTCTGCGTAAAAATGATGCTAAGATTTTTCCTGAAAATATCGAATCAGCGAATGAGACTAGCTCACCAAGTTCTTCAGTTTCTGGCGTAAAGAAAGCAGAAGCTGTTTTTACAAGTTGCTGCGACAATATTTGCTCAATTAGTTAATCAATAAAGCTTAGAACTAAGCACAAATTATCGAAAGAAATGATCGAAGAAATTTTTTTTAGAAGACTAGGTGAATGGGTTGAACAAGGGCAAGATACTCTTGAAAAACGTCAAGAAGCTCAAGAGCGTATTTTAAATTGTTTGTGTAATCATTCTATTAAGCTGGATCTGTCAAATTTGGGTTTAACATCTTTACCGACTGCTATTAGTGGTTTTACGGATTTGGCAATTCTTTCTCTTGATAACAATAATTTCCAAGAAATTCCTCGCGAGATATTTGCGTTAGAAAATTTAACTTATCTTTCAATTTGTGATAATGCTTTATCTGAAGTTGGATTGGAGATCGTTTTGTTGCAAAATTTACAAACTTTGATGCTTAGCAATAATCAAATAAGAGAAGTTGCGGATGAAATTTCTCAAATTCCCAATTTAAGTTTTATACATTTATTGAATAACGAATTAGTTAGTTTCCCGTCGCAGTTTTTCACAGAAAAAGTCACAAATTCCTCAAAATCACGTGAAGTATATTTGGCGAAAAATTGTCTGGATGTTGACTCAATCGCTAATCTAGAAAAGCTAGCAGCTGCCAAAAAAGACAAATTAACTTGCGCAGATCAGAAAACAGGCGCTTATTCAGTGAAGCGCAAAGCTAATGACAAAGATGATGAGAGCGAAGCTTCGGACACGATTTCTTTTGATTCTAATTCCTACGAACACAGCGAAATATCATCTTTAGAAGATTTATCAGATGAACAAAGCAATATATCTTCTCTATCCAGTTCTTCTCGGTCCTTATCAAGTTATTCAGAATATGAAGAAGAAGATTCATTTGTAACCGAAAGTGAAGGCGAGTCATTGCCTTCAGTATCGTCTTTGTCTACTGATTCTTTTTCTATTGATTCTGTAGTAGAAGAAAGGCCACAACCACAAGTAAGATCTAATAGACCAGCAAGAAGGCTAAACAACAGAAGCAGAGCCAAACAAAATTCTTGCTGTGTAATAAATTAACAAATAGCCGTTTAGTTTGTGAGATAATGACAAAAACGCTGAAAATTTTGTGTATTTTGGAAAAAAAATTTGGCTTATTTCTTCGTCAAAACTAATTAATAAGAAGCTGATAATTTCTTGTCAGTTTTGCGTCTGATGTGCCTTAATTTAGTTTGGTATATTCCCCTTCAGCGATAAATAATTTCCTTACTTTATGTCTAAAAAAATTCTGAAAAATTCTGTGATTAAAAATAACGTGCAAAAAAATATTAAAGCCTTGGGTGGTGTTACGGTTGAGAAAGAAGCGGTAGCGAAAATTTCTGTGATTGGCAGTTCCTTGGAAGATTTGATTTTCAATAAATCGAACGAAATCAAAATTAAAAATACGGAAGAAGCTTTGAAAGCAATTGATGCGGCAGTTGAAAAAATCGAAGCTGATAGAATCAATAAAGATTGGTTTAAGTCAGAAGAAGCTTTGAATTTGTTGAACGAATTGTTGCAAAAAGTGCAATTTGAAACCAGCAAAGAAAAAATCGCAGCTTTGGCAAAAGTATTCGTAGCTTGCGGTACCAACATTTTGGTGAACGATCCTCACAAAGCACAAATTTTGCAAAAAGTTGCCGAAATGGGTGATGTTGAAAGAAAACTTTTATTGATTTTGGCCAATATCAACATCATTTCAAAAAAGTTCAAACTTGGTGAAATGGAGCAAGTAATGGCGGCAATTTGGTTTAATGATATTGGTGCTTTCTTGGAAAAAAATTACAGCGGTGAAGGAAAATTCTGGAACGGAGTTTTACGCCTTGATCACGAGTTAAACATTATGGAATCTTTGGGTTTGATCAGAAGAGTTCAACCAATAATTCACCAAGAATTTGGTTATATGTTCAATGGTTTAGGAGTTGAAGTGGCAAGATTTTTGGCCTAGTAAATCTTCGCAAAATAATTAATTAAAAAGGCGATTTTTGGTAATTACCAGAAGTCGCCTTTTTATTTGCACAAATTTTATGACAACACAAAGCGCCGTTTTTTTTGGTCACGGCAATCCGATGAATGCGATTGAAGACAATAATTTCTCGCGCAAGTGGCGTGAAATTGGCCGTGAATTGCAAAGCGCCAAAGCAATTTTAGTAATATCGGCGCATTACGAAACGCAAGGAGTCAAAATTGCTTGCGCCGAGCAGCAAAAAACTATTCACGATTTTTATGGATTTCCCGATGAGCTTTTCGCAGTGCAATATCAAGCACGCGGCGACTTTGATGTGGCGCGTAAAATTATCGAAATTTTGGGTGAGGGTGAAGTTGATCAAAATTGGGGATTAGATCACGGAGCTTGGTCAGTGTTGGTTCACACTCATCCGCAGCCGAAAATTCCGGTTTTGCAATTAAGTTTGGATCGCAACAAATCAGCGCAACAACATTATCAAATGGCACAGAAACTGGCGACTTTGCGCGATCACGGAGTTTTAATTGTGGCCAGCGGAAATATTGTGCATAACCTAAAAATGATGAAGTGGCGCGGTGGAGAATATGATTGGGCGCAAAGTTTTAACGACGAAATTGTTGAGGCAATACAACAAAAAGATCATCAAAAAATCATCGATTTTACTTTTCTTAATGACTGTGCAAAAGCTGTTCCCAGTGCGGAACATTTTTTGCCATTGCTTTACATTTTAGCAGTGCAGCGCGCTTCAGACAAAATGGTAATTTTTAACAACGAAATTGATTTAGCCTCAATTGCGATGACCAGTTTGCTGTTGCGCAGCTGATAATTTGAAGTGTAAATTCGTTAAGAAATTACACATTGTTCTGCTTGTTGCGCTGCTTTTGGATATCCTCTACCAGTTAATCCCATATCTTTTGTTTGATCAAAAAATTGCTCTTGAGTAAGACTAGTGTGGAATCCATTATCAAGCAGAATCTGTGCTATTCTAGCGTATTTATCTGAGTTTGCTTGGTCAGATTGAAAAAATTCTAAAGTTTTATCCAAGTATAAATGAATATTATTAGTCTTGAATTGAGTTAAATTTTTAACTTTTACTGATGATGTTGGTTTGCTGGTTGACGTAGAATTTTGTGCTTCTTTGTTGTCGTGTTTTGCAGTAGAGGATAAATTAAAATTATCAGCATTTAGATTATGATCTCTTAGAATAAAAATAATGGATTCGCATGTATTGGTAAGATTTTCCAAAAGATCAAGATTGCAACCAGTAATTGCTTCAACAAGTACAGCGTTGACCATTTTTGCCTTTAATTCAGTACTAGCTATATTTAATAAGTGTTGTGCACCTTCAGTGATTCCATGTTCGTTTAACCGGATAAACAAAGTTTCTAAATGTTTGTTTCTGCTTTTTTCTTCAGTAGTTAATTTTAGATTTTTTCGTATCGGATTGTTTTGTTGTGCTATTTCTTCTGAGGTTTGAATTGGATTACTCAAACCTTCAACAAAGTGTTTAAGTACAATCTCGTTATTATGTCTTGGATCGCAAATTTCCGCTAAAGCTTCGCCTAAAATTTTTGCTTTATTTGTAGAATCAGAAAGACCGACTTCTTGCTCAATTTTTTGCACTAAAAGTTTAATAGTTTCGGGTTCTTGATTGGCGATTGCGATGGTTAGAGGAAATTTATCGTGGCAGGGAGTGTCTAACTTTGCGCCATTTTCAATTAAGATTTCAATTAGGCTATTATAAGCGTTATGAGTTACTGCGCAATGAAGTGGTGTATTGCCTTGTTGATCTGGTGAATTGATTATTTCTGATAGTTTCTGTCTAAATGTTTCTGCGTGCTGTTTCTCCATGGTTTCTAAAAAATGTTTCAAAGTTTTTTCACCATGTTTTTCGCATATTTCATAGATGTCATCCCACTTAAATTGACTTTCTATTTCACTAAAATTGAGTTCCGAAGTATTTAATTTATACTTAGATTTTTCTCCTTCCTTCAAGATTACTTCGTAAACTACAGAAAATTTTGTTTGATCTAGTAACCTTTGCAAAAATTCTGCGGATACGGGATCCTTGGAGTCTCTACGTGCTTGTAATAAGACTTCTAAAGAGGAAGGATGAGAATTTTTAACGGCAAGTTCTAAGTCCTCATCAGTAACTTTAGCACCATGTTGTAGCAAAAGTTTTACAACCTTACTATAAGATCTACCTTCTAAAGCGTTACGTAAGGCGCTTTTGGGTTGTATTATTTGTGGTTCTGTTAAAGCAAAAGCACTAGCACCAAGTGTTCCTTGAGAATGAGAAGAATTTACTGTTAAATAATTAGATCTATTAGAAGTGTCGGTAGAAAATTCTATGGTGTCTGTTGCCAATGATTCTATTATTGTGGAGCTATTTAAATTATTAGTAAAAGCTGGTGTTATTGTATCTGAACTATCGCTTGAGACGACGCTTGTAATATTTTCCGAATGGGAAATAGATGCAGTGTTATGACGATGATTTATCAAAAATTCTGCAGTTTTTTCTTCGCAAACACTTTTGATCATATTTAAGTATGAATAGATGAGTACGCTACCTTGAGTTTTGCAAGCTTCTTCAATACAGTTTTGTTCATTTTCGGGGCATTTTGTAGGCTCGACTCCATTGCTTATTAAAATACCAAAAGTCTTCACATATTTGTTAGCAACTGCTGATACTAAAAATTGATTATGGTTTTCAATGTTTAATAAGGATTCTCGATTTTTTTTGATAAGATTTTCTAAAAAGTGATCGTCGTTTCGTTGAATGAGTAAGAGGATAGCTAAAGTTAAAGATTCTGGAGTATTTGATCTTTCTATTATTCCATCTTTGAGATAATCTATCCTACTAGTTCCTTTTGGTTGTTCGCTTATGGTAGAAGTAGTTACGCAGTTTTTGTGCAATAATTCTTGAATTAGGCTGGTATCATGGCGATATTGAAAAGTACTCAGAGCAATTTTGATGTCATTGTTACCACTAACAGCTCGAGAATTATTGCTGGCTTTATTTAAAATTTCTTTACTAGGAGTTGGGATTCCTGATCTAGTTATTGCATCTATTACTGATGACATATCGGGATCTGGTCCTAAGGCATGTTGTGATAATGCTAGGTTAAACAATTCATTTCTTGTAGATAAAATTTGTGGTGTTTGTGCCAGCAAATCAAGATAAGCTAATATTATAGGTTTATTGAATTCTGTAACTAAACCAGTAATAAGATTTGCAAGAAGAGATCGTTTACAAAGTTCTTTTATTTGTGAGTAATTAATTTCGGAAATTTCAGTTGCTGCTTCTGAGGTTAATTCACCATTGATGTTAGTAACAAAATTTTCGTTACTAACAATATCTTCATTATCAATAATTACTTTGATTAGTTTATCTCTGATTATTCCCAAACTCTTATCTTGAGTCGTTGCGTAACACAAGGTTAGATTCGCTATAGCCTTATGGAGAAAGATAATTTTTTTCTCAATATCCAACTGAGAAGCGGCATCTATATTTCTTTTAGTTTCTGATAGACCTTTAAGTACTTCTGCAAGTTGTGATAGTTTTTCAGGTTCTATAGTTCCTAAGTTTAGATTTAACGAAGTATCGTTAGGAGCAGCGTCTTCATGGATATTATTCTCAGGAGTATTGTTGGTAATATTGCCTTTCATAAAATCTACTTTTGGTTGTTTGAAAATTAATCAAATACCCGAATAGGTTGTAAAATTTTTATTTACAATCCGAAATTTTATGAGTGGAAATAGGGTTGTGGATCTAAAACATTTTGTTGCTGATTGCCCCGCGCACCACACCTTCAACGCGAAAATCTTCAGCGGCAAGGAACGGTTCAAACTCAGAATTTAGAGAAACCAGAATCACCTTATTGTCTTGGAGTTTGATTTTTTTTATTAAAGCTTGTCCATCGTTAACGCACAAAGCGACCACGCCATTTTCAGTTTGGTTTGATTGTTCAACAATCACCAAATCGCCGTTGCTGATTTTCGGCAGCATCGAATCACCTTTCGCTTTGACCATAAAAGCTTTTGAAGCCGGAAAGCTTAAAACTTTCGTTGAAATAGGAATACGATCAATTGGGCTGCCATCAAGAATTGAGCCTTGTGGGCCGCACGCAGCAAGGCCGTAAAGATTTAGATAAGCGATTTCTTTGTCTGGTTGTTTAAGAATTTGGTAATCTTTGGGATCGTAAGGATTTTTTTTCAAATAACCTTTTTTCTCCAACTGCGCCATGTGATGCGCTACAACACTTGTTGAAGATGCGCCGATGAGTTCTTGTAACTCACGAACAGTCAGTGGTTCATCAATATTTTTCGATAAAACTTCAATTAATTTTTCCTGAGCAGGATGTAAGCGGATGTCAGACATTTTTAAAAAACTAGTTGCGTTATTTTTTTCTTGTTCTAACAATTCTAGAACAAACACCATAAAGCTAATAAAAATGTTTATAACTTATTAAGCAAATAATTATTTTATGAGAACTGAAGAAATCGTTAAAAAAGCAATGTCTAACCGTCAGCCAATATCTTTCAAATATCGCAAAATCAGCAATGGTCAGGAAGAGGTGGTAAACTTGGCGAGAATTATTTTTATGACGACTGATAATTTTGGCAGAGAAAGTATCGCCGTAGATTTATTGCAAGAAAAACGTTTAACCAAAATGCATTACTTCGACATGGGTTCGATTTCCAACATTAAAATTTTGAAAGCGTAGGTTTTTTTTAATTTCATTCTGAGTGTCAGCGAAGCATTTCGTCAGGTTAAACTCCATAATTAACCTTACGAGATCCTTCACCAAGAATTTCTAAAAAAAATTCTACGGTTCAGGATAACAAAAAAAGATTAATACTTCGTCATTCTTTTCCAATTTTGTCATGCTGAGCCTCAGCGAATGATTTTTTTAGATTAAAATCCAAAGTTTCCTCAACCACGAAACCCAATAACCCAAAACAAAAACCCTCTAATGTCCACCGCCCATTTCAACTTTTCTGGTTGGTTTAGGTGCAAGCCAAATAATTACAGCAGCAAAAATGAAAGTGAATGAAGCAACCATAATAACGTGATTGGTTGCCATCATTACTGCTTGCGATTGAATTATAGAATCTAGCATCGCGGTTGAAGTTTCTTGTGTGCTATTTCCCAATAATTGCCCGAATTGTTCTGGTTGAATTGAGTTGGCAGTCAAGTCGCTGCGAAATTCAGTGGTTTTATTTTCCCATGAAGTTGTGACAATTGAGGTAGCAAAAGCGCCGGCCAAAGTTCGCAAAAAGCTCATCAAACCTGCGGCGGAAGCATCTTCACCTTCGTCAACCGAACCCAAAGCCAAGCTTGTTAGTGGAATAAAAAAGAAAGGCATACCAAGCCCTTGCACTAACATTGGCCAAGCCACTTGCCAAGCGGTCATGTCGGTTGTGCCGAAAGCGCGAAAGTAAGTCCAAATACCTAGCCAGGAAACGCCAAAAAATACTAATTTGCGCGGGTCGAATTTTTGCGACATCATTGCCGCAAAAGGTGCAGCAACTACTGCCAAAACTCCAATAGAAGCACCAACAATTCCTGACCATGTAGCGTTGTAACCCATGTAGGATTGCAACCACAAAGGCACTAAAACTACAGTTCCAAAAAATGCTCCGAAAGCGAAGCTGATTGTTGTGGTTGCCGCTGTAAAACCACGGTGACGAAATATGCGCAAGTCAACAATTGGATGTTCTGCGGTTAGTTCCCAAATCAAAAAAGCACAAAATAAAACAGCGGCAATTATGCTAAGAACTACAATTGTTGGTGAAGAAAACCAATCCAGAGTTTTGCCTTCATCAAGAACATATTGCAGTGGTGCAACCCAACCAACTAAAAGCGCCATACCGATATAATCGATTTTGGCTTTAATGATCTTGCTTTCAAAGCGTTTCAATAAGCTGAAGGCGACAAAACCACAAACTAAAGCGATTGGAATATTTATATAAAAAATATACTGCCAGCCCCAATTGTCGCAAATATAGCCGCCGACAATTGGCCCAAGAATTGGCGCGATTAATGTTGTCATACTCCACAAAGCAAGCGCCACGCCTTGTTTTGCTGGCGGAAAAGCACGCATCAACAAAGTTTGTGAAAGTGGCATTAAAGGTCCGCCAGCAAGCCCTTGGCAAATACGAGCGAAAACTAAAAATCCAATTGAACTGGCCAAACCACATAAAGCCGAAAAGATTCCAAACAGCATCATCGAAACGCAAAAGGCTTTGACGTTACCGAAACGAGCGGCGATCCAACCGGTAAGTGGTACGGAAATTGCTTCGGCGACTGCGTAAGAGGTGATCACGTAAGTTCCTTCGTTGGGGGAAACTGCCAAACCGCCAGCAATGTGAGGCACCGAAACATTGGCGATCGTCATGTCTAAGACAACGATGAAATTTGAAATTGCCAATAGTAAACCGGCAACCAGAAGTTGTGAACCTTCAAGCGGTGCGCTTTGTTGTTCAATTGTCGAATTTTTTGTCATTATTTTGCTTCTGAAACATTAATATCGACATGCATAGAAAGGCCGATTTGCAGTGGATGTTTTTCTAATTCTTCCGCCAATAATTCGATTCTAACCGGCACGCGTTGCACAACTTTAATCCAGTTGCCAGTAGCATTTTGCGCCGGAATTACGGCAAAAGCTGAGCCGGTTCCGCCAGAAAAGCCAGCAACTTTGCCGTGATAAACCACGCTTTTGCCATATTTATCGGAAGTTATTTCAACATTTTGTCCGACACGTACTTTCTTCAATTGCACTTCTTTGAAATTAGCATCGACGTGCATTTCATCTTTTGGCGTAATCGACATTAAATTGCTGCCAATTTGCACTCTTTGACCAAGCTGAACTTGGCGACGTGCCACAACTCCGTCAATTGGTGCACGAATTATAGTGCGATCTAAATCGAGTTTGGCTTGGTCAAGCGCAGCTTTTGCTGCTTCAACTTGCGCTTCGGAAGCGCTGAAGTCGTTTTTAGAATTAGTCACTTCTTCTTCTGATGCGGAATCAATTTCGCGTAATTCTTTACGTCTTTTGAAATTATCACGTGATTGATTAAACAAAGCTTCCGCCTTGCTTAAGTTTGCTTTGGCAATTGCCAAATTCATTTTGGCGTCAGTGTCATCAATGATAACCAAAATATCGCCAGCTTTAACTTCTTTGGTGTCAGCAACGTTGACTTGTTTGATCACGCCGCCAACTGCTGCATTGATTTGTGCAACTTCAGCGCCAACATAAGCATTGTCAGTTGTGACGTGGTTTGAGCCGATAAAATAGTAATAAAGTGAATAGGCGGAAATTAGCGAAACTGTTGTTGTTGCTAAGATTTTGAAGAAAAATTTTCTTTTTGGGTTGTTAGCTTTGCTATCTTTGATTTTGTTGTTGTCGTGAGTAGTCATAATTTTATAAGTAAGGTTGAAGAATTGAGTCGATTACATGCAGAATATTTGTTCTGATGCTGTGAATATTTTGTTCATCATAACCCTTCCAGCCTGTTAAATAAAGCAGGCTCGACTTGTTATGTTGGAGCGCGGTTAAAGTACTGTGCAGCGAGTGAGTCAGCAAAATCACTTCCAGCTCGTAGGCTTGGCGGTTCATAATTTTGGCAACTGCTTGAGTGAAAGGTTGGCAAATACGATTCATCACGCTTTCAAAAATCATGGCAAAATGTTTGCTTTGGTCGATTTGTTCGAAGGCAATTATTTTGGCGTAACGCTTATTTTCAGGGCGAATAATCATCTCAACAAAAGTCAGCGACATCACTTTTATGGCGGCCAAAATTTCTTTCTTATCGCTGCTGTTTTGAATAATTTTATTTTGCTCAATCATGATTGGCATTATGTGTTCGTCCGACAAATCATAAATTTTTTTGATAACGCAGCCGTAAATATTGTCTTTGCTTTGAAAGTGATAATGCAGCGTCGAAATATTAACTTTGGCCAAAGCGGCGATGTCGCGTGTGCGCGCTCCTTCAAAACCATTTTGCGCAAATATTGTTACCGCAGCATCCAAAATTCTTTCGCGCGAGTTGTCGTGATTTATTTTTTTGGTTCTTGGCATTTTGGTGATTAGTTTTGTTTGTTAATCCATAAAACGCGGTCATCTTCAAACTTCATCTCATAGCCTTCAAAACCGCCGCCCAAAGCTTTGTGAAGTGAAACTAAATTTGATAAAGTTTCAGACTTTTTTTGCGCCAAAAGATTCTCGCTCGTAAGTTGCACAATTTCATTATTGAGCAATTGTTCGTGCGAGATCACGCCGAAACGACGTTTATTTTGCTGGATGCGTAAAATTTTATTGTTGGCTTGCAGCGAATTTTGGGAGTTATTTTCCACCTGCAAAGAATTGATGTAGCGCGTCAATTGCGATTCAGTGTCTTCAAGCGCTGACAACACTGTTTTTTCGTAATTCAACACCGCAGTTTTAGCGGCAGATTTGCTGATTTTATATTCCGCCATCAACTGTCCAATTGACAAAAGCGGTACGGAAACTGCGCCACGAATATCTTTAACGTTGGCGCCATTTTTCATCATATCGCCTAAGTTTGTAGCGCCGCCACCGATTTTGGCAGTAAGGTTGAAGCTTGGTAAAAATTCTTTGAATTGAGCACTTTTATCATAAAGCGCGGCGTCAATTTCATATTCAGCAGCGACAATGTCGGGACGACGTTTTAGAATATCAGATTTCAAACCAACTGGCACAACGCCCGAGTAATAGCTAAAAATGTTTTTCGAATTTTTGTCTTTGAGCAATTCGATAACTTGTTCCGGCATTACGCCGATCAAAACCGCTAATTTGTAAGTCAGAACTTTTTCGTTGGTTTTGGCGTCAATTAAAGAAGATTGCGAGCTGTTTTGATCAATTTCAGCTTGATGAATATTGATTTTGGAAGTGGCGCCAGCTTTTTCTTTGCCTTGGGCAATTTCAGTTAATTGTTGGCGAATCGCGGCAATTTTTTGTAAATTTTCGATTTGTTTTTGTGTGGCCTTAAGCGCGAAATAATTTTGCGAAATTTCGCTGACAACGCGCAGTGAATTGGCTTTGTAAAGCTGCGCTTCTTTTAAAAAACGCAATTTACCAGCTTTGTAGCGATCAAGATTTTTTCCAAAGAAATCTAGTTCCCAACTAGCATCAAGAGTTGATTGAAATAAATCGTAACTAATTCCACGCGGCCCGAAACCAGGGGAGGCGAATCTTTGACGGCTTATGCCAACTGTACCGCTCGGCAATAAAGTTGTGATGTCTAAATTGTTGAGCTGACGCGATGTGATAATTGATTGGTTAGCAATTTGAATGTCGCGATTATTTTTCAGCGCGATGTCGATGAGCTGGTTCAAAGTAGAATCGTTAAATTCCAACCACCATTTATCAGCCACCGCAGCTTTAGATAAGTTTTTATCTTTGGTTAAAAATTGCTCTTTTACGTCTTTTTTTAAGTTGGTTTTGTACTCATTATTATTAGAGCAAGAAACAAGAGAGGCCAATAAAATAGCCGCTGTAACGCTGTTTTTGTAAAGTTTCATATTTTTCAAGCAGATGATTCAATCAAGTGATTGATTAAATAATTATTTAAAATTTTTTGAAGTCAAACAGCTTTTTGCAAAAATAATTTTGAAAATTTACTTCGAGACAAAAAAACCTTTTTTAGACATTAAGATTTAATTTAATCGTGAATCAAAATTTTTGATTTTAAAAACGAAGAACAAGCCTTGTTTGAAACATTTAAAATTTCCATTTAACCACAATAACCAAAAATCCCAACCCGATGAAAGCCACAAATTCTTTTAATTATGCTACTCGAAATCCTTTGATTGTGGATGTTGATGGTGATGGTTTGAGTTTGTCTTCGTGGCAATCTTCTGGTGTTAAGTTTGATATGGATGGTAATGGAACTTCTGAGA
>JAGKWR010000018.1 GCA_021151765.1 Alphaproteobacteria bacterium
CTATTTAATTTTATTGATAATTTTTAAGAAAATTGAGTTGGGCAGAATCCGCAAAAATTTCAGAATGTAAGTAAATTTTTTAGGAAAATGGATCTCAAATTTTTTTGCATTTAAGCCGGCAAAAATTTCGTCAGCAGCTTTTTCAACGCTGATGATGAAGGGCATTTCGAAACTGTTTTTTTCAGTTAAACGAGTTTTAACAAAACCCGGATTGATAACCGACAAATCAATGTTGTGGCGTTTTAATTCTGGATAAATTCCTTCGCATAAATTGATCAAAGCGGCTTTTGACGCGCCGTAAGCAAAGGATTGTGGCAAGCCGCGATAGCCAGCAACAGAAGCAATAAAAGCGATGTGACCGAAATTTTGCGCCGTCATTTTTGGCAAAATAACGTGAAGTAAATTCAAGGCGCCTTTCAAATTTACGTCGATAGTTTCGCAAGCTTTTTGCAAATCAAAACCAATCGCCGAAGTTGGCTGATAAAGCGCGGAAGCGAAAATTATCAAATCGATTTTTTGCAATTTATCGATGATTTCGTCACAAGATTTTTGCAAAGAAGCAACGTCGCAAACATCAACTTGGCTGACTAAAATTTGGTTAGTTGCCGTTTTATTTTGATGAATAATTTGTTCACGGATTGCATGTAATTTATTGACACTGCGTGCTGAAATCATCAAATCGAAGCCGCATTTGAAATATTTTTCAACCAAAGCGGCGCCAATTCCGTGGCTTGCACCAATAATCCAGCAAGTTTTCTTTCGCATTACAATTTCTTAAATGAGATGGTCAAAGTTCCGACGTTAAAGCCGAATTTAGTCATTTGTGAAACGTTGATCGCGGTTTTTTGGTCAACTAGATAAATCCAATCAACTAAGTTGATGTCATATTTTTTACCATCGACGTCGATTTTCAAAACGTAATCCATTTTGAAAGCGTTGCCATATTGTTGTCCGCGTGCGATGCCAACAGTGTCGTGTGCTTTGGCGGTGAAGTTGTTGTCGTCAGTAAAATTAATTTCCCAAACGCGTTGGTCTTTTTTGCCGTCAGAAAAAGTGAAATGTTCTTCTAGCTTGCCGCTGTTGCCGTTCCACGTGCCAGTCATTGTCACGTAGAAACTTTTGATCATTTTACCGCTACGATCTTGCAAGATTCCGTGCGCTTCCAATTTGCCGTTTAAATATTGGCGAATGTCCATTTTTGGTTGGTTTTCTGAGTAAACTTTTGGGTTGATTGATGAACAGCCAAATAAAAATCCAAGAGACATAATGAGTAATAATTTGTTAATTTTCATATTTTGTAAATTTAGTTAGCAGCCCAATTACCAAGGCTTTCAAAAAACAAGGTAATAAAGCATAAAAAAACCTGACATTATCTAAGTTGCTAGGGTCGATATTTCTAGGGTGATAACCTAAAAAACCTAAAATAATTAAGCTGCCGGAAGCGGCGATCATTAAACCAAATTTGTTCATCATATTCCACAGTGCGAAATAAGATGAAGTTACGGCGGTATTTTGGCTGCTGATATTGCCTAAAATTGTTGGTGCGGCGATCAAATCGGCACCTAAAAATGCGCCGGATAAAAGACAAACGAAGTAGAATAAATTAGCAGTTTCGGGAGTAAGAAAATAAGCAAAAACGAAAGTGATAACTGATCCTAAAATTGCGCTAATCCAGGATTTTACTAAGCCAAAACGATTAAAACAAAATTTCCAAACAGGAATGAATAAACAGGCAGATAGGAAATAAATTGATAAAAACCAACCTAGCTGATTTTCGGCTTGCAAAACATCACGAGTAAAAAAGTTTAAATTTGCTGCAGGCAAACTAGTGGCGATTGCGTTGATGGTCAGAATTGTTAGAAAGAAAACAAATTTGCGATCTTTAAGGGTCGTAAATAAAGAAATTTTTACAGAATTTTGTACGCAATCACAACGTGGAATTTTTGGTAAAAAAATCGATAAAAAGATCACAATCAACCCGACAAAAACTGCGCTGAGAAGTAAATAAGATTTGCGTTCATCATCACTAAAAATAGTTGGCAAAATAAAGGCCAAGATCATGCCAATTAAGCCCAGAAATTCTTTAACGCTGTTTAGCGCAACACGTTGCTGATTATTTTTAGCGGTCAGCGCGATAAGTGATTCGAAGTTGATAACGGCGAAATTAAATCCGGTGTAAGTTATCAACAAAGTTGCAACAAACCAAACGCTGGCTTGCAAATTATTCAAATTTTGTGGTGGATTGAAAACGGCGAAGAATGCAATCGCGAGAAATAAACAAGCGTAACGCAAAATTTTTTGATGCGAAAAATTGCGACTAGAAAGTTGATCAGAAAATTTTCCGATCATTGGATCTTGGATTAAGTCAATTGCGCGAACTAAGATGAGAAGAGATCCAATTGTAATTAGATCGAGAGCAAAATTGCGGGCGTAAAAATCGCTAATATTGAGATAAAGTGGAATAGCGACAAATGACAGCGGGATAGCTAGAAAGCCAATGCTAAAGTTTCGAAACCAACTTATTTGATTCTCATTCTTTCGCATTGGCTTTTCCATTAAATTATTGGCAAGCTAAGCACTCTTCATACTTGCTTTCCCCTTCAGCTGGAGGGCTGATTGGGGCTGATTTTTTTTCTTTAAAGATTTCGTCATTTTCAACTTTGTTTGACACTTTATCAGCGCGTTGAACTGAAGTTGAACGGCAATAATACAAGCTCTTCAAGCCTTTTTGCCACGCACGAAAATGAATTTCGTGCAACTCTTTTTTCGAAACGTTACCCGGCAAGAACAAGTTCAAGCTTTGGGCTTGGCAGATATATTCTTGACGTTCTGCTGATAAGTCGATCATCCAACGTTGATCAATTTCTTGGGCAGTTTTGAAAACTAATTTTTCGTGCTCATCCAAGAAATCTAAATGTTGAACTGAACCTTCATTAATAGTGATTGAAGACCAAATATCGTCAGTGTTGCGACCTTTAGATTCAAGCAACTTCACTAAGTTTTTATTACGTACGTTGAACGAACCAGTTAAGGTTTTTTGTGTGAAAGAGTTCGCTGCAAAAGGCTCAATTCCCGGAGAAGAATTGTTAGCGATAATTGAAATTGAAGCAGTTGGAGCAATGGCCAACTTGTTAGAAAATCTTTCTTCAATACCAACTTCAGCAGCATCTGGGCAAGCTCCGCGTTCGTTTGCTAAAATTTTAGAAGCTTTATCAACGCCAACTTTGATGTGGTTGAAGATTTTTTTATTCCACACTTTGCTCATTGCTGATTCCATCGGCACATTTTTGCTTTGCAAGAATGAGTGGAAACCCATAACGCCAAGACCGACTGAGCGTTCACGCATTGCTGAGTATTTAGCTTTAACCATTGAGTCTGGAGCTTTCTCGATGAAGTCTTGCAAGACATTGTCCAAGAAACGCATAATATCTTCGATGATTTGGTCATTGTCTTTCCATTCATCGTAAAATTCTAAGTTCAATGAAGACAAACAGCAAACGGCAGTACGATCTTTTCCTAAATGGTCAATACCAGTTGGAAGTGTGATTTCACTGCACAAATTTGATGTTTTAACTTTCAAATTTAGTTTTTTGTGATGCTCAGGAATCGCTTTATTTACTGCGTCGATGAACAAAATGTAGGGTTCGCCAGTTTCGATTCGAGCGGTTAGAAGTTTAATCCACAAAGCGCGAGCTTTGACAACTTCCAGCGTTTTGCCGTTGTGCGGACTTTTCAATTCAAAATCGCCGTCTTTTTCAACTGCTTTCATGAATTCATCAGTAACAGCAACGCCGTGATGTAAATTCAATGAACGACGATTTGGATCACCACCAACTGGACGACGGACATCGATAAATTCTTCAATTTCTGGATGGTTGATTGGCAAATAAACTGCCGCAGAACCACGACGCAGGCTGCCTTGAGAGATTGCCAAAGTTTGTGAATCCATAACTTTGATGAACGGAATAATTCCCGAAGTTTTGCCGTTGCCACGCACAGTTTCACCAATTGAACGCAAATTGCCCCAATAGCTGCCGATACCGCCGCCGCGTGAAGCAAGCCAGACGTTTTCGTTCCATAAATTGACGATACCTTCAAGTGAATCGTCAGATTCGTTTAAGAAACAAGAAATTGGCAAGCCGCGATCAGTTCCACCGTTACTTAAAACTGGAGTTGCCGGCATAAACCACAATTGTGAAATATAATCGTAAAGACGAGTAGCATGAGCCTGATCGTCAGCATAGTAAGCAGCAACACGACCGAACAAATCTTGATAAGATTCACCGGGCATTAAATAGCGATCTTTTAAAACCGCTTTACCGAAATTACTCAATTTGTTGTCTCTTGAATGATCAACAGTAACGGTAAAACTTTTCTTTTGCGCTGATTTTGAAGTTTCAACTTTGGTTTTCGTAACAGATTTTTTGGACATGAAATTATAAAGTTATGGGTTTATCGCGATTAAGCATTTGTCTGAATTTAAACTACATCTAGTGGCATATTGTTTAAAATCACACTACATATTGTTTTCTGGGAATTGTTATTTTTGACAAAATATTTGTCTAGTTCGATTTCAAAAATATTTTTTAAAAGGTACTTTTTGGGAAAAAATTAGACTGCAAACAGTCAATTAAGGGCTTTAGTTTATTTCAATTTTACCTGTAAAAGCTGAGAAATTCCTCTTGCTTTGTTAAAAGTTTCTTCAAGTTCTGAATATTCTACCGAATCAAATGTTATTCCACCACCAACCTGAAATTCAAATTTATTGCTAGACGTCAGCAAAGTGCGAATAACTACCGAAGAATTTATTTCATTTTTTGCAAACATTCCGATTGTGCCGCTGTAAATTCCTCGATCAAAACGTTCTGCAAGTGCCGCAATTTCCATAGCTTTAATTTTAGGAGCACCAGTCATTGAACCAGCAGGAAATGAGTTTTTTAAAACATCAACAGCACAATAATTATCATCAATTTGACCATGAACTTCACTCGACATATGATGAATATTTTGATAAGAAGTTACATGAAAAGGCTTCTTAACAACAACGCTTCCAGCTTTACAAACACGGGATAAATCGTTGCGCACCAAGTCAACAATCATCAAATTTTCCGCTAATTCTTTGGCGCTGTTTTTTAGATGTAATTTATTTTTACGATCTTGCTTTGGATCAGGATCACGCGGTGTAGTTCCTTTGATTGGACGTGAAATAATCTTATTCTTTTTGACCTGCAAAAACAATTCTGGGCTTGAAGAGATAACATAATTTTTATCTAATTTTAGAAACGCAGAATAATTAGCCGGGCTGATTTGGGTTAGATTTTTAAATAAATCAAAAGCGCTGATTTCGTTTATTTCTTCTGCAAAATTACCAAAAAATTTTCTAGTCAAATTGGTTTGATAAATATCTCCATCCGCAATTTTTGCTTTGATTTCTTTGATTGAATCTAGGTAGGAAGAGTCGCTGAAGTTTGAATGTAGTTGTGATATTTTGATTTCGGATTTTTGTTTTTGAGGATCTGTTTTCGATAAAATTTCGATCAGATGTTCTAGCTGTTTTTTTTTCTGATAGAAAATTTTTACTAGTTGTTTGTCATGTTGAAACTCAACGATAACAGCAAAATTGATTAGCCAAATTTTTGGTAAGTTGATAAAGGATTCTTCAGTTTTTGGCAATTTTTCAAACTGTTTGCCGACCTCATAGGAAAAATAACCAAACCATTTTTTATCGCTGCTTTTGAGCAAACTTTCTGCAACCAAAAAATCGTGGCAGATAAGCTGTTCTTGGGGAAAAATTGCTAAATAAGAACGTGAATTTTTTACTGCAGAATTGAGCCCAGAATAAAGAAAAGACCAGTTATCATCATAGTTTTGGGTAATTTTCTCAGCACAAATGAGCGGATCAATCCAAGAGATTTTTACAAAGTGATGCCCCATTTTTTTATTAAATATTTTTCGATTGTTTTGCGTTCATCTTTATTAACGGCGCGACCAAATATGATTATTTCACCAATATCTCCTTTAAGATACATATCGGGTATGCCGTGAACAGAACTTTTACCAATGGTATTGTTAGTTGCCAGTCCACTTCTTCCTAAATTAGTATCTTTGCCTTTGGAGTCGCTATTTACATAGATAGAACGTCCTTCTTCATTATCATACAGGATAGTGAAAAGTTGCATTTTGCCAGCTGTGACACAAATTGAAGGAGTAATAAAAGTATTTTTTTGCCAGTTATTTTCGATAAATCCGCCAGCACGATAATTAATAATATTAGAAGAGTTTTCACTTTCAGAATCTCCTGAGCCAATTATGCCGTAGGATTCAGAAATAGAAGGTGTCCGTATGATAATAAAAAAACTGTAACTGTAATTACTGCTTGGAATGGTGCCGTTTGGCAAATTAAGATAATCATTGCCATCGAAACGCAAAAATGGCAGTCCATTGGCAACTGAAGTTTCAAAAGTATAAGTCGGTTGGGCGGAAGTGGATTCTTGAGTAGCACTATTTTTGTAACCTGATTGGCTATTAACGTCGTTCCACAGCGAAATTTTTGTACCATCAAAAGCTTGTTTTTTGTTAAAGCTTGTTTCTGAAGTGGTGTCGAACCAGGCAACAATTCCTGAGATACTGTTAACAGCAGAACTTTTGGTTAATGCACGCGCTCCCATAATTTTAAAAGAACGAATCATTTCACTTGATTGCAAAATTAGTGATAGCAAAACGCCTGAAATTATTATAACCAAAGCTAATTCAACTAAACTAAATGCAGTTTTCTTTTTTGTAATTTGAGTCATTAAACCAAAGTTGTTATTTTGAGGTGATAGTTTGGAACCTATCTATTTGAGCGCAGTAAGTTTCTGTCAAAAAAAAGAAATCAAACCAAATCATTCAACAGTCAATTAATTTCAAGAGTTGCGGACCAAAATTTTGCTGTAAATTTTTATCACAAAATTGATCGACGCAAACCAGAGAAAAAGCCGCATTTGTCAAAAATATTTCATCAGCGTTTTTTAGTGCCGAAATTTTGGCTTCAACTTCAAAAATTTTTACAGGAGAAATTTTTAGTAATTTTTCGCGAACTGTGCCAGCAACAATTCCACAACTTTTTTTAGAAGTAAAAATTTTACCATTTTTTACCCAAAAAATATTGGCGGATGAGGTTTCTGCGATGAATTTTTTTGATGATAACATCACGCAATCGAAATAATTTTTTTCACTGGCTTCAATCTTTGCCAGGACGTAAGGCAGGGCGTTTAAAGTTTTGCCAAAAGATTGCGAATTGGTTTGATAAGAAGAAATTCCTAGTGTGATTTTTTTCGGCAAATCACGCAAAGGTAGAGTTTGGATAAGGCTTGTTGGTTCTTGGTTAGGAGTTGGAAAATATCCCAAACTTTTTGTTCCGCGGCTAATGATGATTTTGAGTAAACCATTTTTGGCGTTATTTTTTTCGATTAAAGCGAGTGATTGTTGGTGAATTTTAGAAGTGTCGATGTCAAATTTCAGATTCTTCAAGCCTGCTTTCATACGTTTTAAATGCGCCGGAAAATTACGGATTTTACCATCAACAATCCGACAAGTTTCAAAAATTCCGTCGCCAAACAAGAAAGCGCGATCGTGAATTGAAACATAGGCTTGAGTTTCTTCGATAATTTTGTCATTAATGACGACGAAATTTTTCATGAATTTAACTGAATTTTGAGGAAAAAAGAATGAGATTCATTCTGAAATGGGGATTTATTTTCTCAATCTGGATTGCGATTTTTACAAGTTTGGCGCTGCTTTATTACATTAATGATTTACCAAGCCTGCAAGAATTAGAAGCGCAAAAAAATCGCCAAGTGATCGAAATTAATTATTCTGACGATGAGCGCATCACCAATTTTGGCGGAGTTTACGGTAGCGAAGTTGATTTTTATCAACTGCCGGCAAACTTGATAAATGCTGTTGTTGCAACTGAAGATCGTCGTTTTTTTTCGCATCACGGCGTTGATATTTTCGGAATTATTCGTGCCTTTTACGTTAATCAAGAAGCAGGAAGAATAGTGCAGGGCGGCAGCACTATTACGCAACAATTGGCAAAATTATTGTTTTTAACTCCGGATCGTAATTTCAAACGTAAAATCCAAGAAGTTTTGTTGGCGATTCAGTTGGAGCGCAATTTCACTAAAGAACAAATTATCACCTGTTACTTGAATCGTGCTTATTTCGGAGCCGGAAATTACGGAGTTGGCAATGCCGCAAAATATTATTTCGGCAAAGAAGTTTCTAGAATTAACCTTAATGAAGCGGCAATGTTGGCCGGACTTTTGAAAGCACCGTCGAAATTTTCGCCGAAAAATAATTTAAAGTTGGCAGAAGAAAGAGCTCAAGAAGTATTGGAAAATATGGCTGAAGCTGGATTTATGGATGATAAAAACTTGTCGCAAGTTGTTGAAGAGGTGAATTATAAAGTAGAAAAATCGCAGAGACTTTATTTTGCTGATTTTGTGCGCGAACAATTTCCGGAATTTATCTCGAAAGAGAATCTTGAAGATAAAAGAATTATAGTTACCACAACTTTAGACGCTTCAATCCAAGCAAAATTAGAAGAGATTGAAAATAATTTTGTCAGCAAAAACGCTGATAAAATTGGTGACTCAGAAATTGCAGTTGTCGTTATGAAAAAAGACGGTGCGGTGTTGGCAATGTCTGGTGGTAAAGACTATCAAAAAAGCCAATATAATCGTGCAGCTTATGCGAAAAGACAAGCGGGCTCAGCGTTTAAAACTTTCGTGTATTTAACCGCTTTTGAAAATGGTTTTACAGTTGATGACGTTATGGAAGACAAAAAGGTGAATTTAGGAATGTGGTTGCCTGAAAATTACAACAATCATTATTTGGGGAATGTTACTTTAAAGCGTGCTTTCGCCGAATCTTTAAATTCTGTTGCGATTCAGCTGGCGCAAAAACAACCCAAAGAAGCGATTGGTCAAACGGCAAAAAATCTAGGGATAATTTCAAAAGTTGAAAAAAATGATTTAACCATCGCGCTTGGAACTACGGAAGTTACCTTGTTGGAGCTAGTTTCAGCTTACGCAACAATCGCCAATGATGGTGAAGCTGTGATTCCTTACGCCATCTCGGCAATTAAAAATGATCGTGAGGAAATTTTGTATCAGCGCCAATCTTCTGGATTTGGATCAGTAGTTTCAAAAGCAGCTCTTGAGAAAATTAAAATTTGTTTGCGTGAAGTTGTAGAAAATGGAACGGGGAAGGCAGCGAATGTAGCGTCAAATATTTATGGCAAAACCGGCACTAGCCAAAGTTATCGTGATGCTTGGTTTGTTGGTTTTAACGATGAATTTGTTGTCGGAATTTGGATAGGAAATGATGATAACAAACCAACCAAAAACATAACTGGCGGATCTTTACCGGCACAAATGTTTGCTGAAATTATGAAGAAGATTTAGGAGAAGAAATTTCCAGACCACGCTTTTTAAGCGAAAAAAGAAATTTATGAATTAAGTGAAGAGATAAAAATTTCTGGAATTTTCGATAGTAAAATGGTGGGTCTGGGAGGACTTGAACCTCCGACCTCGCACTTATCAGGCGCGCACTCTAACCAACTGAGCTACAAACCCATTTTTACTTAATCGTTTTACAAGAAATTTTGACTAACGAAGAGGCGCGGCAATTTAGGAAGCATCTAACAAAAGTCAAATATTTGTTTTAATTTTTATAATCTTTTTTAGATGCCAAACTTTTAGCACTAAAAGTTTAGTATCTGATTTCACCTTTATCAGGGCTCCAATAGAGTACTTATGATAAAATATTACTGAAATTGCTCGCAAATAATTCTCTCTTCTAACGAGTGATTCTGATCGAAAAGGATTGTGAAAGAAATTGTACGATCTTCAAAAATTTCGACAGTTTTAACATTGCGAACCTCGTTAAAATCAGCCGTGGCACTTACAGATCTCTCAGTGTGTTGTAAAACTTCCAAAGTTATTTTACTATTAGCTGGTAAAAGTGCGCCATGCCAATTGCGTGGTCGAAATGGACTTATCGGAGTAAGTGCTAAAATTTCAGAACCAAAAGGAATAATTGGTCCTCCGGCTGACAAGTTGTAAGCAGTGCTTCCAGCGGCTGTGGCAACTAAAATTCCGTCAGCTGCTAAGTTTTGAATGCGTTCTTGTCCGTTAATTTCTACACGAATTTTTGCTGCCTGACTAGTTTGGCGTAACAATGCAATCTCGTTTATTGCGATGTGGCTAAAACTTTGATTTTGATCGTCTATAACATTCATCCGTAATGGATAAAGCTTTGATTCTTTTGCTCTTTCTAGGTTTTGTAAGAAATTTTCTTCGTTGAAAGAATTCATCAAAAATCCAACTGTGCCGCAATTAATACCGTAAATTGGAATTTGTGTTTTTTCGTATTGATGGAGCAAATGCAGCATCAAGCCATCACCGCCAATTGCGATTACCAAATCAATATCAGTAATATTTTGGTGATCCGAACTAAGATCGATAAAATTGTAATTTCTAACCAAAATATTTTTATGTTCGATGGCTTTTTGGTTATTGCGGGCAGCAATTACGGCGATTCTTTTCATTGCGAGGGTTGAACAAAATTTGTTATTTTTTCAATTCGTAAAGTGCGATTGAAGTTGCAACTGAGGCGTTGAGACTTTCTACGCTTGGGTCAATTTTTATTTTTGCAAGAACGTCGCAATTTTTTTTCACTAAGTCGCGAATTCCGTCACCTTCTGATCCAACCACTAAAGCGACATGATCATAATCGCTGATTTTGCTGATTGAAGTTTCGGAATTGCCATCAAGCCCAATGCACCAATAACCAATTTTTTTCAACTTTTCGATTAAGTTATTGAAATTTACCACAATGACTAAGTCAGCCAATTCAATTGCACCAACTGAAGATTTGCACATTGAAGCGGTTTCTTTGGGTGCGCTATGTTCGCAAAAAATTATCTTTTTTACGCCAAATGAAATAGCACTGCGAATAATCGCACCAATATTTTGCGGATCAGACAGTTGATCAAGCAACAATAAGGTTGGAAGTTGTTCTTTCTCGAGAGAATAAAGTTCTTCGAGTAAATCGTTTTGATTTTTAATTATTAGTTTTGAGCAATTCAGAGCAATTCCCTGATGAATCTGATCACGTCCTACAATTGAAGAAATTTGTTCTCCTTCAACAATTTTCACTGAATTTTTTAGATGAGAAAGTTGAGCTTTGTTGAGGAATTTTTCGAGTTCAGAGAAAGTATTTTTAGTGCTAATGATCTGAAATATCTTGCGCTTTTTATTTTGTAATGCAGCGAAAACAGCGTGTTTACCGTACAGCCAGATTGAGTTCTGGCTGCCGGTATTTTCAAATTTATGATTAGTTTTTTGATTTCTTGTGGTTTTTGTGATTCGCATGAGATTTATCTTTATTTTCTACTGCTTGAGAAGTTTCTTCTTTCTTTTCTTCTGAAGCTTTCACTTCAGTTTCAGCTTTTACTTCTTCAGATGGTTTATCTTCTTTAGTAGTTGCTGGAACAGTGTCTGCAGGAATATTTGTATTTTGTTTTTGTGATTTTTCGATTTCTTTTAATTGAATCAAGATTTGCACTTTCGCTTCTTTGATAATGCGTTTGTTGATTTCATTGATTTTATCTTGAATCAATTGGTCACGAATATTGTCTTTAACAGCCTCAAAAGATAAGGCTTTTGCAGGTCTAGTATCACCAAGTTTGATGATGTGCCAGCCGTATTTAGTTTCAACTGGATCAGAGATTTGGTCTTTTTCCAAAGTGGTTACAACTGAAGCAATTTCTTTAATCATGCTATCTTCCAGAGTATAGTCAATTTCTCCGCCTTTTTCAGCGGTATCTTGATCGATTGAGTATTTTTTGGCGAAATCAGCAAATTTAGAAGATTTTTTACCGCGTAAGTCTTGAACAATTTTGTCGGCTTCTTCCTTAGTTTTAACAACGATGTGAAAAATTTGATATTCTTTCTTTCCTTCTAACTCTTTGCTGAGATCAAGATATTTATCGTTAACTTTTTGGTCGTTAATGTCTTTTTTAAGAATCGAGTCGATATAAGATTGACGTAAAATTCTGTTTTTTGCTTCAGTAATTTTATTTTGAACTTCTGTTGATTTGCCAATTTCAGATTTAGCAGCTTCTTTTGTTAGTTCTCTTTCTAAATATACTTCTTTAACCAGAATTTCGACGATTTCTTTTGGTAAATTATCAATTGCTGGAATATTGCTCGCATCTTGACCTTCAAACACTTCGCTCAATTTCATTTCAATTTCTGAACGAAAGATTTTTTGTCCGTTAATTTTTGCAACAACTTCGCCAGTTGAAGAGTTGGAAATAATGAAGTAAGATCCAGCAAAAACAACAGCAGCTAAAGCAGTTGCAGCAATGAAAAGTTTTTTGGATTTCTTTTTTCTAGAAGGAAAAGATAGCATAAATTTGTTATTTTTAGTTAAGGAAAATTTTTACAATCCTGGAATCACGAATGTTGGGTAAAGTTGGTAATTTTTGCAAATTGTTTCGAGTTTATTTTTATCGGCCATTTCGCCATATTTTATCTGCAACTTATTCGATAAAATTCCGCCGGTAATTAAAACTGAATCAATACCGAAATCAACAGCACCTTTGATATCAGTTTCCATGCCGTCGCCAATTGCCAACATTTTGCCTAACATTTTGCTTTTATCGGAAGTGTTAAAAAGTTCGCAAACTTTGTGATAAACTGCCGCGAATGGTTTGCCGTAATATAAAACTTCACCATTTAATTTTTTATATTCATTGGCCAAAACGCCGGCACAGATTAATTCCAAGCCATTTTGTTTGACGACGATCAAATCTGGGTTGACGCAAATTAGCGGCAAATTGTATTGCGCTGCTTGTAAAAGTTGCGGCATTTTTTCAGCCAAAACCGAATTATCTCCATCAAAACCAGTTGCAACTGCGAAATCAGCTGCTGATGCATCCGAAGTTATTTTATAATTCAAACCATCAAGCAAATCGAGGTCTTTTTGTGGTCCAATGTAAAAATAATTTTGACCGAATTTTTTGTAATTTTCGTCTTCGTTTTTTTGCAAATCTAGGAAAGTAGCTTCACCAGAAGTTAAGATAAAATCGTAAAGATCAGAAGTGATGCCGTATTTTTTTAAAACTTCTGCAACTTTGAATGAACGGCGCGGCGCGTTTGATAAAAAGCAAATTTTTTTACCAGAATTGCGTAAAGTTTTAATGGCATCAACAACGCCAGCGTATGCGGAAGTGCCGTCATGAACAACGCCCCAAACGTCAAAAATCAAATATTCGTAATCTGACGCAGCTTCGATAATATTATTGTGAAATTTCATGAGTATTACTGTTCGAGCATTGAAGTAGCAAGCTTGGTAACGCCGGCAAGACTGCTTTTTTTGTATTTCATTTTAATTACGTCACCAAGTCGAATTGCTTCAGCTTTTTTAGCGTCATCCATAACAACCCAAGCTGTTTTTGGATCAACAATTTCGGAAACGGAACCGCTTGCGATAATACGACGTTCAATTTCGATTTGGTTGGTGATCGCATTTTCAGTCTCATATTGGCCAATCACATCAAACTTGTCGTTTTGTTTAATGCCGTCAAGCGAGCCCAAAGAAATTTTGAAAATGGCTTTATTATCAAGTGTGCGCTTTTCCAAAATATAACCTTTTTTGGCGAAGAAATTTTTGATTTCGACTTCAATTTCAGAAATTGCATCATCTCCAGCTTTACGAACCAAGCTGTCATCACGTTTAGCACCTTCAACTTTTTTACCACCAATTTGTATGCCGCCAAGAGCTAATCCGCCATCTTGTTGAACTGCTTCAGAACGGCTTTTTTTGCCTTTGAATTCAATTGATTCAACAACCGACAAAGAAGGCAATTCATAAACTTTTAAATTACCGGCAACGTCAGAAGAGTAAGTGTATTTTGGTGGAATTGTAACCAATTGGCGACTTTGCGGATTGTAGTAAGTTGAGCCATTAGAATATTTGCTAGTGAAGCCAGCATTTGAAATTGCACCAGAAACTGCGTAATCAGCAACGATTGGGCCTTTGTAAGCTCCGGTTTTATTCATTTCAGCAAGCGAAATTTCTTTTTGTAATTTAGTTGCGGCTTTGCGATCGACTAATTCGCCAAGACGATTTTTACTAATTACATTCTCAACATCATTGGCGACAGAACTTCCTAAATCAGATTGTTGAGCAACTTCAATATTATTTTCGTCAAATTCAAAAACGACAATTTTAGGAGCTTTGCCAGCAATATTTTCAGCAGTTGGCATGAATTTAGTTTTGCTCAAAAATTGTTTTTGATATTTAACAAAATCACCGCCAATGGTTGTAGAGCAAGAGGTGAGAACAAGTAAAGTTGCGAGATATTTTAGTTTCATAATTTTTTAATTGATGATTCCGATTACTTTTAAAATTCCGTCTTGAGAGATTTTATCTTCCAAGGATTTGAGTGCCGCGTTGTAAGATTCTTTTTCGCTGATAGTTGAGCTGCCAGTTACTTCTACCGAGTTGCTGGCGACAGTTTTATTGTTGGATAAATTTTCAAAATCAACTTTCAGCTTAGTCAAATAAGCGCCGTAAATTTGGTTTGCAGCACTTGAGGATTTAATCGCAATTACAATTTGATTAGCGCTGTTGTTGCGTGAATTGGCAACTTTGATTTTTTCTTTGTTCAAAGCAGTGCGGATGATTTGCGAAATTTCTCTGGCGGAATTGATTTCAAAATAAAATTCAATTTTGTCGGTAAGTTGATTGAATTGATTTTTGAAAGAAGCGTAACGTGCTAGTTTTTCTGATAAATTAATAGTCTCGCCACTGCCTTGTAGAATACGGCTTGAGAGCTCAATTTGTTTTTCCAAATCGAGAATTTTAGTTAAAGAAACGCGTTTTTGGATTGGGTTGGCGTTCGTGAGATTTTTTTCTAAATCGCTGACTTGTCTTTCCGCAAAAGCGACTTTTTCTTTTTGATCGTTGATAAAAGGAGAACGCTCAATTTCAACTTCGACATAAAGCAAAGTGCCTTTTTGTTCACTGCGCGAAACGCGAAAATTGGTGAAGTCGATTTTTTCAATATTTTGTTTGATTTGCTGACGCATTTCTTGATTGACGCCGTTTTTATCTTCTTCGCTCAAAGTGGTTGATTCTGAAGAAATGCTCACCATCAAACGAGCTGCGGCATCAGACAATGCAGCTTTAGTGGCTTCTTCCAAATTTGCACCAGTTGAAACGCCGTAAATATTTTGGCTGTTATTTTGTTTTGGTGAAGCGTACCACGAAGGTAAATCAGAGGAATTTATTTTATTTGAGCTGCAAGCAATAACAAGGCTGCAGGCGATTAATAAAACTGCGAATTTATTCGTCCAATTCTTTGAGAATACTGTCACTGCTTTGTTGAGTTGAGTTGATACGATCAGAAGCACTTTGTTGTTTTAGGGTTTTTTCAGCTTCTTTTTTAACAACGGAAGTTTCGCATGAAGCGGTGATGCAAAGGGCAATTAAAGCAATTAAAATTCTCATATTTTGCAATTTTTAGATGAAGTGAGTTGGACAGAAAATTTCTGTCCAACCTTTTAATTACTGAACAGATTTATCTTTTGGTGCAGATCTTTCTTTTTCAAGTTCGTCGAAAATAGCTTTGCTAGCTTCTTCGCTTTTTTTGATATTTTCACGACCCAAGTTTGATTTTCTCAAAGAGGCGTTCAAAGATTTTTCGCTATCGTTTAAGAATTTGCTGTAATCTTCATTTTTCAAAATCATATGAACGTAAAGAGTGCCGTCTTTTGCTTGGAAAATGTTGATTCTTTTCACGCCAGATAAAGGCAAATCTTTAACAACTTGCTTGGTTGCTTGTGCGAAAAATTGTTCAACATCGTCGCTGTTATTGACGTTAGCTGACTTTAAAGATTCTTTAGTAACACGGCTGATTTCTGATTGAATTGTAGCAGCGATATTAGCTTTGGCGTCAAGTTCAGCTTGAGGAATTTGGAATTTGATTCCGCCTTTTGAAGGGCTGGCAATACCAACAGCTGCAACGCCGTCTGGCATGTTTGGATCAAGAACCCAAGAAGGTAAGTCAGCAAGTTTTTCGCTTTTAACTTCGGCTACTTTATTGCCTTTGCTGCAAGAAAAAGAGAAAGCTAAAGCAGCAACGGAAATTGCGAGGACAATTTTGTTTTTCATAAAAATTTAAGGAAAAATTAAGATTCATTAATGCCCAAGAATGCTAGAAAATAAAGGGCGAGCGCAACATAATTTTCAAAGAAAAAAATACAAGATCAAACTCTGAAATAGTTTAAAACTTTTCTTTTTGATAAATTAATAAAGTTCCGATTGCGAGGCAAATTACTGTTATTATCCAAGTCGCTGCAAATACAGGGATTAATCCAGAAGCTCCAAGAGCTGTGATAATACCTGAAGTAATGTAGAAAATTAATCCTAAGGCGATTCCAAAAAAGATCATGATAACTGACTTATTGTTTCTAGTGTGATTAATTCCAAAGAAACAAGCTATTAGGGTCATAGCGACAAACAACAAAGGTTTGCTGAGTAAAGAATTAAAATAAACTTTGAACTTAGTAGAGGCAAAACCTGAAGCTTGTAAGGTTTCAATTAAATCAGGTAATTCGTAAATGGAGAATAATTTCTCATTCTGGAAGTTGTTTATGATGGTTTGACGAATGAATTCTGCTTCTAGATTAGTTTTAATCGAATAGGATTTTAGCTTTTTGTTTATTTCATTTTTGTTGTTAATTATTACGCTTTTTAAAATCCAGATGCTGTCTTTGTAAAACATTTCATCGCTATCAATTTTTTCGTAAAATTTTCCATTTTTATCGAAAAACCAGAAAGTTACAGATTCAAACTCTAAAGAATCTTTAATTGATTTTTTGGCCCGAATGATAATTTCTTCTTTGGGTTTTTGGATGTTTTCCTGTTTTAACCAGATTCCGTTTGAGGGTACTACCATTTCGCGTCTTTCTTTAAGAACGTATTTTGCTTCTAGTCGGTTGAATTTTTTAGTCATTTCTACAGATAGTGGTCCTAAAACGGTAATCCAAAAGATTCCTAATAAAAATGCTGATGTTGCAACTGGTTTTAGTACTTGCCATAGAGAATAACCGCTGGAACGCATTATCGTTATTTCGCTTTTGGAAGATAAGAGAAAAAAGGTAATGATTGCTGAGATCATTACTAAGGATGAGACTATTTCGTTGATAAAATTCGGAATTTGTAAACTTGCCATAAGAAGCTCGATCTTCAATGAAGAAGATTCTGAATCTCTAAGTTTATCTTGGACGTCAATAAAATTAATCAAGAAAATCAGCAAAGAAAAGCTAACTGATATTTGCAAAAATTTAATCAAAAAACTTTTGGCGATGTAAATATTGAGTTTTTTCAAGACTGCCATTTCTAACTAATTTTTAGTGGGTTTGATTTTTTGATATTGTTCATGAATGAAATAAAGGCTGACAGAGCTAAAAGCTGCTAAATTCAAGTATAATAAGTAGACAAATTGTGCGTTTTTTTCGATGGCTTGAAATAATGCTATTGTAGTTGCCAATAATATAGTTGAAGCAACAGATGCTAATACCACATTTCTAGAATTACCTCGACGACTAAATGCACCATGCATCATCGAAGAAAGTGCTATTAAAGAAAATATTATTGGTAAAACTGGATAAACAAATCTTTGATGAAATTCACTCTTGAACCTTGCGGCTTCTACTTCGCTTAAATCATCTTCATAATTTATTAGTTCGTTTAAATAACGTTCTTTTTGTTTCCATTTGAATCTGACTTTTTCGTCATCTTTACTAAGCAAATTAAAAACGTAGTTGTCGAAATTGAGAATTTCAGATTTTGAGGTAGAATAATTGAATTTTTGGACTGTTCCATTCTCCATGTAAAGCAGAGCAGCGCTGTCTTGAGCAACTATATGTCCTTTTTCAGCGGTAATAGTAAGTGAATATTGATCTGAAGATTTATCGTGAAGTAAGATGCCATACAAAATATTTTCTTCATTGCGATTTTTTACGTAAATCGTGATCGATTTCAAACTTTCAAAAGTTTTGGGATTAATCGATAAGTTGGTGTAATTTGTAGAGAGTTCGTTGCGAGAAAGCCTCAGTTTCTTATTGGCATAAGGCATAAAATACATTGAAATGGCAAAGCAAATTAACGAGCAAATCAATGCAACAAAAAGAGCAGGTTTGGCGAGTGAAAATTTATTGATACCAGCATTTTTAAGAATCGCTAATTCATTTGTCGAAATTAGTTTGTTATAAACTATAATAATCGCTGCAAGAAGTGAGATCGGAATTATAAACAACAATAACCACGGCAGAATAAGCAAAAAAAGCGCGAAAAATTGTTCAATCGCAATGCCATTTTCTGTGACATACTTCACAAAACTAATGGCTCGTGAAAACCAAATAAGCGATATTAATATGGAAATACATCCCAAAAAACTGAACATAGTTTTTTTGAAAATGTACTTAGAATATAGTTTCAAGGGATTTATATTTTGAATTATTTGAGATAGTTGCTAATTTATTAAATCATAAATCTTAAATCTAAAATCTAAAATCCTTAATATGTCAGAAGTAAAAATTATTCTTAATGGTGAAGCAAAAATTTTACCGCGTAAAATGACAGTTGCTGAATTGATTCAAGAGCTTGAATTAAATACCAACAAAATTGCAGTTGAAAAAGATTTAGAAATTGTAACTTCTGATAAATTTAAAGAAGTGATTTTAGATGAAGGTGCGCGAGTTGAAATAGTCCACTTTATTGGTGGTGGCTAGATAATTTGATGACCTTGCTCTTGCTGGTTTTGTAGTTGGTTTACTTGAAATGGTGGCCTAACTTCAGTGCTGGGTAAGCTAGTATTTCTTTTCAAAATATTGTTAGCATTACTGTTGATTTCCTTTTCTTCAGCAACGTCTGATAAATTTTCTGGTTCTGATATATGCTCGAATGTTTCTTCGAGATTTTCAGCTGTTTGTTTCATCACTTCAGTTCCTGCAAAAAAAGTTTGGTGTACTGTTTTTTCGTAAAGTGAAGTGAAGAAGTCATCCAATGATTTATAAAAAGGATCCCAAAGTAGTTCACGTCCGGCGAAACCTTTCAAAAATTTTGCCGCGATAACGCTTATACTGTGTGAAGCTTGTGATGCAAAAGCGGTAACTCCAGATGCAACAAAGTTAACGGGAAAAAATAAAGCTGATTGGATGCCCTTTAAGACTCTAAAAAAGGTTGATTGTGGTTTTGTTGACATATTTTTAGTCCCTAAAGTTTATGAATTGCAAAGGGATTTCAAAATCAGCAGCGCGTAACAAGGCAATCGCTTCTTGTAAGTCATCACGTTTTTTGCCATCAATTCTAACTTCATCACCTTTAATCGAAGCTTGAACTTTCATTTTGGTATCTTTGACGTGCTTGACGATTTTTTTAGCAACTTCTTGTTCAATACCGTTACGCAATTTCACTTCTTGGCGTAAAGAATTGCCGCTGGCTTTTTCTTCTTTTTGGAAGTCCAAAGCTTTTGGATCGATTCCGCGTTTAACACAAAAAACTTTCAATGAATCACGAATCGCGCCCAATTTATAATCATCTTCAGCACTGATTTGGATCAAGTTATCTTTGTTTTTTAATTCAACTGTGAAGGTGGCACCTTTGAAATCATAACGGTTGGTTAATTCGCGCAAAACGGAATTAACGGCATTGTCGATTTCTTGCATATCGATTTTAGAAACTACGTCGAAACTTGGCATATTTTTGATAAATTTAGTTTAAAGCTTGTTTTAAGTCGTTGATGAGATCGTCAGCGTGTTCAAGACCAACTGAAAGACGACACATCGATTCAGTAATTCCCATCTCTTGTTGCGCTTCGCGGCCCATGCTAAAATGAGTCGAAGTTGCAGGATGGGTGATGAGCGACTTGGAATCGCCCATATTGTTAGAAATGTCAATAATTTGTAAACGGTTCATAAAAGCGAAAGTTGCTTTTTTGTCACCATTAACTTCAAAAGCCATCATTGAGCCGCCGTTTTTCATTTGTTGACGCGCGATTTCATATTGTGGATGCGACTTCAAAGTTGGATAGAAAACGCGTTTAATTTTTGGATGAGATTCTAAAAACTCGGCAATTTTTTGAGCGTTATTGCAATGACGCTCCATACGCAGCGGGAAAGTTTCCAGAGATTTCAGCGCAACCCAAGCATTGAAAGGACTCAAAGCAGGGCCGGTGTGACGATGAAACGGCAACAAAACTTCTTTGATAAATTTAGTATTGCCCAAAACGCAACCACCCAAAGTGCGACCTTGGCCGTCAATATGTTTAGTTGTAGAATGCACCACAATATCAGCGCCAAGTTCAAAAGGACTTTGGCTGAAAGGTGAGGCGAAAATATTATCAACAATCAAGCTGGCTTGGTGTTGACGGCATAAATCGGCAACAAACTTAATATCAACAATTTCTAAATTAGGATTTCCCGGTGTTTCGATAAAAACTAATTTAGTATTTTTTTTGAAAGCGCGGCGCCATTCATCTTCATTTGGGCCATCAACCAAAGTTACTTCAATTCCGTAGTTAGGCAAAACTTTAGTCGCAATGTAATAGCAAGAGCTAAACAAAACTTTGGACGCGATGAAGTGATCTCCCGCTTTGATTTGACACATGATTGATGCAAAAACTGCCGCCATGCCAGAACCCATCACGCAAGCTGCTTCAGCGCCTTCAAGCAATGCCATTTTATCTTCCAACATTTTCAAAGAAGGGTTCAAATAGCGCGAATAAACGAAACTTGGCGCTTCGCCGTTGAAGCGACTTTCAGCAGTTTCGGCATCATTGTAGCAATATCCCGAGTTCAAAAAAATAGCTTCGGAAGTTTCGCCGAAATTAGAGCGTATTGTGCCACCGCGCACCATTTTAGTCTCGAGATGCAGATTGGAAAAATCGATATTTTTATTTTTGTAATTCATAGTTCGTGAGTTGCGTCAGGATTGCTGCGGGAATGACACCCTAATTTTTGATGTTGAGCTTTTCAAGCAATTCATCGGTGTCGTTACGTAAAAGTTGAATACGCACAACTGTAGTGCCTTGACCTTTAAAACCTAAAGCTTCCGCAGCTTTTTCGGAAACGTCAATCACGCGACTTTTAGAAAATGGACCACGATCATTCACGCGAACAATTGCACTTTTATTATTACGCAAATTTGTAACTTTTACCATCGATGGCATTGGTAAAGTTGGATGCGCTGCAGTCATAGTTGCGGAATTGTAAATTTCGCCATTGGCAGTTTTTTTACCGTGAAAATCCGAGCCATACCACGAAGCCATGCCGGTTTCTTCATATTCTTCAAAATTTTCAGGAAAGTAAGCAACGCCTTGGATTTCGTAAGGATTTCCTACTTTGTAAATTCCCGAATATTTGCCGTCTTCATCAGTTGCAGATGTAACAGGATCGTCACTGGCGATCTTATTTTTTACAGTTTCTTCCGCTGCAAAGTTATCTGTGTCAGTATTTTTACTGCGTGATTTTAGACGTTTATTTTTGTCAATATTGGTGTAGCTGCGTTTTGGTTTTTTATGGTTAGAAGCTGTGCTTTCACAAGCGCACAACAAAAAAATGACGAAAATTGATAAGATTTTTTTCATTAATCAAAAAAGGTTGTTGCTATAAAGTGGTGTTGCTGGTAGCGCGACAGGCAAAACTAGTTGATAAGTTGCGTGCTAAATTTAGGCCATTTTTGCTAAATTCTTCTTGATTGGTTGCGGCAAAATTATTTTCCGTGATTAGGAAAACGCCGTATTGCGCAAATAAATTGGCGATCAATTTATTACCAAAAAAGCTAATTAGGCGATGTTTATTGGTCAGAAAAATTTTACGTTCAACCTTAAAATTTAATTCGTGACACAAATTTTCGAAATCTTCGATCGAACAAAAATGAATATTTGGTGTGTCGTACCATTGATACGGAATATTTTTATTAACCGGCATCGTGCCCTTAATCATCAAATGCAGACGGTTTTTAATGTGAGCAAAATTAGGTAGTGAAACAACTGCATAATTGGCAACGCGCAACATTTCGCGCAACATTTCTTTGGGTTTTTGTGTTGATTGAATGGTTTGGCTTAAAATGGCGTAATCAAAACTTTTAGTCGGATAAAAAGTTAGATCATTTTCCGCATCGCCTTGAATCACCGAAATTCCTCGGCCCAAAGCTTTGCTGACTTCCGTTTGTGAAATTTCTAAACCGCGAGCATCAACATTTTTAGTTTGTTTAAGAAAAGCTAAAAGTTCGCCATCACCGCAACCAATATCTAAAACTTTAGTGTTTGGTTTAATTAAGCGGGCAATGATTTCTAAGTCGTAACGAATGTTGTGCTTAACAATGTTGGTAACGATTGAAGGATTTTTGCTCATGTGATGTTGTGGTTAATTTTGTTGAAGGAATCCGGCAACTGTATTGTTCAAAGCTGCACTTTCGATTAAAAATGAATCATGGCCGTGTGTGCTTTCAATTACAAGATTGCTGGTGTCAATGCCGCAAGCAATTAAAGCGTGAGCCAATTTTTTCGAATCAGCGGGCTCGAACAACCAATCATCAGAAAAAGAAATAATGCAAAAACGTCCGCCTTTATTGCGGGCAAAACCCAAAAAAGCGTTGCTCAAATTGCCGCCAAAGTCAGATTCTAAATCAAAATAATTGATCGCTTTGGTGGTGTATAAATATGAGTTGGCGTCAAAGCGTTCAACGAAAGTCATGCCTTGATGATGCAAATAGCTTTCAACTTGGAATTCGGGATCGAAGCTGAAGGAGAACGATTCTTTATTTTGTAAATTACGTCCAAATTTTGTTTGCAGCGAATTCTTCGAAAGATAAGTGATGTGGGCAATCATGCGTGCAACTGATAAACCTTTTACCGGATATTTTTTGTGCAGATAATATTTACCGCCGCACCATTCTGGATCAGCCATAATCGCTTGGCGACCAGCTTCGTGAAAAGCAATATTTTGTGGGCTGTGACGATAAGAAGTCGCCATCAAAATTACTGAGCGCATTTTTTGCGGATACAAAATTGACCAATAAGCCGCCTGCATTCCGCCAGTTGAGCCGCCAATTACTGTGTGCAGCTTTTCGATGCCGAAATGCTCAATTAATAAATTCTGGGCATTGACCATGTCTTGAATTGTCACCATCGGAAAAGACAAGCCGTAAGGTTCGTTAGTTTGCGGATTGATTGTTTTCGGCCCCCAAGAACCCATGCAGCCGCCTAAAATATTCGAGCAAATCACGAAAAATTTATTGGTGTCGACTGCTTTATTCGGACCAATCAAAGAAGACCACCAACCATCTTTGCCAGTGATTGGGTTAGTTGACGCAACATATTGATCGCCAGTCAAAGCGTGGCAAATTAAAATAGCGTTAGATTTATCAGAATTGAGTTCGCCGTATGTTTGATAGGCGAGGGGAAAATTGCTGATTTCAGAACCGTTGCTTAATTTCAGCGGTTTGTCTTGCGCTAAATAAACAATTTCACCAATTTCAAATTCTTTATAGGCCGGCCCAAAACTTGACTTAACTTTCATTCTTTTTAAATCGGATTTATATGATTCAGGCATAAAGTTTTGAGCTGCGACAGCATCAATAATTTGCAGCAACGCCTGTTATTTCTTTCGAATTCTTAAATTTCACATGATGGAAAATCAACATAATAAAACTGAACAACCGGCTTTGCTGGCTTTGCGTCAAGAGATTGATGCAATTGATAATCAAATCATCGATCTACTTTCGAAAAGAATGGAAGTGATTCACCGTGTTGGCGAGTTGAAGAAAAATAACCAAGAAAAGTTTTTCATCCGCTCAAATCGTGAAGCAGACATGATCAAAGATTTGGTTAAAAGAGCCGACAACAAATTTCCAACGTCAGCAATTGTCAGTATTTGGCGTAAAATTATTGCTTCCGCGAATATGTATGAACAGCCTTTGCAAATTGCACTTCACAATCCGCGCAACATTGCTGACTATAATTATTTGCTGCGTGAATATTATTACGATGCCGTGCCAATTATTTCGCACGACAGCACTACTAACGTCGTTTCCGAAATTGAAAAAGGTGCAGCCCATATTGGCGTTTTTGCTTTGCCAAAAGCCAATGATGAAAGTGAACGCAGTGACATTTCTGACAATTGGTGGATTGGTTTAGCAAATAATAAATCCGGCATCAAAGTTTTCGCCAAAGTTCCTTTTATTAAAGCTGTGGAACAATCAAACAAAGAGCAAATTAGTTTAGTTGCGGTGGCAATTAAGCCGGCGGAAAAATCACAAGAAGACAACAGTTTGCTTTATATCGAAGTGAAAAAAGAAGTTTCGCGTTCACAAATTTTAGCTGCTTTGAACGAAAATAATTTACACGGCAATATCTTGAAATCAGTAAAACTGCCGCAAGTTGACGATGTCGTTTTTTACTTAGTTGATGTTGCCGGATTTTTTACCGAAGAAACCCAAAACATTCAAAACTTCACCAAATCAAAAATCCGACCATATGTCAAAGTTTTGGGAAGTTATGCTACTCCAATAAAGTTATAATTTTAGTTAAGGCCAAAAGTTAATGTTATGGGTAAAATTAGAAGTTGACTTCAAGGTCTTAATTCTAAAAATGCCCGGCCTTCACTTTATTTGATGAAGCCCTTCCAATACAAAATCATAAAATTTTAAATTTTATCAATTCAACGCTTGCAAAGCTTTGAAGCCAATTTTGTTTTGGAAATTTTTTAGGTAATTATCCTAAAAAACATTGGGAATATTAATCGACAAATCACTTTCAAAATGTCTAAAAGATTTGGTGCTAAGAAAAAACTTAGCAGAAAATTGGGCGCGAGCCTTTGGGGTCAAGCTAAAGATCCATTTACCAAAAGAAATAGCCGTCCGGGTCAACATGGTGCCGCTTCAAAAGGAAGAACTAGCGACTACGGTATTCAGCTTCGTGCTAAACAAAGAATGAAATTCTACTACGGTAACATTTCAGAAAAACAATTCTTCAACACTTTCACTTTGGCTTCAAAAATGAAAGGTGACGTGAGTGAAAACTTCATCGGCATGCTTGAAAGCAGATTAGACGCTGTGGTTTATCGTGCTAACTTTGTTCCTACAGTTTTTGCTGCGAGACAATTCGTCAGCCACAAACACGTTACAGTTAACGGCCAAGTTGTGAACATCGCTTCTTACCGTTTGAAAGTTGGTGACGTTGTACAAGTTCGTGAAAAATCTCGTAAACTTACCATCGTTATGGAAGCTCAACAAAAAATGGAACGTGATGTGCCATCTTACTTGTTGTTGGACAAAGACGCTTTGTCTGTAAAATTCACTGCGAAACCAGCATTCTCAGAAGTGCCTTATCCAGTTGAAATGCAACCAAGTTTGGTTACAGAGTTCTACTCTAGATAGTTTTACTACGGTAATTACTGTTACAAAAATGGGTTCAAGTTCAAAAAACTTGAGCCCATTTTTTTTGTTTATAATTCACCTCAAAATATTGTCTGTTATAAAATCTTGTCTCTAAAAACTTATTGAAGAAAATTATCGGCGCATTGCTTTAATTTAGAGTTATCGCGCCAGTCAGTATCACAAATAAACATCAAA
>JAGKWR010000007.1 GCA_021151765.1 Alphaproteobacteria bacterium
GAACAATCGGCGATGATTGAGATGGATTAGGTTTTACTTTACTTGCGGGGTTTTTGTGGTTTGGATCAATTTCTTCAGTGGAAGATCCTGACTTAGTTTTGTCAGAACTTTTTCTTCGCTCTGCTTTATCTAATCCTAAAGTTTCTCTAGTTTGTGCTGCTAACTCTTTCAAATTTTGCTCTCGATCTAAACGAGATTGATTGATTTTTGTAAGCTCAGCGATGATTGCTTGTGATTTTGCGCTGTTGATGGTTTCGTCGAGTTGACCTTCTCTTCCAAGGTAAGAAATTCTTCCAAGAATATATTTCGCAATTTCTTCGGCCATTTCAGGTTTTTTGGTATAAAGAATTTCAATCATGCTTAGGCGTTTTTCATAAGGCACTTTTGAAATTGCAAGACAAGTAACATAAGGTTTTGCACCACGAATTTCTAAGTTTGGATCAGCGCCTTCGTCTATTAAGAACCTCATCATCTCTTCTTGATTGCCGCCAATAGCTGACTCTAGGGGCGTTGTGATATAACCATTACCTTCAAAGATGCAGTTAGCACTAAGACCTTCCGCAAAAAATTGTTTTACAACCTCTATCTCACCCGCTCCAGCGGCAAAACAAAGCCTTCTTTTTTTATTTTCTGTTGATTCTACTGGTATTATTTTGTGCATTCTTAACTCTCTTATTAAATTGAATTACCCCTAGGTCTTTCTCCTAAGCCACGAGATACCTTCTCTTGCCAACTCTCTTTTCTAGTTTTCATAGCCGCTGTTTCTTTGTCTTTTTCAGCTATGATTTTATCCTTTGATAGGTTTTCCGCTAAAAGAGTTGCGTTTCGCTCTGACAATTCATCTCTTTCTTGAATTAGCCCTGATATATCTTTATCCCTCTTAGAAAGATCTAGTTTTAGATCAGCTATCTCCTGCCTAGCATTATCTAATGCTGACTTCGTACTCTGAGCGACAGCTTCCAACTCAGCAACGAGGTTATTTTGACCTTGGGTCTGCGACTGAGTTTGCGATCCAGTTAAAGTCTGAATTGCATTTTTTATCCCTTGCTCAAAAGGCTCTGCAACTTCTCTTTCATGACGCTGAGTTCTTTTTTCCTCACTAACTCTTTCAATTGCTTTAGAAGATTGCAGATAAAGAAAGCTCATGGCACCAGCAATAACGGCAGCGGGAATTTGTTTGTAAATATCAGAACCTTCTGCTTTATCAGGTGAAGTTTGAGAAAGTGCAATCGTTCCAGCAACACCAATGGCAGCGCTTGCAATATTTTCTCTACTATCTTTTAAAATGTTAGACCAAGCCTCTTCAAATGTACCGCCCAAACTTTGCATCTGAGGATATTTTTCCAATATGTCGCAAACCATTTAAGTAGCTCCCGCTGCATACATCGCGTAAGTAAATCTGTTAGCACTTTCAGAAGAAGAATCAAACGCAGCTCTCATCATTCCAAGATCAACAACCGATTTCTCGGCAGCATTTTTTACAAATCTTAATACTTCCGGCATTTGCGATTTTAGCTATTCATAGTTACTTTGCGTAGCAGCTGTTGGCGTAGAATTTGTTGGATGAATTTGGGGATTATGTCTTCTCATACAAATCAATTTTTTAGGTTAGGTCTGAAACATTATTTGGTAGATCAAGATTTTGAGTGGCAATTTTACTCACAAATAATTCTGACAAATCTGAGTGCGGCAATTGTCCCTACCCTCGTTCCAGCATTAAATAATATCGATAATATTGCCTTATCACGCAAACCTATGATTTTATTAGTGTTGGGCTGCTTAAGAATTGCATCAATTTCATGGTTGGAAAGTGCGCGACTTTTTACTTTGCGATAATCCTTTTTCATGGCCTTAACGCCATAGACTGGATTTGTCTTAATTATTTGGCGTTCAATCAAATGTTTAAAAAGCGAAGACAAACCAGAAAGACGGTTATTGATGCTTGCGTTCTTCTCTCCGGCTGCTTTCATCGCATCACGGAATTTAATGATGTGCATTGATGTTACCGATCTCAGTTGATCAACATTTTGGATTTCGAACATCGAGCAGAATTTCTTTACCGTCGCTTTGTAAGTTTTTTGTGTTGCCTTCGAGGTGAAATTTTCCAACCAGACAATTTCTTCGGAAATTTGTTCAATTGTTGTAAGTGAAAAATTCTGAGAAGAATTATCAATTTTTTGGATTTCGAATTCTTGGTTCATGCCAATCTAAGAAATAACACATCCACTATTTGTTGCCATGGGAACAATCGGCGATGATTGAGATGGATTAGGTTTTACTTTACTTGCGGGGTTTTTTGCGCTGTTGATGGTTTCGTCAAGACGGTCATTTCGTCTAAGATAGGGAATTCTGTTGGTAATATATTTGGCAACTTCTTCGGCAATTTCAGGCTTTGCTTCAATAAAAAGTTTGAGTAGCTCTAGGCGTTTTTCGCAAGGCAGCCCCTCATGTTCAAAGCAAGTTTTGTAAGCCTTGCTACTGCCAATTTCTAAAGTCGAATCAGCACCTTCATTTATTAAAAACTTTATCATTTCTTCTTTACTTCCAGCAATAGCTGATTTTAAAGGTGTAGTAACATAACCATTACCTTCAAATATACAGTTAGCATTAAGCCCTTCTGCAAAAAACTGTTTTACTACTTCTAGATCTCCTCTTCTGGCAGCAAAACAAAGTTCTTCTTTCTTATCCTGTAAAGATAGTTCTTTTGGTATTACTTTACGCATTTTAGACCTCCCTAGATTGATTAGGCTTTTTACTGCCTTCGCTAACTCTTTGAGCCCAAGAAAGTTTATCTTCTTGCGCCATTTCAGTAGATTCTTTAAGAATTTGTGATTTTTCCTGGAGCTCTCTTAGTTGTAAATCAAGTGCATGATTTACTTGACCTAATTCACGATTTTGTTGAGTTAGTTCTGTTATTGTATCAGCTTTCTTAGCAAGATCTTCAATCAGATTACTTATCATCTGATTAGTATTATCTAATTCTAATTTCGTACTCTGAACAACAGTGCTTAACTGAGAAACAAGATCAGCTTGGCTTTGTTGCTGAGGTTGCAATCCAGTTAAAGTCTGAATCGCATTTGTTATCCCTTGTTCAAACGGCTCCGCAACTTCTCTTTCACGAAGTTCCGTCTTTTTCTGCGAATTAGCTTGTTCCTTTTCTTTTGATGATTGCAAGTAATAAAAACTTGCAATGCCCGCCAGAAGAGCGGCTGGAATTTGTTTGTGCAAATCAGCGCCCTTAGCTTTCTCATCTGGATCTTGAAAAATCGTAACTGTTCCCGCAGTAAAAACTGCAGCCGTAGCAACGATGCTACTTAAGATATTTTCTTTCTTAATTTTAAAAAAGTCAGACCAAGAATTTTGATGGTTAATCCCTAAATCTTGCGCTTGAAGATTTTTTTCCATAATGTCGCAGCCCATGTAGGCAAGCCCTGCTGCGTACATCGCATAAGTAAACCTATCGGCACTTTCTGAAGAAGCATCAAACATAGCGCTCACCATTCCAAGCTCAATAACTGCTTTCTCAGTAATGTCTTTTGCTAATTTTATTGCTTCCAATGGAGTTGCTGGCATTTGCGATTTTAGCTATTCATAGTTACTTTGCGTAGCAGCTGTTGGCGTAGAATTTGTTGGATGAATTTGGGGATTATTTCTTCTCATACAAATCAATTTTTTAGGTTAGGTCTGAAACATTATTTGGTAGATCAAGATTTTGAGTGGCAATTTTACTCACAAATAATTCTGACAAATAACACGTGGGACAAAGCCAATCGCGACAGTGTTGGTTTAGTTGCCTTGCCGTCAGAGAATTCGGAAGCACAAGTACAATTTTACACAGCCAAAGCTTATTCGTGGCGCGGCAAATTCAGCCAACACACTTGGATTGCCACCAAAGAAAAAAACGCCGACAGCTACTTAATTCATTACGTGGTTTTGTGGGGAACTTATTTCGGATCTGATGGCGTAGTAGTAACTCAAAAAGATTTGCCCGACCGCCGCTGGTTTGATGCTGATCCGCAAATTCTTTTTTCTGCAAGCGGCGCTCAAGCTGAAAAATTGATTCCGCAAATTTACGCCGCAGTAGAAAAATATCCTTACCGCCAGCACTATCGCGCTTATCCCGGGCCTAACAGCAACACTTTTGTTTCTTTTGTAATTCGCTCAATTCCAGATTTAAAAATCGCCCTACCCAACAACGCCATTGGCAAAGACTGGCTGTGCGACGAAAATTCTAAATCTAGTTGGGGCGCAAAAATTTTCGCACTGAGTGAATCAAAAACCGGTGTACAATTTTCTTTGTTCGGGATTTTCGGAATTACTGTTGGGTTGGTTGAAGGAATTGAAATCAACTTACTTGGACTTTCTTACGGAATTGATTTTTTGCATCCAGCAATCAAGTTGCCGGGAGTTGGTAGAGTTGGGTTTTGAGAGGAGTTAAAGTCTCTTTTAAATCCTCCTTCACTTCGTGCCACCTCCTTTTGCAAAGGAGGCGATTAGTTTCCTCCTTTGCAAAAGGAGGTGGCACGAAGTGCCGGAGGATTAGCAACTCACAAGATTTTTTCCCAACTAAAAGAAATCGTACTGCATCAAAGTAGTGTCAATCCAACCGCCGAATTTCAAACCAACTTTTTCTAAAACCCCAACTTTGCGGAAATCAAATTTTTTGTGAAAATCAATTGAAGGCGGGCTAGCAATTACTGCGATCATTGTCTTGATGCCAGAATCTTGCAAAAGTGACATTATTTCTTTCATTAAATCTGAACCGTAACCTTTTCCTTCTTCGCCGCGTTTTACATAAATTGAATGTTCAACTGTTAACCTATACGCGCTTCTCTCGCGGTATCTAGTCACGTAAGCGTAGGCACAAATCTTACCTTCTTCTTCCAAAACTAAGAAAGGCAAATTTTCTTTTTGTGCCCTCTCCAATCGTACTTTCATACTTTCCACCGTCGGCATCTCTTCTTCAAAAGTGGCAATAGAGTTAAGAACGTAATAACAGTAAATGTCGGTAATTTGTTTCAAGTCTTGCGCTGTTGCTGGTCTGATTGTTGGTTTCATTATATAAAAAATTAGTGATTTAGCGAAGCGTATTTTGTTCTAAACCTTTATCTTTAGCGCGACCAATGATTACAATTGGAGTAAATCTTTGTTACACTTAGGATGACAATTAAGATGAATAACAAACTAAAATTTTTTAATTCAAAAACTTCCACACAATTTTGTAAGCAACAGCATTTTCGAGAAACACTTCATCACCGCAGAAATATTCATTTTTCGTGTAAAAATTAATCACGCTGCGGCCAACATTTTCTTGCGCCTGAGCGTAAATTATTTCGCAATTATTGTTGCGTGCTAACTCTTCACAAAAAGACAAAAGTTGCGAGCCGATTCCTTTATTTTGCATTTCTTCAACCACAGAAATTTTCTTCAAGAAAATCTTGTTCTCTTCAAAAATTAATTTTGCCGAAGCGCATTTTTTGTGGTCTAAGTAAGCCTCAACACCAAAATTAAATTGGTCAGTTTTATCGATTTGAAAGACTAATTGTGACTGCACTACTTAACCAATCTATTAATTCAAAGCGTGGCAATGTTTGTATTTTTTACCGCTGCCGCACGGACAAGCTTCGTTACGACCAACGCTGCCCCAAGTTTCTGGATTGTTTGGGTCGCGATCTTCCGCTTTGAAATTAACTCGCACAGGAGCAGCAGGAACAAAACCTTTGTTCGACTTCGCTTCACTTTGCATCAAACCTTCTTGCGACAAAGCTGGATCGTTACGAGTTTCAAATGTTTTTTGTTTACGAGCACGAGCTAACAAATCTAAGTCACCACTTTCAACGTCAACGTTAATGTTGACGTGAGCTAGGCGGCTGACGACTTGTTCTTCAATGCGCAACATCATTTCTTCAAACAAATTGAAAGCGTCGCGTTTGTATTCAATTAACGGATCTTTTTGAGCGTATGCACGCAAATTGATGCCATGGCGCAACTTGTCGAGCGACAACAAGTGATCTTTCCACTCTGAATCAAGAGTCAGTAAGAAAATTTGTTTCTCAATTTGTTGGATGATTGATTTGCTGTGATTGCGCTCTTTTTCAGCGAAAACTTCGACAACATTATTTTGGATTAACGCGAGTAATTCTTTTTCAGTTACACCGTCTTTCTCTGATTCTGCTTTCAACTCAAGTTTAATGCCGAAAATGCGCGCAATTTCTTTTTCCAACAATTCCATTTCCCATTGCTCTGGGTAAGAATTTTTCGGCACACAATCTTCCACCAATTCTTCGATAATTTGGCTTAAAGCTTTTTCAATTTTTGGCGAAATATTGTCAGAATTCATTACTTCGTTACGCAATCTGAAAATCACTTTACGCTGTTCGTTGACAACGTCGTCATATTTCAAAAGATTTTTACGAATTTCGTAGTTGCGCATTTCAACTTTCTTTTGCGCGCCCGCCAAAGTTTTTGTAATCCACGGGTGGAAAATCGCTTCGTCTTCTTTAACACCCAAAGTTGTAAACATGGTTTGCAATTTTTCTGAACCGAAAATTCGCATCAAATCATCTTCCAAAGACAAATAGAATTTTGAACGACCCGGATCACCCTGACGACCAGAACGTCCACGCAATTGGTTGTCAATTCTGCGGCTTTCGTGACGTTCCGTACCAATAACAAATAAACCTCCGGCGGCAACAGCGATTTCTTTGTCAGCAGCAACACGTGCTTTAATTTCAGCAATTTTTGCCGCGTCATTTTCGTGCTCTAATAACATTTCTTCCGAACCGCCAAGTTTAATGTCGGTACCACGACCAGCCATGTTTGTAGCAATTGTGATTGCACCCGGAACGCCGGCTTGCTCAATAATTTCGGCTTCTTGCTCGTGATATTTGGCGTTCAAAACATTGTGCGGCAATTTTTCAGCTTTGAGTAATTTCGAAATATATTCTGACTTCTCAATGCTTACTGTACCGACCAAAACTGGCTGTTTTCTGGCGTGAGCTTCTTTAATCGCGCTAACAATGGCACGATATTTTGCTGTTTCGCTACCGTAAATTTCATCGTCTTCGTCAATTCTGCTGACCGCGCGATTAGTTGGGATTTCAACAACGTGGAGGTTGTAAATTTCTTCAAACTCTACTGCTTCAGTTTGCGCTGTACCAGTCATGCCGGCAAGTTTTTGGTAAAGACGGAAATAATTTTGGAAAGTAATCGAAGCTAAAGTTTGATTTTCGTTACGCACACGCACGCCTTCTTTGGCTTCCAAAGCTTGGTGCAAACCATCAGAAAATCTGCGGCCTTCTTGCATACGGCCAGTGAATTCGTCAATGATGACTATCGAGCCATCTTTAACAATGTAATCAATTTCATTTCTGAAAATCTTGTGCGCCTTCAAAGCTTGATTGACGTGATGCACCAAAGTGATGTGTTCCGGATCATAAAGCGAAGAATCTTGCGAAATTGTGCCTAAATCTTTGAGCATTTTTTCCACTGTTTCAACGCCGACATCAGTTAAAAATACTCCGCGATCTTTTTCTTCAAGTTGGAAATCATCTTGGCCTAAACGCGGAATCAAACGATTGATTTCTTCGTAAAGTTTTGAGTTATCGTTAGTTGGACCAGAAATGATCAAAGGCGTGCGCGCCTCGTCAATTAAGATTGAATCGACTTCGTCAACAATGGCAAAAAAGTGACCGCGCTGCACCAAATATTCGCGATCGAATTTCATGTTGTCGCGCAAATAGTCGAAACCCAACTCGTTGTTAGTCGCATAAGTAATGTCGCAAGCATAGGCTTCGCGGCGCTCGTCATCAGTTAGATCGTTAGTAATGCAACCAACAGTAAGGCCCAAAAATCGGTGAATTCTACCCATCCAATCTGAGTCACGGCTGGAAAGATAATCGTTTGGCGTAACAACGTGAACACCTTTACCCGCCAAAGCGTTTAAATAGCACGGCAAAGTAGCAACCAAAGTTTTACCCTCACCTGTACGCATTTCAGAAATTTTACCTTGGTGTAAAACCATACCGCCAATAAGCTGAACGTCGAAATGGCGCATGTTCAACACGCGTTTTCCAGCTTCACGAACTACAGCGAAAGCTTCGTGTAACAAATCATCCAAAGTTGCACCTTTGGCCAAACGCTCTTTAAATTCAGCTGTTTTAGCTTTTAACTCTTCATCAGAAAGAGCAGAAATTTGCGGCTCTAGAGCATTGATTTTAGCAACTTCAGCAAACATTGCTTTGATTGCACGATCATTCACCGATCCGAAAATTTTTTTAGCGATTAATTGAAACATTTTTTAATTTTAAGTTGGGAATATGTTAGTGCCGAAAATGACTGTGTGGGTTATTTTCTTAGTACAAAATTTTAATATCAGCGCCGCAAGCAATTAGCTTTTCGGCCAATCTTTCGTAGCCACGTTCTAAGTGATAAAGACGATTAATTACAGTTTCACCGTCAGCAACTAAACCAGCCAAAACCAAAGAAACTGATGCTCTAAGGTCAGTTGCCATTACTTCCGCACCAGTAAGTTTTGCAACACCTTTTACCACTGACAAATTACCGTGAGCTTCAATATTAGCACCCATTCTAACCAGTTCCAAAACGTGCATGAAACGATTTTCGAAAATATTTTCTTCAATTGTTGAAGCGCCATCAGCAATCGCCATCAAAGACATGAACTGCGCTTGCATGTCAGTTGCAAAACCTGGATAAGGATGAGTTGAAATGCTTACTGGCTGAACACGATCTGCAGTGCGCGTGACTTCAACTTCATTGGGCGTAATTTGTTTAAATGACAAACCAGCCTTTTCTAATTCTTCACGAAAACCTGTCAAAATCCACAAATCCAAACCTTGCAAAACTATTCTTCCACCAGTGATTCCGGCAGCAACAGCGTAAGTTCCAGCTTCAATACGATCTGCAATAATTTGGTGTTTCGCAGCGTGTAATTTTTCAACACCTTGAATCACAATACGTGGCGTTCCCGCACCTTCAATTTTAGCGCCCATTGCTGTCAAACATTTTGCCAAATCAATAATTTCAGGTTCGCAAGCAGCGTTGTACAAAATAGTTTCACCTTGCGCCAAAGTTGCAGCCATCATGGTGTTTTCGGTTGCACCAACTGAAACTTTTTCGAAGTGAATTTCTGCACCTTTCAAACGGCCATCGACGTGAGCATTGACGTAGCCGCCTTCTAACTCAATTTTAGCACCGAGTTTTTCCATTGCTTTCAAATGCAAATCAACCGGACGTGTACCAATTGCGCAACCACCCGGCAATGAAACTTTAGCCGTTCCAAGACGTGCCAATAAAGGGCCTAAAATAAAAATCGAAGCACGCATTTTACGCACTAAATCGTAAGGCGCGATTGGATTGGAAATATTTTTAGCATCAAAAACCAAGACGCGACCATGATTTCCACCATCTTCGTGACTTCCGTCGAGACTAATTTCAATTCCTAAACTAGTCAGCAAATTAGCCATTGTAGCAATGTCTGAAACATGAGGAACATTGGTTAAAGTAAGTTTTTCGTCAGTCAAAATTGAAGCAACCATCAAAGGCAGAGCGGCGTTTTTCGCACCAGCAATTTCAACAATTCCATCAAGTTTTTTGCCGCCGCGAATTAAAAGTTTTTTCATAAGGAGAGTGATAAGTGGTAACAAGCAAATGGCGGGTGGTAAGAAAATAAATTCTTACCACCCGCCACTTACCAATAAAATTCTATTTTTCGTAAGTTTTTACTAATTCATTTAAAAGTCGCACACCGTAACCAGTCGCGCCTTTGACTGCCATTGCATCACCCTTTCCTTTCCAAGCAACACCTGCGATATCTAAATGTGCCCATTTAGTGTCACCAACGAAACGTTTCAAGAACTGAGCTGCAGTAATACTTCCCGCACCGCGTCCTGAGCCAACGTTTTTCATGTCAGCAATGTCCGAATTGATCATTTCATCATATTCTTCACCGATTGGTAAACGCCAAGCGCGCTCGCCAGTTTTTTCACCGCAGGCGGCAATTTTTGCAGATAAGTCGTCGTCATTTGAAAATAATCCGGCGTAAACATCAGCCAAAGCGACAATAATCGCGCCAGTCAAAGTTGCTAAATCAACGATGAATTTTGGTTTGAACTTGGTGTTAGTGTAATGCAAGACGTCAGCTAAAACCAATCTACCCTCAGCGTCAGTGTTGATTACTTCGATTGTTTGACCAGACATTGATGTTACAACATCTCCTGGACGTTGCGCCGTGCCTGAAGGCATATTTTCAACTAAACCAATAGCACCGATAACGTTAGCTTTAGCTTTTCTTTGCGCCAAATTACGCATCAAACCAACAACAACAGCCGATCCAGCCATGTCAGTTTTCATGTCTTCCATATTTGCTGACGGCTTAATTGAAATACCACCAGTGTCAAAAGTAACACCTTTACCAACGAATGCCAAAGGAGCTTCGCCTTTTTTACCGCCGTTCCAGCGCAAAATAACCATGTGCGATTCTTTTTCACTGCCTTGTCCAACTCCAAGCAAAGAATTCATGCCCAATTTTTTCATTGCTGCTTCGTTGAAAATCTCAACTTCCAAACCTTCTTTTTTCAAATCTTTGCACAACGCAGCATAGCTTTCTGGATTCAACACGTTTGAAGGTTCAGAAACTAAATCACGTACGAAGAAAATGTTGTCTGCCAAGATTTTCAGTGGCGCGAATTCTTTTTCAGCCTTGGCCACTTCTTTCACTGCAACACTTAAAGATTGAAGGTGAAATTCTTTATTCTTCTTTTTATCAACGAAATATTTGTTGAAACGATAGCTTTGTAAAGCGGCGCCAAAAGCGATTTTTGCGCCATCCGCATTGTTGTCTTTGCTATCAAAAAAAACTGTGCCCGACTTAATTTTGGCAGAATTCAAAAGCGCGACAACTTTTGACCCGACTTTATTTAAAGCAATTTCATCTAACTTTTTCTCAGAACCAGCCCCAACGATTGCAATTAATTTTTCATTCACTGAAACCAAAAATGCCTGACTTGCTTTGCCAGAAAAATCAAAATTATCTTGAGCAAATTTTACGGCTTTATCTTTAGATTTTTTTGTTTGCTCCTCGGTTAATACCAAAACAGCAACGCCAGTTTTGAGCGCAGAATAATCTTGAGCTTTTACGAAGTTGATTTTCATAATTAAGTGAAATTAATTGAAGTGGATTAGAAGGCCGCGCAATTTAAAAGTGGCTAGCAATTTTGCAAACAATAATGACTAACGATCTCACATTAATTTTATCACTTGCCAGCTTAGGATTTTTTGGCGGATTTTCTCACTGCATCGGCATGTGCGGACCTTTTGTAGTAACGCAAGTTTCAAATCGTTTGCAAAAAACCACCTTATCCGATTATTCCGAGTTTAATCGTTTAAAAAATTTAGCACTTTTGCCTTATCATTTTGGCAGAATCACCACCTACTCTTTTGTCGGATTTTGTTGCTCATTTTTTTGTAAAAATATTCAAGATTTTTTAGGTGTAAAAATTCTATCAGCCTTATTTTTATTAGTCGCTGCTCTGGTTTTTTTACAACTTTTTCTCGACAAAAAAATATCGAACAAACCAGCGATTTTAAGCAAAATTAAATTGCCATTTAAATCACGAAAATTAGAAAGTGCCGCCGATTTTTTTTCCAAAAAAATATTTTATTTATTCCAAGATCCTCAAGGATACAAAGGATATCTCCTTGGCGTGATTCTTGGCTTCATTCCCTGCGGTCTTTTATACTCAGCTTTTGTCATTTGCGCTGCAATTACAAACCCTGCCTGGGCTGCAATCGGTATGATTTTTTTTGGAATAGCAACTTTTCCGTCACTTTTTGTCACAGCAATTGGCGGAAGATTTTTTAGTAAACTACCAGAATTTAAATTTATTGCCAAAGGCTTGATTTTACTAAACGTAATCATGCTTATTTTGATGGCGGTGAAACTTATTATTTAGTATAAAATGTCTTCAAATCACAGCTCAAACGCTCCTGTTTCGTACAATTACGACATCATAAAACTGTTCACTATTGCCGCCACTTTTTGGGGTATTGTTGGTTTCGCAGTTGGTGTTTACATCGCTTTTGAACTTGCTTTTCCAGCTCTCAATCTTGGTTTAGAATACACCGGTTTCGGCCGTTTGCGCCCACTTCACACTTCAGCAGTTATTTTTGCTTTTGGTGGCAACGCTCTTTTCGCTACGAGCTTTTTCGTTGTTCAACGCACTTCTCAAGCTAAACTTTGGGGCAGCGATTTACTTCACAAAATCATCTTTTGGGGCTACCAAATTTTTATTGTAATGGCGGCGTATGGTTACGTTACCGGTATTACTCAAGCCAAAGAATATGCTGAACCTGAATGGTATGCTGATTTATTCTTAACTGTAATTTGGGTGTGCTATTTCTTGGTTTACATCATGACTTTGAAAAATCGTCGTGAACCTCATATCTACGTAGCAAACTGGTTCTATCTTGGCTTCATTGTTACAGTTGCAGTTTTGCACATCGTCAACAACCTTTCTATTCCACTTCGTATTGATAGTTCAGCTAGCTATCCAGTTTTTGGTGGCGTTCAAAGCGCAATGATTCAATGGTGGTACGGTCATAACGCCGTTGGTTTCTTTTTGACTGCCGGGTTCATTGGTATGATGTATTATTTCGTACCAAAACGTGCTCAACGCCCTGTTTACTCTTACCGCCTTTCAATTTTGCACTTCTGGTCTCTAATCTTCATTTACATCTGGGCCGGTCCTCACCATTTGCACTACACTTCTTTACCTGATTGGGTACAAACTTTGGGCATGACTTTCTCAATTATGTTGTGGATGCCATCTTGGGGCGGCATGATCAACGGTATCATGACTTTATCTGGTGCTTGGGATAAATTGCGTACAGATCCAGTTTTACGCTTCTTGATCACCGCCGTTGCGTTCTACGGTATGAGCACTTTTGAAGGTCCTTTAATGGCTATTAAAACTGTCAATGCTCTTTCACATTATACAAGCTGGACAATTGGCCACGTTCACTCTGGTGCTTTAGGCTGGGTTGCGTTGATCAGCTTCGGTTCACTTTATCATCTTGTTCCTGTGCTTTGGGGCAAAAAAGAACTTTATTCTATGAAATGGGTCTCAACTCACTTTTGGCTTGCCTCAATCGGTATCGTTTTATACATCACTGCAATGTGGGTTGCTGGTATAACTGAAGGCTTGATGTGGCGTGCCTACGACAGCATGGGCTTTTTACAATATTCATTTATTGAAAGCGTAAAAGCAGTTCGTCCTCTTTATTTCACTCGCGCTGTTGGCGGCCTCTTCTTCTTAGGTGGAGCATGTTTAATGGCTTATAATTTCTACAAAACAATTCGTACTTCAAAATAATGTTCAAACATCATGACAAAATCGAGCGTAACTCGATTCTACTTTTGATATTAACAATAATCGTAATTTCGGTTGGCGGATTAGTTGAGATAGCTCCACTATTTCGTATGGAAACTGTAATTGAAAAAGTTGAGGGCATGCGTCCTTATACTCCGCTTGAACTTGCTGGTTCAAAAATTTACAAGCGCGAAGGCTGTTACGGTTGCCACTCTCAACAAGTTCGTGTTTTACGTGATGAAGTTGAACGCTATGGCCACTACTCTATCGCCGCTGAAAGTATGTACGACTTTCCATTCCAGTGGGGTTCAAGAAGAACTGGTCCAGATTTAGCACGCTTGGGCGGAAAATACTCTGATCAATGGCACGTTCGCCACTTAATCAATCCACGTGATGTTGTTCCTGAATCAATCATGCCAACTTATCAATTCTTGGCGGAACGTGATGCTGAAATTCTTGGTATTTCTGACGATATGGAAGTATTGCGCAAATTAGGTGTACCTTACACTGACGAGATGATTCAAAATGCTGTTTCTGATTCAGTGGTTCAAGCTTCAAATGATCGTGAATCTGATGCTTTGCAAAAACGCTACGGCGGCAAAGTTAATGTTCACGACTTCGATGGTAATCCAAGCCGCGTTACTGAAATGGATGCTTTGGTAGCTTACTTACAAGTACTTGGTACTTTTGTTGATTTCAAAAAATTCGATGCAATGGAAGCCCAAACTAAACAACAAAATTCTGAGGTAAAATAATGTTCGAAACTCTCGTTCATTTCGCCCCAACAATTGCAACTGTTTTCTTTTTCTTAGTTTTTTGCTTCGTTATTTACGCAGCTTTCAAAAAAGGAACTAAGAAAAAATTTGAACAATTTTCACAAATACCGCTTAAAGATCATGACTGAAAATAATCACGAAAAAGAACATTTTGAAAAAAAAGCAGAAACTACTGGCCACGAATGGGATGGCATTTCTGAATATAACATTGGCGCGCCACGTTGGTGGTTAATCGTTTGGGTTATTTGTATCATCTGGTCTTTCATTTATTGGATTTTTTATCCAACTTGGCCAGTTTTTGGCGGTAACACCAAAGGTACATTGAATTGGACACAACAATCTCAACTCAAAGAATCACAATCTGAAATTGATGCAATCCGCAGCGGCTACTTGGAAAAAATCACTAAACTAGATTTACAAGAAATCCAAAAAGATCCTAACCTAATGGAATTCTCATTAGTTGGTGGACGCGCTGCTTTTAAAGAAAATTGTGCAGCTTGCCATGGCACTGGTGCTCAGGGTTCTAAAGGTTTCCCTAACCTCAACGACGACGATTGGTTGTGGGGCGGTAAAGTAGAAGATATTTACCAAACTTTGCTTTACGGAATCAGATCATCTCACGATAAAACTCGTTTCAGCCAAATGCCTTCTTTCGGTTTAGATAAAATTTTGAATCACGAAGAAATTGAAAATGTTGCTGAATATGTCATGTCACTTTCAGATAAATCAATCAACAATCCGAAAGGAGAAGCAGTTTTCAAAGCAAACTGTGTTGCATGTCACGGTAATGATGGCAAAGGTAGCAGATCAGTTGGCGCTCCAAACTTAACCGATTCAATTTGGTTGTATGGCGGTAAAAAAGAAGATATTGTTTACACCGTCACTTACTCTCGCGCTGGCGTAATGCCTTACTGGAATGGACGTTTGGAAGACGCAACTATTAAACAATTGGCTCTTTACGTTCACTCACTTGGCGGCGGGGAAAAATAACTTACAATATGCGTAAAATTTCGAATAATATTAGTGAAATAGCCCAAGGTCTTTATACTAAAATTTTCTGGAATAATTTTCTCGACAAAGAAGAAATCGAGAAATTAACGCAATATTGTAAAGCTTTTGAGGTTCAAAGAGCTACTATCTCTTCTGAAAACCCTACTATTAATGACGAAATACGCATCTCCAACACAAATTTCCACAATCGTAACAACGAAAATGCTTGGATTTTTGATCGGATAAATCACGCAGTTGAAGAAATAAATTCAAAATTCTACCACTTTGATTTACACGGTTATAACTACTTCCAATATTCAGAATATTTAGGCTCTAACAAAGGAAAATATGATTTCCACATGGATACTTTCATGGACTCTGAAAGCCTAAAACTATCCAGCACAAGAAAGCTTTCCTTAGTTTTATTGCTAAGTGAACCTGGAGTCGATTTTGAAGGCGGAGACTTCCAAATGAATACTTCTAATGAACAACAATGCGAAACTATCAATATGCAAAAAGGTACTTTAATTGCATTTCCTTCTTTTTTACTTCATCGTGTAACTCCTGTCAGTAAAGGCGTCAGAAGATCAATCGCAATTTGGGTAGAAGGACCAAAGTTCAAATAAATGATCGGATTTGAGTTCATAAAATCAGAAATTATCAAATCTTACCAAGCCAACAAGCTGCATCACGCCATTTTATTGCACGGTAAAAAAGGTATCGGCAAATCTAACTTCGCCAAAAAAATTGCCCAAGAACTCACCAATAATTACAAAAACAACAATCCTGACGTCTTTGTAATCGAAAAAGATGCCGAAAAAAAAGAAATTGGCATCGACAAAATCCGCAGCATTAAAGATTTCGTAAATCAAACTTCTGCTGTTTCTCTCAATAAATTTATCATTATTGATTCAGCTTGCGAGCTTAACAAATCAAGCTCTAACGCTTTATTGAAAGTTTTGGAAGAACCTCGTCCGAATAATTTTCTGATTTTAGTAGCTCACAATATTAATCGCGTTTTACCAACTTTGATCTCGCGCTGCCATTTAATCACAGCTCCGCAACTTACGCGTGCTGATTTTAATCAAGTTTTGGCACAAAATAATCTCAACTTTAGCGCTCAAGACTTGAATTTTTTATCTGAAATCTGCGACAACGCACCTGCTGATGCCATTACTTTCGGCAATAATTTAGCACGATTTTACGAACTATTTTTACGCTCAGTAGTAAATAAAAAAATTAGCCCAGAACTTCTCAAACAGATCGCCGACAAAAATTTCTCTTTTGTGATTTTCGAGAAATTAGTAGAATTTTTTTGTAATCGTTTAAGCAAAACCAAAAACAACATCGCGATCGATTTTTATTTCGAAGAAGAAAAAGTTTTTCTGAATTTAACACGTAAATTTTCCGCTGAAGAAATTTTCACTATTTGTGATGAATCCTACGCCATGTTGCGCAAAACCACCAATTTCAACTTAGACAAAAAACTGTGTTTCATCAATTTTTTTAACCTGATTTGCTACCGATAAAATGACTAAACTTTACAAAGCTATTGGCTTGATGAGCGGAACTTCAATGGATGGTATTGATTTAGCTTTAATCGAAAGTGACGGTAAAACAGTAATAAATCGTAAAAATTTCGACTACACAGCCTACCAAAACGACTTTAAATCACGTTTATCGCATCTCATTTACAACAATCCTAAACTTTCTGAAATCAAAGCAGTCGAAAACGAATTGACGATGCATCACGCCAATTTGGTAAATAATTTCTTGCAACAAAATCAAATTAATCCGCAAGAAATCGATCTTATCGCTTTTCATGGTCACACTATTTTTCACTCTCCTGAAAATGGCTCCACTTGGCAAATTGGTAATCCGCATTTATTGGCACATAAAACTGGAATCAATGTAGTTGCTGATTTCCGCACCCGCGATGTTGTAATGGGTGGACAAGGCGCGCCTTTGGTTCCGATCTATCATTATTATCTTTTCCACCAACAACCACGCCCTTGCGCAGTTTTAAATATTGGCGGAATTTCCAACATTACTTACTTACGTGGCGACAAAGAAGATGAGATTGAGGCTTTCGATACTTGCTTCGGCAACGCTCCACTTGATGATTTAGTGAAAGAAAAATTTAACTGTGATTTTGATGAAGATGGTAAAATTGCTAAACGTGGACAAATAGATTTCATCTTGGCTGATCGCATTTTACAAAATGAAATTTTTCACAAAAAACCGCCAAAATCTTTTGATCGCGATGATTTTTCAATGTTACTTGCACCAATTAATAGCTTGAAAAATCCAGAAGATTCTTTGGCAACTTATGCCTACATGCACGCACGTGCAATCCAAATTAGTTTAGAATTTCTAAGCGACAAACCAAGATCACTTCTAGTGTGCGGCGGTGGCAGAAAAAATGTTGCTTTGATGGATGAAATGAAGAAGTGGTTGAATGGTGTGGAGGTTAAAACTGTTGACGAAATCGGCTTCAATGGCGATGCAATCGAAGCCGAAGCTTTCGCGTTCTTGGCAATCAGAAGTGTTATTGGATTACCAATTAGTTTTCAAAAGACGACAGGGGTTTTACCGGGAAATAATTCCGCTCTGGTTTCACCTCAGCAACGTTCTTTTTCTTGCGGCGGCGTCTTCTATCGCGCTTAACCTTACGAACTTTAGTTGAATCAAGAACCAAACGATCTTTGATATGCTGATCAATCATCATTTCAAATTCTTCCATTTGATCTTTGAAGAAATGATCACCACCATGAATAACTTGATAAGTTACAGTTGCACCTTCCCTTGCTGAGAGTTTCTCTGCTAATTTAGCTGAATCAGCTTCTTTAGTAATTTCATCTTTATCACCCTGAACAATAAAGCCGGTTGAAGTGCATGGAACAATGAAATTAAAATCGTATTTAGTCGCAGGAGGAGCAACCAAAATATAGTTTTCCAACTCTGGTCTTCTCATAACAGCCTGAAGAGCAATCCATGAACCAAAAGAGAAGCCTGCAATCCAAAAATCAGAAGCTTCCATATTTTGGTCATGCAACCAGTTCATAACTGCAGTAGCATCAAGTAGCTCGCCAACGCCATTGTCAAATTTACCTTGCGACTTTCCAACACCACGGAAATTGATACGCAAAACCGAAAAACCATTATTCACAAAAGCTTTATATAAGCTGTAAGTGATTTTGTTATTCATAGTTCCGCCATGCAAAGGATGCGGATGTAAAACCAAAGCAACCGGAGCTTTTGGGTTAGGATTCTGATGATAGCGCCCTTCGATTCTACCGGCAGGGCCATTGATGATTACTTCAGGCATATATTTTTTTTATTGTAAAAAAGGCCTTTATCCCTTCAGGATACGGCAACGCGTCATAAACCGCGCCCCGCCTTGCGGGGATCCCATCTTGCATATAGAATGGAAATACAAGATAGAAAATAACGAAAAGGGACAAAAGTTAGACGATAGAATTCGACTAACTTTTGTCCCTTAGATGTATCCTAAGCTTAGTTCAATTCATCCCACTGAATTGGCTTACCTTCAACTGCAACTAATTGAGTAGTTCCAGCATATTTAGCAGACATGTATTTACCATGACCAGCATGAACTCCGTAGTAATAAGCCGGCTCAACGTCTTTACCGTTGTGCTTCTTCTTTTCGACGTTTTTTACCCTGTTCTTCGGGTTGTTCTTAGTACCCATAAAAGCGTTATAATTTTAAGTTTTAGTGGAAAATTTCTTGTAGAAAAAAGAAATGAGGCCGCGCAAAATAAAAAACATCACACCAAAATCAAGTTTTTTCTCTTCACTTTTTAAATATCCTTAATTTTAAAACGATGCCTAAATTCAACCGCCTAAAAGATTGTGTAGTTACAAATAAAAACGTGATTGTTCGCGTCGACATTAATGTTCCGATGAAAAATGGAAAAATCGAAGATGATACTCGCATTCGCGCCGTTATTCCAACTTTGGAATATTTAGCTCAACAAAAAGCCAAAGTAATTGTTATTTCACATTTTGGACGTCCTGAAGGAAAAGTTGAGCCTTCAATGTCAATCCAACCTTTAGTATCAAGAGTTCAAGAATTACTTAGCGACATTAAAGTTTCTTTTGTTGACGATTGTATCGGTGAAAAAGTGAAAAATGCCGTTGCCGCTACTAATTACGGTGAAGTAATCATGTTGGAAAACTTACGTTTCTATAAACAAGAAACAAAAAACGACCCAGAATTCTCTCGTGAATTGGCTTCTCTTGCCAATCTTTATGTTAACGATGCATTTTCTTGTTCGCATCGCGCTCATGCTTCAATCACCGGTATTCCAGCTATTTTGAAATCAGCAGCCGGATTTTTGATGGAAGAAGAATTAGACGGTTTAACAAATCATTTAGAAAATGCCAAAAAACCAATGATGGCAGTTGTTGGTGGCGCTAAAGTTTCGACCAAACTTGATTTACTCAATTCACTTTCAACTAAAGCGCAAACCATTGTGGTTGGCGGCGGAATGGCCAATACTTTCTTGTATGCTTTAGGTAAAAATATCGGCAAATCTTTGTGTGAAAAAGAATTGAAAGATACCGCTCTAAAAATTATTGAAACCGCTAAAGCAAATGGCTGCGAAATTTTACTACCATTTGACGTCGTTGTTGCCAAAAAATTCGAAGCAAATGCAGAATGCAAAACCGTTTCAGTTGATGAAATCAGCGATGATGATATGATTTTAGATATTGGAGCACAAAGCAGTGCCAAAGTTGCCGAAGTATTGGCAACTCACCAAACTTTGGTATGGAATGGCCCACTTGGAGCTTTCGAAATCAAACCTTTTAATATTGGAACCGACAGTTTTGCTAAAACTGCAGCAGACTTAACCGTGCAAGGCAAATTAGTTTCCGTTTCTGGTGGCGGTGATTCAGTTTCAGCTTTAAACGCTGCTGGATTAGCCGATAAATTTACTTACATCTCAACTGCTGGCGGCGCTTTCTTAGAATGGTTGGAAGGTAAAGATTTACCTGGGGTTGCAGCACTTTCTAATTAATTTAGAGCATTTTTCTGAAGTGTTTTTTCTTCAGAAAAATGCATAGAATTATCTAAATATTTTGGCGACTGAATTACGGTCAATTTCAACAAAAGCTTTTTTGCGTAAATCAGATAAATGGCCTTTGGCGACTATTTGTAATTTTCGCATAAAAAGCGCATTTTGTGCGGCATTAAGATCTTTTTCTTCGAGATTTTCTTCCTGTTTAATGTTTAGCACTCTGAAAATATAATAACCATCATTCAACATTACTGGGTCTGAATATTCACCCTTTTTCAAATGCGAAATCGCATTGAAAATTTTTACGTCAATGTCGCCTTGGGAAACCCAACCAATTTCACCGCCGTTTTCAATACTTAAACTGTCTCGCGAAAATTGTTTAACTACGCTAGAAAAATCTGCTCCGGCTCTTAGTTCAGACACTAATTTTTTTGCTAAAATTTCAGAATTATTACCTTCTGGCACAAAAACTTGCGCGATTAAAAATTTAGAAACGCTGGTGCTAAATTTATGAAGCTCAAAAAACTCTTTGAGCTCAACATCAGTTATTTTAACGCGATTACGCAAAGTTTCGGAAATAATTTTTGACCAAGCTATTTCAGCTTCAACCTGCTTTAGATAATTTACGTAAGAAAGCTTTCTCTCGATCAAAGAAATTTTGAATTGATTAAGATTCTTTTTCTGACGCGCTAACATTGCTTCTGCGCCTTGTTCAACTTCATTTTGGGTAACTTCAATTTTAAATGAAGCGGCTTCTTGTCGAATTAATTCTTCATCAATCATTTTATCGACGATTTGGTCGAGTAAATTTTTAGTTTCCGAAGCTGAATTTATTTTGATTTTCGAAGTGAAAAGCACGAAACGATAACGATCCGCAACTTCAATATTTGTGATTACTTTATTATTAATTTTGGCGACCACAAATACTGAAGAATCTTGTGCTGCAACGTTTTGCAAAGTCAAAAAACAGCAAGCAAAAACGGCAATTATTTTGAGTAAAATTGAAATTTTTTGCCTGCAAATTTTAAACATTATTTCTGAGTATTAACTTTGAAAATGCTAATGCCGCGAACCAAGTCAATTGCGCGGGCAAGTTGATAATCTTTTTCGTATAAATCGAAATTATCGTCAGTAATTTTTTCTTTTTTAGCTTCTTTAACAGCATCTTGAATTTGTACTTCAATATGACCTTTCAAGTCAGCTTCAGAGTTTGGTTCAACAGTTTTTTGTTTTTGAATTTTAGCATCCGAAACCTCAACATCTGGTTCAATACCATGAGCTTGAATTGATTTACCGCTTGGCGTGTAATACAAAGCAGTGGTCAAACGAATTGCACCGTGGTTTTTCTCAAGTGGAATGACTGTTTGTACAGAACCTTTTCCGAAAGATTTAGCACCCATAATTACAGCGCGACTATTGTCTTGCAAAGCTCCTGAAACAATTTCTGAAGCTGATGCTGAACCTTCATTGATCAGAACTACTACCGGAATTCCAGGAACTAAAGTTTCATCACCTTTATCTTTAAAAATTTTAGCATTTTCTTTGTTACGACCACTGATTGAAACTATCGTTTTGTCTTTCGCCAAAAATTCATCACTAACCAAAATCGCTTGATCAAGCAAACCACCAGGATTGTTACGCAAATCTAGAATCACACCGCGCAAGGCTTTGTCGCCAATTTGCGTTTTCAATTTATTTAATTCTGTAACTAAACCTGAATGAGTTTGTTCTGAAAAAGTGCTAATTTTGATGTAAGCAACATCTTTAAAACGCGCTGATTTAACTGCTCTAACTTTGATGACTTCGCGAGTAATTGATTTGATCAAAGGCTCTTTTTCGCCTTTACGCAGAATTGTAATGTCAACTTTTGTTCCTGGTTTACCACGTAATTTTTTTACCACTTCGTCAATTGATAAACCTGCGATATTTTTGCCATCAACTTTGCTAATGTAATCACCAGATTTAATACCAAGTTTAGAAGCTGGAGTGTCATCAATAGCACTAACTACTTTTACCAAAGAGTATTCCATGGTAATTTCAATACCGATACCACCAAATTCCCCTTTGGTTTGCACTTGCATTTCACGCAATGCTTCTTCGTTTAAATAAGAAGAATGTGGATCCAAAGCTGTTAAAAGGCCATTCGCAGCTGATTCAGCAAGCTGCTTGTCTGTTTTTTCCTCAACATAATCTTTTTTAACTCTTGAGATTACATCTTGTAAAAACTTTTTTTGATCATCTTCTGAATCAGTTTTATTAATCGTGATTGGTTTAATTTCGATTTGAGAAAATGACATAGCAGATGCGAAACCAACCGCAGTGGATACAGCAACAACAGCAGAAATTTTAACGAGATTATTCATAGCTAATAATTTTCAAAGGGCACAAAAAGCAATCTCGCAAACACCAAAGGCACTTGCGAGACTAAGAAGTAGTATATTAAGAAGACGAATTAAGCGATTCCATATTCATCTTTCAAAGACTCAGTGATTTCAGCTGGCGGTTCATCTCCATACGCTGAATGAAGAATTTTACCGTAGTTCTCAAGATGAATTATTTCATCATTTAAAGCTTTTAGGAAAAGCTGTACTTTAAGACGATCAACTAAAACGTAGTACCAAGCGTTACGTCCTGCGTCCACTCCTTTTACAAGATAGATAAGTTCGGCTTGCATTTTCTTTTGAGGATCAATTTGTTTAATATTAGTAGGTTTTTGATGAGATTTCAAAATCTCTTCAGTGCTTGAAGATGGAACTGGTGTTTCTGTTTTACGTAAGCTTTCCGACGTGAAAGTCGATTTTTTACTTCCGTATCTTTCAGCAAAACTTTTTCCCGCTCCAGAATTTTGTTCAGTCATATTTTTCTTAAGAATTTTGAGATTTTTTCATCCACCAATCGTTAATTGGTTTTTTTGTACCGCATGGCCCCTCTTCGTTAGAAACACAAGGACTCTTAATATCTAGAGTCTTGGAAGAACACGAAGAAATCAAAACAAAAAGCGATAAAAGTAAGGCTATTTTTTTCATATTTTTCGCTAAAAATTTCAAGTGAGTGTTTTTGAAAACTAAGTTCTTGATAGAATTTTGCAAGCAACTATAGAATCATTTTTTTAATCAAATTACTCATTTTTTTCTCTACAAAATTGTCACAGAATTCTTTCTCCAGAACCTTAATAATCGGTCTCGGACTAATTGGTGGATCTTTCGCAAAAGCGCTGCGCCAAAACAATATCAACCAAAAAATTTATGCTTACGATCTTGATAACGACGCTCTCGAAAACGCTATAAAATCACAAGTAATTGATGATTTTGTGATGTTGGAAGATGATTTATCTTCGTTTGATTTAATCGTTTTGGCCACACCAATTGCGGTTTACACCAAAATTGCTAAGATTTTGAAAACAAAAATTTCACCGCAAGCAACTGTAATTGATTTGGGCTCTGTGAAAAATTTGGCGATCAAGAAAACTTTCGGCGCTAATTTCATTCCGTGCCATCCAATTGCTGGTTCAGAAAAAACTGGTTTTAACAATTCTGATCACGCGTTATTTAGCGAAAAAAAATTCATTATTTGCCCAGAAAATTGTGATAAAGAAAAAGTCGAACAAATTGCTGATTTAGCTAGAAAAATCCGTTCTCAAGTCGAGTTTCTTGATGCTAAAAAACACGATGAAATTTACGCTTTAGTTTCACATTTGCCGCAATTTCTATCATTTTTGACCGCCGATTTTTCGCCTAAAAATATCACGGATAAATTTTTCCTCAACGCCTTCAGATTAGACAATTCTGACCCAGAAATGTGGGGCGATATTTTCAAATTAAATGAAGATAATCTCGAAAAATTTTACTTAGAATTTTTCGATAATTTGGAAAAAAATGTTAAACTTACTAAAATTACACCGATCAGCTCTGACACTTTCTTTCCAGAATCAGAGGAATTTTTTGAGAAAAGTTTTGCCGCCATTTTTTTCCGCGCTTTGATTGCTAAATCTTATCTTGAAATCGTCGATTTAGAAAAATACCAAAATTATGCTGGCAGCGGATTTCGAGACTTTACTTCGATCGTCAGCATTTTAAATTATGACAGTGCAAAACTTGCTAATCTTTTACAAAAAGAACAAAAGCAAATCCAGAAACTCTTCCACAAACTTACAAATAATTAAGAGCAAAAATGCAGCAAGAACTTAACGAAATTCGTCCTTATCGCGCAATTCATCGCCGTAAATCACGTCAAATTTTTGTGGGCAATGTTGCAATTGGTGGTGATGCGCCAATCGCTGTGCAATCAATGACCAACACTAAAACTGTCGATGTTCAAGGAACTATTCGCCAAGTTAATGAATGTGTCGAAGTTGGCGCCGAATTGATGCGAATTTCCGTTCCTGATCAAGAATCTTCTGCAGCTTTAAAACAAATCATCCCACACTGCCCTGTTCCAATTATTGCTGACATTCACTTCCATTACCGCCGCGCCATTGAAGCGGCTGAAGCTGGCGCCAAATGTTTGCGTATTAATCCCGGCAACATCGGATCTGACGACAAAGTTCGCGAAGTAATTAAAGCGGCAAAAGATTACGGCTGCTCAATTCGTATCGGCGTTAATGCTGGATCGCTTGAACAAGATTTGCTTAACAAATACAAAACACCAACTCCGGAAGCTTTGGTTGAGTCGGCTCAACGCCACATGCGTATTTTGGAAGATAACGATTTTTTCAATTTTAAAATCAGCGTCAAAGCTTCTGACGTATTTTTAGCAGTTGCCGGCTATCGCGCTTTGGCGGCAGTTTGCGATTATCCGCTGCATATTGGCATTACCGAAGCTGGCAGTTTGGCTGCTGGAACTGTAAAGTCCTCAATTGGTCTTGGAACTTTACTTTGGGAAGGAATTGGCGACACCATGCGTGTTTCACTTTCTGCTGATCCGCGCGAAGAAATTAAAGTTGCTTACCAAATTTTAAAAACTTTAGGAATTCGCAATCACGGCGTAAATTTGATTTCTTGCCCATCTTGCGCTCGTCAAGCTTTCGACGTTATAAAAACTGTAGAAGCTGTAGAAAAGCGCGTCGAACACATTAAAAAACCACTGACAATTTCTATTTTAGGTTGCGTCGTTAACGGACTTGGCGAAGCAGCACACACGCAAATCGGCATCACTGGCGGCGGCGGCGGACGTCACAATGTTTATTTAAACGGTAAACCAGATCACAAAGTTACGTCGGAAGAATTAGTCGAACATATTGTCGCTTTGATTGAGAAAGAAGCCCAAAATGCTAAATAAAAAACAAATCCAGCATAATTTTTCCCAATCTGCTTCTCGCTACAATCAAGCTGCTGAACTTCAAAAACTTTGGGCCAAAAAGGTTGCTAATTCTGCGACTTCTTACATCAATAATGATTCATATATTTTGGATCTTGGTTGCGGAACTTCAATGATCTCCCAACATATTAAGCAAAATTCTGCAAACTTCTTTGAATGCGATATCAGCTTTGAAATGCTGCAACAAAAACGCGATAAGAAATCTTTTCAAATTCAATGTGACTTTGAAAATTTACCTTTTTGTGACAATAGTTTTGACGTTTTAGTATCATCTTTTGCGCTGCAATGGCTGAGTAGTTTTCAAAATAATTTTATAAAAATTTCTCAACTTCTCAAAAACAAAGGCAGCTTTATTTTTTGCTTACCAACATCAGAAAGTTTGAAAGAACTGGTAATTGCTAATAAAGAAACTTGCTGTTCCTTTTATTTTCATCCACTTCCAACATTAAATGAAGTTGAAACAGCAATAGAATCTACAAACTTGCAGATAATTGAGAAAAAAGTTGAGTTGATAAAATTTGAATTCGACAACGCTTTGCAGGCTATTAAATCAATTAAGGAAATCGGCGCAAATTATAGTGATCAAAAATCTATAATTAACAAAACTCAGTTACGTAACTTTGACAATTTTTGTTTGAAAAATTTTGCCGGAGTTAGTAAATCCTTCGCCCTTTCTTGGGAAGTTTCATTTTTCATCGTGCAAAAAAATCATTAAATATGTTTGGCAAAACAATTAAAAAAATCTTTTTCAAAAATAAGAAAGTAGAAGAAAAACCCAATAAAACTGCCGAACTCGCCATAGTTTTACGCCAAAAATCGCAAGAATTTTCACAAGAAATCCTCACAAAAGCTCAAGAATTCAAGGAAGAAATTTTTGTAATGCGTGAAAAGTGCAAAAATCTTTTGGAAACCAACTACCAGCTTGGATTAAAACACATCGACAATGGTAATATTTCTGAGGCGATTTTTCGTTTCCGTTTTATCAATAAATTTTGGCCAGAACATCAAGATTCATACTACCAACTTGCTTACTGTTTAGTTTTAAAAAGACAGGTTATTAAAGCCAAAGTTGTTCTAGAAATACTTCTGATTAAGAATCCAAATCATAAACCAGCACAGGAATTACTTGATTTGATAGAATCAGATCTCTCAGGCAAAATCGATACAATCAATCAACAATAAATGCCAAAAAATATTTTCATAAAATCAATATCTTTGGCTTTTTTGTTGTCATTACTGCCGATGAAATCTTATGCAAAAACTCAAGATTTCTATGATGAAGCGGAATTTGAAAGCTATATAGAAGAAAATCAGAATGTGGTTTACGATCCTTTCGAAAAATATAATCGCAAAGTTTTCGCTTTTAACGACTTTATAGATCGCTATTTCTTAGAATTTTTAGCCAAGGAATATCGCAAAGACATTCCAAAACCAGCTCGTAAAATAGTCAGAAATTTTTTAACAAACTTATCAGCACCAATATCCGTTTTTAACTCCTTACTCCAAGGTAAAGGAGAAAATAGTTTAGCAACTTTTTCGAACTTCTTAATTAATTCTACAGTCGGAATTGCTGGTTTATTTGATGTGGCGAGCGAAAAAGGTATCCGTTATTCAAAGGAAGATTTCGGACAAACTTTGGGATTTTACGGTGTAAAATCTGGACCATTTTTAGTAGTTCCTTTCATCGGTCCGAGCAATATTCGCGATTTTAGCGGAATGACAACAGATCAAATTATCAGTCCAACTTCTTACAATATAAGTGAAATTGGAGGAAAAACTTATTTGATCGGTGAAGATAATTTATTTGCCCTCACTTTTGTCGGAGCAGTCGACACCAGAGAAAGTTTGATTGATATTATAGAAGACGTAAAAAAAGATTCTTTTGACTATTATGCCACACTTCGCAGTGCTTATAATCAAAGACGTATAAATGAAATTAAAAATTAAAATGAAAAAAATCTTAACAACCCTACTTTTAGTTCTCTTTGCCCAATCAGCTTTGGCTGAAGAATCAAAAAACCAAGCTCAAATATCTGAATTTGTTAACGGCGTAGGCAATAAAATAATCACAATTGCTGCTGATAAATCTGTTTCTGACGAGCAGCGTAAAAGCAAAATTATTAGCGTAATAGATCAAGTGATTGATGCTGAATGGATTGCGCGTTTCGTTTTGGGTAAAAACTACAAAACTATTTCTGACCAACAGCGCGAAAAATTCATGCAGCTTTATCGCGATTTCATGATAAATACTTACGGTCCGAAGTTTAAAAATTATAATGGTCGTAAATTTACAGTTGTTGATGTTGTAGAACAAAATGGCTTCTTTGTTGCTAAATCTGAATTCTTACCAAAAGATTCCAACGTGCCGATCAGCGTTGATTTCCGTGTGAAAGAGCGCAACGGCAAGTTAGTAATTTTAGATTTTATAGCTGAAGGAATTAGTTTGATTGAAACTCAAAGATCAGAATTTAATTCGGCAATTTCACAAAAAGGTATCGAGCAATTTTTAATCGAATTAGAAACTCGAGTTAAAAAACTTAAATCTCAGAAATAATAGTTTTATATTACTGTGATTTCTGTGCAATAATCTCTATCACCACTTTTAAAACCCAATCTTCACTAGGATTCGAAAATCAGCTTTTACCCTCTTCTGACACAGCTTTTCGACGCAACAAATTCTTTCTCAAAGCATCAGACAATTTTTTCTTAACAATTTTCTTTTCAGCTTTTTTTGCTTCGAGATTGCTGGGTTTTTCTTTTGTCATTACGAATCCTGATCAATTTCAAATTGCTTAGAATACAAATTTGCATAAGCGCCACCTTGCGCGATCAATTCTTTGTGAGTTCCTGATTCAACAACTTTTCCTTCAGCAATTACGAAAATTTTATCAGCGTGCATAACTGTAGATAAACGGTGTGCAATCACAACTGAAGTGCGTCCAGCCATTAATTTTGCTAAAGCATTTTTGATTAAACTTTCTGAAACTGGATCAAGTGCTGAAGTTGCTTCATCAAGTAACAAAATTGGCGCATCATACAAAATAGCGCGCGCAATCGCAATTCTTTGACGCTGACCTCCTGATAAACGAATACCATTTTGTCCAATTGGAGTTTGATAACCTTGCGGCAAAGCACGAATAAATTCATCAGCTTCAGCCATTTTAGCTGCTGCAATAATTTGCTCTTCCGTAGCACTTTCATTGCCGTAACGCAGATTTTCCATGATTGTGTCGTCAAACAACATCACTTCTTGATTCACTACTGCCATTGCTTTGCGCACTGAACTCAACGTCAAATCACGAATATCGTGACCATCAAGCAAAACGCGTCCAGATTCTGGATCGTAAAAACGCAACATCATGCTCATAATCGTTGATTTGCCACCACCAGAATGACCAACCAAAGCAATAGTTTGACCGGCTTTCACTTCCAAATTCACTTTTTCTAAAGTTATTTTGTCGGCAACGTAACGGAAAGTGACATCTTCAAATTTGATATTGCCGCGCACATTTTGCAAAGCGATAGCATTAGCTTTGTCAATAATCTCTTGTTGCTCATCAATCATGCGATAATAACGAGTTGCTGCTGCCAAACCCATCTGAATTCCTGAGTTCATTCCCGAAACTGATTTAAGCGGACGATAAGCCATCATCATCGCAGCGAAAAAAGAAAAAAATGCACCAGTTGTTGTTGTACCGTTGATAACTTTTGTACCGCCATACCAAATAACTGCCGCAACGCCAATGCCGGCAAGAGATTCTACAAAAGGCGAAGAAATTAAAGAAAGGCGCGAGATTTTTTTGCTCATTTTGAAAATTTCTTCGATCACTCGTGACATGCGTTTAATCTCAAAATCTTCACAGTTGTAAGACTTAACCAATTTAGAATATTGCAAAGTGTCGTTAAGTTGCGATGAAAATTTGCCAGCAATTTCTTGGTTTTTGAAAGACATATTACGCAAACGACGGCCGATTTTGTAGATCGGATAAGCCGCCAACGGAAAACCAATAAAAGCTATTAAAGATAATTCCACACTTTGGTAAAACATCACTGCAATCAATGATCCTAAAGTTAGAAACTGTTTGATCGAGCCGTTTAAAATTGTGCTAATCAAACCAACAACAGAGTTAGTTTCGTTCATGATGCTAGCCGTCATGTCGCCAGAAGAGCGATTATGCAATTTGGCAATGTCAGATTTGATAAATTGACCGTAAAGACGTTTGCGTAAATCTGCCGTGATACGCATTGTTAAAACGTTCATCGTCAAAAGTTGGAAGTAAGTTGCGAAACCTTTAACTACTGTAACCAAAAACACGATGATTGGAATCCAAATCAACCAAAATTGATCGCGATCAACGAAAACTTTATCCAAAGCTGGTTTAATCAACCAAGCGTGAAACGACGTTGTTCCGGCGATCACCAACATCAAAGCAATCGACAAAGCAAAAGTGCGCCAGTGCACGGCAACGTATTCTTTTGTCAAACGTTTCAGCAAATAGACGGTGCTCTCATAATTAATTGGAGCGCTTTCTTTAGACATAAATTTATGATTTAAGATTTAGGATTTAGTATTTAACTTAATGATCATCTAACTTAGATTGCACAAATCTAAATCGTAATTTTTAAATCATAAATTATTTTTCCCGTGATTAATATTTTTTCCTCTTTCAAAGCAGTGTTTATTGCTGCTCTTAAAAAAATTGCCGCTGAAAATAATATCATTTTAGAAGACAAAGACTTCGAAAATTTTACTGTTGAGCCCACAAAAGAAAACAGCCACGGCGACATGGCTTGTAACGCTGCGATGGTTTTAGTTAAAAAATTTGCAACTATCGAATCGCTAAATAATCCACGCAAATTAGCTCAAAAAATAATTGCTGAAATCGCGCATCCTCAAATCAAAAAAATTGAAATTGCCGGCCCAGGATTCATCAATATTTTCTTACACAATCAAGCCTTTCACACAATTATCAGCGATCTTTTACAACAAGATAAATTGCAATTTCCTCAATTAGGCAATGGTGAAAAAATCAACCTTGAATATGCCTCACCAAACCCTACTGGTCCAATCCACGTCGGCCATACCAGAGGTGCAATTTATGGCGACGTTTTGGCAACTCTTTTGCAAAAAGTCGGCTACGATGTTTTGAAAGAATATTACATCAACGATGCCGGATCACAAATTATCACTTTAGTAAAATCCGCCTATTTGCGCTATTTACAAGCTTGCGGACAAAATATTGAAATTCCTCAAGGCTTTTATCCAGGTGAATATTTAATTCCGATTGGACAATCTTTGCGTGAAAAATTCGGCGATAATTTAGCAGAAGATGCAGCAGAAATTCGTGATTTCGTTGTCAATGAAATGGTCGAAATGATCAAGCGCGACCTACTTGCACTTGGCATCAAACATGACAGCTATTTTTCGGAAAAGAAAAATTTACACGATACTGGCAAAATCGATGCCGCGATTAAAATTCTGCAAGATAAAGGCTTGATTTACGTTGGTAAATTGGAAGCACCAAAAACTGAGAAAGGCGTCGGTGCTTTGCCTGAAGGTTATGACGACAAAGATCAAACTTTATTCGCTTCGAGCAAATTTGGCGATGATCAAGATCGCGTTGTTAAAAAAGCTGATAACACACCAACTTATCTCGCTGGCGACATTGCTTATTCATTGAGCAAATTCGAACGCGGCGCTACAAAATTCATCATGCCACTTGGTTACGATCACGCTGGTTACGTTAAAAGACTTAACGCCGTTGTTGAAGCTTTGACGAATAAACAAGCGCAATTGAAAGTTATTTTGTGCCAAATGGTTAAATTCGTAAAAAACGGCGAACCTTTGAAAATGTCCAAACGCGCTGGCAACTTTATCACCGCACGTGAAGTGATTGACGAAGTTGGCGCTGACGCTTTGCGCTTCATCATGTTGACTCGTAAAAATGACGCTCCTTTCGATTTCGATTTAGCCAAAGTAATTGAACAATCGCGCGATAATCCAATTTTCTACGTGCAATATGCCCACGCAAGATGTTGCTCAGTTTTAAGACAAAACAACACCGAAATTAGTAACGCCAAGATTGAAGTTAATGAAGAAGTTTTGGTTCACTTAAAAGATGAAGCGGAGATTAATTTAATCAAAAAAATCGCCAACTTCCCAAGAATTATTGAAATGGCCGCCGTAAATTTCGAACCGCATCGCATTGCTTTCTACTTGCAAGAACTTGCTGCCGAACTTCATTCACTTTGGAGCAAAGGCTCTGAAAATCCCGATCTGAAATTCATCATCAAAGACAATTTGCAAGTTACGCAAGCGAGAATCTATTTAGTCAGCGCAGTTAAAAAAATTATTAACGAAGGATTAGCAATCTTTAATATCAAAGCTGTTGAAGAGATGAGATAAAAAATAGGAATTAGGAAATTAGGAGTTAAAAATGAGGAATGATTGAAGTTCAATTCAATCATAATTTCCGCTTCCTAAATCCTAGTTCCTCATTCCTATTTTCCTAATTCCTAACACCTAACTTATGGAAGATTTTGGTTACGTAAAAGATGAAAATAAACGCAACTTTTCGCAGACAATGCGCAAAGTCGCTTTGTCGTGCGCCACGCTTTTTTCGATTTCGTGCTTTATTTACGTAACAATCAGCGCGTATTACTATTTCTATGAAGAAGAAAATGGTGAGGTTGAGACCATAAAATCACCAGAAATGCCGATTAAAGTTATTGAAGCTGATCAAGTTGCCGTGCGCGATGAAGGCCCCAAAATTAATGACTCAATTTACGAAGATATTTTCGGTAATAAAAAAGAATCGTTGGAAAAAGTTGCACCAAAAATTCGTTTATCGCCACAACCAGCTCTTCCTCCAGTGGATAGCGAAAGCACACCAGCTTTTAACGAGAGTGAAGTCGCCATAGATAAAAATAAGAACGAAAATCCTAAAGCTGAAAAAACCGTCACAAACAAACAACAAAAAATTATTGTCTACAACGACAAACCAGACCAGTCATCACAAGACTTATTGTCGAAGAATAATTCCGCAAAAACTGCTGATACGAAAAAGACCTTTTCCGATCAAAAACTTGATAAAGCTAAAAATGATAAAAGACATTACGTACGCGTTCAATTAGCGGCAATGACATCAAAAAAAGCAGCAGAAGATTATTGGAAAAAAGTTAGTTCCAATTCTCGTTTATTTTCCGGTTTAAAATCTGTCACCGAAGAAGTTGATTTAGGAAAAAAAGGAACTTTTTATCGCTTACAAGTTGGCAATTTTTCTGATCAAGTTGACGCCGAAGATTTTTGCAAAAAATACACTTTGCAACTCAACAAAAGCAAAGCTGACTGCATCGTTGTTGAGTAAATTGATACCACACTCAGCAGTTTAAACTTTATGAAATTGGCGAATTTGTTGAACTATTTCTTGATATTCTTCCACAACTTCTACTTTTCCCAAAATCCAATCGTAAATTAACATATCATCTTCTTCGATAAATTGGTTGAACTTTTCTAAGTCAGAAATTTCGTCAATTTTTGCTTTAGCAAATTCACCAATCAAAAAGTCGGTTTCTTTACAACCGCGATGAACAGAACGATAAATTAATTTTTTACGCAAAGCACTCACAGCTGACTCTTTTATTGTTAATAATTCTTGCAACTGCGCAATCAAAACTTGTGCTTCTTGATTTTCATAAGTTTTGGCAGCCTCGCCCCAAACTGGTTTTGGAAAAGCAGCATCATTTTCAAAACGAGCAATCACGTGAATATGAAGCTGACGCACGACATTTCCAAGTGCACCAATATTTAATTTATGTGGCGCGAATTTTTTTTGCAGAACTTCGCAAACCAAATTTATTTCACGCAAAATTTCGCTTTGAGTTGCAAAAGGCAGCGCTGTTAATTCCACTGCATTTTCCTCTCTTGGAACCAAAATCAACCACGGATAATTGGCATTATTCATCAAAAGCACGCGGCAAATTTTAAGATCTGCAACGAAAAATGTATCGGCTTGTAACTTTGAATCGAGAATGAACATATTTTAATTTTTGATTTTAGATTTCTTATTCTAAATTTTAGCAGTCAAATTAGCTCAATTAAAAATCAAAAATCAAAAATCTTTTCAGTGCTTAAATCTCTTGCCATCAACAATATTGTTTTGATCGACAAAGCAGAAATTGAATTTAGTCGCGGCCTTTGTGTACTTAGCGGCGAAACCGGTTCTGGTAAATCAATTTTGCTTGACGCGCTTGGGCTGGCGATCGGTTTTCGTTCCAGTTTACGCTTAATCGGAAGTGAAGAAAATCGTGCGGCTGTCAGCGCTGAATTTGATTTATCGAAAAATTCTACCTGTAAAAATTTACTTAAAGAACACGAATTGCTTGATATTGAAAGCAATAATTCGCTGCGCATTCGCCGTATTATTAGCGAGAATGGTAATAAAGTTTACGTAAATGATATTGCCGTTGGCGTTAATTTATTGAGCCAGATTGGTGAAACTTTAATCGAAATTCACGGCCAACATGACAGCAGAGGACTTCTTAATTCAAGCTTTCACGGCCAAATTTTAGATGACTTTGCTGAAAATAATGAACTGCTCAAATCGCTACAAAAAATTTACCAGCAATTCAAACAAACCGAAGAAAAAATTGCCGAAATAAAAGATAAAAAAGAACAAGCCGAACGGGAAAAAGATTATCTCGAATTTGTTATAAAAGAACTTTCGCACGCTGACGTTAAAATTGGCGAAGAAGCCGAGTTAGCCAGTAAAAAAGATCAGCTGCAAGCTAAAGAAAAAATCATCAATTTCTTGTCTGATCTAAAAAATAATCTGGTTGAAGCCAATTCTAATCTAGCTTTGTCACAAAAAGTTGTGATTCGTAACAATAATTTGATTAGCAATTATTTAGCTAATGAGTCGGAAAATTTTGAAAAATTGAGCGAAAAAATTGATCAACAAAATGTCGAGCTAGAAGAAGCGATTCGTAATATCGAAAGCATTACGCGCGATTTAAACAATTTTGAAGAAACATTAGAACAAGTTGAAGAAAGATTATTTTTTATTCGTGGTTTAGCGCGCAAATTCAACACTTCTACCGATGAGCTTGCCAAAATAATTAGCGATGCTGAAGAAAAGTTAGAATTACTACGCAACGAAAAACAATTCAGCAATAAGCTCGAAGAAGAGTCGCGCCAACTGCTTACACAATATCATCAAGTTGCTGCACAACTTAGCAAAAAACGTCAAGAATCTGCCATAGTTTTAGCGCAAAAAGTTGAAGAAGAATTACGCTTTTTGAAAATGGAAGGAGTTAAATTTCAAGTTGAGCTCAATAGTAATTCGCAACAAATTTCAGCAACTGGTTACGAAAAACCACGTTTCTTGTCTTCAATTAACAAAACTAATTTCGACGAAATTATCAAAATCGCTTCCGGCGGTGAATTATCGCGTTTTATGTTAGCTCTGAAAGTTGCGATGATGAATGTTAAAACTACACCAACGATGATTTTTGATGAAATCGACACAGGAATTGGCGGACAAACTGCTGATGCTGTTGGAAAACGTTTAAAAGCTTTGGCAAAAAATGTGCAGATTTTAGTTGTAACACATCAACCGCAAATTGCTGCTAAAGCTGATCTGCATTTCAAAATCAGTAAATCCAACGTTGCTGAAAAAGTTAAAACTGCTGTTACAAAACTTGATAACGATGCGCGAGAAAATGAAATCGCCAGAATGTTATCTGGAGAACAAATCAGCAAAGAAGCTTTAGCAGCTGCACAAAGTTTGATAAGACAAGGCTAACGAATGTTTGATTTATTTAAATTTGAAAAATAATTTCATTAACGACTTACATTTCATTTTAAATTACAATGTCCGCTAAAGATAACCCATTACTTCGACATTCCAGAAATTTTGTTATTATTACCCTGCTAATCGTACTGGTTATTGCTGCTTGTTTTTATCTGACCGGTACTTTGGTTTTAGTTACAATTTCAGGTAAATGGGAAATTATCAAAGCTTACTGCAAACTGCCAATCCACAAACAATTTATCTATTTGACTAAAGTCTTAGATACTTACTGGAGTTTTTATTTCAAAAATTCGGCAAAACTTAAACTCGAAAGTTACAATTTTTTCATTCTTAAACTTTGGGTCACAAGTTTATTACCGTACAGCATGTTAATCTCAGCTTGTTGGATTTTCCGCGCACCTTTAATGGATTGGCGTCCTTTCAAAAAGCCTGAGTCAATTCACGGTGACGCCAAATGGGCTTCAGACAAAGACATCAAAAAAATGGGTTTACGTTCCAAAAGCGGTGTTTTGCTTGGCATGTACAAAAAGAAAATGTTGATCGCTGATGGTTTCCAACACATTTTATTATTTGCACCGACAGGTTCTGGTAAAGGTGTGGGCTTCGTAATTCCTAATTTATTGTTCTGGCAAGATTCAGTTATTGTTCACGATATTAAATTAGAAAACTACGAACTCACTTCTGGCTGGCGTCGCAACCACATGAAACAAAAAGTATTTTTGTGGAACCCAGCTGATCCCGACGGCGTTTCGCATTGCTACAATCCGATGGATTGGATCAGTAAAAAACCTGGGCAAATGGTAGATGACGTACAAAAAATTTGTAACTTTTTGCTTCCCGAACAAGAATTTTGGCAAAACGAAGCGCGCGCACTTTTAACTGGCGTCATGCTTTATTTAGTTGCTGCAGAAGACAAACCAGCAACTTTGGGTGAAGTTGTTCGCACGCTAAGAAACGACGACGTAGTTTATAATTTAGCCGTAGTTTTGGATACGATGGGTAAGAAAATTCACCCAGTTTCTTACATGAATATCGCTTCTTATTTGCAAAAACCCGACAAAGAACGCGGTTCCGTAACTTCAACTGCCAACTCATCTCTCGAGCTTTGGGCCAACCCTTTGATTGACACTACAACTGCAACTTCTGACTTCAACTTACACAAATTCAAAATCACACCGCACACTACTTATGTTGGTTTAACTCCCGACAACATCACGCGTTTGAAGCCTTTGATGAGTATGTTTTATCAGCAATGCGCTGCATTCTTCACTGCTCACATGCCGCGTCCTGATGAAAAATTCGGCGTTTTGATGCTGATGGACGAGTTTCCAACTCTTGGTAAAATGGAACAATTCTTGGCCGGTATCGCCTACTTCCGTGGTTACAAAGTGCGTTTGTTTTTGATTATTCAAGATACTGAACAGCTGAAAGGTATTTACGAAGAAAGTGGTATGAACTCATTTTTGTCAAACTCAACTTATCGTATCACTTTCGCGGCGAATAACATGGAAACTGCTAATTTGATTTCACAACTTTTGGGAAATAAATCCGCAGATCAGATTTCTTATAATAAACCAAAATATCTCGACTTAAATCCTGGAGCGCGTTCGCTCCACGTTTCAGCAACGCAGCGTGCTTTGCTTTTACCGCAAGAAGTTATTCAATTACCACGTGAAGATCAGATTATTTTGATCGAATCTCAGCCACCAATTCGCGCTAAAAAAATCTTCTACTTTAAAGATAAATTCTTCACTAAACGCTTGAAGAAACAAATCAAAATCCCGGTACAAAAACCTTATATGCCAGACATTGCAAAACGTGGTGGCGGTGATGCTGCCAAAGATGCTAACGGATCAGGCGGCGGTCAAATAGGAAACTAAAATAGATTTATGAAAGAAATTCGCGCCGCAGTTATAGGCGATCCGATCAAACATTCTTTATCACCAAAAATTCATACTTTTTTGCTTGAGGAATATGGAATCAATGGCACTTACATTCCAATTCAAGTAAGCAAAGAAGAATTAAGTAACTGTGTTAAACATCTAGTAGACAGTGAATTTGCTGGCTTCAACGTAACTTTACCACACAAAGAAGCGATTTTTAAACTTTGTGATTTCACTAGCAAAACTGCACAATTAACTGGCGCAGTAAATACCGTAATTGTCACTGCTGACAAAAAACTTTTTGGTCATAATTCTGATGCCGAAGGTTTTTTAAATAATTTGGCCAAAACTTATCCCGACTTTTCTTTGAAAAATAAAACCGCTTTCGTTGTTGGCGCTGGAGGAGCAGCTCGCGCTTTAGTTTACGCTTTAATTAAATCTGAAGTTAGTCGCGTTATAATTACCAACCGTAATTTTGATCGTGCCCAAGAACTAATCAAAAATTTCCGCGAATTTGCCGATTCAAAAAACTGTCAATTGCAGTTTATGTCACATCAAGATTTTACTGATAATCTCAATCAGTGCGATTTTCTCACCAATTCCACTTCACTTGGAATGGATGGACAACAAGCTTTAGATCTTGATCTTACTAATCTCAAAAAAGACGCAGTAGTTTACGATATTGTTTACAAACCTTTAATTACCAATTTACTAAGTGATGCTGAAAAACGCGGTAATCGGATTGTCACTGGAATTGGCATGTTAATTCAACAAGCTTTAGTTGGCTTCGAAGCGTGGTTTAAACACAAACCAGAAACGCCAGAAATTCAAAAACTTTACGACAACATTCTTCTTTGATTAAATTATGCTCAAATTCATTAAATCTTTATTCGGCTTTACCAAATCTATTATCCTCACAATTTTATTGATTTGTTTGGTAGTTTTTATGGTCAGTAATCGTGATGTCATAACAATTCACACTCATCCTTTGCCTTTTGAAATCGAGTCACGCGTTTATTTAGTAATGCTGTTTTTCTTCTTATTTGGCATGTCTTTTGGTTTTCTTGCTTTCTCAAAAAATTTGATCGAAAAAACCATCGCTAACTTTAAAAATCGTCTAAAAATTAAGAAGTTGGAAAAAGAGATCACGAAAAACTAGAGTCTGCTGTTGATTTAAAAGTTTAGCTAAATAAAGTTCATGACTCTCATCTCATTTTGGATCCTGCACTTCATAATCAAATCAGCAGTTTCACTCAATTAAATAACAATTTAACTCTTAACTAAAACCGAATATGGCAAGTAATCTTACTGTAATGGGTAACAAAGAAATTTTGCTCGTTGCTGAAAATATCGCTCATGAAAAAGGCATCGCTGTTCAAGAAGTTGTAGGCGCTATGGAAGAAGGTATCAAACTTGCCGCAAAGAAGAAATACGGTACTCACTTAGAGATTGAATGCAAAATCGATAAAAAAACTGGTCAAATCAAGTTATACAATAACCTTGAAATCGTTGAAAACGACAACGCTGAAGGATTCGATGTTAGAACTCACATAACTTTAAAACATGCAAAACAAGAAGATGCAGAAGCTGAGGTTGGTGGTTTTATTGCTCAAGAACTTCCACCAATCGACTTAAATCGTATTGTTGCTCAAGTCGCTCGTAATGAAATTATCAAAAAAGTTAAAGAAGCTGAGAAAAATAAAGAATACAACGAATTCAAAGATCGTATTGGTGAAATCGTAAGTGCTTCAGTTAAAAAGGTTGGTCTCAAAAATATCGTTATGGAAGTTGATGGCTACGAGGCAGTTATTCATGAAAGCGGCTTAATTCCAAGAGAAACTTTTAGAGTTGGCGATCGTATGCGTGTCTATGTTGAAGATGTCCGTCAAGAACCACATGGCGCACAAATCTTCTTGTCCCGTACTCACCCACAGTTCTTGGTTCGTTTGTTTGAACAAGAAGTTCCAGAACTTTATGACGGAAATATCCTAGTTAAAGCAGTATCGCGTGATCCAGGATCTCGTGCTAAGATAGCTATTTATTCACGACGTGATGACATTGATATTATCGGTTCATTTATTGGTATTCGTGGAAATCGCGTACAATCAGTTAGCTCTGAACTTCGCGGTGAAAAAATCGATATTATTAAATGGTCACCTAATATCGCTGAATTAGTTGTAAGTTCCCTTACTCCTGCGAAAGTCAGCAAAGTTGTAGTTGATGAAGAAAATAACCTAATTGAAGTTGTAGTTGCTGAAGATCAACTCAGTTTAGCAATTGGTCGTGGCGGTCAAAACGTAAAGTTAGCTTCAAAAATTGTCGGATACAAAATAGACGTCATGACTGATGAACAAGAATCTGTTCGTAGAAAAACTGAATTCTCACAAGCTTCTAAAGCTTTTGTAGAAGCTTTAGACGTTGAAGAAATGATCGCAGATCTTTTAGCTGCCGAAGGTTTCTTAACTGTAGAAGAACTTGCTGAAGCAGAAGTTTCAGAAATCCAAGCTATTGAAGGTTTTGACGAAGAAATCGCCAAAGAAATCAAACGTCGTGCTGAAGAGTACTTACAAAAAACTGCATAGCTTTACTTATGATTTGGTCATTTAGCATTTAACATTTGGTGCTTTGTGATCTACCTCTTTGAGGTATTACAAATGTTGAATGATTAAATGCTAATTGACTAAAAATGACTCAAGATAACAAAACAACAACCCGTTCTACTTTAACTCTTAAGTTAAAACCAGCTAGCACCTCAGAACAAAAAACTATTACCTTAAAACAACCTTCAGTTGAGACCAGAAAAATTCCTGGCAAATCATCTCCTGTTCAAGTGACTATCAAAAGTCGTAGAAGAGATTCTCGTGAAGATAACAACTTGCAAACAATTGATAATGAAGTAGCTGCAAGATTTCGTGCTATTTCTAATTCAAGAAATTTCAATGATTCTGATGAGCTAAATAGCACCAAAATTTTGAGCCAAGCTTTAAAGAAGAACAGTCCCGTCTCAGAAGAAAAGGAAATTAATGTTATAACCACAAAACCAACAGAGGAAACTCCACAAATTGAAATTGTAGAAGTTGTTGAAGAAAGCTTAGTTGAAATCGAAAATACCGAACCACAAATCGATATTGTTGAAGAAAAACAAACCCCAAATATTCCAGAAGAAGTTCCACAAAAAGTAGAACCAGTCGAAGTCAAACCTCAAAGACCATCGTTTCAATCTGATGAAATTGATGTAATGAGCAAAATCAGACAGAGCATCGCTATTACTAACCGTGAAAAAGAAGAAAGAGAAAAACTAATCAATGAACGCAAAAAACAAGAACAAGAAAAGCTAGAACAAGAAAGAATTGAAAAGGAAAAAAGGTTAAAACATAAAAAACCAGTAGTTACACCGCCTGTTTCTAACTTTGAAAGTGAAAAAGAAGAACAGCGCAAAGCAAAACATAACTTCAAAAACGATAATAATCGCTCAAATAATCGTAAATTCACTTACATAATAGATGGTGAAGATGATGATTCTGAGGGTGGCCACAGAAGAAAGAAACACAAACTAAAACATCAAATTCAAGAACAACCAAAAGAATATAAAAAAATTTCTCGCGAGGTTAGTTTACCAGATCTTATCTCCGTTGCTGATTTAGCAGATCGTATGGCTGAAAAAACCGGCGATGTTGTAAAAAAACTTTTCACCATGGGTATGGTAGCAACCAGCAACCAAGTCATTGATGCTGATACCGCAGAATTAGTTGCAGCTGAATTTGGTCATACAATTAAACGCGTTTCTCACTCAGACGTTGAAAATGTTTTGGATCAAAGCGAATCAAACCATGAAAAATTATCACGTGCTCCAATCGTTACAATCATGGGACACGTTGATCACGGTAAAACTTCTTTGCTTGATGCAATTCGCCAAACTGATATCGTAAGTGGTGAACATGGTGGTATTACTCAACATATCGGTGCCTCACGAATTCAAACTAAATCCGGAAAATACATTACTTTCTTAGACACTCCTGGTCATGAAGCCTTCACAGAAATGCGTTCTCGTGGTGCTAACGTTACGGATATCGTAATTTTGGTAGTTGCCGCCGACGATGGTGTCAAAGAACAAACTATTGAAGCAATCAATCATGCCAAAGCTGCTAACGTTCCAATTATTGTTGCGGTAAATAAAATTGATAAACCTGGAAATGATCCTGAAAGAGTAAAACACGAACTTTTATCACATAACGTCGTATCAGAAGATTTAGGTGGTGACGTGATGTTTATTCCAGTTTCTGCTAAAGCTAAATTAAATTTAGAAAAACTTGAAGAAGCTATTTTGTTACAAGCTGAAGTCTTAGAACTAAAAGCTCCTTTTGAAGGAAAATCTTCTGGCGTCGTAATCGAATCTAGAATTGACCCTGCGAAAGGTGTTGTCGCTTCTCTTTTAGTTCAAGAAGGCACTTTGGATGTTTCTGACTTAATCGTAGTTGGTACTTCTTATGGTAAAATCCGTAAAATGCTCGACGACAAAGGAAAAAATATTCAATCTGCAACTCCAGGAATGCCAGTTGAAATTTTGGGTTTAAACCAAGCACCAAACGCTGGTGATAAGTTCGTTGAAGTTGATGAAGAAAGACAAGCTCGTGAAATTATCGCTTATAGATCTCGTAAAGAAAAAGAAGCAAAAGCTATGAAAAACTCAGCTCGTAGCTTAAATGATATTTTCAAAGATTCCGCAAAAGGCGGAGTGAAGTTCCTTAACATCGTTTTAAAAGGCGACGTTAACGGATCAGTTGAAGCTTTAAGTGGCAGCATTTTGAAGTTAAACAACGAAGAAGTTGCAATCAAAATTATTCACTCGGCAACTGGTGGAATTACCGAAACAGATATCGGGCTTGCTGCAGTTTCGAACGCTGTAATTATTGGTTTCAACGTTCGCGCTAACTCTTCAGCAACCGATATGGCAAAACTCAAAGGTGTTGATATTCGTTATTACTCAATCATTTATAATGTAATTGATGATCTGAAATTGTTGCTAGCCGGCATGCTTGATCCAACCAAGAATGAAGAATATTTGGGTAAAGCTGAGATTAGACAAGTATTCAAAGTTTCTGGTGCTGGTAAAATCGGCGGATCTTTTGTTGTCGACGGCATGATAAAACGTAATGCAAAAGTCAGGGTTCTTCGTGATAATATCGTAATTCACGATGGTATTCTAAAAACTCTGAAACGTTTCAAAGAAGATGTGAAAGAAGTTAAAACAGGCTTTGAATGTGGTATAGCCCTCGAAAATTTCGATGATATCAAAGAAAAAGATATGATTGAGTGCTACGAAATTGTTGAACAAAAAAGAAGTCTTTAGAAAAAGTTGTTAGCTTAGAGTGATTGAATAAACCAATCGATTTCAGCTAACAACTATAAACCAAGAACCAAAAATTATGAAATACTCCCTTTCCTCCCGCATAATTCACTGGATAATGGCCGTCGTTATTATTTTTTTACTCGGACTTGGCGTTTATATGACAGAATTTTTAGCGAAAGATTCTCCAAATCATTTACAAGTTTACGAATTACATAAATCTTTCGGAGTTTTAGCGATCTTTCTAATCATAATTCGTATTGCCAATCGCTTGATTAAAAAAGCCCCTACTTTGCCAGAAAGCATGCCAAAATATGAAATAATTTTGGCTCATCTTGGCCATTTAGGTTTATACTTTTTGATGATTGTTGTACCAGTTTCAGGGTTTTTAATGTCTAATTCCTTCGGCTTTCCAGTAAAATTTTTCGGAATCGAACTGCCATTGGTCATCGAAACGAATTTTGAACATGGTAAAATTTTCGCTGAACTTCATGAAATTGGCGCTTATGCATTAATCGCTGTAGTTGCAATGCATATTGCTGCAGTTGTCAAACATCGTTTCTTTGACAAACCAGAGCATGATGTTTTGAAAAGAATGATATAAAATTAGTCCTCAAACTCTGTAAAGACTCTTCACAGTATAGAAAATGTTAAAAAATCGAATCATCCCTTGTCTTGACGTTAAAGATGGCCGCGTTGTAAAGGGCGTTAATTTTGAAAATTTAGTTGATGCCGGCGATCCAGTTTCACAAGCTCGATTTTATTACGAACAAGGCGCTGATGAACTTTGTTTTCTTGATATCACTGCTTCAAGCGACAATCGTTCTGCAATTTTCGACACTGTCAAGAAAGTCGCGCAGGTTTGTTTTATGCCTCTCACCGTTGGCGGCGGAATTCGCACTGTTGAAGATTTTCATCAATTGCTTTTAAGCGGTGCAGATAAAGTTTCTGTCAACAGCGCTGCTATCAAGAATCCTGATTTAATCGCGCAAGCTGCCAATAAATTCGGGGCACAATGCGTCATTATTGCCATTGATGCCAAAAAAAATGCTGCGGGAAATTACGAGATTTTCACCCATGGTGGCCGCACTCCAACCGGAATTGACGCCATAGAATGGGCTAAAAAAACCGTTGCTCTTGGCGCCGGCGAAATTTTGCTGACTTCAATGGATAAAGACGGCACAAAAACTGGTTACGATTTGGAATTAGTACAGAAAGTTTCATCTGCTGTCTCTGTTCCCGTTATTGCTTCAGGTGGAGTTGGAAAACTGCAAGATTTGGCTGACGGAATCAAAGCTGGTGCTGATGCAGTTTTAGCAGCTTCAATTTTTCACTTCAAAGAATATAGCGTAAAACAAGCAAAAGAATTTTTAGCAAAGCAAAATATTCCCGTCCGTTTGTAAAAACAGTTTTAGAAAGAACGTCAATTGATCAAGGTTATCTGCGAAAAACTAAGAGTAGCTATGCTTTACTTTCTTACGTTTCTGACTAGCGATTGAAGATGCCAAAGCAACCAGATGTTTTTTAGCGTGATTATCTTCAATGCTATTGAAAGCGCGCACTAAAGGCAAAATTTCTTTGTTAAAAGACAACTCTTCTTTTACCTGCTTTTTATCAGTTTTGAAGTCATAATTGTAATAATCACGATCAGACTTCAAGCCACTGAAAAAAGCGCTCAAAGGCTTATTTAAAAGCTGAGACAACTCAAATAATTTGCTGGCACTAATACGATTTTGTGCTTTTTCATATTTTTGAATTTGCTGGAAAGTAACGCCAACAAGCTCACCAAGCTGTTCTTGAGTCATCGAAGCAGCAATGCGAAATTGACGTAGTTTTTTAGCAATATGAAGATCAACCGGAGTAATTTTGTCTAACAACATTTCTTCTTGTGGTAAAAAAGATTAGTAAGGAAAAAACCAATAAAAATAACGGCGCGAATGAGTAACGGCTGTAAGTTGTTGGCTCAAGTTTTTTGACAATATTCACATCAATTTTTCCTTCTTGGTTCAAATTGATTTTATTAATTACGCGACCCCAAGGATCAAAAAAGGCGCTAATTCCAGTGTTGGCAACTCGTGCTAAAGGAATTCCATATTCAACAGCACGCATTTTGGCCATTTCAAAATGCTGATACGGACCAGAACTATTACCAAACCACGCATCATTGGTTAAGTTCACCAACAAATCTGGACGATCTTTCTTATCTATAATTTTATCTGGAAATATTACTTCGTAACACAAAAGAGGACTAAAAGAAAATAAATCTGTGTGAATTGTTTTCGGCCCCTCGCCTTCCGAAAAACCAATAGCGCCATCGGTTATTTTTTGCACAAAAGGTAAATATTTTTGCAATGGCACGTATTCACCAAAAGGTACCAAATGATGCTTATCATAAAAACTGGCGATTCCTGAATTATTAATGGCAAAAACACTGTTCCAAACCGCATCGATTTCACCATTTTCTTGGGCTTGCATGCGTAAAGCACCAGTAATTAGAGCACCTTTATTAGAATTATTTTGAGTTTGTGGCACGGCTTTTTGCAAAAAGCTGATAATTTCAGAATTAGGTTCGATAGCGTAAGAAACTGAGCTTTCTGACCAAATAACCGCAGCAATATCTGCACTATTTTTTTGATCAGAAAGTGTGACATGTTTGAGTAAATTGCGGTATTTTTCTTGCGGATTCCATTTCATATCTTGCTTGATGTTACCTTGCACCAAACGCAATTTTAGATTGCGAGAATCAGTAATATCAGTGTTTACGATACGATTAACACCAAATAAAATTACCAAAAGTAAAGAAGTGAGAATCGTAATTGCAAAAATCTTATCAAAATAAGTTGGGATGATTTTGCACAACTTTTGATTGTTAATCTGCAAAAATAAAATCGGCATTAAGCCGAGCAAAACCGCAAAAAAACTCAATCCCCAAACACCGAAAATACTAGCGATTTGAATCAAATAATCACTTACTGCGAAACTGTAACCAAGTAAATTCCACGGAAAACCTGTAAACAAAAAGGCACGTAATAACTCACAGATCATCCAACAGATCGCAAAAATTATAATTTTATGATGATTTTGTAGATTGGAAATTTTGTTGGTTAGAAATTTATAAAGGTAAGCCAGCAATGAGAAATAGAGAGCCAAGACAGCAGGAATCAAAGTTAAAGCGAATGGAATCAACCATGCAAAGCTTTGCGCATCAACTAATAGAGAAATAGCAATCCAATAAACTCCTGCCAGAAAATAGCCAAAACCATAACACCAACTAAGAAGCACTAGTTCCTTTGTATTTTTAGCTTCTTCACACAACCAATAGAAAATTGGTAAAGATATAAAAATTACAGGGAAAAAATGTATTGGCGCGAAAGCTAAATCACAGATGGCTCCTGCAATAATTGCTAAGAAAAATTTGCTTTTTATGAAGTTAAAAATTTTCGACATTACTTCCTTACATAGACTTCGAGATCAGAAGATATCGATTCCTTTGATGGTTTTAAATCAGAGAAACGATCTTTCTGCCTACCGAAAATATTAGTTTTTTTGAATGGGTTTTCGATCTTTTTTGAAATTAAAATGCGGTTTTCAAAGCGAAAATTTTCGAAAAATATTTTTCGAAATTCTGGATCGTAAAAATAATATTCCAGAAAACCTACAAAACATTTATCGCTCTCAATATCAAAAAAACTCTGATTGAAAATCAGTACTTTAACGTTTTGGTTCTTTATCTGCTTTTTGATATCTTCAAACAAGTAGCTGAGAGTCAAAACTTTATCTTTATCTTTAGTTACAGGATAAAATTTTCCTGATCCGAGAAAACCATGACCAGACATCACAGAGGCAACATTTCCTAAATGATAATTTTCTTTATCTAAATAATTCATTATCGGGAACTGATCTGGTATCATCGGTGAAAAAACCAAAAAACTTTCATGCTTCTTTGGCGCATATTTCATTACGTAATACTTAATGTGATCTTCTGATTTTCTATAAAAGTTTTCTCTATGAAATAACGCTTTGCTTAAGGGATTTAAGTAATTGTAAATCAAACAAGACAGAGAAATGGTTATCGCGAATACAGCAAAAGTTGAAAAGACATTTACAAATTTCGAATAAAATTTCTCAAAAAAGAATAAAACGAAAAATAAAGCCGCAATATTCGTTACTAAAAAGCCCCATACACCAATATATCTTATAGTGCAAATTTGGATTAATAGAAGTACGACATAAGTAAATATAGCAGCCAATATTCTTTTTTTTGTAAGGTATTGGCGTTTAAAAACATTAAAAGCCGCCTTGTCCTTTTTTCTTAAGTTGTAGCAAAAAATGAATGGATAAATTGGAGTGATTAACCACCACACATTTATGAATCCCCCAGCAGAGATAATCGCTTTTGGCAAAATACTCATATCCGAAAGCGGCCATACCAAAAGAGTAATCATCAAAAATTTATTATCTCTAAATCTGTATTTTCCAGATAAAATCAGATCGTAAGTAATTTTTGCAAAAAATGTTAAATACAAAGCATATAAAATACCCGTTTGATCAATAGAACCGATATTTTCCAGAATTATCAGAAGCGATACCGAACAAAAAACTAAAAATAAAATACGATCATTTTCTGTGAACTTAAGTCTTGCGAAAGCAATAAATATCAAGCAATGGATCATAATTATTGATCCTAAAGAAACTAAGGCGTTTTTGGTAAAAATGGATAAATCATCATATGCGGTATAAATTTTTGGCCACATCGGCACAATAAACTCAAAAAATTCCGGAGTTAATTTTAACATCAAAAACAAATAAGTGACTCCGATTAGCAACATCACCAATTTATCAATCTCCAAAATAAATTTTACGATACCTCTTGTCTGACGGTTTTTCCAGAATTTGTATAGTTCAATAAAGACAATCAACAAAATGTAGTGCGGCTTAAAACACGGTATAATTCCCATCAAAAATCCACGTTGAATCAGATCATTTTTAGTGAATTTTTGCGTGCGCTCAAATGAGTAGGATAAATATGGAAAAAAACAAATCAGAAGGAAGCTACTTTTAGTGCCAAATTCAGATAATTCTAAGGCGTCAGCCCTTATGAAGAAGCCAATAAAGTAAGAAATAATAATCAGATTATAATGAGCGCGATTATCGTAAATCGTAGTTCTTCTCAATATCCGTGCTGAATAGCAGATCGAACCTAAAGCTAAAATATTTATAAAAATTTCCGACATCAAAATTGGACTTATGCCACTCCAAACTGATAAGTGGTACTCCAAAGCGTAGATATAAAATGATAACGGAAAATTACTTTCGAAGAAATTGTAGTAATATTTTCCTCCTCTAGCAATTTCACGGCCCAAATCAATATAAACGCCAGTATCCGGCCCAATATTTGCTAAGGAACGCAAAAAAATGCTAAGCAAAAAAACAGCTGAGCAACAAATGATCAGAAATTTTTTACTACTTACTATCTTATCAAAGCACTCAACGACTTTATTTTCTGACATACACTTCAATATCACGAATTAAAATTTCTCTAGATTCTTTATTAATAGTTTTAACTTCTTCTTCGTTGTAGAAATCAACTTTTTTTCCTTCTTTTTTCTTCATTATTATGCGATCTAGAAATGCGAAATTTTCTAAAAAAAGAGTGCGGAATTCTTCATCTTTAAAATAAAATTCTAAAAATGATATCTCGCAAGAATGCGAGTTTTGTGGTTCAAAATTTTCGACCAAAAAGAGTTTATTTTTTTTATCACTAATTTGTGATTTCAAATTTCTAAGAAGTAAATTTTGCCCATCTTTGAGATTTGTATTATCTTGAATCGCGGAATACAAAATCGACAGATTTGCAGCAGAAATTGGATTGGGTTTATCTAAATAAAAACGCTGAGGATAATTTCCAAAATTTATGCCCGAGACAAAAATATAATTCTCATCTTCTGTCGAATTTATTTTAGTAACTTCCGCAATACGATTCTTCAGACTTTCTGACTGTAAATTTATTTCAGAATTGAAAATTGACTTAATCTGCAGGCTTAAGAAGTAGGATAATACTAAAAAAATCACGATTGTCGTCATTAAAGAAAGTTTTTTATCCTGACTAATTTTTTGATGTAAATTGTGATAAAAATGAATTTCTAAAATAAAAATAACTGCAGAAAATAACCAAGCTAAATTGTTGATATCACTAGTTGCAGCCATCTTAATCGTAAAGATTGTCAGCAAGCTAAATATCGTCCAAGAAATTTGTTCTCTCGGTAAAAAGATATAACGTAAAAGACTTAATTTTTGCCATTCAGCATTATTCAACTTTGATTTATTCCATTTTTGCCTCATTACAAAAACCAAAATCCACCAGAAAGTTCCGACATTCAGAGCAATTTCGATGAAAAAACTACGATCAAATTGTGGAATCACTAAAATCACGAGCAAAACCAAAAAATCACGTTTCCAATTAATTTGCTGATCGCGAATTAAAGACAAAATTATCAACAAAATCAAAGGCAGAGAAAGCGAATAGAGCAAAACGCGTTGATCATAAAAACCGCTTAACTCAAGAACAGGAACCAAACAAAAAACTGCCGAGATCAGGAAAAATAATTCCAAAAACACAAATTTTTTACACAAAAAGTAACAAGTAACCAGCAATAACAGAAGCGGATAAATATCTTCTTTGATGGGAAAAATAATTCCCGAGAAGCGCGTATCAAAATAAAGAGGAGCAAAAGTTAGAATTGTTGAAAAGTACTCTGGAAAACAAAGAAAAATCAGAAACGAATAGAGAACAATAAGTAGAAAAAAAACGACATTTCTAATCTCAAAAAATATGGTGATTTGTAATTTCTCACGAACAAAACGCCTAATTTCACAAGCTAAAACCAAAATTACGTAATGCGCTTTCAAACAACATAACATCGCCGCCAAAAAACCAATTAGCAGCTGATCAGATTTTCTGAGTTGATTGTTTTTTAGCAGCTGTAAGCAAATGTAGGGATAAGCAAAAACCAAAAAATAAGTCGATTTAGTAGCGAATTCATTGAATTGCAGCGTAAAAATACGCAAGAAAAATCCCGCAGCAAAACTCAAAATTATCAAATTATAAAATACGCGATCATTTTTGATTTCCGTACGCTGAAGAATTTTTGCCGAGAAGTAAATCGTGCCTAAACCGAGTAAATTCACAAAAATTTCGCTACAAATTACTGTGCTAACATTGAGTAATTTAGCGAACAAAAGAGGAATTAGTGTAAAAATGTAAGAAAGCGGCAGGTTAAAGTCGAAGAAGTCTTGATAATATTTACCGCCGCTGAAAATTTTTTGGGCAATTTCCAAATAAAGTGCACTTTCTGGACCAATATCACGTTTTGAACGCACCAAAATACTGATCAGAAAAATTACTAAAGAACCAATAAAGGCTGTATTTTTAGCAGCGAAAAGACGCGAAATGGCATCAGAAACCATTAATAATTTATTCAGCAAAAAAGATTGCACTTTTTCACCCAAAATTAGTCGTTTTTCTTCAATATTTTTTTGGATCTCAAGTGGATCAAATTGTTTCATTAACTAAGTAGTTGAATCTTTGGTTAGCCAGCTAAAATGAGGCGCGGAATCTAGCTTACTCGTAACACAAAAATCAATTTTAAAATGACAAAAACTATCACAGTTGCCTATGGCGACGGAATTGGTCCAGAAATTATGGACAGCACTTTAGAAATTTTGCGCGAAGCCAAAGCTGACGTGAATTTCAGCATCATCGAAGTTGGTAAAAAAATTTACGAAAAAGGCTTCAACTCTGGTTTAATGCCTTCAGCTTGGGAAGATTTGAACAATAGCCGCGTGATTTTGAAAGCGCCAATCACCACTCCACAAGGCGGTGGTTACAAAAGCTTGAACGTGACGATGCGTAAAAAACTTGGTTTGTTCGCCAACGTCCGTCCGGTTTCGTCATTTCATCCTTTCGTTGCGACAAAACATCCGAAAATGGACGTAGTAATTGTTCGTGAAAATGAAGAAGACTTATACGCCGGCATCGAATATCGACAAACTGATGAAACTTACGAATGCTTGAAATTAGTTACTCGCTCGGGTTGCGAAAAAATTATTCGTTATGCTTTTGAATACGCTGTTGCTAACAATCGCAAAAAAGTCAGCTGTTTTTCGAAAGACAATATCATGAAAATGACTGACGGAATTTTTCACAAAGTTTTCGACGAAATTGCCAAGGAATATCCACAAATTCAAAACGATCACTACATCATCGACATCGGAACTGCACGTTTAGCTGCTAAACCAGAAATTTTCGACGTAATCGTTACGATGAATCTTTACGGCGACATTATTTCTGACGTTGTTGCTGAAACTTCTGGCTCAGTTGGTTTGGCTGGTTCAGCAAATATTGGTGAAGGTTACGCCATGTTTGAAGCAATTCACGGATCAGCTCCAGACATTGCAGGCCTTGACCTAGCCAACCCAACCGGATTGATCAACGCTGCAGTAATGATGTTGATTCACATCGGTCAAAATGAAGTTGCCGCCACAATTCGTAACGCTTTGTATAAAACAATCGAAGATGGCATTCACACTGGTGACGTTTACAATGCCCAAACTTCTAAGAAAAAAGTCGGCACCAAAGAATTTACCAAAGCTGTGATTGCTAATTTAGGCCAAAAACCAAGCCAATTACCAGTTGCTGAATTTTCTGCTGCCGCCAAAAAAACTGAAATCAAATCTGAGAAAAAAGAAATCGTTGCTAGCAAAAAATCGCTGATCGGTTTCGATCTTTTCATCGATTGGTCAAAAGATTTTTCGGACTTACTTGCCGTTTTGAAAGAAATGGAAAGCGAGAAATTGGAAGTCAAAAGCATCAGCGCTAAAGGCTTGTTGTTGTGGCCTTTGCTTGATCAACACATGATGCCAAATTACAACAAAGGTTTAACTGTTTTGCGCTTCATCGGTAAAGGAATTACTGGCAAATCAAGCAACGAAATTATTGATGCCGCTAAGTCAATTTCGCATCAAGACATACTCGACATGCTTTCAATTTTAAACGAGAAAAAATTTGATTTCGTAAAATATGAAGGTTTGTATTTGTTTGACGGCAAACCAGGATACACTTCTGGCCAAGGCGAATAAGATCAAATAATATTTTAAAAAATATGAGAGAAGAGCAAGTTGATAAAGTTTTCTCAGCAGTCGAAAAAACTGTGGCTAACACAAGTTTTTACTGGCAATCGCTCTCTCTCATATTTTGTTTTATTGCTTCCTACGCAATTTATCGCATCACTCGCAAAATAATTTTGCCTAAATTGATCTCATTTTCGATTAAAAAGAATATTGAACTGAGCCGCCTTATAACACGCTATTTGACACCACTACTTTACCCTCTTTTTGCCATAATATTTTTATCAATTGCACTCTCCATTTACGCCCAATTTTTTCGCGATGTAACCCTGTTTACTACGACGATCAAATTGATGACGCTCTTCTTATTTCTGCGCTTCTTACGAATTTCCTCAAACAATACTTTTGTCGCTAACGCTGCCGGAATATTTTTGATGCCAGCAATGGTTTTAGATATTTTTGGCATTTTGGACAGCACCACTGCTTATCTCGATCAATATGCTTTGAAAATTGGCACCTTCCGCATCTCGGTTTATCTAGTTATAAAAGCTTTTATAGTTTTAATCTTACTGTTTTGGGTCGCTAATTTAATTTTACGCAAAAGCCATTCTTACGTTGAAAATAGCAGAAAAATTGACTCGAGCACTAAAGGAATCATCAATAAATTTGTCGATATTGTTGTTTACTCTTTTGTCTTCATCGCCGTTTTGAAAATACTCGGTGTCGATATGACAACCTTTGCCGTTTTAGGTGGTGCAATTGGTGTTGGTATTGGTTTTGGTTTGCAAAAAATTGCCTCTAATTTCATCAGCGGAATAATTTTACTTTTTGAAAAATCAGTGGAAATCGGCGATATTGTTGAAATCGACAACGGCAATATTTACGGCACAGTAAAACATTTCGGCGGCCGATACGCTTTGGTTGAAGCGACTGACGGCAAAGAAATTATGATTCCGAACGAAGATTTTATCACAGGTAGAGTTACCAACTGGACATATTCCAACAATCGCGCACGTATCGAAATTAACGTCGGAGTTGGTTATGAATCTGATTTAGAAAAGGTTAAACAAATTATGATCGAATGCGCTTCCTCACATCCGCGCTGCTTAAATTATCCTGAAATTGAATGTTTCGTCACCAAATTTGATGAGTATGACATCAAATTCGTTTTGTATTTTTGGATTAGCGACATTGTTCAAGGCCGTGCCGGTGCAAAAAGTGATGTGATGGTAAAAATCTGGAATAGCTTCAAAGCCAACAATATCCGCATCCCAGTTCCACAACGCGAAGTAAAAAGTTTGTAAATTTAACTTTCTTTCGACTTCAAATATTCTTGCAAAGCACTTTGCCAATCACGGCAGAAACCTTGATTATCCATTGCAGAATATTTTGGACGCGGCGCCGGACGCGGAAATTCTTCAGTTGTAACTGGCAAAACCGAGACTCTTAAATTAGCAAATTCGAAAATTTTTTGCGCAAAATCATACCAGCTTGTAACACCAGAACCGCAGAGTTGGTAAGTTCCGAACGGATAATTTCCTGACATCAATTTCAACAAACCTTCAGCCAAATCGCAGGTCCAAGTTGGACAACCAAATTGATCATTTACCACTTTTAAAGATGGCTGAGTTTTTGCTAAATTCAGCATCGTATCGACGAAATTTTTGCCATATTGACCATAAAGCCAACTAGTACGAACAACGTAGTGACGCGGGTTAACAGCTTTGACATTTTCTTCGCCAGCAAGTTTTGAAGAACCATAAACAGTTTGTGGATTTACAGAATCTGTCGGCAAATAAAGTGAATTTTTGGTGCCGTCAAAAACGTAATCGGTGCTGATAAAAATTACCGGAATATTTTTTTGTGCCGCTGCCTCAGCCACATTTTTCGCACCCACTGCATTAACTGCAAAAGCTTGCTCTTGCTCTTTCTCAGCATCATCAACTTTGGTGTAAGCTGCGGAATTTACGACAAAATCAAAAACTTTATCAGAGAAAAATTTTTCAACTTGTGCAGCGTTAGTAATGTCAAAGTCAGCACGCGTCGCTTGATAAACTTCATAACCAGCGGACGAAAAAATCGATGCTGCATCTTGACCAAACATGCCGTTAGCGCCGATTAGAAGAATTTTTTTCATTTTAGATAAATTAGAAAAAGTGTTTAAAATCTTTCCAAAATGGATGAACCAAATCTTTTGGGGAAATGATTGGATTTTCTACCTGCCAATCAATTGCGATTTCTGGATCATCAAAACGCAAACCAAATTCACATTTCGGATCATATTCATCAGAAACTTTGTAACAAACTTCTGCAGTGTCAGAAAGCGTCGAGAAACCATGCGCAAAGCCAGCTGGCACGTATAACATTAATTTATTTTCCGCAGATAATTTTACTGACAAATATTTACCAAAAGTCGGCGAAGATTTACGCAAATCGACAATGCAATCCAAAATTTCACCTTGAATACAACGAACCAACTTAGCTTGTGGCTTTGGAGCAATTTGGAAATGCAATCCACGAATCACACCTTTGGTCGAAAAAGAGTGATTATCTTGCACAAAATTATCCGAAATTCCACCCTCTTTAAAAGAAGAATATTTATAAGTTTCGCAAAAAAATCCGCGCTCATCACGAAAAAGACGCGGCTCAACAATTACCACATTAGGGAATTGATTGGTTGTGAATTTAAAGTTCATTTTTACAAATTAATCATTACTTAGTTCGATAAATTTCAACAATTTTAGTCCAAATCTAATGAAAGTATTATTCGATCATCAAATTTTTCTGGCACAAAGCCATGGCGGTATTTCCCGATATTTTTGTAACTTGATCAGAAGCCTTAAAAAAATTGAAAATGTTGAAACCGTTTTACCGATACAAAATCACAAAAACGAATATTTAAAGCAAGCACCCGAAGTTTTTAATAATACTATTTCGAAACAATCTCTGCGTAATTTTTTCGATAAATCTTACGATCCTAACTTGGAATGCACTTTAAAAACTATAAGATCTGGTCAGTTTGATATTTTTCATGCCACTTACTATAGCGACTACTACTTGCATGATCTAAAAAATAAACCTTTAGTCATCACAGTTCATGATATGATTTACGAATTATTTCCTGAACTGTTCTCACTTAAAGATAAAGTAGCTTTTTTTAAAAAAGATTTATGTTTGAAAGCAGACAGAATAATTGCTGTTTCAGAACAAACTAAAACGGATTTATTGAAATTCGTTGATGTAGATCCAGATAAAATATCTGTTATCTATCAAGCTTGCTCGCTTCAAAAAGAACAGATTGAAAAAGTAGCAATAAGACAAGATTTGCCAAAAAATTATCTACTTTTTGTTGGAACTAGAGTAGGATACAAAAACTTCTATTTTATGGTTCTAGCTTTGGCCGATTTTGTAAAAAAAAATAATCTCAAAATCGTGTGTTTCGGATCTCCATTTGACAAAAAAGAAATCTCATTCTTGTCAAATCTTGGTCTAGAAAATTTTGTTAGCTCAACGAACGGAACAGATGAAGATCTGATAAACTTATATAAAAACGCTGTTGCTTTCATTAGCCCCTCTTATTACGAAGGATTTGGTGTTACTATTTTAGAAGCCATGGCTTGTGGATGTCCGGTTCTTGCTGCACATGCTTCCGCAACTCCTGAAGCTGCTGGCAATGCTGCAATTTACTTTAATCCAAAAGAACCTTACTCATTAACAAAAGCTGTTGAATCCATTATTTCTGATCAATCCTTAAGAGAGTCGCTAATTAAAGCTGGATATAAACAAAATGAAAAATTTAGTTGGGAAAAAACTGCTCAACAAATCACACAAACTTATAAGGAATTATTATAATGAAAATTGCTCCAATCGCCTTTTTTTGCTTTAACCGCGCTGACAAAACGCGAGAAGTTTTACAAGCTTTAGCACTTAATAATCTAGCTACAGAATCTGAACTTTTTATTTTCTGTGACGGTCCAAGAAATATTCGTGATTTAGCGGCATTACAAGAAGTTTACAAAGTTATAGATAATATTCGTGGTTTTAAAAATATTCATATCGTCAAGAGGCAAATTAATCATGGATCTCAATTCTCAATAATTTACGGAATTAATTCTATTTTAGAAAATCATGACTCGGTAATAGTTGTTGAAGACGATATTATAACTTCTAAGGACTTTTTAAAATTCAGTAACCAAGCATTAGAATTTTATAAAGAAGAAAAAAATGTATGGTGTATAAGTGGTTTTAATTATCCAAAACACTTAATATCTTATCCGAATTCTTACAAAGAAGACGTATTCTTTGTTTTAGGGAAAAACTCATCTTGGGGTTGGTGTACTTGGAAAGATCGCTGGCAAAACATTGATTTCGAGGTAAAAGATTATGCTGAATTTATCAAAAATAAAAAGCAGATAAAATCATTTAATCGTGCCGGTAGCAACATGGCAGACATGTTACGCATGCAAAAACAAGGTCGTATCAATGCTTGGGACATTCAAATGTCTTATACTATGTTCAAAAACAATGGCTACACAGTTCACACAATCAAACCAATTACAAAAAATATTGGCTTTGATGCTAGTGGAACGCACACAAACGACGAATCTGACATTGCTAATTTTGAATTCGAAGATTTTTCGAATTTTAAACTAAAAAAACTCAGCGAAATTGAAAATAATAATATTGCTGAAGAAGCTTATCTGAAGTATCATCGAGACCCTTTTTTCTTAATCAAATGGGCTAAATCAAAAAAGAAACGTAAAAATTTTAAATGGTTAGCTCTAGGTTTTATTATCGCTGAAGCTTTGAACCTTTCTGTTAGATTTTTATCGTAAAGAGTAAAAAAAACGTTAAAAATTTGGGATAAATTCCAAATTTTTAACGTAATTCAAAATTAAAAATGATGTAATTTTTTACAAAATCATAGTTCCCGCACCGCTCTCGGTGAAGATTTCCATCAATAAAATGTTATCAACTGCACCATTTAAGATGTGAGCGAATTCCACTCCTGATTCAACTGCAGCCATGCAAGTTTCGATTTTTGGAATCATGCCGCCAGTAATAATACCATCATTAATCATTTGACGTGCGGTTGCAGTGTTTAAATGGCTGACTAATTCGCCATTTGGCAACATAACGCCATCAACGTCTGATAAAATAACCAGTTTGGCTGCTTGAACTGCAACAGCAATAGCACCAGCAGCAGTGTCAGCATTGATGTTGAAAGTTTCACCATTGTCACCAACACCAATTGGTGCAATTACTGGAATGATGTCAGAATCTTCAAACAAGGCCAAAACTTCTGGATCAACTTTGTATGGCTCGCCAACGAAACCAAGATTGAGGATTTTTTCGATGTTGGAATCTGGGTCTTTTTTGGTTCTGGTTAATCTTTTAGCGCGAATCAAATTGGCATCTTTACCGCACAAACCAATGGCTTTACCACCAGCAAGGTTGATTTCTTTAACGATCATTTTGTTGATTGAACCGGCCAAAACCATTTCTACAACATCAACAGTATCAGAATCAGTAATACGCAAACCATCAACGAAAGATGATTTGATATTAAGTTTATTCAACATTTGACCGATTTGCGGACCACCGCCGTGAACCACGATTGGATTGATTCCGATCTGTTTCAACAACACGATATTTTTAGCGAAATTTTTTAAATTGTCGTCTGCACCCATTGCTGAACCACCGAACTTAATCACCAGAGTTTCGCCTGCAAATTTGGTCATATATGGCAAAGCTTCGCACAAAACTTCAGCTTTTTTTGCCCATTCTTGGCGATTTTTTTCTTTTTGCAGAGAAAGTTTTTCTACTGGAGTGACGTTAGAATCTTTATGAGGATCGTTGAAATTAATGATGTTAGACATGTGTGTTTAAATTAATTTAACAGCGGTTTTAAAGGGGGCGCAATATGCAACAGAAAAACTCTTTTAATCAAGCAAGTTTTTCAAAAAATTTTGCCAAAGAAATTGTCGGAATTTTACTCAAATTTTCCACAGTTTCGGAAATGTCTTGCGACCATAAATTTGCTGAACTTGGAGCATCTTGATTAACAATAATTTTTTCAATTACCACACCGCTGCTTTGCAATGCTTTAACCGCCGTCAAAGTGTGGCTAATTGCACCCAAATAATTTGCGGTAACCAATAAAACTGGAATTTGTAATTCTGCGGCTAAATCAAGAAAAGTTTTGTCATAATTTATCGGCGTCATAATGCCGCCTGCCGCTTCAATGAAGAGATATTTTTGCTGTTGTTGCGCTTGCAAAATCGCTTCTTGGCAGAACTTTTTTACTTCTAAAAAATTAATTTCTGCTTTGCAATTTTGAGCAGCAAAATGTGGAGAAGCAGCTTCTTCAAAGCGCCATGGTGAAATTTTAGCGATATTTTTCGCATTATTTTGCAAACCCAAAGACGACAAAATCTTTACTGTATCACTATTTCGATCACCATCCACAAAACCACTGGCAATTGGTTTGATCGCCGTCACTTCTTGTAGGTTTCTACACAAATTCTCAACAAAGAATGTTTTTCCGATATCAGTTCCAACGGCAGCAATAAAATAAATCTTTTCGCGAAGCATGAGATAAAGAGATTTACTGAATTTTCGAGAAAGTAGCGTAAATTGGACCGAAAACGGCGATGGTAATCCAGGCGATCATGCCACCCATAGTGATTGTCAATGCTGGTTGAATCATGCCGACCAATTTATCAATCGAGTCATTAATTTCACGATCGTAGAAGAATTTAATGTTTAGCAAAGCATTCTCCATATTACCACTTTCCTCACCAATTTTTAACATTCTAACTACCAAATTAGGAAAATATTGTACTGAAGCCATAGCTCTGGCAAGTGATTGACCATCAGAAACCTGTTTCTTTACATTTATGATGGAGTCTTTCATAGCTTTATTTTTGACCACCGCACTAGCAGCATCTAAACATTCTAAAACACCCATACCACTTCTGAAAGTCATAGAGAAAAATTGACAAAATTTGGCAGAATCAATTTTGCACATAATAGGACCAAATACCGGTACTTTCAGCTTTATATGATCAATCTTAATGGCCATTTCCGGAGAACGTGACAACAGCTTAGTTGTTAGCCATAAAATTGGCCAAGTAAATACCAGAAGATACCAATAATTTTTGAAAAAATTCGAAAATGCGATCAAAGACGTCGTGATAAGAGGCAAAGTAATATTTTGTGCTAAAAGGAAAGTCGTCACTTTCGGAATAACTATTGAAGTCATAACTCCGAGTACCGAAAACATAACCAAAATACCAAAAAGTGGGCCACGAGTTGCTTTGGCAGTTTTTCGTTTAATTTCCATATTCCACTTCATGTCATCGACAATACTGGAAAAGGCATCAGACAAATTACCGGTTTTCTCACCGGCAGAAATCAAACCAATATAAACCGGACTGAAAACTTCTGGATGTTTGGCCAGACTCTCAGAAAACAAACTACCGTTTTTGATCGAGTCATAAACGCTAGCCATCAAATTCTTAATCTTTGGAGAATCCGATGTTTCTTTCAAATCTTGAATCGAATCAATAATAGAAACGCCAGCTCGATCTAACTGTTCTAGTTGAACGAAAGCCACGATTAAATCACGTGGCTTTATTCTATCTAAAAAACTCAGACCAATTTTTTTATCTTTTTCTAGTTTAAATGAGATTAAGTCTTGTCCTGAAGATTTTAAAATGTTCGCTAAATCGTACTGATTATCAGCTGACATCCTGCCATTAACGTAACGTCCCATGACGTCTATGGCTTTGAAGCGATATTGCGGCATTATTATTTATATTTTTGGATTTTTTTCAAAATCATATCGCGCTTCAACTTCGAAATATGATCGACGAAAGTGATGCCATTTAAGTGATCAATTTCGTGCTGAATGCAAGTTGCCATGATACCATCCATTTCTTCAATATGTTCCTGACCTTTTTCGTCTAAATATTTTACTTTGACGATTTTTGGACGAACCACTTCTGAACGCGCAGTCGGAAAAGACAAACAACCTTCGTTGAAAGATGACGATTCTTTCGAAGATTCTAAGATTTCAGGATTAACAAAAAAACGTGGATTAGTATTTTTGACGTGAACTCCGCCACAACTGCCGTGATCGTGATGATGGTGATCGTCCGCTTCGTAATCAATATCCATCACTAAAACTCGCTTCAAAACACCAACTTGCACTGCCGCCAGCCCTATTCCACCTTCGGCGTACATTGTGTTAACCATATCATTCATAAAAGCTCGCAAAGCATCATCCACTTTTTCAACAGGCTTAGAAATTTGCTTAAGCAATGGGTTCGGAGCTAACACTAAAGGTAGTATTTTCATTATTTTGATAGAATTTTTTTAAGAGATTCAGGATAAATACGATGCTCTTCTTTTAGAATTTTTGCTGCAAGAGTTTCTTTGTTATCGTTTGGAGTAACTTCAACTGCAGCTTGCATGATGATTGGTCCAGAATCCATTTCCTCACGAACAAAATGGACAGTACAACCAGAGATTTTTGCGCCAGCTTTAATGGCATCGCCAACTGCGTCAGCACCTTTGAATTCCGGTAAAAGTGATGGATGAATATTGATTAATTTATCAAACCAACGTTGTACAAACCACGGCGATAAAAGACGCATAAAACCAGCTAAACAAACAAATTCCGCACCAGAATTAGCAATTTCTTCGCTTACTTTCTTGTCAAAATCTTCCCGCGAAGAAAAATCACGATGATTAACAAATGCCGTTTTAATTCCATTTTGCGCTGCAAATTTTAGTCCTTCAGCTTCAGATTTATTTGACAAAACCAACACAACTTCAGCAGGAAAATTTTTATCAGCACAAGCTTTCACAAGCGCTTGCATGTTCGATCCGCGACCTGAAATCAAAATCGCGATTTTAGTTTTTAACATTTTCTAAATTGGAAAAAAATTATCGTATTAACAATCCAATCAATTGTTGTTTGCCGATCAACTTATCACAAGATTTTTTTAACTTGTGGCAACTAATACTATCGATTAACTACCAAATTTCGCGCTGTTTGATGAAGAGAAGTCAGTTGCGCCCCAGTAACTTGATTTGGATTAGGAATATCTGTTTGAATTTGAACAAATTCTTGCTCTGTATAATAATCTCCTAAGTCAATATTTTTGACTTCTTCAATATTATGCCCCTGAAGCTGTTGTTGATTTCCCAAACCAATTTCAGTTCCGTGGTTATATTCACCAGCAATTATCATATTTCGCTCTTGGAAATTTCGCATCATATATGAAAAACCAAAAACAGCACCCATATCTGTTACAATCCCGGATAAAAATATCAAACTTCTGACTGATGATGGCAAATCCGCTACAATTCCAAAGAAAGTAAGGGTAATACCAGCAGCTGCAGTAGAAACTAAAGCTATAATCTCTTTTTTATTAAATGCTGCGTTATTATCTCGGTTAACTTCTGCCAAATTAACCAGGTTATCTAAACCCTCACCATTTTGATTTTGCGGCTGATACATGATATTTTTTTTAAAACTTTTAAGTGTAATTTTTATTAATTTTTACAACCTGTAATTGTTAATAGAAGATTAATTTTTGTCAAAATTGTAATTTAGTAAAACCATTTAGAAAAACTCATAAACACAGAATACCAAGCATTTTGCGCGATCAATTTAACAACTAATTTTAATCCAAAATTTTATGAAAATTACTCGCCTCTTTATTTCTTTATCCGCTCTTCTTTTTACTTTTTCTATACAGCAAGTTTTGGCAGCACCAAGCTCTGGTTCAAACGCGCAAAGTAGCGTAAAAAATGCTTACCAATTCTCTCTAAAAAGTGCTGACTCGAAAGATATCAACCTCGCCGATTATCGCGGTAAAGTAATTTTAGTGGTTAATACCGCATCAAAATGTGGTTTCACGCCGCAATACAAATCACTGCAGCAACTTTACACAAAATATCAAAAACGTGGACTTGTAATAATCGGGGTGCCTTCCAATGATTTCGGCAGCCAAGAATTAGCTAACGAAACTGCGGTTCAAGAATTCACGCAGAAAGAATTTAAAATCACTTTCCCACTCACAAAAATCACTAAAGTTAGCGGTGACAAAGCTGATCCATTCTACATTTGGGCCAATCAGCAAGCAGGATTTTTAGGCTCACCAAAATGGAATTTTCACAAATATTTAATCGACAAAAATGGCAACTTCGCTGGCTGGTTTTCTTCAACAACCGACCCAATGTCAGATTCAGTAACTCAAAAAATTGAATCGTTACTTTAGGTTAAAAATTCTGATCAGAATCAATCATAGCTTAGTTAGAAATCGCAAAAACAAAAAAAGGGATGAGGGGGGATGAGGCATTATACAAAATACCTCATCCCTTTATCGAATAACAATTTTATCGCTATAACGACTATTTCAATCTACCGCCAATTCTAAGTCTCAAAGCGTTTAACTTGATGAAACCAGCCGCATCTTTTTGATCGTAAACTGCATCTTCTTCGAAAGTTACGTGAGCTTCAGAATACAAGCTTTTCGGCGATTTACGCGCCACAACTGAAGCTGAACCTTTGTACAATTTCAAAGTTACAGTTCCTTCAACATTTTCTTGCGATTTGTCGATCAAAGCTTGCAACATTTCACGCTCTGGCGAGAACCAGAAACCATTGTAAATCAAGCTAGCATATTTTGGCATCAACTCGTCTTTCAAGTGAGCGGCTTCGCGATCCAAAGTGATTGATTCAATCGCACGGTGAGCTACAAGCAAAATTGTTCCACCCGGAGTTTCATAAACACCGCGAGATTTCATACCAACGAAACGATTTTCAACCAAGTCTAAACGGCCAATTCCGTTAGCGCCGCCAAGTTCATTCAATTTAGTTAGAATTTCGTGTGGCTTCATTTTTACGCCATCGATTGCAATTGGATCGCCGTTTTTAAATTCAATTTCGATGATGGTTGGCGTGTTTGGAGCTTCTTCAGGGCTTACTGTGCGCTGATAAACATATTCTGGCGCAGCTTGAGATGGATCTTCCAAAACTTTACCTTCACTTGAAGTGTGAAGCAAGTTGGCATCAACTGAATAAGGCGCTTCACCGCGTTTATCTTTGGCAACAGGAATTTGATTTTTTTCAGCGTAATCAATCAATTTTGTGCGCGAATTTAAATCCCACTCTCTCCATGGCGCGATGATTTTGATGTCTGGTTTGTTGGCATAGTAAGAAAGTTCAAAACGAACTTGGTCATTTCCTTTACCAGTTGCACCGTGAGCTACTGCGTCAGCACCAACCATTTTAGCAATTTCGATTTGACGTTTTGCAATCAAAGGACGGGCAATTGAAGTTCCAAGCAAGTAAACACCTTCATAAACTGTGTTAGCGCGGAACATTGGAAAAACATAATCACGCACAAATTCTTCACGCAAATCTTCGATGAAAATTTCTTTCACACCAAGTTTTTTGGCTTTTTCGCGAGCTGGTTCTAACTCTTCACCTTGGCCTAAATCAGCAGTGAAAGTAACAACTTCGCAGCCGTAATTTTCTTGTAACCATTTTAAGATAACTGAAGTATCAAGCCCGCCAGAGTAAGCGAGAACAACTTTTTTAACGCCAGTTTTTGGCGCAGAGTTTTCAGAAAGATTGTTTGTCATTGAAAGATTTTGATTAATTAATAAATTGATCTGCGATATTGAATAATGCCTTGAGGCCGCATCTGTAGCCATTTCAGGCTGCTATTCTCAAACAACAATAAATAAAATGCAAACAAAGAAATTTCTTGCTTTGCATTGTCACTACAACTTTCTTCAAAACATAATTTATCTAAAATAAGCTCATTCGAATCAATGAAGAAAAAAAACTCAAAACTTATAAAGTTTTTACGTAAATATTTGGTTTTACCGACCAAAATTTTACGCATTGCCATCTTTGATACAGTAAAGCAAGATGGCATTGAACACGCTGGATATTTAGCTTTTTTAAGCATTTTATGCCTCTTTCCGTTTTTGATTTTTTTGGTCACGATCATCGGTCTAGTTGGTGAATCACAAGCCGGTGCTCATGGTGTACAATATTTGCTTGATATTGTCCCAAAGCAAGCTGCAGAAGCACTAGCGCCAAGAATTCATGAGATTACTTCTGGTCCACCGCAATCATTTTTAACTATCGCTATTATCGGCGTAATTTGGACTGCTTCATCATCAGTTGAAGGCTGCCGTACAATTTTAAATCGCGCTTACCGCATACATTTTCCGCCACCTTATTTATGGCGTCGTATGATCAGTATTTTTGAATTTTTCGTAATTATTTTCGTTATTGTTATCGGCTTAGTAACTTTGGTTGTTGTGCCGAACTTACTTGAGCAAGCCGAAAAATTATTTTCTGTCCGTTTAGTTCCGAAAATAAATTACGACCTTCTTTCTTTACGTTACTTTGCTATTTTCTTCCTTCTTACTTGCACAACTTCTCTGCTTTATTACGCCTTGCCTAACGCTAAACAAAAATTTAGCCAAACTGTTCCTGGTTCACTTTTAGCGGTAACTTTATGGTTTTGTTTGCAATATTGTTTCGTGCTTTATTTAGAAAATTTTCATCAATTCAACTTTGTTTATGGCTCTTTAGCCGGTGTAATTGTTGCATTAATGTTCTTTTATTTAGTAAGTTTGATTTTCATTTTAGGTGCAGAATTCAATTATCATTTTCATCGCACCTATCACATTTTTTTGAAGAAAAAATAAATGCAATTCCCATTCTGGCCTGACTTCAGCGGCTATCGCAACATTGAATTAGGATTAAGTCGAGTTTATCAATTATTGCAAAGGTTGGACAATCCACACCATAAATTGCCCCCAACAATTCACCTTGCTGGAACTAACGGTAAAGGTTCAACTTTATCATTTGTACGCAGCATTTTCAGCGAAGCCGGATATCGAGTTAGTTGCTACACTTCGCCTCATTTAGTAAATTTTAACGAAAGAATCGTTTTAAATGGCTGTGAAATTTCTGACGAATTTTTAACTGAAATTTTACATGAATGCCAAAAAGCTGCAAATCAAGAGCCAGCAATTCCAGTAACATTTTTCGAAGGAATAACAGTCGCGGCTTTTTTAGCTTTTAGTCGCGTAAAATCTGACATTTTATTGCTTGAAACCGGAATGGGTGGACGACTTGATGCCACAAATGTTTTGGAGCAAGTTTTATGTTCAATCATCACCCCAATCGCTTTTGATCATACTGATTTTTTGGGTAAAACTTTAAACAAAATTGCTTTCGAGAAAGCCGGGATTATCAAGAAAAATTGTCCAGTAATTATCGCAAAACAAAAAAAATCCGCTTTGCAATCAATTGCTAATCAGGCTTTAAAGATGAATTCTGCAACGAAAGTTTTTGGGAAAGATTGGCAGGTTAAAAAACAAAAAAATGGTTTTGTATTTTTTGGTTTTGGCGAAGAAATTTCGCTATCTCTACCATCTTTATTAGGCGATCATCAAATTGATAATGCCAGTGTTGCAATAGCTACAATACTGAATCAAACGCAATTTTTAATTTCACAAAATCACATTAAATCTGCGATAGCAAAAACTTTTTGGCCAGCACGTTTGCAAAAAATCAGTAACGGTAAATTTACACAAAAATTATCTCTAAATGATCAACTTTACTTAGACGGGAGCCACAATTTACAAGGCTCAGCAACTATCGCAAAGTTTTTGAAATCGCAAAAAAATCAAAAAATTTTCGTGGTTTTTTCAATGCTGCAAGACAAAGATTGTCGTGGTTTTTTGCAAAAAATTCAGCCTTATGTTGATCATCTCTTGACATTACCAATTAAAGACGAACCCAAATCTCGTTCTTCAGAAGAAATCTCGGAAATAGCTAAAGAGATTGGTTTTAAATCGATCACAAAAACACAAAGCTTGTCTCAAGCTTTTGAGATCTTAACGAAACTTAGAGTAAATGAAGACGAGGAGTATTTGATTTTAGTGTGCGGATCACTTTATTTAGCGGGAAATTTTTTAGCAGAAAATGCTATCTGATGATATAATCTAAAAACTCAGCAATACAAAAAGCATCAATAACCATAGTCACAAAGACTGGATTTGATTTGCTGACAGATTCTTGTAACAACAACTTTCTCATAACTTTACGAGGTAATTCTTTACGCTGTTCTGCACGTAACTTGGCTTTTTCCTCTTTACTTAATTTGGGCTTCTTTGGTGAACATTTTTTAAGTACGTAAATGTGCCACACGAAATAAGCGATTAGAATCCCTGAGACTGCTGCGCCAATAGCGTAGAGTTTCATAGCATAAATTATCTTATTGATCAAGAAGGCCAAAACATAGCTTACAACGCCCCAACGATAAATTAGAGTATTGATATTTTCTTCACCACGGAGCGCAGCTCGGAAAGAGAACTCCATCTGATCAAAAAGATGTTTCATAAGAAATTATGATTTATTTTTATCGTCCTGAACTGCGTATTTTGCACCTTCCCAAGGCATTTCGAAGTCAAAGTTACGAAATTCTTGCATCAACTTCACTGGTTCGTAAACAACTTTCTTTTGTTCTTCATCATAACGAACTTCTTTGTATCCCGTAAGTGGAAAATCTTTACGCAAAGGATGACCTTCAAAACCGTAATCAGTAAGAATACGACGTAAATCTGGATTGCCAGAAAATACAATTCCGTACATATCAAAAGTTTCGCGTTCAAACCAACCAGCGCCGGCAAAAACTGAAACTGCACTCGGAACTTTTTCACCATCTTCAACCGCAACTTTAACTGTGATGCGGTTATTCAACTTCAAACTTAATAAATTATAAATCACTTCGAAACGCGGCGATCTAACGCCCAACATATCTGCTCCGAAAATATCAAGAAAACATTTAAACGACAAATTTGAGTCATCGCGTAAGAATTTTAAAAACTCTAAAATATTTTCTGGCGCTACATAAATAATAAGGTTGTCATGCGCAATTGGCTCAACAACACGTGCCGCAGCGAAATTAGATTTAATATATTCGGCTTGAGCTTGAAGATTTTTGATCATTTTTTTAGCGATTAAATTTACCAGTTCTTCTAATTTTACGTTGCAAAACCATCACGCCGTAAAGTAATCCTTCTGCAGTTGGAGGGCAACCTGGAACGTAGACGTCAACCGGAACAACACGATCACAACCGCGAACAACTGAATAAGAGTAATGATAATAACCACCGCCGTTGGCACAGCTACCCATTGAGATTACATAACGCGGTTCAGCCATTTGGTCATATACTTTACGCAATGCCGGAGCCATTTTGTTGGTTAAAGTTCCAGCAACAATCATCACGTCAGATTGACGTGGCGACGGACGAAAAATCATCCCAAAACGGTCAAGGTCATAACGGCTAGCAGCGGTGTGCATCATTTCAACCGCACAACAAGCAAGACCGAAAGTCATCGGCCACAAAGAACCAGTACGTGCCCAGTTAACTAAATCATCAATTTTCGCAGTAACAAAACCACGATTATCCATCTCTTCCACATTTTTCAAAAGAGCGTCTTGATTTAACGGACTAAGGTTATTCAACATTTTGTTAATTAGTTTAAATTTTTCGTAACCGAAATTGATTAAATTTTTATATTTTTACTTCCATTCTAGTGCGCCGCGCATCCATTCGTAAATGAATCCGACTGTAAGCAAACCAAGGAAAGACATCATTGACCAAAATCCAAAGATTCCGATTTTTTTCAAAGTCACTGCCCAAGGAAATAAAAACGCAATCTCAAGGTCAAAAATAATGAATAAAATTGCGACTAAATAAAACTGAATATTGAACTCATTTCGAACTGGCCCCTCACCTTCAAAACCGCATTCATATTGCGATAATTTTTCGCTATCCGGCTTTGATTTAGCAACGATAAAAGGCACTAAAATAATGAAACAAGACAAACCAATTGCGACTGCTAAGAAAAGCAAAATTGGTAAATATTGTGCCGACAAGAAATCAATGCCCGAAACAGCATTGACGGTCTTTGAAATAGTTTCGATACCGCTCATTTATTTTGTGATTTGTTGATTGTATTTTAAGAGATGTCGCCTTAAAAACTGCGCATAATTTTCAAAAAAGGAAATTATTTTCCTCACGCAGATAAATCAATTCAAAATTCTCAAATGATCGCAGAAACCTATACCGCACTTGTTACACCTTTCAAAAATGGTAAAGTCGATGAAACGTCACTGGAAAAATTAGTAGAATTCCAGATCAAAAATGGTGTCGATGGTATAGTTCCTTGCGGCACAACTGGCGAGTCTCCGACTTTGTCGCACGAAGAACATAATTTGGTTATTGAGCTATGCGTAAAAATCGCCAATAAAAGAGTAAAAGTGATGGCTGGAACTGGCTCTAACTCAACTGCTGAAGCTATCGCCATGACTAATCACGCCAAAGAAATTGGTGCAGATTCTTGTCTAATCGTTGCTCCTTATTACAACAAACCAATTGCAGAAGGTGTTTATCAACATTTCAAAGCACTTAATGAATGTGATATTCCGTTGTTTATTTATAATATTCCTGGCCGCTCTGTTATTAACATTTCTGACGAAAATTTGGCCAGAATTGCTGAGTTGAAAAATGTAGTTGGCATCAAAGATGCTACTGGAGACTTAGCGCGCGTTGCTTCTTTGCGTTTGTTAATCAACAAACCTTTTACTTATTTATCAGGTGAAGATGCCACTGTCGTTGGTTTCAATGCAATGGGCGGTAATGGCGTTATTTCTGTTACTTCCAACATCGCACCAAAAATGGTTTCTGATTTACAAAAATTCACAGCTCAAGGCGATTACAAATCAGCTTTGGAAATCCAAGATAAATTGACTAGCTTGCACGCTGCAATGTTTTGTGAAACTAATCCAATTCCAGTAAAATATGCTGCGAGTTTGATGGGTCTTTGCACTTCTGAAATTCGTTTACCTCTGACTCAACCTTCAGATACTGCTAAAGCAAGAGTTGAGAAAGAAATGAAAAAATTAGGACTAATATAATTTAATCAAGTTTTCCAAACGCGACAACTCTGCCGATAAGATTTTATTTGACGTTTTGCTGACAACTTCAGCAAAACTAACTTCCTTCTTGAATATAAAACCTTTTCTCCATTTCAGATTGATTATTGCATGAGCATTAAGCGAAAGATTCTCAGCAATTAAAATCTTATCTTCAAATAAGTTTGATGACTGATATTCTTTAAGGATAGAAACAAAATTTTGTGGTAAATTTTTCAAAGAAAACATCCGATTAATGGCCTTGTAATAAGAATTTAGTAAATGATTCAATTCTTTGTTTTGTGAATCTTTTGCTAACTTCATGGCAACTTTAACATCACCAATTCCCCATTTCAAAAAAACTTCAGCGATATTTTGTTTGCCTTTAAAAACAGCGAAACTCAATAAATCCTGACCATTTTGAGTAATTATTTTGTGAGAAGCACCAGATTGCAAAAATAAATTCACCATTTCTACAGAACCAGAGCTTACAGCAAAATGCAGCGGAGTTAGGTTAGAACTTGTTTTTACTTCCTTTGAAATTCCTGCTTTGATCAAAGTTTCAGCAATTCCAACAAATCCGCCCACAGCTGCATAATGTAGTGCCGTCATTTCATGATTTTCTGGAGTAGTTTTAACATTAATATCCGAGTTTTCCGCAATTAGAAATTTTACAAGTTCTAAATGTCCGAATTCAGAAGCAACTAGAAGTGGAGTAAGTCCAAATGAAGTTTTAACTTCTTTTGAAACACCATGCTGCAATAAAATTTTTACTATCTCCAAGTAACCGCCTTTAGATGCATAATGAATTGGTGTCCAAGCTCTGTCTTTCAAAGATGCCGATGGATTTGCTTCAGCACCATTTTCAAGTAAAACTCTTAACACTTCTGATCGACCAAATTTAGCAGCATAATGAACTGCTGTAAAAGAATCTTGATCACGTAAACTTACAAAGGATTGTAAACTGCGAAACTCATGATCATGACCAAATTCACCATTAATCATAGCTTCTTTCACAAACATAATAAGCTCTTGTAAGATTTTATGATCACCAAACTTGGCAGATAAATGCAGTAGATTGTTACTTGTAGCGAATAAGATTTCTTTCAGTTTTGATTTGTCATCACAAGATAAAATAAACTGTAAGTACCGGTTTAAAAGATTGTTTAAGGCAGATAAATCCAATTCTTTTTTATTGAGATAATTCGCTGAGGAATATTGCAGAATTTGATCAACTAATATTTTTAAACTGCTGTTCATTTTATTTTTTAATAGTTTGTGAGCAAAAAATTTTGATTAATTTCTGTATTTAATTTTATCTACCTCGGCTGTGTTGTCTGCCGGCTTCGCGCTCTTTAGCTTCGATCATACTAGCCCAAAAACCTTTATCCCCACGTTTATTAAGAATTTGTGCTGATTGAATTAAGTAAGTAAGTTTTTGCCCCAAAATCATCGAAGTCCAAAACCCGATTGGTTTAACAATATCAACGATGTTTACCTCATTCATTTCTTGGCGACTCATTTGCTGATCACGAGACTCCATAATTTCATATGAACCACTTGGTTCTTTATTACGTTTTGCTTGCAATTCTGCCTTTACTTCCGAATGAGCCCGAGGAATTTCAGCGAGACGTTTACGCATTAGTTCCTCATCTTCTTTGATATATTTTTTATTTTTCTTAGGGAAAAATTTCTGACTTTTTTTACGAACTGCCAACAAGTTTTGGTAGGCGCGCTCAAGCAAATAATTTAAAATAATACGCGTAATTACAATCGCACAAAAAACAAAAACAAATATTAGTAATAATATTGGCAGAGCTTTCTCAATTGATGTAATAAATCCTGACATATTTTACCTTAAATCTGAACAAACTTGCTTCATCTTGGCGTAAGCTTGAGGAAAACCAATTAAAGAGTAAGTGTCATTAGCAGTTTTTCCGTCACGATTAATACCGCTAACAATAATTTCTTCACTACGTTGCAAATCTTTTATGATATCAATGTCATCATTTTTATCATTAGCCCAAGCGACTGACAGATAAGGGAATAGATAATACTTTTTTGAACCAAAAGAAACTTCAACGTCTGATTTCTTTTTATACAAAAAGCCTGAAGAAACACTGACTTCATCAGCATCATTTTCAACGTTGGTTACCAAAAAATAAGGTTCACCACGTTTATCATAATTACCCTCACGCTTTATCGGAGTAGACGCAACGTAGCAAACTATTTGATCGCCTCTTTCAGCTTTAAAAACATTCCAGTCCTGAAATTTACCTTTCAGTTCCTGTGCCAAAAGAGCGCAAGGCAAAAAAGTGAATAAAAGGATGTATTTTAGTAATTTCATAACTTGACTTTTTTAGGTCGAAAAATATTTTGCCCGCTTCTTTTTTGAAGCATCTCTAGAGCCAGAAAATTGAGCTCGTGACATAAGTTTCATATCTCACTTTCGCTTGCAGCGAAAGATCACGAAGATTTTTTAAAAAATCCAATATTTTCTAAAACATGTCCAATCAAGGTCACGAAAAACATAATCCTTTGGCACAATTTGAAGTGCACAAAATTTTCGATTTAAACATCGCAGGAGTTGACATCAGCTTCACCAACTCGGCTTTATATATGGTAATCGCTACTTTTACCGTAATTGCTTTCATGCTTTTTGCGACCAGAAAAAAGTCTTTAGTTCCATCAAAATTACAAGTTGTCGCTGAATCAATTTACAACTTTGTTTTCGACATCATTAAAGGTACGATTGGTGATGAAGGTGTTAAATTTTTTCCGTTAATTTTCTCACTCTTCACTTTCATTTTATTGTGCAACATGTTCGGTCTAACACCTTACAGCTTCACAGCCACAAGCCAAATCGCCGTCACCCTTTCTTTGGCAGCAATCGCTTTCTTCACTATCACAATTTTTGCAATTTGGCGCAACGGCATTGGTGGTTTTCTGCACATGTTTTTACCAAGCGGCGTTCCCGGTTGGATGGCACCAGTAATTTTTGCGATCGAGCTTTTCTCATTCTTGATCCGTCCAGTTACACTTTCTGTGCGTCTTTTCGCTAACATGGTTGCTGGTCACGTTTTACTTAAAGTTGTTGCTGGTTTCATCATTTCACTTGGTGTGGTTTTTGGAACTTTGCCTTTCCTTTTCTCAGTTGTAATGACTGGCTTTGAGCTTTTCGTTGCAGTGTTGCAAGCTTATATTTTTGCAATTTTGGTTTGCGCTTATATCAGCGAAACAACTAAAGCACACTAGTTTTATCGTTATCTCGAGCTTCGCTTGAGATAACAAAAATAGATTTGGCCCCAAGTTCGCAAGGCCAATTATCCCGATCAATGGGTTTTTCGCGGACATTAAACTTTATTCATAGGTAAAACATGGAAGAAGTAGTAGTAAGCAATTTTGAAGCTTTCAAATATATCGGTGTTGGTCTTTGCTCTTTAGGCATGGCTGGCGCTGCTTTAGCAATTGGAAACATCTTCGGATCTTTCTTCAATTCAATTGCTAGAAACCCTTCAGCTGCTCCAAAACTTGAAAAATACATCTACATCGCTGCAGGTCTTGCAGAAGCTATGGGTATCTTCGCGGTACTTTTGGCTTTCTTGGTGATGTTTTCATAGTAAATTCAAAACTTCGTTTTGAATTTAGTTCTAAGTTGCGTTAAGTCACTTGAGGGCGGCCTCAAGTGACTTAACAAAGTTTATTTTATTTTTTTAGTATCATGCCTCAGTTAGATTTAACTACTTACAGTTCACAAATTTTCTGGTTCACTTTGTGCTTTATTGTACTTTACATTTGTGTTAGCCAAATAATTTTGCCGCGCATTGCCGAAATTATTAAAAATCGTAAAACTATTGTTGATGCTGATCTTGCTGTCGCAAAAGATTTAGATGAAAAAACTGCTGAAATTGAAGTTGTCAGCTCAAAATTAAGAAAAGAAGCGACTGAAAAATATCAGTCAAAACTTGACGAAGCTGTTAAATCAGCCAACACACAACGCGAAAAAATGATCGAAACTTTGAAAAATAACATCGACGAAAACATCGCGAAATCTCACGCTCATTTAAAAGAATTGATTGCACAATCTGAAGCCAAAAGTGCTGATGCTATCAAAAATATTACTCAACAAATCGAACAAAAATTAACCAATGCTTAACGAGAAATTCTGGCTCGCAATTGCCTTCTTTACCTTTGTTGTTCTTCTTTTGAAGTTCGCAAGAAAATCAATAGCTAAATCTTTGGATGACAAATCAAAACAAATCGCTGAAGAAATTTTAGCAGCCAAAGAAATGAAAGAGAAAGCCGCTAAATTACTTGCTGCTGCTGAAAAATATTCTCAAGAATCAAATGATTACGCTAAAAAATTATTGCAAGATGCTGAATCTGAAGCCGCAAAATTCTTGAGCGAAGCACAAAAATCAGCAACTGAAGAAGTTGCCAAAAAAACCGCAGCTGCTGCTGAAAGAATTAAACAAGAAGAAGCTTTAGCAATCAGCCATATCAAAGAAAAAATCGTTTCTTCAGCAATCAAACAAGTTGAAGAAAAATTACAAAAAAATCTTAGTGAACAACAAAGCAATTCTGTTCTAACTAAATCAATTCAAGATCTCGGACAAACTATCTAACAATGAAATTCACACTTTCCTGGCTTAAAGAACATCTCGATACCAATGCTTCTTTGGAAGAGATTTGTGCTAAATTAACTGCAATCGGCTTGGAAGTTGAATCGGTAGAAGACAAAGCCAAAGTTTTAGCTCCTTTTTCTGTCGCAAAAATTGTTGAAGCAAAACCCCACGAGAATTCTAATAAATTAAAAATCTGCTCGGTTGAAACTGCAGATTCCAAAGCTCCGCTACAAATTATTTGCGGCGCAGCCAACGCCAGAGCAGGAATTAAAGTTGCTTACGCACCAATCGGCTCAGTGATTCCAGCCAACCAAATGGTCATTAAAAAAGCTAAAATTGCCGGCGTTGAAAGTAATGGAATGTTGTGTTCAGCTCGCGAATTAGCAATTGGCAATGAAGATTCTGGCATTATCGAAATCGATGAAAAATGGCCAGTTGGCAGCAAAATTACCGAAGTTTTCGCACTTAACGACGCGTTGATTGAAATTAACGTTACTCCAAATCGCGGTGATTGTCTTGGAGTTTACGGCATCGCCCGCGACCTTGCTGCCGCAGGAATTGGTACATTGAAAAATTTAGCTATCAAACAAATCGCTCCGCAATTTCAAAACACCATCAAAATCAACAATGCTGCCGAGCAAGCTTGTGGTTTTGCTGCTTTCCGTTCGATTAAGAATGTTAAAAATTGCGAATCACCACAATGGTTGAAAGATCGCTTGGCTTCGATTGGTTCTAATTCAATTTCAGCGATTGTTGACATTACAAATTACGTAATGTTTTCGCTGAATCGTCCGATGCATGCTTACGATGCCAATAAAATCAAAGGCTCGCTGCAAATTCGTTTAGCACAAAATAATGAAAAATTCGTCTCACTTAAAAATGACGAATTTGTTTTAGATGAAAAAATTTTAGTAATTTCTGACGACGAAAAATCGTTGGGAATCGCAGGCATAATTGGTTCTAACAATTCTGGCTGCGATTTGAACACTTGCGAAATTTTATTAGAATCAGCCTTTTTTGATCCAACAACTGTTTCTTATGCTGGACGTAAATTAAATATTTTATCTGACGCAAGATTTCGTTTTGAACGCGGTGTCGATCCATCTTCATGCCAAGATGGCATTGATTTAGCAACGCAACTAATCGTTGAAATTTGCGGAGGAGAAGTAAGCGACACTATCTTGATTGGTAACAAAACTGAAACTCGTAAAATTGAATTTGATAACAGCAAAATCCAAAAATTAATTGGTATTGAAGTTAGCAGCGAAAGATCTGAGCAAATCCTTACCAACCTTGGCTTCGTAGTTTCTAAAGCTGGCGATAAATTAAATGTTGAAGTGCCAACTCATCGCCACGACATTACACGTTTTGAAGATTTAGTCGAAGAAATTACTCGTATTTTTGGTTACGAAAAAATCAGCTCTACTCCGCTTCCACAGCAAAACTTAAACTCTATTAGTTCTACTAATATTTTGCATCAAGCCAGAAAACACTTGGCTTTGAATGGCATGATCGAAACTATTTCTTGGTCTTTTGTTGATGAAAATATTGTCGAATTATTCGGTGAAAAAAATTCACAGCTAATTTTGCAAAATCCGATCAGCATCGAGATGAACCACATGCGCCCTACTCTGGCAATTGGTTTGCTTGAGTCTTATCGTAAAAATTGTGTGCGCGGTTTTAACGATTTATCACTTTTTGAAATCGGCAACACCTTCGTTGGATCTGAACAAAAATTAATGATTTCAGGCATTCGCGCCGGTAAAAATAAAGAGCAAAATCATTATCATGAGCAAAGAGATTTTGATATTTTTGATGTAAAAAAAGACGTGCTAGATGTTGCTGAAATTTATTCTGTTCGTGGTGAAAGCCTACAAATAAGCACCGTTGATGCTCCGAAATATTATCATCCTCACCGCGTTGCTGTACTTAAAATGGGTAAAAATATTGTTGGTTATTTTGGCGAAATTCATCCAACAATTTTGAAGAAATTTGATCTCAAAACTCGCGTAAATATGTTCGAAATTTTTGTTGATGCCTTGCCGCAAACACAAAAATCAACTACCCGTAAAGCTTTCATCGCTAATGATTTACAAATGGTTGAACGCGATTTCGCCTTTTTAACCAACCAAGATCAAGCAATTGGCGACTTCATCAAAACTATCAGCAATTGCGACAAACAATTGATAAAAGAGGTGAATATTTTCGATATTTTCAGTGGTAAAAATATTCCGGAAGGCAAGAAATCAGTTGCTTTAAGAGTTAAGATTCAACCACTCGAAAAAACCCTTACTTCTGAAGAAATTGATTTGATCAGCAAAAAAATTGTTGAGTCAGTCAATAAATTTTACGGCGCAACTCTACGCGAGTAACTGAATTCCTAAACTGTTTTTAGGAATTCAATCACAGCTTTTAATTGAGATTTAATCTGATTTAACAATTCAGTTTTTTGTTCCGGAGTTTCTTCTGGATATTTTTGTGCATGTTCCAACAAATTTGCTAAATCCATCGCACCAATTGACGCTGAAGCGCCTTTAAAGGCATGAGATGCCATATACCAAGAATTGTTGTTAGAAGTGCTGAGCGCATCTTCCATTTTTTCGATATTTCTTTGAGCATTATCCTCAAAAATTACGAATAATTCTTTCTTAAATTCTTCATCGTCTCCGATAACGCTGGTTAAGAAATCTAAATCAATTGGGTTCGAAGAATTAGTCATTTTTTACCTCTATTTTTAACTGAAAATTCATCAGTTTTTACTATTTAACATAGCTTTAATTATCCCTGCAAGGCACATCAAAATTGATTTTAGATAATGTTGTGCCTCACAAAAATAATAAATTAATTAAAATTCTTTTTTTACTGCCAAAGATAATACGTCAACTCTGGTTTGATATTTAGTACTCATGCTTCCTGAAAAACCCGAAGCATTTAGATTGCTTCTCGCAGTTTTATAAAATTGATGAACATAAGCAGCATCAATCGACAAAGTTGGATTAATTTTGTAGTTAAAGCCAACCGAAGCCCAAAACTTATCAGACAATGGTACTGTTGGATTTCTGTTAGCATCAGTCATCGCTTCTTTTTCATAAGCTAAACCAGTTCTTAACAAAAATTTGTCACTAGTTTTGAAGTTAGCACCAATTGAGTGCAAAAAAGAATCATGCCAATTATAGGAAGAAGCCATGTTGTAGTTTTGATTCTGATAAACATTAACTTCTAAAGATTTCAATCGTGACCAACGAGTCCAAGTCACATCATAAGCTAATTCAACGTCTTGATTGATTTTATAAGCAGCACCTGCAGTTAAAGATTCTGGAGTTGTAGTTTTAGAACCGGCATCAGAAGTCACTAAACCTTGAGCATTGATTCCACCAGCAAGATCATGCTCTATTTTTGAACGATACCCAAGACCTAACTTCAAATCTTGATTGACCTGATATTTAGCACCCAAATTATAACCATATCCCCAACCACTGCTATGAAGCTTCGTATAATAATTAGAAGCAGTATTACTAGTTAGTTTTGCTTCATAATATTGAGCTTGCACACCAGCACCAAGTGAAAATTTATCATTCACTTTGTAACCAACAGTTGGATTGATATTTATAGTCGTAATACTACTAGCAAGTGCACGATCAGAACCTTGCCAACCATTATTATATCTAGTTGCAAGACCGAAAGGAGAAGTAATTGCTAAACCAAGGACAGTGTCATCGTTAACTCTTTTTGCCGCATAAAGTGCTGGAACAAAAGCATTCACACCAGCATCATGAACGTTACCTTTCTGAGAACCACCATTGCCATCACTACCATTCTTGGCGTTTATATTAATATCTAAATAGCTGAATGAAGCAATCGCTTCCCCATTCTTAACATCAGTTAAAACCGCCGGATTAAAAAACATATCACTCACGTCGTGAATACCAGTAACAGAACCCGCATAAGAGTTTCCTAAACCAGAAGTTGACGTTAACTCCGTTGAATAACCAGCAGCCCAAGCATTAGAGCCACTTGCCATAATCATGGCCAACGAAGAAACAAAAAGTTTTTTATTTAATTTCATAGATTTTCTATTTTTTGGAACATTTGAGGAAGCCCGCAATCAGAACAAAAGGAGCACAAAACCAGTTACATAAACAATGCATGAAATAAACAAGAACAGCATGTAACATTTATTCTAAACGAAACAAAATGTCACAAATTGCAAAGAAACTTAGATTAATAATTTTGTTATTTCGCGCTGCAAATCGTTGTATTTAGAGAACAGATCATCGCACCAACTATTTTTTAAATTTTCGTCCTTCAAATCTTTTTCTAATTCTTTAATCAAACTGAAAATAACCTCAGCTCCAATATTACCACATATGCCTTTCAGAGCATGAAGCGATTTTGATAATTCAACTTTTTTGTCGGAATTTTGTAAATTTCTAATATTCGTAATTTCCAAAGCGCTTTCTTCCAAAAAAACTTTCAGAAATTCTTTGCGATCATTTTCGTTAAAATAACGCATTTTTTCGATGTTTAAAATCTGCAAAGCACCATCTTGCAATTGCGCCATTTTTTTGTGTTGCTCAAGATGATGTTTATTAAAATAAATCTTTTGCGGGCTTAAGTACAAAGCTGCTGTTCTAATTAATTTTTCCGAATCAGATCCTTTAACAAAATAGTCGTCAATTCCGAGTTTGAAGAAAGCATTGATATGATCCCAATCGCCATCGCCTGTAAGCGCAATCGCGGGAATACGATTTTTAAAGCTGATTTTAGAATCACGCTCAATTTTTCTAATCACGCTGATCACTTCATCTCCAGACATTATCGGCATGTTGATGTCAGTAATAATAAGATCGAACTTTGATTTTAGCTGATTATTCGTACCTTCACTCAAACTATTTTTATAAATTTCCAACAATTCTTTGCCATCCCTCGCCTCAACAATTTCCATGCCTACGCTCGTCAACTTACGACTGGATATTTTCAAATTTAATTCTTGATCATCCGCCAACAAAACTTTTTTGCCTTTAAGCTCGCCAAGATATTGATCTTGTCCGCCCAAATATTCCAAACCGTCTTTGGTATCGGGCATAAATTTGTTGATGGTGCGATACAAAACGTGACCAGCAACCGGCTTGTTTAAGTAGTAATTGAAATTATCCAAATTGGCATTTTGGAAATCTTCATATTCCAAAGAAGTCAGAGCAATGATTGGAATATTTTTATTGATCGCCCTGATTTTCTGAGCCGCCATGACACCATTCATTTCCGGCATTTGAATATCCATCAAAATCAACTGATATTTGTGAATATCGCAACTGACCAATTCCACAGCCTCAGTGCCATCATGCGCTAAGTCACAAGAAATTTGCAAATTTCTTTCTATCTTAGATTTGGTCACCAAAAGATTAGTTTTTTCGTCATCAACTATCAGAATTTTAGTCTTAGTTTCAGCGCTAACAGATTTCGTATTTTTGCTATCTTGATTATCTTCCTGATTCGATTTTTGCGAAAGTTGCAACTTAGCCTTTTCTAAATCTTCATCCGACAAAGAAGGAAACAACAAACTAAATTTCGTCCATTTTCCCAGTTCAGATTCACAAATAATATCACCGCCAAACGCTTTCATATTGCGCTTGCAAAACGCCAAACCCAAGCCGGTTCCTTCTTTCTTGCCAGAAGTATAAAAATCACCAAACAGCTTGAAGATATTGTCTTTGGAAATGCCGGGGCCGGTGTCTAGAACGTAGATTACGTTCCAGTTTTGATTGTCGATAGTTCTCACTTCGCTTCCGACATGCACAACAGAATCAGGATAATCGCGCAAATAATACAACGCGTTCTTCAGCAAATTATAAATTATGAAAGTAAAACGATCTCCCACCGCGTGAATCACGAAATCTTTGCTCAACTGAGCATCAAAAATAACTTTGCTGCGCTCTGCTTGATCTTTGTAGCCATAGCTTTCAATAGAAAGCAAAACAGCTTCTGAAGCGTTTAAATAATTGAAATCTTTCGCATCAATCGGTGACTCGCGCAAGTCGCTTAAAATAATGTTGATGATGTTGTTCGCACCGCGAATTGAATCGGATATTTGGCCAGTCAAAACACTCAGCTTGCTCTTTGAAGATTCATTCAAGCCTTCGTTTAAAGTGTCTTTGATTTGATCGCCAATAAAATTAATCGCACTCAATGGATTACGCAGCTCGTGGGCAATTGAGCCAGCTAGGGATTTGAAAACTTGGGCGCGTTCTTGGAAAACTTTTACCTTTTCCTTTTCAACATATCCTTTTTTTGTATTGTAGGAAAAAAGCATTCCACACAATAACGCTAATGGTATTGGCACGGAGTATTCTAATATTCTAATGTCTAATGAAATTAGATGACCTTGTTTTAGATATAATCCTATGCATGACACAGCTATTCCAATAAAGACTGTAGTCACAAGTCCAACAAAATTCTCTATAAACAGCATTACGATAAACAACATTACCGTCTCCGCAACAAGCCAAATACCAGAGAAATCATTCATCAACAACATGAAAGTAAAGGTAGTAGGCAAAGCTAAAACTATCCAAAAATACCAATAGACAGCAGCTAATATTCTAGAGTTACCTTTACATAATGGAGTAAACAAAAGAGGAATCGATATCAAAGAAGATGAAATACGAACTGTAAAACTCTCATATGGCTGTGGTAATAGTTTAGCACATATAAAGTAATATAATGGACTTCCTAAGAAATTTATCCATCCAGCAGCTAACATGTTGAACTTACTACGTTCAAAAAATATTATAAGGAAGCTTTTGAGCTTATTCATTAGAATATTTTTTATTCACATTTTTTTGCTAAGCAGAATCTATAATGGTCATAGATCATATCTTGATTATCTAGAAATACTCCCGAGTGATCATCAACTATGCATTCTAAACCAAAAACTTTGATATCTTCCGACACTTTTGCAAAACCATTTACGAAAGGCTCTCCCATCTTACTCATATTGCGCATAAAGTCTTCGATTTCCTTTAAGCCAGTTAAGTTTTCTATTATGTCCTTAGAAACGTAGTCAAACCAGAATCTAGATGTTGAAGATTTGGCAAGAATTTTTGAAGCCGATTTCAAAATTGAACTTATACAATCATCATCAAAATACATAGAACCACCTTCCCATATTATCAAAGATGGTAACTCTGAATTAAACGCTTCAAAGTTTAATAAAACTTCATCAATTAAATGATCTCTCAGATCGATTGGAACTGTATAAAAATTATCTTTCGCACCAAAATCAAAAATTCTTTTTCTTTCATTTAGAACTACTGGAAGATCCATATCATAAACAAAACAGTTCTCTACACCTATTCTCCAAAACCTACTATCATAACCAGATCCAATGTTTATAACGTTAAACATTTTATTCTTTTGAGAAAAATCTCTAACAACATCGTCAAGGTGCTTTGTTCTGGCAGAAACCATATTTTGTATTTGCGGTATAATCCCACAAAATCTCTTAGCTAAAGTAATTCCATGTTTCCCAGCAAGCATAAATGCATAAGGATCGTCGAACATTCTATCTCGAGGTGCTTTTTCTTGTTCTAAAGCTCTCAAACCAGCTATCAATCTTGCTGTAGCCTTAGTTTTGTATTCGTATAAAATATTTATTTTACTCTCATCAAATGCATTCTTCATTATTCCTGTAGTATCTTGTGCCCAATATGTAAAATCAGACTCTGCAACAAGCTTATCTTGATTAAACATCTCAATCTTCACCGTCACAACTACTACCTTGTGATCTTCAAATCTCTTCGAGATGTGATGCCAATTTTTTTTATCGATTTTAGCCCTACATACCAAATCTCCAAAACTAGGATAATGCCATTTTATTCCGGCTTTAGCACCCCACATGTAAGCACCATAGCTATCTTTCATTGTCCAAAATCCAACAATTGGTGTACCATGAAAAAGAGTCGATAAAGCCAAACCTCCCGTGTAATCAGCAGAAAGCAGCATTAAAGCCGCTTGATGAGTAATATGTTGATTTGAAGAATTAGGATTGATGGGCAAAACAGTTTCTACAAAACCTGGTGCAACATGCGTTATTTTCCAATCAACAAATTCAAGAACTGGAACCGATTCTCTAAAGGAAATATTGAGTTCATCCAAGTTAAATCTTCTTTTAATATCTTCTTCTAAATATTCAGAAGACTGAAATAAAAAGTTTTTATTAAAGCTTAAATTTGCTACTCTCTTATCACTAATATCGATATCTTTATCATTATTTACTGTGACACCATTTCTATTCACTACATTACTAAAATTCTGAAGAGCTTTCATTAATAACCTCGTTTTTTTATTAAGTTTTACACTAAATCTGATAAAAACTCGCTGTTAATTTGTTAGTAAGTTTTATTACCGTGTTCCGAATTGATAGAGTTTAGATTATCGACTATCGTGGCGTTCACTTGAAAAAGAACTAACCACCAACTCCAAGAAACGATCTAAACCATCACCTTTCACGAAATATCCTGCGATGTTGAGATGACTCATTTGATCCAATTCTTCTTTGTTATCATCACCACTAATTATGATAATGGGAATTACCGCTTTCCCAACCAATTTATTACTTTTCTCAATTTCGCGAATCTCGCCAATCGCAGCATCGCCAGATTTATTCGGCATATTCAAATCAGTGATAATCAAATCAAAATGAGATTTACCGTTAGAATCTAAACTCAGCTTATAAGCTTCAACCAACTTATTTCCGTCGTTCACGGCCATCGTATCAACGCCAGACAAGCGCAACCTTTTTTCCATAATCTTCAAATTCAGCTCTTGATCATCGGCAATCAAAATATTTTTGCCGCGTAGTTGCACCAATTTTTTGACATCATCAGACAAAGCAGTTTGTGGTTTATCTAACGCTAAAATACTTTTCGCCTTTTCTAATTCTGAACTCGCTAGCTGTGGAAACAACAAACTAAATTTGGTCCATTTTCCAAGTTCAGATTCACAAATAATATCGCCACCAAAAGCTTTCATATTGCGCTTGCAAAACGCCAAGCCCAAGCCTGTTCCTTCCTTTTTGCCGGATGTATAAAAGTTAACAAAAAGTTTATCTAAACCAGATTTAGAAATTCCCGGGCCTGTGTCTAAAACGTAGATTACGTTATATAGTTTATCGCTGATCTTTCTTTGTTCTATTCCAACTGTAATTGAAGCGTCAGAGAAATCTTTCAGATAATAAGCTGCATTTTTTAGGAGATTGCAAATTATCAAATTAAATCTCTCCGCTACCACTTTTATTACAAGATCCTCATCTTCTCTTTTTATAGCGCATTTAAGATGAACTCGTTTCTTGTCTGATTCATTTTCATATACATAGCTGTTTATGACCTTCGGCAAGATTTGCGAAACATAAAAATAAGAAAAATCTGCATCAGTAATTGGCTTATTTTTAAGATCTGACAAAGTAATATTTATTATATTATTTGCCTGATCTACCGCACATTTGATAGACTTTACTAACTCTGATAATTCCGCCAACTCTACTTTTGTGATCTTTTTTTCATCATCGAAAAAATTAGAAATAGTAGAACTAGAAATATTTATAATATTGATTGGATTACGCATTTCGTGAACTAAAGACCCTGTGATTGCAATAGAATCCCTATACGTTTTTGACAACCAAACCGAACGACTTCCGTAAGTGAAACACAGACCAACAAAACCACTAAAAACAATGCAGATTAAATAAGCCAAAACATTAAATTCTGAGCCAAGTACTGGAAAATCTTTAACAACTAAACAAAAAATAACTGCCAGCAAAATTCCCAAAAATAGGTCGATCAAATAGAAAAACCAATTAGGCACGCAAACAGCTAATAATATAACTCCGAATATCTCCCAATAAAGCCATATTTCATTAAAATTATTGGCTAACAAATTGAAGGTAAAAATAAACGGCAAAGCGATAATTACCGTGAAATGCCAATACAAAGGAAATAAATTCTGTCTAATTTTTTCTGAAACGTAATCGTACAAAACAAGAGAAAAACACAAAGAAGCAGCAACCATTCTGAGCGAAAAACTTTCCCAAAGACCAAAATAATATTTGTAAACAAAGTAAAAAATAAAATGTGCGCCACCACCAAAAATTACCGTCGTTAGAATAATTTCCCTACCAATCTGCGTACCTTCTTGCCACGAGCAACGCAAAAAATTCACTAATTTATTCTCAGACATTTTTGATTAAAAATAGACATCATCTCCAACTCATCACACCAATCCAAGCTCTCACTCGCTGCATCAATTGTTCTTAATGAGAAAAAGTTTCGATGTTAAGCACGTTATAGACTTATTAATTTAAGACGAGGAATTATAGCAAAAAACAAAAGGTTATAAGTCTTTCATCACGCCCTTCTCAGAAACTTCAATTAATTTTACCAAATCTAAATAACTTTGGTTTGTCTCTGTCTTAAAACGAACACAGATTTTTAGAAACTCGGAATCATTGTTTAAACTGCATTATCACCAACATTGACGATTGTTCGGTCATCTTATTATTTTGCTCAATTTTTTGAATCTCACCAATCGAATGGAATAAACTAAATTACTCTATCATTTTGCTTCAACTTAGTAGCGGTAAACTTTCCTACGATTTCCGGCATATGATCTCTTTTTGGAGATATTTTAACACCCTTTTCTTGAGCATTTTCTATTGATTGTTGCAATTGATCCCACAATTCCGCCTGTTTTTCTAAAAATTCCAGCCCTCCTTTTTTGACTTTAGGAATATTGACCATGTTTTCTTTGCAAATTCTTTCGGAAGCAGCCCTAGACATTATTTCATGTTGAACCTCAACATCTCCACCTTGAATCGAATCATCTCTATGAACTTCATAGAATCTGACTAACTTTTTATATTCTGATTGTGTGTAATAGCCTTTGTAAGGTTCAAAGAATGCTTCTCGGAAGCTTATGAGCATTTTATCAGCCGCCAACTCATGAGCCCACGTATTTCCAGCAATATATGGATAAGGCCTGTTAAAAATAGCAGTTTTAGACTTTCGATATTCTAGAACGGCTGGAAGCAAAAGTTTTGATTTTCTTGCATCTTTTAATTCTTTCAGAGTTTCCAGACCAAATACTTTTTCTCCGTGTTGATTATGAGAATCCAATAATAATTTACTGTGTATCTTTTCAGGGTCACCATGTCCACATTCATCATAAAGATTTCTTGTTGTTTCAGCCATAGCATTAATATCACCCTCTAATGCTGCTTTCTCAATTAATCTCGCAACCGATGGTATTGTTAGTTCAGTTCTACAAAAAAAATTATCACGATAAATCTGAAATTGACGGGAATTAAAGCCATCTTGTTGAGACTTATCTTTCAAATATTGAAATAATGGGTGGTTAACTGCTCTATGAGATGAAAACTCATCAATCAATAGTTGGAAGGCAAATTTAAAATTTTTTTCATACATCGAATCATCTTTAGCATAACTTCCAATTCTACTACCACTAAACATCCTTTGAGTGACTCTAATTAGTTTATCTGCCTCATGCAAATTTTTTACGATATACCCTGGTTTCACTTTCCAAAAAAATGATAAAAAAATTGTTAATAACAAATAACTGTTTGTCTAAATAGCCTGAATCACAATCTGTTTATTAATGAAACAGATTAAATGTTCTACAGACTTTCTCGTAAAAAAATAAAGCGAAAGAAAAGTTAAGCCGTTTGGATTAGGAGAAAATATTAGTATCCACCTAATTCACCAATATGACTAAACCCAATCACCTCTCTTTAAGAAGTTACTTTGTATTTATACTAGCCATAATACTACTAGGAATCTTTGCGGTATGTATATTGCTTTATAAAGTTTCCCTCAGCAATTATGAGTCAAACCTTTCAATCTCTCAAAAAGAAGCTTTAAATATAGAAAAAACCATTTCCGAATCGTTTGGTTATTGCAACAAAATTAGCATATTTGTTGGTAAACAAATTGCTCAACATGGTATCGAAGATCTGAATTTCATTCTAGCAACATTCCGTCAGGCAGAAAATTCACAAAATCAAAATAAACATTTATTATCTTGGTCTTCATTTGACTTTGTATCGCCAGAAAACTTGCAACTGGTAAATAGCAAAGTTGGCATTAGAAAAAACCCTCCTGATATGTCGGAGAGACAGTATACTACAAGATCTCGAGAAAAACCTTGGACACTACAAGTATCTTTTCCTGTTTTTGGAAATCCTAGTCAATCTTGGGTGATTCCCGCAGGAACAGGAATAACTGATGAAAAAGGCCAATATCTGGGAGCAGTTGTAATTGGGTTCAATATATCAGAATTAACTAACTTTGTTGAAAAAAGACTACACAACAAAACTAGCTTTGTTGTTTTGGATGAAAACCTAAATGTTGTAATTCAATCCAAGGATTCCGAGATTACCAGAGATCCACTACTTTATCGCAAAAATTTATCTCAATTTGCTTTCTCCAATAAGTCAGGAGTTTTGAAAGATCATTTTAATGCAGGCAATATAGAATATTTTTATTACCAGAAATTCGATGATTACCCTTATTTAGTCCTAACAGGATTCCACAAATCAATTCTTAATCAAGAATTCAGCAATTCAGTGCTGCCATTGATATTTGGCTTGTTAATGATGATTTCATTTTTCTTGCTAATATTTTTCACATTCAAAAATAAAGTATCTGACCTTCTTCTTAGAGAGAAAAAATTAAGCGATTCCCTTCAAAAAACTAATTTATCCAAAACTAATCTAATCCGTGCCACCAGCCACGATTTAAAAAATTACATTTTCGGAATTTCTGGTCTCTCAAAATTAATCCTTCAAAGCAAAAGCCACGCAGAAATTGAAGAAAATGAAGATTTAAAAATGGTTGAAGAACTGCACCTTCAATCAGAAGAGATGATGGGTTTTGTTGAAGACCTGCTTGATACCAATCAAAATGAAGATGGTGAATTTAGCCTAAACAATAAGCAAATTTGCGATATAATTGAAATCACCAAAAGAATCATAATTCTGAACAAAAACTTTGCTATTGAGAATCGCATCACTCTTGAGTTCGAGAATAAAACAAATCGAAAATCTATAAACATCGAGTGCGATATTAGGCGCTTAAAACAAATCTTGAATAACGTTGTAATAAACGCCGTTAAATACAGTAACCAAAACAGTATTGTTTTGTTGCAAATTGATGCCTCGGAAACAAATCAACAAGTCAACATTTCAGTCATAGATCAAGGAATTGGTATGACTAATTCAGAAATTACTATGGCTCTGAATGGCGAAGGCGCAAAAATTATTAAGAACGGTTTAAAAAAAGCATTTGATTCTCACGGCCTAGGAATACCAATAATTCGCAAACTAGTTGAGCTTAATAATGGTAATTTAGAAATAGGCTCAATCAAAGGATTTGGCACTGAAGTCAAAATCTCTTTTCCTATTTCTGATAATAAAAATTTTGAGCCAAATTATAACGAAAATTGCTTCGACAATAAATTCAAGAACAAAGCTGTGCTGATAGCTGAAGATAACTCAATTACTAACAAAGTAATATCGTTCTTTCTTCGCAAAATGGGCTTCAACGTAAAGCATGTCGAAAATGGTGAAGAAATTTTACAAAATTTAGAAAAGCAACATTTCGATTTGGTAATAGTTGATATCAATATGCCAAAACTCGGAGGTTTTGAAACAGCAAAAATTATCAGAGAAGGCAAAATATTTAAAAGATTTAAGAATTACGAAATTCCTATCATTGCTATAAGTACCGAAAAACAGGAACTATCGCATCTCAAAGATAGTGGCATCAATATGCTTTTGGGCAAGCCATTCTCCGAAAAAGAATTAATCGATTTTATTATCGGATATATTGATTAATCAAAACACCACCACCGCCATGAAACTATCTTTACCCATTAAATCTAAACCTCATGAATCTCGCATCAAAGAGATTGCCGACATAATCTATCATGCTGGTAAAGACAAGATAGCTTTTGTGATTTTATTTGGTTCTTTCGCCCGTGGTAATTGGGTTCGCTATCGACACGTAGAACAAAATATAGTTTATGAATACGCTTCTGATTATGATTTTTTAGTTATAACCAAAAGCGGCAAACAGGCAAATAGTAGTGCCGCCTTTGATCTTGAGCGTAAAATTAAGAAAGAAATTGATAGTTCAACTCAAGTAAATGAAGCTCATCGCAGCCATATCATCATTGAATCCATAACCAATTTTAATAATGGCATAAAAAAATCGCAGTATTTCTTTTCCGACATAAAAGAAGAAGGAATTATTCTCTACAGCTGCGGAAATTATGAAATTGCAAATCCAGAAAATTTAGAAAACCAATATCGAAAAGAACTAAGCAAATCTTACTACCAACATTGGTTTGAAGGCGCAAAATGCTTCTTAATTGATTACCAAAACGCCTTATCGCGCTGCGATTACAAAAGAGCCATATTTTATCTTCATCAAGCAACCGAAAGTTTTTACAACTGCACATTATTAACCATTGGCGGATATAAACCAAAATCTCACAACCTTGAAGAGTTAAATCAACTTTGCACAGTTTATTCCCATGATTTTTTGACCATTTTTCCGCAAGCAAGTTTAGAAGAAAAAAAGTGCTTTGAAATACTGCAACAATCTTACATCGAAGCTCGATATAACAATAATTTCCAAATAGATATTACCAAACTCCAATATCTATTTAATCAAATAACCAAACTTGAGATTTTGGTAAAAAAAATCTGTGAAGATAAAATAAATCAACTTTGAGCGAGCCAATAACTACAAAACCTCAATCAACTTTTGGTGATCAAAATAAAGCGGAATCAAACCTTTAGTTGGGTGATTTTTCATCATCGTTTCCGCTGTAATAGTTTTGGAAAGTTGGTTTTTGGAATCGCCGTAGACGATTGGTCGGCAGTTTGAGTTGTAAGCGCAATCGACGTCAGCGATGGTGTCGCCGATGAACCACACTTCATCTTTTTGCGGATCGATTCCGCTGCCCATCAAGGCGAGTTCGACTGGTGCGGCGCTTGGTTTGTCGGAGTTGGCGTCGCCTGCGCCGATTAAAGCAAAAAACTTATTGTCGATTCCGAGTTTTTTGACTTCTTTGCGCAAAGTTGCGCCGATTTTGTTGCTGACCACAAATTGTAAAACGCCAAGTTCTTCGAATTTGTTGATCAAATCCAAAGCGCCAGACAACAACTCAATTTTATCAAGATGAATTGAGCGATAAGTATTTTTATAGATTTCGCCGGCTTTTTCCCAATCTTGGCCGAAAATTTCTGGGAAAGATTCGCGCATCGATTTATGCACCGAATCGCGCACTTTTTCCAAACCCCAAGGTTCTTTATTCATAGCAATCATTGTGGTGTCGATGGCGTGTTGAATCAACGGCCACGTGTCTACCAAAGTGTTGTCCCAATCATAAATCACCGCTTTTGGCTTAGTTAATTTCAGCAAAGCTTCTTGGTTTTGGATAAAATTTGTCATGCGTTTTATGCTCTGGTCTGATTGTTGAATCCGCGTGGATCGAAGAATTTTTCGTATTTATTTTTCATGCCGTCGAACTCTTTCGCTTCTGGCAAAGCATCTTTTTTCTTAGTGATAACTGGCCATTTTTTGGCGTATTGACGATTTATTTCGACCCAATTTGCTAAGTCTGGCGACTCAGGAGAAATCGCTTCAGCCGGACATTCTGGCACGCAAACTCCGCAATCAATACACTCATCTGGATCAATCACCAAAGTGTTTTCTCCTTCATAAAAACAGTCCACCGGACAAACAGAAACGCAGTCGGTATATTTGCATTTAATGCAGTTATCAGTAACGACGTAAGTCATAAATTCAGATCAATTATTCACTGCCAAGTTGCAAAAATTTGCAGCATTTGGCGCAAAATTTTAGTTAATATTTTTGTAATTTTTTCTGCAAAATTTCGGTTTTTACTCGCAATAAAGAGATAAAAACGAAGTAAGAAAAATATACGGCAAACATCAAAAGCAAAGGTTTTAACATTGCCGGATCAATTGCAACGCCGCCAGATCTGATGATGCTTGCGGGCTGATGCAAAGAATTCCAATATTCGACAGAAAATTTAATGATCGGCACGTTTATAAAGCCAACGATTGAAATGATCGCGGCTATTTTTTCGCCTTTTTCGCGTTCGTCGAAAGAATCGAGCAAAATTATGTAACCCAAATACAAGAAAAATAAGATCAGAACCGACGTTAAACGGGCGTCCCAAACCCACCAAGTTCCCCAAATTGGTTTTCCCCAAATTGCGCCAGTTGCTAAAGTTATGAAACAAAATACCGCGCCAATTGGGGCGATTGCTCGTGAAATTAAGTAGAAAAACGGATTTTTCCAAATGAAGCCCGACAAGTTGAACAAAGCCATCAAAGTATAAACCAACAACGACATCCAAGCTGCAGGAACATGAACATACATCATTTTCACGGCGTTGCCTTGTTGATAATCATTAGGCGAATTGATGATGGCGAAAGTTGCCAGCGTCAAAAAGCCGAGCAAACAAATCAAAGAAAATGGCGCGAAGAAGCGGAAGTTTCTTTCAAAATTTTGACGGGCAAAAAGTTGTTTGATCATATTTAAATTTTGCCTTCAAGGTAATGAACCAAAAGCTCTTGTTTGACTTTTTGTTCAGTGGCGTTGTCGAAATCTTTAACCGAAACTTCACCATTTTGCATTTCGCTTTCACCAATAATAATGACGAAACGCGAATTGTTTTGCGAGGCGCGTTTCATTTGTTTTTTGAAGTTTCCATCCAAAACAAATTCCGTGTTAAAACCGTTAGAGCGTAACTTTTGGGCAATTTCAAAAGCGTGAGATTTCTCATTTTCTGAAATGTAATTCACCGCAACTGGACGCGATTTTTCCGCATCAAGTTTAGTCAACAACATCAAACGCTCAACACCAGCAGCAAAACCAATTGCTGGCACTTTTTTGCCCGACATTTTTTCCACCAAACTATCGTAACGACCACCAGCCAAAACGGTGTTTTGTGCACCTTCAACCGCCATTACAAATTCAAAAACGCAGGAAGTGTAATAATCTAAACCACGCACCAAACGTTGATTGACGCGATATTTGATGCCGAATTTGTCGAGTAATGCCAAAATTGATTCGAAACGATTTTTTGCTTCTTCTGAATAAAATTTCGAAATTTCTGGAGCATCAGCCAAGAGATCAATGTCTTGCTGCTCTTTTGAATCAAGGATACGCAGCGGGTTTTTTTCCAAGCGAACTTGTGAATCACGTGATAATTCATCACGATGTTTGGCGAAATATTCACGCAAAGCTGCTTCATATTTCACCTTTGTTTCAGCGCAACCAAGCGAATTAATTTCCAAAGTAGTTTTATCTAAAACACCCAAACCCTTTAAAACTGAGGCTGCCAGCAAGATTGCTTCAACGTCACAATAGAAATTTTCTTCGCCAAAAACTTCAAAATTAATTTGGTGAAATTGACGCTGACGCCCTTTTTGCGGGCGATCATAACGAAAAATTGGGCCGAAAGAGAAAAACTTTTTTGGCAAAACTTGTTGTAATTCGCCGTTAGAAATCAAAGCACGAACCACGCCAGCGGTGAATTCTGGACGCAAAGTCAGCATGTTGTCGCCGCGATCTGGAAATTTATAAACTTCTTTGGAAACGATATCTGAAGCCTCGCCAAGGTTGCGTTCAAATACTTCACTGAATTCAAAAATTGGCGTTTGTAATTCTTCAAAACCGAAAAACTCACTTTTTTGTTTAGCAACTTGAACGATATGATTAAAAATTTTGATTTCGTCACCAAACAAATCTTTGGTACCGCGCACTGGTTGAAGTTTGTGATCTGACATTTTGATTTTTCTTAAATTAAGAACATTGCTTAAACTTCAGATTATTAAAATCATAAGTTTTAAGTTTATGGCGTGATATATTATATAACTTAGCCTAGACAATCTTTGTTAGCCCAGAATTTAGGCATAAAAAACTTAAAATTCCAAATGTTAAATCGCAAAACGCAAAACATTGTTAAAAGCAAATTATTTAAAATTGGGAGTGGACCTCATAATAATAGAGCTAACACTCATACTAGTAATCTGATACCATCAGCCTTTACGCCAAAATATGTTCACAAACTTACCACGAATGAGATCAAAGGACAAATAAATGAGGATACAACCTCTGAAAGAATCTCTATTTCCGAAAACAAAATACCAAAAGATGCAGCCGAAGATTCTGATAAATTATCCACAGATGCGAGCTCTTCTGAAAATTACTTCACTAATACAACTCATAGAAAAATAACTTTCACAATATCTCAAGATGTTCTGCCGTCAGATGAAATAATGCCAGAACCAAATTCCGATCTTCTTATCACGGAAGATGCAAAAACAAACGCTACTCAGGAGCTGCACGAAGCACTTCTAGAAGTTAATAAGATTCTGAAAGATCCTTATAACAAATCTTTTCAACGATTTCATCTATCTATCAAAAAAGTACGAAATGCTATCGCAAATGGAGCTAATCCTAACTACCAACTTGATACAGAACATGGAAAAATATTTCCTCTAATGGTTGGAATTTTAGCAAATCAAATTGAGGATTTTGATTTTATCCTAAAGCAAGGAGCGAGCTTAGATCTTATAGATCAAGATGGTAGCAATATTGTTCATTTGGCGTCACGTTTCAAAGGTAATATCTTTATATTATTTTACATGACCTGTCTTGCAGATTCAAAGGCTGAAACTCGTTATCTTTTTAGCCAAAAAAATCTTTTGAGCGAACCCTCTGACGCTATGGATTTTTTGTTCGCCGGAAAACTCGATGACGATGTTTCAAGAGAAAAGCTAAAAAGATTCATAGTTTTAACCTTTTTAAGCTTAGACGAAAGTAACAAGTTGAAATCAGCTGCTTATCCAACTTATCTAGCAAGCCTTTCTGACAAACTTTTAGATTCAGCAATAGCAAAAATTGCTTACAGTTTTTACGAGAGTTTTGCTGTTAACACATTGATGCATAAAGATCATCATCTTAGCCGAGAAGTTTTTCAGATTATACGCTTAATCGATATTAGTCAGGAAATTGAAAAAAAATTTAACGAAAATTTTAGCTTTGCAGAAAAAAGAATAATCGACGAGTTCATAGAAATAAGATTAAGAAACTTGGATGACCTTTTTAAAATAGAAGAGCTAACCAATGATGATTTTTCTTTAGATCACGCTCTTTTCTCGTGTTATGATTATCTATCATTCAACGAGGAGAATAATCGCTATTTTTCAACTATTAGAAATATTTCAAAAACTCTTTTGACCTTAGGAGCCAATGCAAATTACACTATAATTCACGCTGGCAGCGACAGAAATTTACCGCTTATTTTTCTGTCTTCACACTTGTTTGATTACGATTTCTTGTTAGCCGATTTGATAGATAATAAAGCCAATCTAAAACTGAGATTCAATAATCAAGATATTCTCCTTTTCAACTGCCGTAACAAAAATCTTAAATCAGTGAAAACTTTACTAGAAAAAGAACCTGAAATTTTTGGTCTTTCGGAAAATTCCGGAGCTATATCTTTATTATCAGCTCTTGAAGCTAAAGAATATAATTTAGCAAGACTGCTAATTGAACATAGCAATCAGCAAAATTTACCAAAAAATAAAATTAATTTCAGACATAAAATTTCTCAGGATTTCGATTTGGTTGATTTAATAATCTCAACTATAAACCAAGGTAAAGTAGCTCCCGACTTTTTTACGTTTGATGGTCTACAAGAGAGAATTTTAGAAATTGAAAATAATAAAGAAGACGAACGCAGAAAAACCGTCAAAGAACTCGTACAGAGCCTTGGTAAAAGTAAAAATCCAGATAAAATTACTCGGCTAATTTCATGGGCAAAACCAGAAGAATTACTAGTTTTTCAAGTATCTGAAAAAAAATCCATTCTAGAGATTATTGCTGAATTTGGTTCTTGGGAAGATAACGAAAAAACTTTATCTAAAATTAATTCGTTACATATCGAGAAAGATACCGTAGAAAAAATTATTGATTGTGCTTTCAGAAATAAAAATACCCAAGTTTTAAAGCTGGTTCTGCAACAAAATTTTTGCACATTTGAAACTCTAGCAAATCAACTGAAAGTTTTTTCAATTAAAGGTGACCATCAAAATGCTTCTAAGATTCTGTCCGACGTAAATTTTATTGAAAAATATCAAATTACCGATCGAAAAGAAGCGGAAAAACTAATAAGCGAAATTAGGCTGGAGAACCACAGCTCTAATCGTGATAAAATCAAAAAACTGCTAAATGACTTTGAGATCACTACCAAAAAAACAAACGAAAAACCTTTAAAAGTAGACGTAAGTGATACCAAAAAACTTTCCAAAAATGCTTTAAAAAAACTAAAAGCAGAGGAAAGAGCAGAGAAAGAAAGAATTGATACCGAAGAAAAGAAGCAAAAACATGAAATAAAACTCACCAGAATAAATCACCAAAAACTGCTTGATGAATTCAACGGAAGTATAGCGGTACAACGAAATGCCATCAATGAGTTTTTATCTAACGAGCGGGAATTTTCATCTATTTATGACTTACCAAAATTCACGCAAACTATTTTAAATTCATTTCTTGATGAAAATTTTAGAGTTCTTTTGAAAGGTAGTTCTATTCAACAAAGATCTTGCGGTAAAAAATTTACCAGACCGAATGATTTGGATATTGAAGTTATAAAAAGTGGAATTTCTCAAATGAATGAACGAGAAATTTTATGTTTAATTTGCGAAAAATTCCGAATTGATATCAGTTCATTTCCACCAGCTTTTGATTCTGAAATGATCTGTAAGAATCAGCAAGGTGACGAAATTAAGATCTTTAAGAATGCAAATACTCGTAACTTTACAGTTAATTTTAGCAGTAAAAGTAGATTGATAGACTTATCAATTTACGACTCTGATTTACCGCCAAACCCTAATTTAAGTTGGAATACTTCTATTGATGCTGTCCGCTTAGAAATTCTACCTAATCGAAAGATTCAAAAAACTTTTGTTGATAACTTTCAAGAATATAGGAGACATTTTTTTTCATCAGATTGCGATTCTGATAATTTTTTCATTATCAATCCTAATTCACATGGCTTGATTTTGAGGTTGGCATTTTTTGTCGAATCCGGATTGGTTGAAATGGAAGAGGTACAAAATGCAATTTCTACTTTCAGAATAAGAGTTTTGGAAAGTTTAAAAAAAGAATTAAAATTTGATGAAAGAAATCGTGAAAATTTTTCTTTTCATCAATGCCAAGCAAAAATAAATGATTTTTGTTTAAAACATCATTTGGATCAGGAACGCAAAAAACACTTTATCTCAATCATACAAACTTTAACTAACACAGAGTTGGACAATAATAGCTCTGATAAATTTACTCGAATTATTAGCAATCTGGGAGGGCAAAGTAACTTAAAAAATCCTGCCGTTGCTGCTTATGAAACTTCAAATTCTAATCAAGAGCCAACTTCTCTTGCAGCCCCGACAATAAAACCAACAGATTTTTCTAAACTGACTTTAGAAAGAAAGAATTTCGGTATGGCACTAAATAAG
>JAGKWR010000008.1 GCA_021151765.1 Alphaproteobacteria bacterium
AAATCGATTAGCAATCGATTTCTTAACGTAAAAACCTGAGCTAACCACCCACAAAAACAAAAAAATCTTCAATCGCTTTTCTCGCTAACGCTCGAAGACAATAAAACGCAAAAAAATCTAGATTTGCGTCAATAAAGAGTGTAATTTTTCCTCAAAGTAAATCCTAAAATCTAAAATCACAAATCAAAAATAATGAAAAAAGCGATTGTCTTGCTTAGCGGCGGACTTGATTCTACTACCGTTCTAGCACTTGCTCAAAAACAAGGATTTGCAACTTACGCACTTAGTTTTGATTACGGTCAGCGTCACGATATTGAACTAGAATCCGCCAAAAAAATTGCCGCTCTCTATCAAGTTCAAGATCATAAAATTGCTAAAATTGATCTCCGTATCTTCGGCGGCTCAGCTTTAACTGATGAAATCGCCGTTCCGAAAAATTTGTCGATTACCAACGAAACAGAAAACCACGAAATCCCTGTAACTTACGTTCCCGCGCGCAACACTATTTTTCTTTCTTACGCTTTGGCTTACGCCGAAACTATTCAAGCTTTCGATATTTTTATTGGCGTCAACGCTGTTGATTATAGCAATTATCCAGATTGTCGTCCTGATTTCATTAAAGCTTTCGAAAATTTAGCAACTCTTGCAACCGCTGCTGGCGTTGCTGGAAAAGATCACTTTAAAATTCACGCACCTTTGATGAATTGGTCTAAAAAAGAAATTATCGAAAATGGTCTCGCAATTGGCGTTGATTATTCGCAAACTCACAGTTGCTATGACCCAATTATAAAAAATAATCAGATTTTCTCCTGCGGTAAATGCGATTCATGCCAACTAAGATTGGCAGGCTTTGCTGCGGCAAATCAGAAGGATCCAATCAATTATATTTAAAATTATGAAAAAATATTTGGCGACAATTCCTGAAATTATCCAAGAAGCTAAAGAAGGTCGTATGTTCATTTTAGTTGATGATGAAGGCCGCGAAAATGAAGGTGATTTAGTTATTCCGGCTGCAATGTGTGACGCTGAAAAAGTCAACTTTATGGCGAAATATGGTCGCGGTTTGATTTGCTTGACGCTTAGCGAAGAAAGAGTTCGCGAACTTAATTTACCTTTGATGTCGATGAATAATCAGTCGCGTCATCAAACTGCTTTTACCGTTTCAATCGAAGCCAAAACTGGCATTTCAACTGGCATTTCCGCATTTGATCGCGCCAAAACTATTGCCGATGCCATTGATCCAACAAAAGGCAAGGAATCAATCGTCAGCCCTGGACATATTTTTCCACTTAAAGCGGAAAAAGGCGGCGTTTTAGTTCGCGCCGGACACACCGAAGCAGCAACTGATATTGCAGTTTTAGCCGGCTTGAATCCTGCTGGCGTGATTTGCGAAATTATGAACGATGACGGCTCAATGGCGCGTATGCCTGATTTGATTAAATTCGCCAAACATCACAAATTGAAAATCGCTACAATTGCTGATTTGATCGAATATCGCCGCAAAAATGAAAAATTGGTTGAAGTAGTTCAACGCAGCAAAATCACTAACAAGCAAGCTGGCGAATTTGATTTAGTAGTTTACAGAAGCAAAGTCGATAATGTTGAACATCTAGCTTTAATCAAAGGTGAAATCAGTAAAACCTCACCAAATCTGGTTAGAATGCATCACTTAAATATTTTCAGCGATTGTTTGGAAGATACACAAAATCCACGCAGCGGCATGTTACAAAAAGCCATGAAGAAAGTCGCCAAAAATGGCAGCGGCGTTATTGTAATTATGCGCCAACCAAATGAAGAAATTACTCATCTACTTTCTGGTGCAGAAGTTCCGCAAAAAAATAAAGAAAAAGAATTACGCAACTACGGAACTGGCGCGCAAATTTTAGCGGATTTAGGAATTTCTGAAATGACTTTGCTGACTAATTCAAAAAAATCAGTGATTGGTTTGGAAGGCTACAACCTCAAGATTCGCGGCTATAAAAAAATCGGCTAATTCTTGCAACAACTCAATTATTTTCACGTATGTCCCATTGACATACGTGATGTTGACCCCAGCCAAGGCGTGACACGACTCGTGTCGCGTTTTTGTATCCCGTATCCCGAAATTATTTTCTCAAAGAAGTGCGAATAAAGTAGCGCAGTGAAATGAAGAAAACTGAAATTATCAGCCATTCAATAAAATGTGGCATAATTTCTTGCATCCAAGCTGCGCGGGTAATCACACCATTATTCTTGGAAATAAGCACAGTGTATGGATATTTTTCAAAACCACGACTAATGACATATCGGTCGCTTCTGAGAAATAAGGAATGATCCAAGATTATTTCATTTCCAGCGCTGTAAGTATGATTATTCAAAGCGTTTATCAACTTGTGATCTTGCGAAAATAAACCATCTCGAGATTCAACTAACACGCGGTTTTTTTGATCAATAACTGCAAATTCGCTTTGGTATAAAACTGCGATATGCGCAAATTTTTTGACTAAATCTTCAACTTTCAAACCCGCTGCCAAAGTTCCTAAATATTTTTCTGCTGAATTAGTAACTCCAACACCAACAGGAATAACATGCTGACGACTTGCTGCGCCAATTGCTGGTTGACCAAGAAATATTTTCCACGCTGTTTTTTCAGTTTCAGATAAATATTCACGAGCCGAAACATTGATAGGAGTTTGAATAATTCCAAATTCGCTGCTCAGCAACAGTTGACGATTTTGATCAATCCAAAAAAAAGTACCATTAGACAACATGCTGTAAACTTGCTGATTCTTCAAAGCCGAATAGTTGGCGCTTTGTAAAATATGATTAATGGCATTTTTGTTTGCGGTAGAATTAGCAATTTTACGATTCAGTGAACTCATTACAAACTCTAAGTCATCGATCGTTTTAACGAATTCCGATTCAATCTGATAAGCCGCCGATTCCATTCTGATTGATTGACCTTCAACAAAAAAATTAAAGTCAGATTTTGCGAAATAAATCATCAAAGCACTCAGCAAAAAATACGATATTGCCAAATAGTTCGTAATCGCACTTCTACCAATTTTGTGAGTAATGTGAAAGAAACGCAAAAAACGCGTTACAGTTAAAATTTTTGGCATTTGCAATAAGTTGTTTGGAAATCATCCGTGGCGCAATTGTGGCGCTGTTGTAAGAGAGAGCGGCAGTAAAACGTTTCGTCGCTACTAAAGTCAAGACAACTTACGCAATCATCGCGCAAAAAATATGGCACTGTCACAACATGAATTTGGCGGATTTGTGATTGTGCAATTTACAATAAATCAGCGATTTTTTCGATCATCACGTCACCAAGTTCTTCCAAATTTTTGATGGTGATCGAGTTACGATAAAATTCTTCAGTCGAGTGACCAATCCCAACGCCGACAATTTCAATTTTAGAATTGCCGCGCGATTCGTTTTCAATGCGATTAATCACGTGATGCAAATGATCTACCAAAATATCTTTGTCATTACTTGAGTTAGTTGAATCATCAACTGGCGTGCCGTCGGAAATCACCATCAAAATTTTACGTTTCTCGCTACGTTGCGCTAAACGTGAACGCGCGAACAGCAAAGCTTCGCCGTCAATATTTTCTTTCAAAACTCCTTCTTTCAGCATCAAACCCAAATTCACGCGCGATTTTTTAAACGGCTGATTGAAATGTTTGTAAACAATATGGCGCAACTCGTTAAGTCGACCAGGATTTTGCGGACGATTATTACTTTCCCACAATTTACGCGCTTTGCCGCCTTTCCAATCTGCTGTTGTGAAACCAATTACTTCGGTTCTGATCGAAAATTTTTCCAAAATTCCGGCAATAATTTCGCAAGCCATTGCACTCATCACGATAGGATTGCCGCGCATTGAGCCCGAATTATCGAGCAAAATTGTCAACGCCGTATTTTGATATTCGTGATCGCGACGATTGATCCAAATATCTTCAATCATCGGATCAATCACCAAACGCGTTAGTTTTTTACGATTCAAAACTCCGCCACTTGCATCCAAATCAACGAAAGCGTTGCGTTTCGACAACAATTTTTTCTTCAACTTCGTTGTCATTTTTTTTGAAATTCCATCGAGCTTAGCCAATTTCAAATCAAGCTGATCGCGCAATAATTCTAAGTCATTTTTACTGACCAATTTTTGCGGAAAAACCACTTCGTCAAATTTTGTCGTGTAAACTTTATAAGGATTTTTGAACTCAATTTTTTTGTCCTCAACGCTTTGTTTATCAAGCTTTACCGATATATCTCCATCTTCATCACTTTCTTGCATGTCGGCAATTTTTTGTTCCTTTTCAACTTCTTGCAACGCTTCTTCTTCCTCGTCATTTTGCACAAAACTTTTATCATCCGATTCAACATTTTCTTGGCCAAAAGATTGAAGTTCACCGCTAATTTTTTGATCTTGATCTTGTGATTGTTGCGATTCTTTTTCGCCCTGCTCTTCTTGATTTTGCGCTTCTTGCTCTTTTTTCATCATGTCCAAAACGCGCTGCAAGCCTAATTCAAAGTCATTTTGCGAAGCAGTTTCTTTAGCTAAATTTTTGATCTCTTTAACAACTTGCGACGACAAATTATTTTGTAATTCGAAAGCAAATCCTTGGCTGCGTGGTAAAATTTCTTTCGGAAAAACTTCGTTCAGTAAAATTAAAGACAAGCTGCTGGAACCACTGAAAATATTGCTCTCCAACTTTTCTAAAATATTTTTTGCTGCACCGCGATATGATTTTTTGATCTCACAAATTACGCGGGCACGTTCAAATTCATCAAAGATTTTTTGTTCATCAGCTGGACGCTCTTTTTGCTGACGAATTTTTTTGTCGTGAAAAAGCAAGTAAGCGGCGGCTAAATCAGCAGCAGCGCGCACTTTTGTGTTATCATTGCTTGTGGTTAAAATTTCTGGCAACAACAACGAGTTTTTATCAATCACCAATTTGTGATCCCACGCAAAAAAATCGTTTCTCACCGCGTCCGAAAACTCAATTTGCAACTCTTCGTCACACGCGATTGCTCGCACTGTGCTCAGCAAATTTTCTTTGATTTGAGTTTTATTGGAGTCGATTTTTTTCATTATTGGCTGATTTGCTGCTTAATTATCGATGCCAATTTTGCGATATCACTTTTGTTGTGCAACGCTGAAAATGTAATGCGCAAACGTGCTTTATTTTTCTCAACTGTTGGATAACGAATAGCAGCAACCAAAAAGCCATTTGCGATGATTTTTTTAGCAATTTCTAAAGTCTTCAAACTATCGCCAATAATGATCACAACGATTGCAGATTGCGGATTATCTAAATTCATTAACTGACAAAAATATTGTGCATTTTGCAAAGTTTTTTGCGCCAAATTTTTTTTCGCAATAATTGCCAAAGAAGTACTGGCCGCAGCTAAAATTGCAGGAGGCAACGCGGTGGAATAAATTTGTGATTTGGCAAAATTACGCAAATAATCGATAATATCTTTGTCGCCCGCTACATATCCACCAAGGTTTCCGACCGCTTTGGAAAGTGTTCCTAAAATTAATAAATCGCTGTTTTGCAATGCAACTGCATCATTTTTTTCAAACAATCCGTGCGCATCATCAGCAATTAAAATAGATGAGAATTCTTGCGCTAATTTTTGCAAATCTTCCACACACCCACGATCACCATCCATTGAAAATACTGTCTCGGTGATGATTAAACATTTTTGATATTTAGCGCGATTTTGCTGTAAAATTTCTGCAGCGTGAGCAACGTCATTATGCAAAAAACGCATCATTGTTGCGCCAGACAACTTCACGCCATCAATCAAAGAAGAATGAATTAAACGATCTGCTACCACCAAATCTCCTTTACCAACCAAAGCAGGAATTACGCCAATTGCGCAAGAATAACCCGATGAGAAAACAATCGCATCCGCACATTTTTTGATGTCGGCAATTTGTTTTTCTAGTTTCGTATAAAGCGAATTATTGCCCGAAACATAACGCGATGCACCTGCTCCAACTCCGTATCTTGTAGTTGCTGCGATTGCGGCTTTTTTGACTTGGGAATTTTGCGATAAACCGAAATAATCGTTTGAGGCAAATGAGATGAGATTTTTTTTGCCACGCTTGATTGTTACAGCATCGATGACATCAGATGGTACAAGCTGGCGATAGAGATTTTGTTCTTTTTGTTTTGTTAAAGCTTTTGCGCAAAATTCTTTCATCAGAAAAAAGATTTGTTGATCCGAGCCAAATAAATTGCGCGGATCAACAATTTCAGAATCAACTAAACGTCGAGGTTAACAACCTTCAAAGCGTTTTCTTGGATGAACTCACGACGCGGTTCAACCACGTTACCCATCAAGGTTGAGAAAGTTTCGTCAGCTTCGTCGAACTGGTCGATTTTCACCTGCAATAAAGTTCTGTTGGCTGGATCAAGTGTAGTTTCCCACAATTGTTCAGCGTTCATTTCACCCAAACCTTTGAAACGTTGGATTGAAACGCCTTTTTTACCGATTTCCAAAATCAAGTTCATCAACTCAACTGGTTTAGAAATTGTGCGTTCTTCTTCAGAACGGATAAATTTAACTTTCGATTCAAAAACTTCGGCGATTTGTTCTTTGATTTGACCAAGAGCCATGATTTCTGGCATGTCCAAATAATTGTGTTTTACCGCATAAGAAGTTTTTACACCGCGCGATTCTTTAACAACTTCAATGTCGTTCGCATCAGAAATTGTAGCGCTCCAAGTAACATCTTCGTCAGAAGCTGCAGCAAGAATTTTTTGTATTTTTGCTAAAACTTCTTTTTTCTTAGCTTCATCTGAAGTCCAGCTTTTATCAAAAGCGCCAGCAAGAGCCAAATTTTCGCAAACTTCTGAAGGAATTAAGCGCGACAAACCGTTAATTAGATGAGAAAATTTGCTCAACTTATTGATTAAATCGTGCAAATCAGCACCCGAACGATCGCCAGCTGACGACTTTAAAACCGCGTTGTTCAAAGCATTGTCAACAACGTAATTTTGCAACGCTGCTTCGTTTTTCAAATAAACTTCGCTTGAACCTTTTTTAATTTTGTAAAGTGGCGGTTGCGCGATGTATAAAAAGCCATGTTCAATCAACTTTGGCATGTGACGGAAGAAGAAAGTCAAAAGCAAAGTTCTGATGTGTGAACCGTCAACGTCGGCGTCGGCCATGATAACGATTTTATGATAACGCACTTTTGACGGATCGAAATCTTGTTCGCCGATGCCGGTTCCAAGAGCAGTAATCATTGTGCCGATCTCTGTTGAAGAAAGCATTTTGTCGAAACGCGCGCGTTCCACGTTCAAAATTTTACCACGAATTGGCAAAATTGCTTGGAATTTACGGTTACGTCCTGACTTAGCCGAACCGCCCGCTGAGTTACCCTCAACGATGAAAAGTTCAGATTGTGCTGGATCTTTTTCTTGGCAGTCAGCCAATTTTCCCGGCAAGTTTGAAACTTCCAAAGCTGATTTACGGCGAGTTAATTCACGTGCTTTACGAGCAGCTTCACGAGCTTGCGCAGCTTCCACAGCTTTACCAACAATAGTGCGCGCATCAGCAGGACGCTCTTCAAACCATTGTGCAAGTTTGTCGTTCACCCAAGATTCAACGTGAGTACGAACTTCACTCGATACCAATTTATCTTTAGTTTGTGACGAGAATTTTGGATCTGGAACTTTAACTGAAATTACCGCAGTCAAACCTTCACGAACGTCGTCGCCCGACAAAACAATTTTGTCTTTTTTGAAAAGTTTGTTGTCAGCCGCGTAATTGTTAATTGTACGAGTCAAAGCTGCTTTCATACCAGCCAAATGCGTACCGCCATCACGTTGACGAATGTTGTTAGTGAAACACAACACGTTTTCGTGATAAGAATCGTTCCACTGCATTGAAAGCTCTAAGCTGATGCCGGTGTTTTTATCTGAAGCTACGATATTAGTAGTTTGGTGCAGAGCATTTTTGGTGCGATCCAAATATTTCACATAAGCTTCAACGCCACCTTCGTAGAATAATACAACTTCTTTTGGCTCTTCACCGCGCAAATCTTTCAAAACGATTTTCACGCCGGAGTTCAAGAAAGATAATTCGCGCAAACGTTGTTCAAGAGTAGCAAAAGAGAATTCCGTAACGTTTGAGAAAGTTTGATGAGATGGATGGAAAGTAACTTGCGTACCTTTTTCACCGTTGGCTTCACCAACAATTTTCAAAGGAGCAACTGCGTCACCATGTTCAAAACGCATTGAGTGTTGTTTGCCGTCGCGCCAGATTGTAAGTTCTAACCAATCAGACAAAGCGTTCACAACCGAAACACCCACACCGTGCAAACCACCAGAAACTTTATACGAATTTTGATCGAATTTACCACCAGCGTGAAGTTGCGTCATAATAACCTCAGCGGCAGAAACGCCTTCTTCTTTATGGATGTCAGTTGGAATACCACGACCGTTATCGCGCACTGTAACTGAACCATCAGCGTTTAAAGCAACTGTAACTTGATCGCAATGACCAGCCAAAGCTTCGTCAATAGCGTTATCAACAACTTCGTAAACCATGTGGTGCAAACCTGAACCGTCATCGGTGTCACCAATATACATACCTGGACGCTTACGAACAGCTTCCAAGCCTTTTAAAACTTTAATTGAATCTGATGAATATTCGGCAGTAACAGTATGATCCATTTGTTCTTCAACCATTGAAGAATTATCTTGTTTTTTCTCTGACATTTTTGGAATTTTTTGTGAATGTTTTGATATGCTTTAGAAGGCCTAAAAACGTGGCCCGAAAAGATGGAGTTAATCGTAAGAAACCAATCTTAAAAAAGAAGAAAAATTTACGTATTTTCTTTGCTATTTTAGAAGTGAAACAAAACTGTTTCGGGTAAAAAAATAGTCAAAAAATTGGTTATCCAATTTGGCTAATATCCAATTTTTATGACTATATTTTTATTTTTTGCCGAAGAACTAACTTCTAGTTTTTGCTCATAACTATTTATGAAGCACAAAGAGTTATATTTATTTTCGCAGTAATAAATAACGCCTTGCATCAAATATTTTTTACCAGAATCGAGTTGAGGCAAAGTCATTTTTTTGTTTTTTACATCGTTCCAATCAAAGCTGGCGACTAAATTCGCTTTATCTTCTTTCACTAATTCCAGTAAGTTGATAAAGCTAGGGCCCATTTCATTGATTTTTAGACCCTTTTTTAAGTCAATTTCAACTTCTAACTCTGAGTCATCTGAAACGGCTATGTTAGGTGATTTCTTCAGATTTGGTAAATATTGCAAAAACCCTTCTTTCGGTAATTTCAAAGGCGGCATCACGTTCATTATTGAAGTCGACATATTAGCACGATTCAAAATAATGATGCGGTTATTATTAGAGTCAGCGATATAGAAATTATTTAGAACAGAAGCTATTCCTTCTGGCTGATCAAACTCTGCATAAACTCCATTTCCAACACTTGAGCCACTTTTGCGGTTGCCAGAAATTGTTGATAAAGTTGCCGAAGCGAAATCATATTTTTTAATCGAATGATTAAAACTATCCGAGATATACACACCAGTATCATCAACCGTCAAACCCATTGGATGCTGCATCAAGGCCTCACTTTTGGTGCCATTTTTGTTACCAAATTTATTTATATCTTTACCTATCAAAGTTTTTACTTCCCCAGATTCATCAATAACTCTAAGCGAGCTGCTCATAGTATCTAAGAAATAAAGTTTACGATTATAAACAGCTAAGTCAGTTGGCTGAGCTAAAACACTATTTGGGAATTTTCCATCTTTTAAACCCTCCGAACCGTTACCGGCAACAACGCGGATTGTGTCTTTTGTAATGTTATATTGCAAAATTTGGTGAGTTCCAGAGTTAGCAATTACCATCGATTCATTTGTAGGGAAAAATTCAATATCGGTTGGCGATGCCAGTTCAAAAGTTTTAGCTTCAACAATCTGGCTTTCAGAAAGTACATCACCACGTTGACCGGAACCAATTAAAGTCGTGACTTTAGATTCTTTGAAATCAACTTCACGAATTGCGTGATTTCCAGTATCCGCAACATAAAGCTTGCCGCCGCGATAAATTAAACCTTGCGGCGAGTCAAATGAAGCAACGTCGAAACTTCCATCTTGGAAACCAGAGCTGTTAGTTCCAATTTTCAAAATAACATCGCCAGAAAGTGTGGTTGCGATGACACTATTTTTAGAAGTATTAGCTATGAACAAAGCCGGTAAATGGCGAGATTTGTAAGAAAAATCAGCAACATATTCTATCTTTGTTGGTGAACTCAAAACATTTCCATCAATGTTATTTTTCTCTAAAACAATCGGTAAAGAGTCGCGATTAAGATCATACTTATATTTTGAGATTAACTTTTTGATTGCTGACTTTACATCGACAATACTGGTTTCACCGACAAATTTCTTGTAAATATCACCGTGCGGATCAATTAAAATGAAGCTTGGTAATCCTTTAATTTCAAATTCATTCCAGATTCTTAGTTTAGAATCATTTATAACAGGATAATCAATATCGTTACGAATTACAGCCTTTCTAATTTCAGAAAAGTTTTTCTCATTTTCGAATTGTCCCGAATGAATTCCAATAACTGTCAGTTTACTTCCAAACTGCTGTTCCATCTCTTTAATTTCTTGCAAAACTTCAACACAGTTGACACAGGAATAAGACCAAAAATCAAGCAATACTATTCTATCACGCAAATCTTCAGGCTTTACAGCTTGGTTTACATTGAGCCATTCTTCTGTATTATCTTGTGAAAAGATTTTATTGATGTCCGATTTGTGAAAAGTTGAACGGAAAATTATGTAGGAAAAACCTGACCATAATCCATAAATAACAACAAAAATCGTCAAAATTAGGAGAATTAGAGACCTATCTTTTTTACTGATGTGAATCATCACAATGAATCTTGATGTGGAATTTGCGGGGATTTTATGAAGGGAAGTAGTTAAGTGGTGAAGCGCCACTTAACTACCGAGAAAACTAACTGAAGTACTCGCCTTTTCTGCTTCTTTTTTTACGAGTGATATTTTCTTCAATTCTTCTTTTTAAGGCTTCAGAAGGTTTTTCATAAGCCTTTCTTCTTCTGGCTTCTTTTATGATTCCTTCCTTCTGAGTTTTCTTACGAAATGACCTGATGGCCATTTCCAAATTGCCTCTTCCTGTAATTGCTACTTGCATCCTTTTTACCTCCTTTCGACCTAAATAAAATTAATTAATTATTGCGGGACCACAAAATTTGTGCCGCAAAAGACCTAATAAAACCAAATTTAATTTTGGTTAATATTGGGATCAATCCAAGAAATGTTACCATCTTTACGATGATAAACCACATTTATTCTTCTATTTTTCTTATTAATGAAAACAAGAGCTGGCAAATCTTGCAAGTCCATTTTCATTATTGCTTCTTCAACTGTCAAAGATTCAACATCTGTATTTTTTTCGCCAATGATTTTTAAAGAATCTTCACTAGTTTGAACAGATTCTTCTTCTTCCATTTCAGCGAATACATTGTAATTGACCGGTGGAACTATGTATTTCACAGCGTCAATCGCGTTAAAATCTGGTTCCACTGATTTTAAACCACCACCTTGACGACGGTAATTTTTAATTCTGCTTTTATAACGACGCAACTGAATAACTGATTTTTCACAAGCTTCGGCAAAAGAAGCATAAACATCTCCGGCTTCTGCATTACTTTTAACTGCAATGCCACCTTTCACACCTTCATTTATTACAATCAGAGTTTTGAACATATGGCCTTGCTTCGAGAAATGAACTTCCGCCGCAACTGCTTTGTCAAAATATTTTGTAACTTCTTTCGACAAATGATCTTCAACAAAGGATGTCAAAGATTGTCCAACTTCCATGTTGGAACCCATAACTCTTATTTGCATAGTTTAAACAATTTGATTCATAACATATTGTAAAATGCCGCCGAGTTTGAAGTATTCCACCTCATTGCTGGTATCAAGGCCACAAGTTAAAGTAACTTCTTGCCTAGAACCATCAGCTCTGGTGATAACACACTGCAAATCTTGCTTCGGTTTGACGTTAGGATTGATTCCCAAGATATCAATCACTTCATCACCTTTTAGATTCAAAGTTTTTCTGCTGTCATTGTTTTTGAAAATCAACGGCATCACGCCCATTCCAATCAAGTTTGAACGGTGAATACGCTCAAAACTTTCAGCGACTACAGCTTTTACGCCAAGTAAGAAAGTACCTTTTGCTGCCCAATCGCGCGAAGATCCGGTTCCGTATTCTTTACCAGCAAAAATTACCAACGGTGTATTTTTTGCTTTGTAAAACATTGCCGCGTCGTAAATCGAAGTTTCTTCGTTAGTTTCAAAAATTTTAGTGAAACCACCTTCTTTCAAACCGCCAAGAATTTCATTTTTAATACGCACATTGGCAAAAGTACCGCGCATCATAACTTCGTGATTACCGCGTCTTGCGCCGTAAGAGTTGAAATCAGCTTTTTCGACACCCTTTTCTTTCAAATATTTTGCTGCAGGTGAAGTAGCTGAAATATTGCCGGCTGGCGAAATGTGGTCAGTTGTGATTGAATCACCAAATAAACCAAGAATTCGCGCCGCTTTAATTTCAACAGCATTGGCACGATTTAGATCGTCAAAAAAGTTCGGCAAACGAATGTAAGTGCTGTCTGGTTGCCATTTGTAAGTGTCAGATTTTTCAACTGAAATTGCTTGCCAAGCAGCGTCGCCGTCAAACAAATTAGCGTATTTTTTGGCAAAAACTTCACGCGTAATATTTTGCGCGATAACCGCGTCAATCTCTGCTTTGCTTGGCCAAATGTCTTTTAAGAAAACTTTGTTACCGTTTTTATCAACGCCAACCGCATCTTTTTCTAAATCCAATTTCACAGTTCCAGCTAAAGCATAAGCAACTACAAGTGGCGGAGACGCCAAATAATTTGCTTTAACTAACGGATGAACGCGGCCTTCAAAGTTGCGGTTTCCTGACAAAACTGAAGCAACTAAAAGATTCTTTTCTTTGATTTTTTCTTCGATTTTATCGTGCAACGGACCAGAGTTTCCGATACAAGTTGTGCAACCAAAACCAACGATATTGAAACCAAGTTGATCTAAATATTTTTGCAGTCCGGCATTGGCTAAATATTCTTGCACCACTTGTGAACCTGGAGCCAAAGAAGCTTTAACTGTAGGCTTCACTTGCAAACCTTTTTCCAATGCTTTTTTTGCAACCAAACCAGCCGCAATCAAAACTGAAGGGTTAGAAGTGTTGGTACAAGAAGTAATCGCAGCGATTACAACGTCGCCATCTCCCAAATCTGAATTTAATTCTGGCAAAGTGTCGCGCTGGTTGGCAGTTAAATTCAATTCAGCAACCAATTTCTCAAATGATCCGTTAACTTCTGGCAAAGTTACGCGATCTTGCGGGCGTTTCGGGCCAGCCAAGCTTGGTTTAATTGTAGAAATATCAAGTTCCAAAACTTCGCTGAAATCTGGAGCGAAGTCATGATTTTCACAAAACATTTTTTGCGCGCGAGCGTAAGCTTCAACCAACTCAATATTTTCAGAACTACGCGCTGTTAAGTTCAAATAATTCAAAGTTTCAGCGTCAATTGGGAAAATACCGCAAGTTGCACCATATTCTGGCGCCATATTGGCAATTGTTGCACGATCAGCCAAAGAAAGCGCAGACAAAGCTGGGCCGAAAAATTCAACAAATTTACCAACCACGCCTTTTTTACGTAGCACTTGAGTTACTGCTAAAACCAGATCAGTTGCAGTAATACCTTCTTGCAATTTACCAGTTAATTTGAAACCGATAACTTCTGGAATCAACATTGACACTGGTTGACCAAGCATTGCTGCTTCAGCTTCAATTCCGCCAACACCCCAACCAAGAACAGCTAAACCGTTGATCATTGTAGTGTGCGAGTCAGTTCCCACAACTGTATCTGGGTAAGCGATAGTTTCGCCATTTTCAGTTTTAGTCCACACAACTTGCGCCAAGTTTTCTAAGTTAACTTGGTGGCAAATTCCGGTTCCTGGTGGCACAGCGCGGAAATTGTTAAATGATTTTTGTGCCCATTTCAAGAATTCGTAACGCTCGCGGTTACGCTCCATTTCAAGGTCAACGTTCTTTTTAAAAGCTTCTGGCGAACCAGCAAAATCAACTTGTACGGAGTGATCAATAACCAAATCAACAGGCACAAGTGGATTGATTTTTTTCGGATCTTTATTCTGTTTCGCAACTGCATCACGCATTGCTGCCAAGTCAACAACAGCAGGCACTCCGGTGAAATCTTGCATCAAAACACGAGCTGGCGTGTAAGCAATTTCAATTCTTTTTTGTGGATTTTGCACTGAGTCAATCAAAGACGAAATGTGCTCTTCATTAACAACATCGCCGTCGAAATTACGCACCAAGTTTTCAAGCAAAATTTTTAAGCTGTACGGTAATTTTGAAATATCCTTGCCAACCTTTGCGGCAGCTTGCTCAAGCGAAAAATATTTATATTCTTTATTTGCAACTTTTAAAGTTGACTTTGCGACGAATTCTTTAGTCATAATCGATCCTTTTTAAGTAGCTGAAACAACCCAATTTTTATTCTGAACTGCAAGATCTTTGGTAAAAGTCCAAACATCTTCCAATTCTTTGATTTCATCTCTTCGACCTTCAATTATTGCGCCATCTTTGTTGGTTACATAATTGATTTGCTTAGAGATAAATTTTACAACAACAGTAGCATTAGTATTTACAAGGGAGACTGCGATAATCTTGGCATCAGTTATCGCTATTACGTTGCTAACCAAATTAGTCTCTTGAGAAGTTCGATTTTCAATAGCGCTGATAAAAGCTTCGAAAACTTTGTCAGAAACTAACATCCGTAAAGTTTCTTTATCTTTACTGGCAAAAGATTTGATAACCATTTCAAAAGAAGACTTCACGCCTTGCATGAACATTTCTGCAGAGATTGCACAAGACAGTAAAATTTTACGAAATGGTTCTTGAGATTCTGGTTCAATTGAAGCGATTAATTTTTCATCAGCTTGTTTCTGAGATTCTGCTATTTCTGTAATCTTTTTTTGAATGGAGATAACTTGGTTATGGACAGCAGTTATCAGTTCTTTACGACGGGAAATATTTTCTTCGATACGCTTCTTTTCTTCTTCACCAACATTACCGAATTGCTCTCTTAATTTCCAAAAAACGTAAAGTGCAATGGCTGCGAAGAAGAGAATGTCCATGAGATAAGAATTTTACTTGAGAGAACCGCTTTTAATAACAAAACAAAGGCTTCAAACATTACTGAGTTATTAACTCAATTTTATTAAAGCGAAACTAAAAGCGAATGGGGCAGACGACGGGGATCGAACCCGCGACCCTCAGAACCACAACCTGATGCTCTAACCAACTGAGCTACGTCTGCCATATAAAAACCAGTAAACTGAGGCGCCGCAAATTATTGATGAAGCACTTAATGTCAAGACAGTTTGATGGAGAAATTCTGCAAAAAATTTATGCTAATTACAGAATAAATTATGCCCTGTAATTCAGAGTTAATTCAAACCCACTCTTTCATTACGAGTATCGCCAATTTGCTGATTAAGACCATTAATTTCTTGGTTTCTATTATTTATTGCGTCTTGCAAGTTTCTTATTTCCATTTGCTGATCTGGTGAAGGATTTGCAATTAGTCTAAGTCTATTTATTTCCTGTTGCTCGCGATCATTAATTTTTCTTATTTGGCTAATCTGCGATTCAAAAACACGAATTTGGATATCCAAAACTCGAATTAAAAGCTGATTATTTTGTTGCTGATCTGCAGGATTTTCCGTCCCATTTTGCCTGTCCGAATTCAAATCATTTTTGATTTGGTTCAAATTTTCGAGCTCTTGCTCTAAGTCTTCATTATTTGCAATTTTAATATTTATTTCTTCCTCAAGATCATGCAAAAGATTTTCTACCCCATCTTCTAAAACAACCTCAATATCACGTTCTGTTATCTGATCATCTTCAATATTATTTTCCACAACACCTCGCTCAAATTCTAAATTTTCATTTGCTTGAGTTGTTGCGTTCTCAACTTGTCTATCTTCAAATTTTTCTAGGAAGAATCTCAATCTAGCTGATTTTTCAAACAATGTTGAATCATCTTCTAACTTGGTGAAACCGTTTTTCAAAGCTTCTACCCCACCTACTCTATCGCTTAGAAGCTTAGTTCTGAGATTTTGCGGAAGATCCTTGATTGCTTTATCGAGCTCTTCTTCTTCAGTTTCATTTTTAGGTGATTTGAATTTTTCTTCTAATGCAGTTCTAGCAACTTCTTCAACTTTGATGAAATCTTTAATAGAAGCACCATTTGCTTGTGCTTCAGTAATTTTTTTATCTACTTCTTCCAAAGCTTGTTGATTCATAAACTCACGCTGAATTTCAAGTTGTTGTACAAGCGAGGTCTTGTATTCAGACTCTAGGCGCTCTTGCAAAGTTTTTTTAATATTTTTCCAGTAATCTTCTTCTTCGGTATTAGCTTTAGAATTACTTTGCTTCATCTGTTTATCGATTTCCTTAGTAAGCTCTTCTAAACCCAAAACCTTCAATTTAAGATCGGTTGCTTCTTTGATTTTTGATTCTCTTTCCGCATCTAAAGCTGTTTTCTTTCTTTCGAATTCATCTTTTCTAGCTTCTTGATCTAATTGCTGACGTTGATTTGGATTTGGTTTTCCATTTTCACTATTCGCACCTTCTGATTTTTGCAAAAACTCTGGTAAATACTGCAATGCTTTTCTCTGCTTATAATTCTCAAGCAATTCTTGCCTATTTTTTGACAACTTTTCCAAATCAGAACTTACTTCCGAAGGTTTTGAGAAAGTCATTTTCACAGCATTCTTACCCAACTGATCTTTAAAAATGTCGAACTGTTTTCTAGCTTTTTCTAACTTTTCATTTTTCTTTTTTACAAATGCCTGCTTCGCCTGATAATTTGGGGCTGAATTTTCTTTCTTACCATACTCAGTTTTGATACGATCTTTATCTTTTTGTAGGCCGTTTTTTGCTAAATAATTCAATAATCCAATCCTAGTACCTTGATTGACGTTTTGCTCAATATCTTCTTTTCTTTTAAACAAATTGTTAGGATTAAGAGCACTTCCCTTATTGTATTTTATCCAACTTCCAGTTTTAGCAGCAAGAAGATCTGTTACACTGCCTGGATCACGATTCTCTAGGTTTTGAACTTTTCTTAAAAAGCTATATTTTGATCTTGATGTATCATGCAAAGCATCAATTCCAAATGCGTCATCTATTGGCTTCACGGTTTTGACAAAATTGTCGACCTTATCACGAACTGTATTTGATAATCTTGCGAATACTCCGTAGGCCCCTTTAGCATTATTGGCGCTTTCAATGCGCTCCTCTCTTTTCCTAATATTACGAGCCTCATTTTCTTGCAAACTTTGTAAATATTCAGATTGCTTTTCTGGGTTATTCACAAATGCTCGTGCTGCTTCAGAAGAAGTATATTGACTTTGGTTTCGAATAAACTCTTTCATATTATTAAAACCAAATCCACCTGAAGTCATACCATTAACGACAGCATTCTTATCATTCATTATTGCATGCAATGCTTGCTCGCCACCAGAAAGATTTTCTTTTGCCCACTTTGCGATTTCATCATTTATTTTACTCTGCATTTCTTTGCCGATTGGAGCATTATTTGATTGTTTTAATTCTTTGGCTTTTTTGCGCACAAAGTCGGCTAAAGGCTTTTGTACTAGCTGATGATCTAATCTTTTTGAAATACTATCTAAATTCAGACCAATTGCAGCTGCCGTTTTAGGAGCATTACCAATTGAACTATATTTTACTGATTGGCCCAATAATTTATTAGCTACTTCCCCACGAATTGCTGCATCTGCGTCAGCATCTTTTAGTCCATTCTTTTTTGCATTAGTTTGGGCTTCTTTAATAGCATTATCAATAATTGAGTTACGATACATAGCACGAGGATTTGAAGGCATAGCATTAAATGCTCGCATACCAGTGTCCATCACTGTATTACCACCCGGAAGACTTCTAACTATCGCAGATCCAGTATCAGCAGCTGAAGACATAGCTTGTCCAATAATTGGACTTACGCCTTCATAACCTTTTGCCAAAGCATTACCTGCAGTGTTTAAAATTGATGAGCCTGCTGATTGAGCCATACCAATCAAACCTCCTGTCATAGATGATGCAGCACTACTACCACTTCCTACAGTAGAATCTCCTTTACCACCGATTGAAATCAAACTAGCAGCCAAATCAGGAATTTTATCCATAATCAATTTAGTAATGTAAAGCAGACCAGCCAACATTATAATTGACGAACACCAAGCCATCAAAGAACGATCAACCTGTGATTTCAAAATCGGAATTGAAAATAACCATAAATTCCAACTTGTGACACAAGCTTTGTAATAAAGTAAGGAAGTGAAGTTTTTGTCGATCAGAACTAAAAAGTTGTAGAGCACCAAAAAGATTATTATTACTTCCAAAGATCTTGCCCCAATGAACGATACCCATTGTTTAAACATGTCACTTGTGTGTCCTGACAAGTTGAACGCTATGAATATTGGTCCAAGAGCCAAACCGAAGGCTAATTTTACCATAGAAACCACATAGTTCATTGCTGTAAATAGCATTACATAAATGAAAAATGCGATCAAACCATAGATTGCGATGATGTATAAAGGACCAAAGATCGGTACACCAAAAAATAAACCAAAGATTTTTTTGGCTGCAGCGACAGATAATAAATTACGAATTATTTGATCAGCATAAGAAAATCTTGTCGAGTTACTACCAACAGTGGCGCGATCCATTTGCGAAGTTATAATTCCCGATGTTGGATCTATATTACTATCCGAAAGACTCATCAAAAATGATAACACATAATCCATACCGTCTTTGAAGAATCCGACTACTATCTCGTTATACCAATACCAGCTTGTTGGACTAGTGAAGAAAATCACCAAAGCAATTTTCATAATGCGAGACATCAACTCTTTTTTGTTAACGTCAGCTAGACCGATAAGAACGGAAGCACCGTAAACTATAATGTAAAAAGAAAGCCCCATCTGAACTATCGTAGTAAATCCCGAATCAACTACGATATGATTAAACATTGTTTCGATAATTCCACCTTGACGAACACCATCTTCATCCTCTTCTCCCATGATTTTATCTTCTACTAAACGAACTAGATATTCTAAAAGACCTTTTTCTTGATCACTCCCCACTCCACTTAAAAATGACACCTCATAACTTCCGTAGTTATCCTCGTAGCGAGAATCATAAATAATCATTTTGATATACTCGTTTGGGGAGTGCATGTTGTCATCGCCAGGATTTGGATCGTAACCTTGATTACCATTATTATCATCACGTACAAATGTTGTGTCATTAGCACTGGTAAAAATGTACTTGGTTACATCATAACCGTTATCATCTAGACATTTTCCTTCGGAATTTCTTTTGACATCACATGCTTCAACGGTTGTAAACATATGATAAACCCTTTTTGGTGTAACATAACCATTGGAACCAAAAACACCCAAATATAGTCCCATACCACCACGGTAAGCACAGGGATATTGCTCATCTGGCACTCTTTCGTTTTGAAGCTTATCGAATTTATTTAGTGGAAAATGGAAAACACCGTAATCAGTTACACTGCCAGCAGTCGTGGTACAAGTGCATTTTGTCGGGTCGTTTTGAGCGGCAATATTGGTAGCACAATCATTTCCCGTATATCCCGTCTCTGAAGATGGTTGTTCTGTAGCTCCACAAATACAATTATTTGAAGCATTCGTACCGGAATTATTAATTGAACAGAATTTGCAACTTTCTAAAATTCGCAATTGTGGATCGCCGCTAATGTCAGTATTACCATACCAAGGAGTCCAACCCCCCGTTAACTGAATAACAACTTTATTACCATCAGTTTTAAGACCAGTATCATGCCAATTAGCAATTTGAGAGCTTCCAGAGCCATTAATGCCATCTTCTATTGGCCTAGAATTAATTGAGAGATATTCTTTATCAAATTCTTGTTCAGCAACGCAGCCTTTATCACAAGAAACAGCAAATAATAACAAAAAAACTAAACTAAAAATTTTAGTTAATTTTTTTGTTAATCGCATCAGATCTAAGGAATTGATTTAATTGGGAAAATAAATGGTTTATCAAAAACTTGAAGAATGTTCTAAAACCAAAAAGAGTGGTACCTGCGGCCGGACTTGAACCGGCAAGGGCGTTAAAGCCCCACGGATTTTAAGTCCGTTATGTCTACCATTCCATCACGCAGGCAAAAATTGAAGGCGGGAAAATTAAGAACTGCTTGTAAAAAAGCAAAACAAAAAAGCTCTGTAATAAAAAAAATTATTACAGAGCTTTTTTAATAAGAACTATTTTTAAATTAAACTAATTTTTTCTTTCACCGAAAAAGTTCAACATCATCATAAACAAGTTGATAAAGTCCATGTAAAGACTTAGAGCACCGATAACTGCAGCACGTGAAGCAGCATCAGCACTTCCAGAAGCATAGTAATACATTTGTTTTACTTTCTGTGAGTCATAAGCTGTTAAGCCAATGAAAATTACAATTCCCAACAAAGAAGTTGCGAAGTGAAGAGCTGAGCTTTTCAAGAAAATATTAACTAAAGAAGCAACAATCAGACCAATCAAACCCATGATCATGAAAGAACCCATAGCTGTTAAATCTTTCTTGGTAGTGTATCCATAAAGAGCGGTCAAACCAAATGTCGCAGCACTAATAAAGAAAACTCGCGCAATGCTAGTTCCAGTGTAAACTACAAAAATTGTCGACAAAGAAACACCCATTAAAGCTGAAAAAATCCACAAATAATTACGAGCAGTTTCTGCAGGGACAGAATTTATTTTATAACCCAAGAAAAAAACAAAAGCCAAAGGAGCAAGCATTACCACCCAAGAAAGTGGAGTTCCAAAAATAGCATTCATCAAAACCGGAGAGCTTGCTGTCAAGAAAGCAATTAATCCCGAAATGCCTAGAGCAACAGCCATCATATTGTAGACTTTAACCATATAATCTCTAAGTCCGGCGTCAAAAGAAACCGCAGAAGAAGATGCAATCGATTTATTATTAGTAAAATTTAACATCGTAAAACTCCAATTAGTTGATTGAAAAACTTGATTTCTGAAGGGAAAGCAAGTGTTGTTCGCAATCAGATTTAGTCCGCATCATATTTTTTGCAAGACATCCATTACAAAAATTTAAAAATGAAAAAGATCATAGCGTTAATTGGTTTAATGGGAGTTGGAAAAAGCACTCTCGGCGCCAAATTAGCTGAAAATCTTGGCTATTATTTTATCGATACCGATCAAGAAATTGAAGATCGTGAGAAAAAACTAATCAGTGAAATTTTCAGTGAAAAAGGCGAACCTTACTTCCGCCAAATTGAAAAAAATCTTATCAGTGAAATTGTGGCCCGCGACGAGAATATAGTCCTATCACTCGGTGGTGGTTCTTATATTAACGATGAGAGTCGTAAACTTATTCGAGAAAACTGTCATGTTTTTTGGATTTACGCTCCCATCGACGTGATTATGCATCGTGTCGGCAATAAGAATAATCGTCCACTTTTGAATAATTCCGACAAACGCAAAGTCTTGGATAATTTGGCTCTAAAACGTTATCCAATCTACAAAGAATGTGATTTAAAATTCGACACCAATGCCGAAAGTCACGAAACAATAATTAATAAAATCAAAAACTACTTGAGTAAGTAAAATGACAAAAACGATCCGCGTAAATCTAGATCAACGAAGCTATGACATCGTAATTGGAGCCAATAAAATTAACTATCTAAACGATTTTTTAGCTCAAAATAATTACAGTAAAATTTTCGTAATTACCGACAAAAATGTTGCCAATTTTCACTTGCAGACTCTTAACAACAATCTTGATAAAAGCTGTATAACTTACGAAACGATAATCACTGAGAGCGGCGAACAAACCAAATCTTTCGCTTCTTTACAAAATATTTGTGAGGAAATTTTAAGCAAAAATGCTGATCGCAAATCTTTGATTATCGCTTTTGGCGGCGGCGTTATTGGCGATTTATCTGGTTTTATCGCTTCAATTTTGCTGCGTGGCATCGATTTTATTCAAATTCCAACCACCCTACTCTCTTCAGTTGATAGCTCGGTCGGTGGCAAAACCGCGATTAACTCAATCTCTGGTAAAAACTTAATCGGTAGTTTTTACCAACCTAAATTAGTTATCTGCGATCTGAATTTCCTAAAAACTTTGCCTCAACGTGAACTTCGCTCCGGATATGCCGAAGTTGTTAAATATGGTTTAATTGAAGATCGTGAATTCTTTGATTTTTTAGTACAAAATTACCAAAAAATCTTTGCCTTAGATGAAGAAATTCTCACCGCAATTATTGCTAAATCTTGCCAATCAAAGGCCAATATTGTTGGACAAGATGAAAAAGAAAATGGCATACGCGCGTTGCTAAATTTCGGCCACACTTTTGGTCATACTTTTGAAACTGAAACCAACTATTCTGATGAAATTTTGCACGGAGAAGCCGTCGCAATTGGTATGTTAATGGCAGCAAAAATGTCGCAAAATCTCAGCTTAATCACTGAAGCTGATTACCAAGAAATTAAGAATCACCTGCAAAACTGCGGCTTCGTCATTGACATTTCCAAGATTCGCAAAAATTGGAACCATGAAAATCTGACCAAACATTTGTACAAAGATAAAAAAACTGAAGGCGGAAAATTAACGTTTATTTTACTCGAAAAAATTGGCCAAGCCTTCGTCAAAAAAGGCGTTGATTTGGAAGAATTTAAAAAAGTTTTAAACGAATTTTGTTAGTTTTGCTTTACAAGCTGAAAGGATAAACCACAGCTTTACCAATCAAAATCACTGCGTCTAAAGTTACTGCCACTGGAGTTATTGCAACTTTTCCCACATCTTTCACAACGTTGGAGTCGCTGTAATAAATCTGCAAAGTGTAAAACTCATTGAGCTTGGCAACATTCTGACTCAAATAACGTGGCGCATAGCGACGACCATTTAACTTCAGTTTAATTGTTATTAAGTCGTCCTCATTTTTTTCGAATCCCCAACTCTCAAGAGCGCGTAGATCTTCTCGTGGTAAAATACTCGCCGGCCCTTCTAAAACGAAATCACCTGAAATATTGTTATTCGAATCCAGCTTTAAGTAAGTTTTTTTAGTGTTGATCGTCAAAATAGATTTCTGCTTCAGAGACAAAATATTGCGCAACATCGCCGACTTATCTAAGAAAACATAGTGATATTTGGTGCCGATCAAAGCAATTGAACGACCATCCGCAGCGACAAAAAACTGTTCAATATCATCTTCGTAACTTTTGTCACCCCAAACATATTGAGTCAAACAAGAGCTTTGCATTAACAAAGTACAACATAAAAATAGGCGTAACCAAAATTTTTTCATGTAGTTTACTGTAATTGAGATAAAGTTGATTGTTGCACTTCACGTAAATCTTGTTGCTGCATTGCAATCAAACCAGCAGCTGTCAAATAACCTTTTTCTCCAATCGTTTCATCATCAATAATTTCTTTTACGAAATCAGCAATTTGCGGCATTAATTTTAAATGTTCTTTTTTGAAATATACGAAAAGAGGACGAGAAAGTTCATATTTTTTTGAAGCAATTGAAGAATAGCTCGGATCAATTCCATCAATTGCAACTGGCTGCACTTTGGTTTTATTGGCCACTAAAAAGTTGAACCCAAAAATTCCGATCGCATCCGGATTTTCTTGCAGCTTGGTAACTGTTAAGTTGTCGTTTTCGCCAATAGTTATGAATTTTTTGTCATCGCGAATTTTATGACATTGTCTGCGACGCACATCACGATCTGGAAAAGCTTGGATAAATTCACGATTCATAAAGCAAATATCTTCCATCACAATATCAGCAAAAACATCACGAGTTCCTGAGCTTAAAGGAGGACCGAAAACCAATATTTTTTTCTTTGGTAAATTCGGACTAATATCACTCCAATTCTGATACGGATTTTTTATGATTTGGTTAGTTTTTTTATCATAAACTTTATCTGCCAAAGCGAGAAAAATTTGCTCCTTGGTCAGTTTGATTTTCTCACTTTTAAGTGAATTTGCCAAAACTATTCCGTCATAACCAATTTTAATTTCGACAATTCCTCGCACTTGATTTGCGTTACAATCTTCCAACTCATTTTCACGAATTATTCTGGAAGCGTTGACGAAATCAGGAAATTCTAATCCGACTCCTGCACAAAAACGACGAAAACCGCCAGTCGATCCATCAGACTCCACCACCGCTGTTTGCAAATCTGGGTTTTGCAAACTATGACTTCTTTGAAATTCTTCCGCAACTGCCGCAATAAAAGGAGAAACTGTAGATGATCCAACAACATAAATATAATTTCTTTTGGCTTTGAAAAAATTAAACTCAAATGCGAAAGAGTTTTGACACCAAAACGACAAAACGAAGAAGAAACTCGCCAAAACTGGCTTAAATGATTTTTTGTTCATAACAAAACTATTGACTTTATTTGAGGAAACAAATTTTTACGTTTTTACAAAAATTTCCTAGTTCTAAGTAAGCAATAGTAAATTATTTTTTACTACCTACGATTGCAAAGATTGATCAATTTTAACCACTAATTTTTTTAAGACATGAACACTGCTACAATCTCACCTAATCAAACTGAAACAAAAACCACTGATACTGAAGAGATGGAACAAAAGCTAAGGCATTACGTCTTTTTTGCATCACTCAAAGATTTGCATACTCGCGAAAACTCTGATACCAATTACGAACCACAGAGATTAACTTTAACCGAAGCATTTTCCGATACATTTTCAGCAACAATTCAAGAAGTAAAAATTGATGACGGTGAATGTTACCTCCTAAAACTAACACCTCTATCAGGTGAAGAAAATAATTTTTTAGTCAGAGTTACAAAGAAAAAAAAGGGAAAAAAGGAAAATGATGATGAAATATCTATAGAATTCACACTTCCTGATGAATCTAAATTAGAAAATGGTAACGCTATAGATAGGATCTACGAAATAGCGACTAATCCTAAATTCGAAAATTTTACTGATAAAGCCCTGGTTTTTATTAACAATAATGCTGTAAGAATCGAGGAATCTTTAATCAGACAATTTTGTATAAAAAGTTCATCTTCGAAATATAGCTCTATCCCCCAATATATAGGAAACAGTAGCAAAACCACTGATGAAAATGCGCCTACTAGTGAAGGCGAATTGGGAGATACAACCACCAATAAACCTGTGACTCCGCTTAAAGTCGAATTTGCAGATAAAACCACAGAAGAAGGAATAAGGAAAATTTCCGAAAAAATCCGTGAAGTTTTTAAATTACAATATTCAGTAGAATTAGACTATCTGGAATTACAAGACCGAATCATTGATTTAATAAGCTCAGTTAACGGTTTAAAATTCGGAGAAAAATTCTCATCAAATTCTACTCAAGATTCCATAAACCTAAAAGAGAGTTTAATGGCAAAGAAAGAAGAAATAATGGAAAGTCTATCTTCTAGTTTTGCTAGTGTTATAAAAACTGAAGACTATTCCGATCTTATTGATTTCATCTCAAAAGAACTTTTAATTAAATTCGATTCAATCAGAAACTTATACTTAAATAAAGCGCTGTATACATTTGAATTAACTTACTATGATAGGGACTTTTTAAAAGAAACAACAGCTGCAGAAGTTTTTTCACAAATAAGAATAGAAGAAGGAACACCCACTAAAGAAAGTCTTTTGCTTAGTCGTAACCGGAATGATAGTACTTCAGGCCTTAAGCCTTTAGATTTAAGTGATAAATATAGACAAGATAATAGTTACCTGCTCTCACTTAAAGAGTCAGTTGCTATGGACATTGCGTCTTATAATTATGCCCACCAATTTCATGAGAGAAAAGAATCATCAAAAGAATCTCTTGCAACCAAATTAGAAAGATTCTCAAAAATAAAAGAATCTTTAGAAAAAGAAGAAAAATACAAAGAAACCTTATCAAAGGCTTTAGCTGAACTTAATACTGTTGATAATCAGTTTTTCTTAACTAATCCTGAATCTGATCAGAATGAATATACTATAACATTTGATGGTGCAAGCTTACTGAATAGATATAGCGAAGAAACAACAGAAACTACAAATACAGGCTCCAAAAAAACATCACCAGCTAATGCAAAGGTAATCCGACAAAATAGAAAATTTTTGCAAGATCAAATTACTAAGGGTTACGACAAATTTCAATTTACCATTACTACTGAAACCGAAAACACTACTCCGAGTGTATCATTATCCTGTTTTGTTTCCGATGATGATGAATATGAAACAATTACAGCAGAAAATTCAGAATATAAAACTAATCACTTTGATGTAGAAAGGCTAATCGATTACGCAACTTTGCGAATTAAATTTGATCTTGCAAAAAGCATTATTAAGCGATTACCTAAAAAAACTGAAGGAATCTTGTCAGGATTAAGTTTAGATGAAAATTTTAAATATTCTCCTCAGGAAATTAAAGAATTTTTAGAAACTCAATATTCAGCAGATAATAATTTACTGATCAAATCACTCCTGCTATTTAAACCTGAAGCACTTTTTACAAAACTCAAAGAACTAGATGAGAAACTCAACCAAGAAACATTAGAAAAACTAGCGAAGGTTTTTGAGCAAGCAAACTCTATAGTAGAAAAAAGAGGAAATGATGAAAATGCAGATAAATCGCTACGTAAAGAGGGCTCAGAACTATTTTTTACTTTAAAAATAGATACTGATCCTGCAGCAGAATACGTTTTTCATATTGAACGTGAGAAAATATCAATAATACTCCCTGATAAACCTACAACTATTCTTGATCCACTTACAGAATCCGATCTATTATTACTAAATCAAGTTGCTGAAAGTATTGATGCTCTTTACAAACAAGAAAGTGTACAAAGTACATCAAAAATTTCAGGCCTTCTTGACAAAATTATCGGAAAAAAATCGGAATTAACTCTCTCTAAGGACAAGGAAAACGAAAACGAAAACGAAAACGAAAACAAATATTATATTTCTTTTGTATCTCCTCAGAAAGAGAACGACATGATTTCAATTTCTGATCAAAATGACCCGTTGTCAGATGAAAATGCGGAAGAACCTACATTAGTTCCTGAAGAATCTTCTCAGGAAGGTGAAGATCTGAGTCAAATACTTTATGCTGGTCAAAATGAATCAATAACATCTGAATCAGACAATACTATTCATGCTTTACTTCCTGATCAACCAGAAAAAAAGACTCTTACAATTGAAGGTATTGGAACAATTGTACTAAAGCATGTTTCTACAAAAAATGATGGTTCTAAAGAATACTCTATTAATGTAGAATATAATGAAACAAGAGACCCAGATCTAGCAGTAATTGGAAGAGCTGAAAAAATATTAGAATCTTATGCAGCATCACAAGAACTTTTAATTGATTCTTATAAATCTAAATGCGGAGAACTTTCGGAAAGAATTGATGAAATTGCATATTTATCATCAGACCCACAAAGTACTTCGACACATCCAGAAACAACTGATCCAAAATTAGAGGATACTTTTGAAGATTACGATCTGAATACTACTAATAATCCATTACGTGAATCACAAGCATTAGCTTCTAATGCTGTAGCAGCTGCAGATACAGCAGAACACTCTCAAGAAAATCCAACGTCAGGATCACAAGAATCAGCTTCCGATCCTGTAGCAGCTGCAGATCCAGAAGAACCAAATTCTTTATATGATAAAATAGAATCATTAGTCAAAGAACTCTCTGAGTTAGAAAGTAAACTTTCTCAGAAGAAATCACTTTTTGAAGATTTTAAAGAGGCAATAGCACCCAACGAGACTTCTACAAACCAAGATACACAAGACAATGCCAATAGTAACGAAGCTGGCGCAATAAAAGCAACTTGGCCAGAATCAAAACTATCAACAAAAATCGAAAATTTATCTGACACGGCAAAAAAACTTGAAGAAGACATTCTCGAAAGTTTGAAAACGGAACTGACTTCATTCATTGAAACTTCAGAAGGTTTATTTCCTCAACAAGACTTTAGCAGCTACCATGGGGATCAAAAATTTATTGAGGTGCCACTAGAAATTGAAGAACAAGAGGAACCTGAAAAAACCAAAAAAAAGTTAACCTTAAAAATTGCTAATAAGAGCATCTCTTTTTCTTCCGAGGTAATAGATAATGAAAATACTACACATAATGATGTTGATGATAGTGCAAGCTCTAATGGTAATGAAGTTAAAACACTTCAACTAGCAATATTGGAGGGTAGGATTATAAATGCAGCAGAAGCTCCATTAGCAAAAGTTAAAGATCATTCTTCTTCCGAGATATTTGTTTCTTATCAAAAAACCGCTCTTGCCGTTTGTAATTTTATACAAGAATTTCATAAGTCTAAATCACAAGAAATTGTTCATCAGATTTTTGAGGATGATGAAACTAGACAAAGTTTCAAATCAGGCCAGCTAAATATAGAAATTGATCACCCAAATATCACGGTAACATTACAAGAACAAGCAAAAACTTTTGATCTAAGTGATCTAAAAATTAATAATGATTCAGTCGCACTAAGCGAAAGTTTAAAGAAGATTACTACAGAGCAAAAATTAACCATTTCTTCTTCGCAAGAACTTTTAGAAAAAGTCGAAGAAAGAAAGACTTTTTTGAATAAAGAAATTCAAACTTTTGCCGGTGATAACACTGAAAGAAAAGAAGAATCATTAAAAAGGCTTAACTCCCATTACACCTATTTATTAGACGAAAAATTAGAAGCTCTCGGAAATACACTTTTAGATTGTAAACCAAAAGGTTTATTGGTTGGAATAGAAGGCCTAACTAAAATAGAGAATAGTGATAACTACTTTTTTAGTATTGATGATGAAAATCATAATAATTCTCTTATTATTTCTTTCTCAACAAATGGGGAGATCTCAATTACACCAACTAATACTGGTGCTGATTATGATGCCAAAACATTAATGGCTTTAGGAGAAAGGTTAAAAGAACAGCAAAAAAATTATCAAACAACCTACGAAAATTTGTTTGCACAGCTAGGAAACTTAAAACTGTTCGAAACTGTTGAAGGAGCCGATGGCGTATACAAGTATAAAGTTACACGATATACTACACTTGGAGAAGGAGTTTATGATCCTATTAATAATCCAGGATCGAATTTTGATCCTCCACAGATAACAACCACAGATCCGGATCCGCGAAATACTTTTAAAGTTTATTTAGAAGGCAGAGACTACGACATCACTGAATATGATCCTACTAATAGCATTATAGAATTTGCAGTTTTAGGAGAATTAGCAAAATCAGTCCAAAAAACCGGAGAATGTGAAACTTCATACTTAGAAAAAATTGAACGTAATACTGCAGTTGGAGAAACAGGGCTATATAGCCAATTAGAAGAAGAGCGAGAAACAAAGGAAAAACAACTTTCATCGATTAATAACAATTTAGCTCTTCTTTTAAGTGGTACTTCAGGAAAAGATAGTCGCTTAACGGATTTATGTAGCGATCGTGAAAATGGCGAAGTATCTGCCGGAACATATTGTGCAAAATATTTCCGTACCCTGTTTCATCATTCTACAGCAGAAAAAACTCTAAGAAGTCATTCAAATCAACTGCTGGAAGCTAAAGAAAAAATAGAAGGTTTCCAACAAACGATCCAAGGATTTTTCAATACTCCTGCGAGCCTTTTCAAATGCGAGAAAACACAAAATGAAAATGTAACCTCAGAGACATACTCATACAAAGGTCCTGGTCAAGAAGACAAAGTAGTCATAACCTTGTCTTATAGTTTGTCGGACACCAATACTTTGCCAAGTGTGTCGATTACTAATAACATTCGTATTCCTTCAACAAACGAATCTACAGAACTATACTGCGCTAATGGAGAGGATTTAGTAAAAAAAGTTCAGGAAACGATAGAAGAAGCCTCGAAACATAAATCATTCCTAAAGGCTATGACCGAAAAACTCGACGTGAGAGAAGGTCTTCTTCATAATAGAGTCATAAAGATTCCGAGTAATGGATTATTAGAATTAAAGAGAATGTGGAACACATTTAGTAAATTACTTGAAAGTGGAAGATTGGCATTTGCGGATGATAGTCATTTTACACTAAAGCGCGAAGAAAAAGCGGCGCTTAATAAACTTATTGATGCGATTATCGATCATGATACTAAGAACAGTAATACTCTAAATATAAAGAAAGATGAATCAAATCCCGTTGCAACTTTTGCTCAAATATACAGAACACTACGTAACCAAAAAAAAGATGCCGCAACTGAAATTACGGAAATTTATGAAAGTCTTATAAAAGACCTCCGAATTTTACCGAAACCATCACTGAAACCACAACAAAGCGCAAGACTAGGAGCACCAACTGCAGCAGCAAAACCAGAACCACAGGGAAGAAGTTAATATGAAAAACTTTCTAATCACCGGTGGTGCTGGCTTTATCGGCAGTCACTTCGTCGAGTTGGTTTGTTCGTTAAATAATCGCGCGATTGTTTTGGATAAAATGACTTACGCTGCTGATCGTAAAAACTTGGCAGCAGTTGCACAAAATTCTTTGTTCAAATTGATTGAAGGCGATATTTGTGATCGTGATTTGGTCAGCAAAATTTTGCGTGAAGAACAAATCGATTTTGTCGTCAATTTCGCTGCGGAATCGCACGTTGATAACTCGATCAAAGCTCCGGAAAATTTTATCCAAACCAACATCGTTGGCACTTTCAACATGCTCAATTGTGCGTTGGATTTTTGGAAAAATCTGGCTGACGAAAAAAAATCAGAATTTCGTTTCTTGCACGTTTCAACTGACGAAGTTTACGGCTCGCTTGATTTAAACGATCCGAAATTTAACGAAGAAAATCCTTACAAACCAAACTCGCCTTATTCCGCGTCAAAAGCTGCTTCTGACCATTTAGTTCGCGCTTGGTTTGAAACTTACAAATTGCCCACAATTACTACAAATTGTTCTAACAATTTTGGTCCGCATCAACATCGCGAAAAGTTCATCCCAACTGTCATTTCTTCGGCAATTAACCACAAAAATATTCCAATCTATGGTACTGGCAAAAATATTCGTGATTGGATTTTTGTTAAAGATCACGCTCGCGGCATTCTTATGGCGCTTCAAAAAGGACTGGCTGGTCAAACTTATTGCTTTGGCGGCGAATGTGAGAAAGAAAATTTGGAATTGGCTCACGAAATTTGCACAATTTTAGACCAAATTAAGCCAAGAGCTGACGGTATTTCTTACACCAAACAAATCACTTTTGTTACTGACCGCCTCGGTCACGACAAACGTTACGCCATCAGCAACGACAAAGTTGCTCGCGAATTTGGTTTCAAACCATCAAAATCTTTCAGCGAACGATTAAAAGAAACTGTCGAGTGGTATCTACAACAAAATCATTAACGCGCCAACAATTCGAAGCCAATAAAGCCGGCTGGACGAGATCTTTTTTTGAAGGAATCTCGCAAGACGGAGACGGCAATTACGTGCCGTGGATGACTTATCCGGCAATCGAATTTTTGCAAAATTATCTGCAAAACTCTCACGAAGTTTTTGAATTTGGCTGCGGCGCTTCTACGCTATTTTTCTGCGCAAGAGTCAAAAAAGTTGTTGGCCTTGAAACTAACGAAAAGTGGCTAAGCATCGTCAATTCTATGCTACAAGCATCGCCAAACAAAGCATCTAACGTTGAGATAAATTTGATGGCTGACGGTTTGACTAATCCAAATTACGAAAATTTCGCCAAAAATAGCGGCCAAAAATTCGATCTAATCATCATCGATTCTTTGAAAAGATTTGACTGTGCTAAAAATGTCATCGCAGCTTTGAAAGAAGATGGCATGGTGATTCTTGATGATTCTGAACGGAAAAATTATCGCAAAATTTTCGAATTTTTCGCCGCTAATAATTTTACACAAACTGATTTTGTCGGCATCGCACCCGGGCAATTGCGCATAAAGAACACGACGTTTTTCAAAAAAGCCGTTTAGCTTTTAGATCCGTCCGGCGTTGCCTTTGAAAATCTCAACTTGAAGTTAAATCGTAAGCCGAAAAGAGCCATTTAGGCTCTTTTCTCCCTCTTTGAAAAAGAGGGTGGCACGCGCAGCGTGACGGGTGATTTAAAAAAGTTACGGGAAGTTTGGAGATGAAAAAATATAAAAATTATCAACAACTAAAATAAATCCTCCGGCACTTCGTGCCACCTCCTTTTGCAAAGGAGGCAAAGAGGTAAATCTATATTACTACTAAGTTGTCGATATGGACTAGCTCTGATTTAGCACCCTTCCCTAATATTTTCTTCACTTCATCTGATTTTTTCTGCAAAACTTTTTTGGCATCCACAGCGTCATAATTACTGATACCGCTTGCAATGTGAGCACCTGATTCATCACGAATAAAAATAGCATCGCCTTTTTTGAAATCACCTTTCACCGCGACAACGCCGATTGGCAACAAGCTGATTTTTTTACTGCGCAAAGCTTCCACTGCACATTCATTTACAATCGCTTCGCCTTTTGGATTTACAAAACCAGACAACCAATTCTTACGCGACTTCGCCGCTTTTTCTTTATTGTGGAAAATAGTAAAATTTTGCTGTTCTGCTAATAATTTTTGCAACGAATTTTCGGCAAAACCGTTGGTAATCACCGTTTCACAATTTGAGTTTGCCAACATTTTAGCCGCCATAATTTTTGTAACCATACCGCCAGTTCCAACCGAAGAGCCCGCGCCGCCAGCCATCGCTTCAATTTCTTTAGTAATTGCAAAAACTTCTTTGATTAATTCCGCATCTTTTTCTGTGCGCGGATTTTTGTCGTAAAGACCATCAATATCAGAAAATAAAATCATCAAATCTGCCGCCACCATTTGTGCTACACGTGCCGCGAGACGGTCATTGTCGCCGATTTTTATTTCATCAACCGCAACCGTGTCATTTTCGTTAATGATTGGTACAACACGATTTTTCAGCAAAGTTTCCAGCGTGTTGTGAGAATTCAAATAACGCTCGCGATCGTTGCAATCAGATGCTGTAAGCAGAATTTGTGCGACGTTTAAATTATGTTTTGCAAACAAATCACGATAAAAACCCATCAAATGAATTTGGCCAATTGCCGCGGCAGCTTGTTTTTCTTGTAGCGACAATTTTTTGTTTTGCATTGCAAGTGCACCGCGCCCCAAAGCCACAGCGCCTGATGAAACAATCACAACTTCAATATTTTTGGCGATTAATTGCGCTACATTTTTGACAAAAGATTTTAGCCATTTTTGACGTAACTCGCCTTCAGAAACCAATAAAGAAGAACCGATTTTGATCACCAATCGCTTCTTCTGATCAAACATCGCCATTATCTTTTACCTCTTTCCTTCAAAGCTTTTTCGACACCTTCGCGATAAACAAAATTTTCAATCAGCGGCAACGGGAAAGATTCAAAAGAGCGCGCGCCTTTCAAAATATAGATACCAACAGCGCGGTTACTTTGTTCTTGCACACCTTTGGCGGTAATGATGTCGGGGAAATCTTCGCCAAAAGAACGAGTTTCGATTAGATCATCTGTAACACCATTTTTAACCAAATAGTCTTTCACAACTCCCACACGTTTGAAAGAAATACTTTGATTGCGCAATTCCTTGCCAGTTCTGTCGGCAGAACCAACCAATAAAATGCGATAATCACCCTTCATAGTCATTAAATAATCCACAACCACTTGAAAATCTTTCATAGCTTTGGTGTTGAACTTGAAACTGTTTAAGTCGAATAAAACTTCAAAACGTTGGAATTGCGGTTCAACAATTTTAGTTGCTGGGTTGAGTTCATCTTTTTGGCTTTCGATGTAAAATTCGATTTCTTCTAAAAGCTTGTAAAATCTGGCGCGACACTTGGCAAGTTCACTGCCTTTGAAAATTGGTTTAGATTCTTTAGCAGCCCAACAATCATACAAATAAGTCAAGTGCGCCATTTGAATCGGCAGCTGATTTTGCATTTGTGGAGTTGAAACTACATCGAGTCTTTTTTGCATCGCAACCAATTCTTCCATTTGAGCTGGATCTGCTCCCCAATTGAGTGGATTTTCTGGAATTACAATTTTGTCTTCAGCAACTCTTTTGCTTTTTTCTAAGAAATAAGCGGCATCTTTTTTGTTTTTTCCTTGTCCCAAATTACGCGAAAAATCTAGATATTCTAAAGCTAAATAAGCGTTAAATGTGCCTTGAGCTCTCAAAGCATTTTCATTGGCGATAACGTCATATCCTGTATTTTTCTTGGCACAAGCGCTCAAAAACAATATGGAAAGCAAAAGAATTGATAATCTCATAAAGATTAATTGATGGGTAAATGGTGCTTAGATTGTTGATTCTAAGCACCAGAAACTATTTTAAGAATTCATCGATTTGAAGAATTCTTCATTGGTTTTAGTGTGTTCAAGTTTGTGTAACAAGAATTCCATAGCTTCCAACGGACTCATTGGATTGACGATTCTACGTAACATCCAAACTTTTGAAAGTGTTGCGCGATCAACCAACAATTCTTCTTTTCTAGTACCAGAACGAGTAATGTCGATTGCTGGGAAGATACGTTTATCAGAAATTTTGCGATCAAGCATAATTTCGGCGTTACCTGTACCTTTAAATTCTTCAAAAATTACTTCGTCCATTTTCGAACCAGTTTCCACCAAAGCCGTAGCGATGATAGTCAATGAACCACCTTCTTCGATATTACGAGCTGAACCGAAGAATCTTTTCGGGCGTTGCAACGCGTTAGAATCAACACCACCACTCAAAACTTTTCCTGAAGACGGGATTACGTTGTTGTAGGCGCGAGCCAAACGAGTGATGTTATCAAGCAAAATCACTACGTCTTTTTTAGTTTCTACCAAACGACGGGCTTTTTCGATAACCATTTCTGCAAGCTGAACGTGACGAGTTGCTGGTTCATCAAAAGTTGAGCTAACAACTTCACCTTTAACGGTACGAATCATGTCAGTCACCTCTTCCGGACGTTCATCAATCAACAACACAATCAACACCACTTCTGGGTGATTAGTTGTAATAGCGCGGGCAATATTTTGCATCAAAGAAGTTTTACCAGTACGTGGCGGCGCAACGATCAAAGCACGTTGACCTTTACCAAGCGGCGTCACCATGTCGATGATGCGAGTGCTGATGTCGTTATTTGCTGGTTTGTCTTCTTGTAGTTGAATTTTCGAATTTGGATAAAGCGGCGTTAAATCGTCGAACAACACACGATTTCTGATTTTATCTGGCGTGTTAAAGTTAACGTCGTTGACGCGAAGTAACGCGAAATATCTTTCACCTTTTTTCGGTGCGCGAATTTGGCCACGGATTGTGTCACCAGTTCTAAGTCCGAATCTTTTGATTTGACTTGGTGAAACGTAAATATCGTCCGAACCTGGGAAATAGTTAGTTTCAGGAGCACGCAAGAAGCCAAAACCGTCTTGCAAAACTTCCAACACACCTTCACCAATAATGACGTTTTCTGGATTCTGGTCCGAAAAGTTTTTCAAAATGTGATAGATAATGTCTTGTCTGCCGAAATCACCAATATTGTCTAAACCATACTCTTTAGCGGCTTCAATCAACTTTTCCGCTGATTTAAGTTTTAAAGTTTTCAACTCCAAAGTTTTAACATTGGCAGTATTTTGGGAGTTATTTTGGGAATTATTTTGGTTATTTCTACGATCGTAACGACCACCACCTTGAGGTGTATTTGAATTATTTGTTGCAGCATCATCTTCTTCCTCTTCTGAACCATTTGAGCTTGATGCCGGACTATTTGAAGAATTGTTGTTACCACGGCTAATCAAATTACCAGTGTGCAAATAGCCACGGCTAGATTGAGCTTCACTGTTTTGTACTTGATTGAAATTTTGACCTGCTACTTCTGAGCTATTTTCTGATTTTACCGAATCTTTTGTTTGTAAATCTTTATCTTGTGAATCTTTATTGGAAGAATCTTGGTTCGAAGAATTGCTATTTTGGTTTGAACCGTAACGAAGTGTTAGAGTTGATGACATTTAGAATGTTAGTTAGTTAGTAAAATTATTTTGGGAAGTTTGTTAAATTTTTGTGAGAGACAACAAAAGGAAGCTTTCAAACTAGAAGCTGGAGAAAATTTTTTTAAGCAGAAAAGAAGAGCGCGCTTAATTAAGAAGTTTTTTTTGGCTGTCAAGTTAGTTAACTAATAATGTGTTGAAAATTTTTTTTATGATTATGGTTGAGGCTACAACACCAGATGCATAGTACAAAATATAGAGTTTCTGCTAGAAGATCACTTCAACAATTATTCACCAATCTGCTAGCTTAATTTTATTAAATTTTCCTCATTATGGAAACTTCTTAAAACTAGTTTTCACCCACAAAACAGAATTAGAATCGCATTCTACATCAAATTAATAGAGGACTGAAGTAGTGGTTTTTATAACACCCCAGAACCTAAAACAGCAGCGATAACAATAGAGAGCTAAATAACCAAAAAGCCTTTTTCTCTCTTTTAATTATCTCACGTAAGAACTCTAATTTAGGAAAATAAATAACTTTTAATGTAGTATATCGCTTCAACTCCCAAGAAAACAGCAGTGATTGAAATCACTATGCCGGTAATACCAATAATAATGCCCAAAATTGTTACTAAACCGTCTTTTCCTAATAAACCGAAAGAAATAATTAAAACTCCAAGCCCTGGAATGAAATTTGACAGAGGCATTGGTAACAAAACGAAGGTAGAGAAAAGAAAAATAAAGAATCCCACAACACGCTCCATACCTTCGTAAAAAACGAAAGACAATCTTGGCTTTAAGATCTTTTCAACACGGCGAATGTAAGGCGCAGAGCGTTTAATCAACATTGCTAACACCGACCTTTTAACCGAAAGATTAGAAAATCTTTTTGGCAATTTTGGTGATTTATAACCTGCCATCATTTGCGCTGAAAACAACACTAAAGGAATTGAGATGATGCTTGGAAATGGTGGCGGAAGTGGAATTATAATACCAAAAGCAAAAATCATTATTGCTAGACCAAACCCAACAGCATCCATCGCATCAACCAAATCTTTGATCAACACACGATCAGCCGAAGACTGATTGACCACATCTTCTAAAACTTGTGTAGTAATTAATTCTTGTTTCAACGGCACTTTTAGTCGTGATTAAGAATTTTTATCTGATTGGTTCGAAGCAGAATTTTGCGAATTATTTTTTGCTTCCTCTTTTTTCTGATCGCCCTTCAAACCTTCTTTCAGGCTTTTTACGCCTTTACCCAAATCAGCCATAACTTGCGGCAATTTGCCAGCTCCGAAAAGCACAAATACAATAGCTAAAATTAATAATAATTCCCAAATTCCAATTGACATAAAGTAGCTCCTTTTAGTTTTTTTATTTTATCAAATTCATCAATTCATTGTACTCGCGCACACTTAAACCAGAATTTTCTTGAGTAACTTCTTCACCTTTAACCATTTTCTTGATCACTTCAATCGCAGCACCAGAAAGCTCTTTACCGTCGCGACGATATTTCTCAAATGCTTCGTAGCAATGCGGAACCCATTTTTTCACGATGTCCAACATCACTTCAGCATAAGCACGAATTTCGTATTGCGCGTGGCTATCAGCACGAAGCGCCAAGAAATGCATCAAATTGTGCAAATCAATTTTCCAATACCATTGCGTGTAGCAATTAATCGGCAGGTTCATACGAGCAAGTTCGCGGGCCAAACCTTCTTTATTTTCATCAGCAATTTCGCCTGCAGAATTTTGATTGATCATTTCAAGGTAATGATCGTAAGCGTTCACTGAATCTTTCTTCAAAATTTCCAAAACTCTTTTTGATTCTTCAGCGTTTAAAACACGCGATTCATCACGACCTTGATGATTAACTTTCGATTGTGCTGATAAGTGCTCAGCACGTGGGATGTAGAACTCATCTTCCATAATCGAGTAACGCGCAGAATATTCATTGACCGAAGCTGTGCGATGGCGAATCCATTGACGTGCGATAAAAATCGGTAATTTGATGTGAAACTTAATTTCGCACATTTCAAACGGAGTTGTGTGACGATGCGCAATCAAATAATTAATCAAACCTTTGTCAGCATTAACTTTTTTCGTACCTTGACCGTAAGAAACGCGAGCCGCTTGCACAACTGCCGCATCATTTCCCATGTAATCAACGACACGAACAAAACCGTGATCCAAAACTTCAAATGGTTGATATAAAACTTTTTCTAATTCTGGCGCAACCGGGCGGATAGTTTGATTTACTTGAGAACGCAACACGTTGATTTCTTCAAGCTGTTCTTTTTTTATGACCATTTTTTGGGGAAATTTTGATTTTTAGAAATGATGTTAAAAACTAACTGTAAAATCTAAAATGCAAAATCTTAAATCTCTTTAGTTCCCAAAATTTTTCTAATTCTCAAAAACTTCTAAATTTCCAGATTAATGCCGAGAGAAATAATCAAAGCACAACTTTCAAAAATACCTGAAACTCCTGGAATTTATCGATTCTTTGGTGCTGACGATCAAGTTTTATACGTTGGAAAAGCGAAAAATTTGCGCAAAAGAATCACCAATTACACTCAAGAAGAACGTTTGGTTCCACGCATTTCGCGCATGGTTTTTTTAGCGCAGAAATTGGAATATATTCAAACCGAAACTGAAGTTGAAGCACTTTTGCTGGAACATAATTTGATCAAAAAATGCGCGCCTAAATTCAATATTTTACTGCGCGACGATAAAACTTTTCCCTATATTTTAATCAGCAATCACCAATTTCCTTCCGTCGTCAAACATCGTGGTTCGAAAAAAGAGAAAGGTGAATATTTCGGTCCTTTTGCTTCACCAACCGATGTGAATCGCACTCTCGATGTTTTGAAAAAAAGTTTTTTGCTGCGCGATTGTTCTGATTCAGAATTTCAAAATCGTCAAAAACCTTGTCTAGAATACCAAATTAAAAGATGCAGTGCACCTTGTGTTGCAGCGATTTCAGCATTTGAATATACGAAATCCGTAAACAGCGCGATTGATTTTTTACGCGGAAAATCGGCGCAAATTCAAGCTGATTTGGCGCAAAAAATGCAAAAATATAGCGATGATTTTGAATATGAAAAAGCCGCTAATATTCGCGATCGCATCAAATCTTTAACCTCAATTCAAGCCAAGCAAAACATCAATATTCACCAGCTTGGAGATTCTGATATTATTAGCGTCGTGAGTAAAAATGATCAGATTTGTATTTACGTATCTTTTTTCCGTAGCGGCAATAATTACGGCTCCAAGCCTTATTATTACAATATTGAGGAAGGTTCATTGGAAAATGTTTTAGCGGAATTTTTAGGACAATTTTATTTAGCTCAAACGCCGCCAAGCGTTATTTTGCTTAACATCGAACTTGAAGAGAAAGAGTTGGTTGAAGATTTCTTAAGCAAAATTGCTCAGCAAAAAGTTACGATAAAAATCCCTAAACTCGGCGATAAATTAAAAATAATCAAAGACCAAGAACAGTTGGCAATGCAGGTTTTAGAGCAGAAATTGGTACAAAACCTCAACAATTCTGCAATGCTGCTTGAGCTGAAAAATCTGTTTGATTTACCAGAATTACCTAAACGCATTGAAGTTTATGACAACAGCCATACCGGCGGAGAAAATGCGGTCGGCGTGATGATTACCGCGGGAATTGAAGGTTTTATCAAAAATGGTTATCGCAAATTTAACATTCGCTTCGAAGAAAATGGTCGTGACGACACCGCGATGATGCGCGAAGTAATGCGCCGTCGCTTTAAAGAAGGTAACAATAATACTTTTCCAGATTTAATCATAATCGATGGCGGCATTGGCCAGCTTAACGCTGCTCACAGCGTTTTTTGTGATCTAAAAATATCACCACGTTTTGTTTGCATGTCGAAAGGCGAAGATCGCAATGCTGGCGAGGAATATTTTCATCAAATTGGCAAAGACTCTTTTACACTGCCAAAACATCACAAATTGATGCATTACTTGCAGCAATTGCGCGATGAAGCACATCGTTTCGCTATTACAACTCATCGCAGTAAACGAGGTAAAACTGTGACTAAATCACGTTTAGATGATGTTGATGGAATTGGTCAAAAGCGGAAAAAAATCTTGCTCAATCACTTCGGATCTTTGGATAAAATTAAATCAGCAACTGTTGAAGATTTAATGCGCGTTGAAGGGATCAGCAAAGCTGCGGCGCAAAAGATTCGAGACTTCTTCAATAACTAAAGATCAAAAATATTGGTGATCAAAAATAAAATCGTAATCAAATAACAAAAAGAAAGAAAAGTTGCAGCAGATGAAACTATTTCGATCGAGACTATAGATTCTGGCTTAACGCTCGAAAAACGGACAGAAAAGATCATAAAAGCACTAAAAAATAGTACTACCGAGTAGATCAAAGCGAAGAATCCACTGACTAAAAAATCCGATAAAAAGAATAATCCGTAAATTAAGATTATCGGAACTAAAAAATTAATCATCGAAGATAAAACTGGATCGTTTTTCATGAACTAATTTTAAGATAATTTTTTATAATGTTTGTTTTAGTTGATTTAGCAGCACTGAAAAAATCAAGACCATTAAATTAAAACATAAAAAAAGCCTCGTCACCTAAAAGATGACGAGGCTTTTTTAAAATAATTGATCAAAAACTATGAAGATTTTGGATCAACTTGGAAAGTCAAAGCACAAACTTTGCTTGTAGATGACTCAATAATATAGTCAGCTTGCGCTGTAGTGCTAGCATTATAACAAGTAGTTGATGAAGCTCCAGGATTTAAGCCTCTAACTTTTCCAGTATTTGCTTTTCCGTCGTCAACTTTAGTATCAATAGTCAAGGCATCAGAACCAGTTAAAGAAGCAGCAGCTAAATTTGAAGTTCCATTAACTAGAGTTGATGTTGCAGCAGTTGCAGTTCCTGTAGTTCCAGTCAAAACAACAACGTTTTGAGGTGCATATGAACCACCTTCTTGTACAACTCCCAAAGCTGCAGTGTCCGCTGCATAATTGCCAGCAGATCCTACTTTATTACGATAGTCGAAATGCCATCCAGCAAATTTTATTTTTGAACTTGGCATATTCATTCCAGCTACTTGTTCAACACCAATATTAGTATAAGTTAAACTTAGCGTTGAATCAATCGTACCAGTTTTGATCAACTGTCTCCAAGCTGCAATACTTTCAGAGTTACAATTAGTTAATGCGCTATTACTATTAGTAGTGTAGCAGTTAGCTCCTACAACATCAGAAGCGAAATATTCAATTTTACCATTTTCTCCAGAACCAGTAGTAGGACCAGCATAGATCGCAGTATCAGAATCTTCAGAAATTGCCTTGTTTAAGTCACCAGGCAATTGATTATATAGAGAATAGAAACCGTTGACTGCAACTTGGTATCCCCTTGCTTCACTAATCGCAGCACGAAGTTCCGAGTTTTTGATCAAACTTGCACCACCAGTAATACCAGCGATTAGTAAACCAATTATTATCAGCACGATTGACAATTCAATCAACGAGAAAGCTGATTTTTTAGAAGAGAAAGTTTTTTTCATAATTTTCAAATTTGTTTAGTTAAACCGTTCAGTTTTATTAAGAATTAACATCAACTTGGAAAGTCAAAGCACAAACTTTGTTTGTAGAAGAAGTGACAGTATAAGAAACATTAGCGCTAGCACTAGCTGTATAACAAGTTGTCGCAGTACCTGGATTTAAACCTCTTACCTTTCCTGAATTTGCGAAAGAATCGTCAATTTTAGTATCAATAGACATAGCATCAGGACCAGTCAAAATAGCAGTAGCTAGGTTAGAACCATTAACCAAAGTGTTTTTTATTGCGGTTGCAGCATCAGAACTAGCAGCAGTAGTTTTTCCAGTCAAAACCACAACATTTTGATAAGCTGGAGAAGCTTCTGCACCTTCATTTATAACTGCAGTGTTATAATCAGTATTTGAAGTTGTTCCAACGTTTACACGGTAATCAAAATGCCATCCACCGTTTTTGATTTTAGACGACGGCATGTTGGTGCCTGGAGTTTGAGAAGTTACAGGAGAAGCAAAGGTCATCGCCAAAGTAGAATCCAAAGTTCCAGTTTTGATTAACTGATCAAAGGCAGCAACACTTTCAGAAAGGTAAGTAGCTACACTTGCAGTATTATATTCAATTCTGCCATTTTGTCCAGAGGCTGAAGATCCAGTATATGCAGCGGTTGACGTTGAAGAAGAGGATGCTCCAGCAATTGCTGTTGCATAATCACCTGGTAAATAATTGTACTGAGAGAAAAAGCCATTTACTGCAACTGCGTAACCTCTATATTCACCCATAGCAGAGCGCAATTCTGAGCTTTTTATTAAACTTGCACCCCCAGTAATACCAGCGATTAATAGACCGATGATTATCAGCACGATTGAAAGTTCGATCAGCGAAAAGGCTGATTTCTTAGAAGAAAAAGTTTTTTTCATAAATGAATTAACTATGATTTTATTGATTTTACTTAGGGGCTGACGAAATGAATTAAAGCTCCACTTCGAGGTAATTAAGTTTGCACTTTTTTGATGTCAAACAATTATTTTTTAGTGTACGAATTTGACTTCCAATACCTCATAATTAATAACTCCACCGGGAGTTCTTATTTCTACTTCATCACCAATTTCTTTTCCTAATAGTGCCCTTGCAACAGGTGATATTACTGATATCATGCCCTCGTCGATATTAGCTTCAAACTCACTAACAATTTTGTAAGAAACAATTTTTTCATTATCTAAATTTTCTAACTTAACGGTTGCACCAAATTTAATTTTGTCACCAGAAAGTTGTGAGATATCAATTACTTCTGCACGCGAAAACTTATCTTCTAAATCAGCAATTTGCGCCTCGATAAATCCTTGTTTATCTTTTGCTGAATGATACTCGGCATTTTCACGCAAGTCTCCCAACTCACGAGCTGAAGCAATTTGTTTGATAATATTTGGTCTTTCGACATTTTTTAAATTATCAATTTCAGCTTTTAATCTTTCGTAGCCTTGTTTTGTAATTTGAAACTTTTCCATAAAAAATTTGAAGGTTAGTAATTAGGAATCAGGATTGCGTAACTCCTGATTCCTAATTTTTAATATTTGTAATTATCATTTTTGAATGGACCAGAAACGTCCACGCTGATGTACTCAGCTTGTTTTTTGTTTAATTTAGTTAACTTCACGCCAAGTTTTTCAAGATGTAAAAGCGCAACCTTTTCGTCTAATTCTTTTGGCAGAATATAAACTTTATTTTCGTATTTTTGGTAATTATTCCACAATTCAATTTGCGCCATAACTTGATTTGTGAAACTTGCTGACATCACAAAAGCGCTGTGTCCAGTCGCACATCCCAAATTCAATAATCTACCTTCAGCAAGCAAAATAATTCTTTTACCATCTGGAAAAGTAACTTGATCAACTTGTGGTTTAATGTTAGTCCACTTCAAATTACGCAACCCTTCAACTTGGATTTCATTGTCAAAGTGACCAATATTCCCAACGATAGCGCAATCTTTCATCGCGCGCATGTGATCAACTGTAATAATATCAACGTTACCAGTTGTAGTAACAAAAATATCAGCTTGTGAAACCACATCTTCTATAGTCAAAACTTGGTATCCAGCCATTGCAGCTTGCAGAGCGCAAATTGGATCGATTTCGGTAACGACAACTCTTGCACCTTGTGATTTAAAGGCTTCAGCACAACCTTTGCCAACGTTTCCGTAACCACAAATTACCACCATTTTACCGGCGATCATCACGTCTGTTGCACGTTTAACGCCGTCAATCACGCTTTCTTTACAACCATAAAGATTGTCAAATTTCGACTTGGTAACAGCATCATTTACGTTGATTGCCGGTACTTTCAATTTACCTTCTTTCTCCATTTGATAAAGACGCGCTACACCAGTCGTGGTCTCTTCTGATAAGCCTTTGATTTCTTTTAAAATTTCTGGATATTCTTCGTGAATCATTTTGGTTAAATCACCGCCGTCATCTAAAATCATGTTTGGAACCCAACCAGCTTTACCAATGATGGTTTGGCGAATACACCAATCATATTCTTCTTCAGTTTCACCTTTCCATGCAAAAACCGGAATACCAGCGGCAGCGATTGCAGCAGCGGCTTGATCAACTGTTGAAAAAATATTACAAGATGACCAACGCACTTCTGCACCCAAGAAAACAAGAGTTTCAATCAACACTGCGGTTTCAATAGTCATGTGCAAACAACCAACAATCTTAGCACCTTTGAGCGGCTGAGAATTGCCATATTCACGACGCAAAGACATCAAACCCGGCATTTCATTTTCAGCCAAAGTAATTTCTTTTCTGCCCCAAGCAGCCAAGGCAATATCTTTCACTTTATAGTCAGTAAAGTTTGTCATTTTTTTAAAAATTAAAATTGGTTGCGGGCTCGCAAAAAAAACATCATCTCAGAAAATTTTCCGAGACTAAATAGAAAGAGGAGGAAAAAGCATCAGCCACAAATATGGCAAGATCAAAGCATATCCAAAATTGTTACGATTTTTCTTAATTGGAACTTCTAAAATTAACAATGCGGTGATGATCATCATAACAGCAAAAAAGTAGAAAAAGAAAAGTTGCAACTTCATGCAAATTGCCGCGACTAAAATGAATTTCGTGTAGTCAAAAGATTGATCTTGATTGGCAAACATTCCGGACGTTTTTTTGTAAAAAACTTGGTAAAAAAACACGGCAAAAGCAACGCCAATCGCAGCTGAAAAAATTGCGTCAATCATATTTTGCTCTTGTAGAACACGGCAGGCCAAACCGATAGTTACAATCAAGTTCAAGACTTCTTGCGGAAAAATTCGGTGAGTAAAATCAGTTGTAAGAAGTATTACGCAGCTAACGCAAATAATTGAATAAGCGATAAATTCTTGCGACAAGCCAAACTTCAAATAACACAAAACAAACAAAGAAGTTGTTGCTAACTCAACAAAAAGATGGGTGCGTGGAATTTTAATTTTACAACTGCGGCATTTGCCCAAAGTAAAAATCCAATTCAATAAAGGGATCAACTCACGAGTTCTAATAATTGTGCTACAACTTGGACAACGTGATTTGGGACCAAAGTAACGACCAAAACAAGATTCTCTCAAGGGCAACCGATACGCAAAAAGAGTAGCATAAGATCCAAAAATAGCCCCTAAAGCAATTGCCACTACTAACCCGAATATATTTTCCATAATTTATTGAAATTTGGTTATCTTAATTGCTAGTAATTTATGGCCTCAAATTAACTTACTATTGCTTTTGCAAGTACAAAATAACATCAGCACGATCCTGCGGTTTTTTCAAACCGGCAAATCCCATTTTAGTACCTGGTAAATAATCTTTTGGTTTGGTGATGAAAGCATTGATTGATTCTGCATCCCACGCACCACCTTTAGCTTTCATCGCATCAGAATATGAGAAAGCTGTTGCACCTCTTGCACGACCAACAACACCGTAAAGATTAGGACCAACTTTTGCCGCCTCACCTTTTCCAACCGAGTGACAAGTTGCACATTTTTTAAACACTTTTGCACCACGATCAAAATCTGCTGTCGCCATCATTGTAGCTAAATCAACAACTTTTTCTTCTTGTTTAGCTACAGGTTTTCCGTCAGATGAAACTGGAATTTCGAAACCTCTTTTGACGACTGGTTTTTCGTTGTAAGTCACATTAGCAAAAACAACGGCAAAAATTGCAACAGCGGCAGAAATACCAAGTGCCTTACCTAAAACTTCCAAATTTTCTTTTTGGCTTTCCAAAATTTTTTTAATCTTTTTCATGGTTTATTCGAACAAAGTTGAAACTGATTTTTCTTGAGAAATGTTGCGCACCGCTTCTCCGATAAGATCTGCGATGTTAATAATTTTAATATTTTTGGTCGATAAAGTGATTTCTGAAGGTTCAATTGAGTTAGTGATCACCAAGTTTTTCAGCTTAGAAGCAGCAATTTTTTCACCAGCTTTTCCTGACAAAATTCCGTGAGTAATGTAAGCTGAAACTGACAATGCGCCTTTGTCGATAATTGCGGCAGCAGCGTTACACAAAGTTCCGCCAGAATCGACCATATCGTCAACAATGATACAATGTTTGCCTTCGACATCGCCGATAATGTTCATGACTTCGCTGACTCCAGCTTTTGGACGACGTTTATCAACAATTGCTAATTCTGAGCCGATTTTACTGGCGATTGCGCGAGCGCGTGCAACTCCGCCAACGTCTGGAGAAACCACAACTAAATTTTCTAAATCAAAATTTTCTTTGATGTGACGCACAAAAACTGGTGCAGCATAAAGATTATCAACTGGAATATCGAAGAAGCCTTGGATTTGACCAGCATGTAAATCAACTGTTAAAACACGATCAGCACCAGCAGTTGTAATAATGTTGGCTACAACTTTTGCTGAAATTGGTGTTCTTGGCGCAGCTTTACGATCTTGACGCGCATAACCAAAATAAGGAATTACAGCCGTGATTCTACGAGCTGAAGCACGACGCAAAGCATCAATAACAATCAACAATTCCATGATGTTGTCGTTGGCTGGAAAGCAAGTTGATTGTACTACAAAAATATCCTCACCACGCACATTTTCTTTGATCTCAACAAAAACTTCTTTGTCGGCGAATTTTTTTACTTCAGCATCAACCAAGTTAAGGCCAAGATATTTAGCAATTTCCTGCGCCAAAGTTCTATTGCTGTTACAAGCGAGAAGTTTCATATTTTTGTTTGAATTTGAAAATGTAATGGGGAAATTTGTGTGCCGCACAGTATTTTCAGCAAGTCCAAATATCAACTTTTTTTTACCCTAAAAATGGAAGAAATCGAACTTTACGACATAGTCAAAATTTTACATATTATCTCTGTAATTTCATGGTTCGCCGGTCTTTTGTATTTGCCGCGTATTTTTGTTTATCACACACAAGTTCAAAGCGGATCTGAAACTGATAAAATTTTCCAAACAATGGAATATCGCTTGTTGCGCTTCATCATGACTCCGGCGATGTTGGCGGTTTTCGCTTTTGGTTTTTATCTCGCGTCACAAATTGGTTTTGAGTTGGTTTGGTTACAAATCAAAATGACTTTGGCATTAATTTTGGCGGGATATCACGGATTTTTGTCAAAATGTCGTAAAAATTTCGCTAAAGGTGAGAATAAATACAGCCAAAAATTTTATCGCCTCATCAACGAAGTTCCAACAGTGATAATGATTTGTATCGTTACTTTGGTAATTTTGAAACCTTTCTAAAATGGAAAATTTAGTTGCGATCACGCAAGAAGAATTTGACGTCATTCTTGATTTACGTTATGCCTCAAACAACAACGTTTGCGGCCATAAAATGTATTCTTACCCTTTTTGTTATTTACACGATTCTGCAATTGAGCCACTAAAAAAAGCTATCGCTGCCGCTAAAAATTTAGGATTAAAAATTAAAATTTTTGACGCTTTTCGCCCAATCGAAGTGCAAAAATATATGTTTGATAAATTTCCCGGTGATTTTGTTTCAAACCCTGAAAATGGCGTTATTCCTCACTGCCGCGGCGTTGCTGTTGATTTAACTTTATGCGATTTAGACGGCAATGAACTTGATATGGGTTCTGACTTTGACGAATTTTCGGATTTGGCTTATCATAATTGTCACAAAATTTCGGTCGAAGCTCAACGTAATCGTTTGATTTTGCTTGGCTTGATGAGTGCTGCTGGTTGGGATTTTTATTCCAAAGAGTGGTGGCATTATCAACTTTTCCAACCAAGAACTTTCAAAGTTGTAGAAAGCGACAACACTTTGGTTTCCTTATAACTTTCTCACGAACAATAAAATTTCTATCCGTTTCTAGGATCATTTTGGTTGCCAGCAACTTGTTGATTATCCGCCAGCGCTGGAGGAGCTTCAACACCGCCAGCATTGCCATTATCTTCCCCTTGCAAATCTCCACCCACAGACGCGTTATCGTTTCCAATAACATCTCTTTCACCCAGATACTCAGCACGTTTAGTTTCTTTTCCGGAACTTGCTCTATCAGATATTTTATCTCTAGTATGACCAGCACCTCTCAGTACACCTGGCACAATGTTTTTCTTCAACAATCCCATACCCCTTCTTTGAACTCCGCTAGCAGCTCCATAGGCATTTTTCATCATATCCGATGCTTTCATTGCATTGCTAGACAAGCCGTCTCCTCCAACTAAAGTTTTAGCAAAATCTGTAATTTTATCCATAAAACTCATCAGAATGAAAAATAATATTGCCGCCTTGATTAAGGTTGCGACTTTAGTCTGATTCATATTTGCCAAAACTGGTAGTCCGATACCAATAACTTTTAACTGATCATTATTTTTAATAGAACCATTACTACCTGAAACTGGAGGATTAAAAATACAGTAAATACTTTTGTTGACTGATTCTCCCGAACAAACAACTTGTTTTGGCACATTTTTTCCATCACCAATAAAAGTAACATCTCCCATCAAAACTGTATCAAAGAAAGTTAATACTATTCCCAAGTAAGCGAACAAAATCATCGGCTGCAACGCAAATCCCATTATATTTTTCCACCATTTCTCAAACATGCCTTTGGTTTTATTAAATAAAAACAAAGGGAACATTATTGGGGAGATATAGAAAAGTATTATGATTGACATGATCGACAGCACGAAAATATGTAAAGCGCGAATCACCAAGGCAATCAGGAAAAAAGCAAAAGCGAAGGTTGCCAATAAGAATACTATTCCCGCCCCACCAGTCAAAAAACCACCTAATATCATCATAACCATATTTGGAACAGACACTTCTATGCCATACCCCAAAGCACGAGCAATTTTACAATCTATCGTATCCCAAATCCTAATATATTCTTTTCCTGGTGGATAAGCGCCAAAACTGTAACGAGTCGACTCATTTGGATCAGCATAATTATAACGTGGAAACTGACAACCATCGAGTTTGGTTTGATCAACAGAGCTATCCGTAACATATTTTACGATTTCCGTTCCATCAGATAACTCGCCTTCTGTTTTAGTTGTTCCAGTCAAAGCTTCTGTTCGGAACATAATATCTGAGAGCTGAGCTGATCCGTCAATTATGCCATTTACAACCCAATTTTGCCATTCAACTCCAGTAGCAAAGTACATCACAATACCAATTTTGACAGCCAAAGGCACTATTTTTTCTTTAGTGATTAGATTACTACCAATCAGGATTGATACGCCAAAAAACATTATGGCAATTGACAAAACCATCTTTATCACGTCTTGCAGAGACTTCTGAATTCTAACCAAGAATGAATCACCAGATTGACCCAGAGTTTTTTGGTAAGAAGATAAACTCTCTCCCTTTTTATACTTAAAACCGCTGCTACATTCACCGTTCAAATCAGGCGTTTCATTAGGATCCACACAAGACGTTGATCCAGCTCGATTAAAGAAAATATTTTGTATAGTTTCTTTAAAACATTGAGCCATAGGTGCAGAGAATCCTCTTACATTGACCGGCACTAAATTTGATGCATAACCGTAGGTATTTTGAGAATCTCCACGTAAATCTTTACAAGATGAGTCGAAAAAGGCACCAGACAATGAACTTCTGGTAACGTAAGGTGAAATGGGTAAAATAGAACAATGATTCATATACTGACAATCATTATCCGTATTGTCCGCATCGTAAACTTCTGTACCACCGCCAACAGGATGATTATAAGGACAAACCGAATAAGTTTTAGCACATCCATAATTTTGTTTGGTTTTTGCTTTGTAGGCATCAAACCAAATTCCTTTCACATTACATCTAGAGCCAATAGGACAAAAGGTATATTCATACTTATTGGTTAGTGAATCCGAACCATTACCGGCGTTTTCAATACAAACCACGCTTTTACTTCTCTTAACACAACAGTCATAAGCTTCTCGACCGGCTTTTATTTCTTCATCACTGCCCGTTGCTAGTAAAAACCTATAACAAGCAAAAATTGGAACTTCGTTAGAACCAGTCATGTAATATTTTAGGTTACTTCCATCATTATAACCCAATATTTCTCTTTTTCGGCTATCAGTCCAATTTGGTGCTTTACACGCTCCATCACCTTTATCTTCATATTCAATACCGCCAAAAATGAATTCTCGATATTCTTGATCAGCTAAATTAGGAACTACTGCACCGCTTGAATACTTGTTTTGTAAATATTGTTTGTAAGAACCTTCATGACCTCCTTTTACCATGTCGGCGTTCCAAGTCTTCCAAGGAATATCACCTTTATATCCGCAGATTCTTGATTTCTGATATGTACCATTGGCAACTCCGTAAGTTATTGCCAAATCTGCAACTGAAGCAGCAACAGATATATAAACTGACAATGAACTAGCACAACAAGCCGCTGCATTAGCACAAGAAACTGGATTTTGTGGACCACATAAATTTGTTTGCTGAACACAATATGTTGAATCTTTTACCTGATCTTCAAGCAACCTGGGAGAAAATGGAATACCAGTTGCAATAGATAGAACATATAATGGTCCTTCCATTTGATTCATGCATGCAACACCGGCAGCTGTTTTCCAACTCTGCAAACTTGCAGCAACTCTCGCTACATATGCTACACAAACGCCGTTGGTTAGTTCCCATTCTATATCTTGGTTCGTTCCAAAGGGATTAAAATTTAAATTTTCCGAAGTCGATTTTTTTGAAATTTCATTCCAACCACCACCTACACATCTGCTACCATTCCAACGCATATCTCTAACACCTTCATAAACAGCATAAGATTCTGAACTAATTGTTGTAAACAGAAGAGTTAAGCCAATTAGAGCGCATTTAGAGATGTATTGTAAGCGCTTAAGCAACATCAAATTCTTTTATAAGCTGATTAATTTCATTGTTAGAAACTTTGAAGGAAGTTCGATTCACTACCAAATAAGAACTTACGTCGAGAATTTTTTTTAATTCAACCATTTGATTTTGCTCAAGTGTTTTTCCACTACTGACCAAATCTAAAATGAAATCGCACAAATTTAGTTGCGGCGCAATTTCAATTGAGCCGTTGAGTTTAATTGCCTCGACCTGAATTCCTAATTTCGAGAAATAATTTTGCGCAACATTAACATATTTTGTTGCCACTCGGATGTGACTTTTATTTTTCAAAAAATCTGTATCTTGCGTAGCAAAACTTGTTTTAGCCGCAATTGACAAACGACATTTTCCTATCCCTAAATCAAGAACCGGAAAAATTTCTTTCGAAGAGAACTCTTCTAAAACATCCAAACCACAAATTCCAATATCTGCTGCCCCAAATTTAACAAAAGTTGCCACGTCAAAACTACGGACTTGCACTAATTCTAAATTTTCGCGATTTGTCGAAAAAACTAATTTGCGCGAAGATCCATCAAAAAATTCTTTTTCTGGAATCAAATTTATTTTGGTAAAAAGCGGTTTTAAATCTTCAAGAATGCGACCTTTCGGCACCGCCATTAAAATTTTTTTCATGTTTTAAAATGATTTTATGTAACGCAATAACGCACCAACGGAGTTGTTTTCATCAACGCTAGTTTTGTAATTGGTACGGAAATTTTTATAACCAATTTGGATTAATAATTTATCGAAGAAAGCGCTTTCGCCAAAATTATATCCCAACGAAATTTCCGATAAAGATTGATCATAACCATTATAACCAAGTTGACTGTGAACCAAAGTTGTGTTGGCCAAAGTGACATTCCAATTACGATGAATTTCTGTAACTAAACTGGCATTATAATATTGTTCTCCAATGTCAGAATCACCGCCAACATTTTTCATGCGAACATATTCTAGCAAACTATCCAAAACTAAATTTTCCGAAATTGGGTAACGATAATTCATCGCCGCTGAATAGCCTTTTTGGTCAGCCGTTTTATTGATATTTCCCGAGTTTAAGTTGCTGTTAACGCCTAAATTTATGTACGAAAAATGGTAAGATAATTTTTCTTCTTTACCGAAATCAAATAAGATATCCATCGACCCAACATAAGATTGCAATAATCCTGAAGCATCTCCGGCAGTTTTATTGTAAGGCGCACTTTGACTTAAAAGCGAGTTATTCAAGCTACTGCGATCGTTAGTAAAAGTGGCGAAACCAAAATTATATTGCCCCGTTTTTTGACGGCTCCCGACTTTGTAAGACAAGCCAGCACCAACCTTTTGGGTTTGGCGATAATTATTGGCCAAATTTTGCGACCAAATTCCTCTTCCCCATTTCCAGTTCACACCAAAATTAGGGACGAATTTACCAGCCAAAACACTGAAATTTTTATTGGAGTAATTAGCAGTTATTTCTTCTGCGCGCAAAGCTTCATCAGCAAAATATCGATTCGAACCGTTGCTCGCCACAACGTTTCCACCTGCACTGTTAGTCGCAAATTGTGAATCATTTTTACTAACTTCGTCTAATCTAAACACACTTTGCAGCGAAAAATTTTGGCTAATTGCCAATTTAGAAGCGAAAATACTGCGCGCTGAAATGCTGTTGTAATTATTTTGTGACTGCGTGGAGTTGTAATTGTGATCAAAATTTAAATCTGTCACCAATCCGCCATCCAAAGCTGGTTTGAAAATTCCGCTAGAATTTTCGTTGTTAATTTCCTCTTGAATTAATCCTTTCCAAATACCTTGCGTCAAATCTTCTTGCGCCAAAACTGGGCAAGGCAAAAGTAGCAAAATAGTAAAAAATATTTTTTTCATTTGATTTGAATTTATCGTCACTCCAAAGTGAAGAAGTTTTGAAACCGCATCCAGCAAGCCTTCTCAAGGTTTATCAATTAAGCAATTTATGTCAGTCGCAATCTTAATCGCAACAAGTTTTTCACTTGGTTTTTTTGTTGAAAGTATCATTGGAACAGGTGGTGGCTTGATCGCATACGCTATCCTTGGTTTTTTCATGAACGTCAAAGACATGATTTTATCAGGATTATACATCGGAACTTGCTCAAGCGCTTATATTACCTACACCGATCACAAAGCATTTAACAAAAAAATATTCCTTTCAATTTTTCCGATTTGTTTGTTAGGAACAATTCTCGGCGTAATCATTTTCAGCAAATTAGATCCACGTATTTTATCACTAATTTTAGGAATATTGCTGATTCTGATCGCTTTGCGTTCTATATTTTTTGCTAACAAAACTTTACCAAAATTTTTCCGTAATAAATTGCTTTTCGTTGGCGGCATTTCTCACGGTGCTTTCGGTATTGGCGGACCTTTTGTTATCAGCGCTATTCAGAATGAATTTAAAAATAAATCTGAGTTGCGCACTACAATGGCGGTTTATTTCGCAACTTTTAATATTGTCCGCGTCATTCAACTAGTAATTCAAGGACAAATCAGCGTTGATTTTGTCAAAGAAATTTGGTGGGTAATTATTCCGGTTTTTGTTGCAATCAAACTTGGTCACAAAGTTCATTTGAAAATTAGCGAAGAATTTTTGCGCAAATCTATTTTGTACATCACAATTGGTGCTGGAGTAAAATTCTTAATGAAAGCTTTTTAATCACTTCATTTATTTCTTCCAAAAGCGAATTCCAAACTACTAAATGCATTACTTTAGAAAAATAATTTTTACACTAATCGCCATTACTCTACTTTTTGGATCAAGTTCTACAAATTCGACAAATATTGACGAGAACTCTGAAATATTCAGTCTTTTCCAAGATATTGAAGAAGATGATAGCGAAATTAAAAATATTAAATTCGTTGAAAATTTACAAAGTGAACTAGAAATAATACAGCTTACTTTTACTTTTGAAAATCATGACTCTCCCAAACTTGATCAAAATTTCAGCTCCGTTTTGAGTTCACCTCCCAATTGCTAAAGAACATAATAAAATCAACACCACCAACGTGAAATTTATCAATACAATCTCATAAAAATGAAAAAAATTCTTCTCGATATTCGTCAAAACTTACCAGCGAGTTTGGTAGTATTTTTGGTCGCTTTACCACTGTGCCTTGGTATTGCTCTTGCTTCTGGCGCACCTCTTTTTTCCGGTATTATTTCCGGCATTGTTGGCGGTATTATTGTCGGTGCTTTAAGCAAGTCTTCTCTTGGAGTTTCAGGTCCTGCAGCAGGATTATCCGTTGTAGTTTTAGGCTATATTGCCTCACTGAATAATTCTTGGGAAACTTTTTTATTATCAGTAGTTGTCGCTGGCGTAATTCAAGTTTTAGCAGGCACTTTAAGACTTGGACAAATCGCTAATTACTTTCCAACTTCTGTAATTAAAGGAATGTTAACCGGCATCGGTTTAATTATTATCCTCAAACAAATTCCGCATGCGATTGGCTACAATGCTGAGTTCAAAGATGATTTTGATTTCGACAAATTAGACGGACAAAATACTTATTCTGAATTATCACACATGCTCAATCACATCACTCCAAACGCCATTATTATCGCCGCTGTTTCGATGTTGGTAATTTTGTTGTGGGATGAGTTTTTATCTAAGAAACATAAATCTTTAAAAGCAGTTCCTGGTGCCTTAATCGCAGTTATTGTTGGGGTTATTTTTTCTAATATTTTGCAACTTGCTCCTAATCAAATCGTACAAATTCCTGTGGCAACTGGCTTTGGCGACTTCATCGCGATGTTTACTATGCCAGATTTTAGCCAGATTTTGAATCCTAAAATTTACATTATTGGTTTGGCAATTGCTGTAATTGCCAGCTTAGAAACTTTGCTTTGCTCTGATGCAACTGACAAACTTGATCCGCTGAAACGCAACACTCCTCCAAATCGTGAACTTGTAGCACAAGGTGCTGGTAATATTATTTGCGGATTGATTGGTGGCTTACCTCTAACGCAAGTTGTAGTGCGCAGCAGTGCTAATATTGACTTCGGTGCAAAAAACAAAACATCAACTATTTTGCACGGCTTCTTTTTATTGATCTCAGCAATTACGATTCCCACTTTATTGAACATGATCCCACTGGCAACCTTAGCCTGTGTTTTATTGGTTGTGGGTTACAAATTAGCCAAACCAGAAATTTTCAAAAAAATGTATAAACTAGGTAACGAAAATTTCTTACCTTTCGTTGTTACAGTTTTAGGAATGTTAGCTTTTGATCTATTGAAAGGTGTTGGTTTAGGCATGGCCGTTGCAACTTACTTCATTTTACGTAACAACCAAAAAAACAAAGCTACTAACCGCTCTTCCGGTGATTATGAATCAATTTCAGCTTTAACTCGCGAAGTTCGTGATTCGATCACACCGCAAGAAGCAATTCAAATGTTGAAAGACGGCAACAAACGCTTCGTTAATAATCTCAACCTAAACCGCAATTTACTGAAACAAATTAACCAAACTTCAGATGAGCAACATCCTTTTGCCTTTATCTTGAGTTGTATTGATTCGCGCACTTCTGCAGAGTTAATTTTCGATCAAGGATTGGGCGACGTTTTCAGCTGTCGTATTGCTGGCAATGTCTTAAATGACGATATTTTGGGAAGCATGGAATTTGCCTGCGAAGTTTCTGGCGCTAAGTTGATTATGGTTTTAGGTCACACTGGTTGTGGTGCCATCAAAGGGGCTTGCGCTAATGTTGAGATGGGTAAATTGACTGGTCTTTTGAAAAAAATTCGTCCAGCTGTTAAAGCCGCGAAACTAGAAATGACTCAGTTTGACTCTAGAAATCATGATTTGACCGAACACGTTGCAGCAATCAACACCAAAGAAGTGACAAAACAAATCACCAAAGAAAGCAAAATTATTCGCGACCTTCACGCTCAAGGTAAAATCGCCATAATTTGCGGAATGTATGATGTTTCAACTGGCGTTGTAGACTTTTATTAAAGTTTAAGGATTCGCTTTCTTGTTATTCTGAAGGCTCGGAATAACAAGAAGCTATTCCCAACATCACTCATTGACAAGTTTGATCGCACCAATATTTTGAGCGCCCCTTCCTTACAAGTTTTTCAATAAATTTAAAAACAAATGAAAGTTTATTACGATCGCGATGCTGATTTGAGCATCATTCAAAACAAAAAAGTTGCCGTTATCGGTTACGGTTCTCAAGCTCACGCACACGCGCAAAACCTTAGAGATTCTGGTGTTAAAGAAGTTAAAATTGCACTTCGCGAAGGTTCAGCTTCAATTGCTAAAGCACAAAATGCTGGCTTCGAAGTTCTTACAAACAAAGAAGCTGCTGCTTGGGCTGATTTAGTTATGGTTCTTACTCCAGACGAATTACAAGCTGAAATTTACGCATCTGACTTACACGCTAATTTGAAACAAGGCGCTACTTTAGCCTTCGCTCATGGTTTGAACGTTCACTTCAAATTGATCAATCCAAGAGAAGATCTTGACGTTGTTATGATCGCGCCAAAAGGCCCAGGACACACAGTTCGTGGTGAATACGCAAAAGGCGGCGGCGTTCCTTGTTTAGTTGCGGTTGCTCAAGATAAATCTGGTAAAGCTTTGCAAACTGCACTTTCTTACGCTTCTGGCGTTGGCGGCGGCCGTTCTGGCATTATCGAGACTAACTTCAAAGAAGAATGTGAAACGGACCTTTTCGGTGAACAAGCAGTTCTTTGCGGCGGTGTTACTGCCTTGATCCAGGCTGGTTTCGAAACTTTGACTGAAGCTGGTTACGCTCCTGAAATGGCTTATTTCGAATGTTTACACGAAATGAAATTGATTGTTGATTTGTTGTATGAAGGCGGAATTGCTAACATGCGTTACTCAATTTCAAACACAGCAGAATACGGCGACTTAACTCGCGGCCCACGTGTTGTGACTTCTGAAACCAAAAAAGAAATGAAGAAAATTTTGGAAGAAATCCAATCTGGCAAATTCGTTGAAGAATTCATGAACGAAAACAAAACCGGCAAGAAAAACTTCGACGCCCTTCGCGAAAAAGGTCGTTCTCACCCAATCGAAGCTACCGGCGAAAAACTCCGCGCCATGATGCCATGGATCGCAAAAAACAAGCTGGTTAACAAATCAGCTAACTAAGAATAAAAAAGGCTCATCAATTGATGGGCCTTTTTTTTGCGCGTCTTTTGTCGCTTAAAAAGATGCAGCAACTAAGTAAAACTAATTTCGCAGCGCACTGCAAATGCAATAAACCAAATTGGAATTATGAATTATAATTTGCGCGATCTCGCAACTTTTGAAACTGTAGCCAAGTTAAAAAGTTTTAACAAAGCAGCAAAATCTTTAGATGTTTCCAAAGCAGTTATCAGCACCAGAATTTCCAATCTTGAAAAAACTCTCGGCCTAACTCTTTTTGCCCGCACAACTCGCGACGTTAATCTTACGACCGAAGGCACAACATTTTTGCGTTATTGCGCCGAAATTTTAAAAAATACTCAAAGCCTTGACGACTTCATAGCCTTTCACAACAACCTCTACGGAACTTTACGAATTGCGATTCCGCCATATTTTAGCAGAAATCACATCGTACCTTATTTGGAAGAATTTTTAGCAAAATATCCACATATCGAACTTGATATAACTTTAACTGAAAATCCTCTCAATATCATCAAAGAGTGCTACGATCTACAAATTCGTAATCAAGTTTTGGAAGAAGAAGATTTATACTCTTCCAAAATTGCTACTAATAAAAAAGTTTTATGCGCCAGTCCAGAATATCTTAAAAAACATGGAACACCAAAACATCCGCGCGATTTGCTTACGCATAACTGCCTAATCTTTGGTGAAAACCAAGTTTGGCGTTTTCAAAACAAAAGCACCAAAATGATGACTAACCTACACGATATGTCCGGCAATATTCGCTGCGATAATGGTGAAATTATTAAAGAATTAGTTCTGTGCGGATTGGGGATTACTTTGAAATCTGTGCGCGATATTGAGGAAGATCTGTTACAAAATAATTTAGTCGCACTACTTCCCGACTATGAAATTATCCACAATACTGAGTTTTACGCAGTTTATCCAAAAGTTCGTTATTTATCGCCAAAGATCAAAGCGTTCATAGATTTCTTTCAAGATAAACTGCGCAATCTCTAGAATTATTTATCTAACACCGCTTGCTTTTTCTTTCCTTGTAACTGAGAAGCTGTGTGACCAGTAATTATCGAACTTAAAACTGCATTTGGAATTTCTGTCTCATCAACATTTAAGTCAAAAATAGTCTTTTCAAAATAACCTATTTCTTTTCCTAAACGCTGCGTTGAATCAGATAAAAAAGCTGTTTCGCTTCTAAAATCACTGATAATTTTTGTGATCTCGTGACCTAAATTATCTCCTTGAGCAGTTTTAAATTTTGAAAAATAGCTCACCACTTCTTCTTCAAATCCAAGTTCCGCTAATGCAATTACAGCTTCAGCAAACCTTTTGGTATTGCCAGTTCCACCTTTACCGTAACTTACTAAGAATCCTTCTGCTAATTTTTCAAAACTAGTAGCGTTGATAGCATTAATTGAACGCGGACAGCCGTAACTTCTAACAATTCCGACTAACGGCGAAGAATTTTCATCGCTAAAAATACGCACAGTATTGGCAATATTATTCAAAAAATAATTAGGATTATAAGCTTCTGACCCAGTGTTTCCACCACCTGTAACTCGCAATATAACGTGTGAATCACTTTTTGCGAGCATGGTCCAGTGGCTATTAGTAACTGCTAATTGACCAGTGTTGCCATAGCGGTTAATGAAATTATTTATTGTGCTGTTACGTTCTAAAATTACGTTGCTCGAGACACCTGTAGCTGTAGTTGTTGGGCTCGAAATCGCCGGAGCAGCGCTGTCTTCAATTTGCAAATTTACCATATAACCACCGCTGAAATGAACATGATCAGCACTTATGAATTTCTGCTCATCATTATCTTGCACCAAAACTCCGGCAATTCTGACCTGATCATCATCAACTTTTTTAACAAAAATCTTTGTCACCATTGCCGGCTCAAGCCATTCATTTCCCATTTCTTTTACAACATGACCAGCTTCAACATGATATTGCGGTACAACATTGCCGTCTCCCGGATAGGAGAAAGCACCAAAAATTTGATTATTTTTACCAAATAGTTTCTCTATCTCCTCACGACTTAACTCGACTGAAGCAATCCCTATTTCACTTAAAATTTTGTTTTCGGTTTTAGTTTCTTCTACTTCTTTTTTGCTCAAAGCAACGTGAATTGAAGATGAATCTAAATTATCTCGTTTATTGCCTTCAATGATACTGAATTTACGGCCTAAAGTTTCACTCAAAACATCTTGCAAAGCATACATTATTTCCGCAGAAACTACAGATTCTAGACGATTCAAATCGTGCTGATCTGGTTTTTTTAAGAAATTTTTAACAATTTTTTGTTTCAACCAATTAGCCTCATTACCGAGATAAATTCCTAATTTCTCTGCATCTAGAGTGAATTTAACGTGAATTTTACGATAATCAGGATTTTCAACCGCATCTTCGGCTTCACCAGTTTTATTGACAATTCCAATAACACCACGCGCTAACATAATAGCCAACAAAGCGTGTCCAGTCATTGAATCATCAGCATTCAAAGCATTGCCGTGTCTGGCGTGAACTTGCAAAGCAGAATTAACTAAATTGCTATACCAATGACCTGCTCCAACATAAACAACGTCAGTTTTTTCAGCGATTTGAGGAATTGTGCTCGCCAATAAAGCTTGATCAACAGCTGCTGGACCGCCAACACAAATCATTTTCTTTTTTTCTGAACTTTGCTGCATTAATTGATCTTCAAATTCCGTCCCTTCAATTTTTGCTATCACAACATCAATTGAACCTTTTTCATCAGTTCTTGCACTTTTCGGCTCTGTAATAATTTTTTTTAAAGATTCTTTTGCTTCCTCACTAAATCCTTCTTTCTGAGCATGTTTACTGATAATTTCTTCAGCTAATTCGAAAGTTTTAACATCTTCCGTCAAAACAGTTTTGACGTCTTCTTTAAAATAAGAACTATCAAAGTGTTTATTGAGAAACTCGGTTACACTTGGAAGTTGATTTGGATTTGGGTTTTGCAGAGCCGATCTAAGAACAGAAGCAGCTTTTTGATTTTTTTGAGTATCTTGATAATGATCATTTATCGAAAAAATTCCCGCACTGGTTGTAACGGGGAGCAAAGTTTTTCTGAAGTTTCTTAAAGCTGAGAAGGGTATTTTCATAGTTTGAATGTGATTTGATTTAAAACCACACATCAAAAATAAAACTTCTTAAACAAACTCATTGATTTTTTTTTACGAACAATAAGATCATTTTTTGATTTTCTTCATCAAAAAATCACTTTTTATACATAATATTTTTATCAAAATATCAGGCTAATTTCAAACAAATAAACTATTTAACAGATTATAAACATATTATTCTGTTTTTACAAACAATGTCACACGGCTTTACTTTACTTGACTTAGACTGGTAGTAAAAATTACGATCTAAAACAATTTCAACAACTTCCATTTCTCGTGTCGAACAATCTTTCAATTCTTATTCTTGCTGCTGGTAAAGGCACTCGCATGAAATCTGATTTACCTAAAGTGATGCATAAAATCACTAATCGCGAGATGCTCAATTTAGTGATTGATGAAGCCAAGCTTTTGCAGCCGAAAAATATCACGATTGTGGTTTCAGAAGAAATGCAAAATTTCCAAGAAAAAATAATCAAAGAACATAGCGACATCAAAATTAATTTCGCTTTGCAGCGTGAACGTAAAGGCACGGCTCACGCGGTTTCAGTTGGACTTAAAAATCTTGCAGATCTTGGTGAAAAATTACTGATCCTTTATGGCGATACACCTCTAACTTCGCATTTAACTTTGACGAAAATGATCGAAAAGTTAAACGACTTCGCTTTGTGTATTTTAGGTTTTGAGGAAGAAGCAGAAAACGCCTACGGTCGCTTAGTTGTTGATAGCAGCGGTCATTTGTTGAAAATTGTCGAATTTAAAGATGCTACTGACGAAGAGAAAAAAATTGCACTTTGCAATTCTGGCGTTGTAGCAGTTGATGGTAAACAAATCAGAAATTTGTTGTTACAAGTAAAAAACAACAATGCCGCCTTAGAATTTTATTTAACTGACATCGTTGGCATTGCTGGTGAATTGGGGTTAAAACGCACTTTTTTGAAAACTCAAATTGAAGAAGTTTTAGGCGTCAATTCGCGTTTTGAATTGGCCAAATTGGAAAAAATTAAACAAGATCAGATTCGCAAAAAAATGCTCGATGCCGGCGTAACAATGCCTGACCCCTCTTCTGTTTACTTTTCTTTCGACACCAAAATTGAAAATGACGTGATAATCCATCCACAAGTTTTCTTTGGACCGAAAGTTAAAATTGCTAAAAATGTTGAGGTAAAATCTTTCTCACACATTGAAGGCGCAACCATCGCTTCCAACGTTGCAATTGGCCCTTTCGCACGCATTCGTCCGGGCACAGAAATTGCCGAAGAAGTTAAAATTGGCAACTTCGTTGAAGTAAAAAAATCACAACTCAAAAAAGGCGCCAAAGTAAGTCATTTGAGTTATATCGGCGACAGTGAGATTGGCGAAGAAAGCAATATCGGCGCTGGCACAATCACTTGCAACTATGATGGCTACAGCAAATCAAAAACTATAATTGGCAGAAATGTTTTTGTTGGTTCGAACACAGCTTTAGTTGCACCAGTTATGCTAAAAGATGGTGCAGTTATTGGCGCTGGAAGTGTAATTACTAAAGACGTTGAAAAGGATGATTTAGCAATTGCGCGCTCAAAACAAACTAACTTGGTGCAAGGTGGTAAAAAATTTCACCAAACTAAATCGGAGAAAAAATAATGAGACCACTCGCCTTAATCAGGATGACAACACTCATTTTACTTACGACCTCTCCAACTTTTGCTGCACAAAAAATTCAAGAAGTTAACTATTATGCTTCTTTTCGTGGCAATGAAACCAACGTGCGCGCAGGTCCGGGGCAAAATTATCCAGTAAAATTTACTTACAAAATTAAAGGCATCCCTGTTCGTGTCATCAGTGAATATGATAATTGGAATGAAGTTGAAGATTACGAAAAACAAACTGGTTGGGTCAGTCAAAGTTTGTTGACGAAAAAGCGTACAGCAATGGTGCAAATCAACACTCAATTCATCAACATGCACGCCAAGCCAAGCGAAAAATCACGTGTTCTTTTCCATTTAGAGAACTTTGTTATCGCTGATTTATTGGGCTGCAAAGATCAATGGTGTAACATCAAAATTCACGGTAAAAAAGGCTGGGCCAAACGCGACTCTTTTTATGGAGTTGAAGACAGTGAATAGTTAAAAACTATTTCTCTAATTTTTCTTTCTTGCGTGGATCAAAGTAAATCAAGATCGGTGCTGAAATATAAATCGAAGAGTAAGTTCCAAGCGCGATACCAAAGAAAGTTGCGATGCTAAAACTTTTCAAAGTTTCACCACCAAACAAAATCAAGGCTATCAAAGAAGTTAGAGTTGTTCCAGCAGTTAAAACTGTTCTGCTTAAAGTTGAATTGGTGCTTGAGTTGATTAAATCCGCCAAACTCATCTTTTTATATTTGATCATATTTTCGCGGATACGATCGTAAATCACCACCGAGTCATTGATCGAATAACCAATAATCGTCAAAATCGCGGCGATTGAAGTTAAGTTAAACTCCAATTGCGTTATAGCAAAAAAACCAACTGTTAAAACGGCATCGTGCAGCAAAGCGAAAATGCCGCCAATTCCGAATTGCCAATCAAAACGCACCCAAATGTAAACCATAATCAAAGCGAATGACATCAACAACGCCAAAGTGCCTTTCATGATTAATTCCGCACCGACTTGTGGGCCAACATAATCAATTTTACGATACTCAATTCCGGAAAAATTTTGATTTAAAACATCTTGTAATTTTTTCACCAAAACCGCTTGCTCAACATCGGATTTAGCAACGCGGATCAACAAATCTTGGTTGTCAATATTTTGGATTTGCACATCTTTGGCTTCAGCGCTGACCAATTCACGAACTTTGGCAACGTCTACCTTTTCTTGCATTCTTGCTTCAATCAGAATGCCGCCAGCGAAATCAATTCCAAAATTCAAACCTTTAGTGAAAACCAACGCAACCGACAAAACCATGCAAACGATTGAAGCGATTAGCGCCAATTTTTGCACCTTCATGAAATCAATTTTGCTGTTGGTGAAGATAGAACGGAAATATGAAAGCATTTTTAGCAACCCCACAAACTAAAAAGCCCTCTTGTTAGAGGGCTTTGAAGGAATTAATTAAGTAAAAACTACTTAGCGGCGATTTTTTTGATCGCAGCTGACATTCTAGTCAACTTTCTTGCTGCAGTATTCAGTTTGAATACTTTTTTAGTCACGCCACGCATGATTTCTGGCTCAAGAGCTTTGAAAGCTTCACGAGCTTGTGGTTGATCACCAGCTTTGATAGCATCATCAACTTTTCTGATAAAACTTCTGATACGATTTTTTCTAGCTCTGTTAATTTCTCTTTTTTCTGCACTAGCGCGAAGTGCTTTCTGCGCTGATTTGGTATTAGCCATTTTGTTTAAAAATTATTGTATTCTAGGGAAAATTTTTGAAGGCCGCAGAAAATATTGCCGCAATTAAAGATGTCAACCCAAGTTTAACAAATTAATTAGCAATAGTTTTCACGCCATTCATGTAGCTTACCAAAACTTCAGGAACAGTGATTGAGCCGTCTTCGTTTTGATAATTTTCCATAATCGCCAAAAGTGTACGACCAACCGCCAAAGCTGAACCATTTAAAGTGTGAGCAAATTGTGGTTTACCCTCTTTTGATTTGTATTTTATTCCGGCGCGACGTGCTTGAAAATCGCCGCAATTTGAACAGCTAGAAATTTCACGATATTTATCCTGACTCGGCAACCAAACTTCTAAATCATACGTTTTAATTGAAGCGAAACCCATATCACCAGTGCACAACAAAATTTTGCGGAATGGCAAATTCAAGCGACGTAAAATTTCACACGAAATATTGGTCATTCTTTCGTGCTCAATTTCAGAATTTTCCGCCGTTGTGATTGAAACCAACTCAACTTTTTTGAACTGATGTTGACGAATCAAACCTTTTGTATCTTTTCCGGCCGAACCCGCTTCGCTTCTGAAACAAGGCGTAAAAGCTGTGTAGCGAATTGGCAATTGCGTGTCGCTTAAAGTTTTTTTGGCAACCAAATTAACCAAAGAAACTTCTGACGTTGGAATTAACCAATAACCGTTGGTCGTCACAAAAGCTTCTTCTGAAAATTTCGGCAATTGGCCCGAGCCAAACATAGCATTATCGCGCACTAAATTTGGTGGTGAAACTTCAGTGTAACCATTTTCTAAAGCTGTATCGAGCATAAAATTTGAAAGAGCGCGCTCAAGCCTTGCCAACTGTCCGCTCAGTGTTGAAAAGCGCGAACCTGACATCAAAGTTGATTGCTCAAAATCTAGCATTCCTAATTTTTCACCAATTTCGTCGTGTGATTTTGGCGTAAATGAAAATTGTTTTGGCGTACCGAATTTTTCGATTTCCACATTATCATTTTCATCTGCACCTTGCGGAACTGAGGCGTGTGGAACGTTGGGAATTACTGCCAAAAGCCCGTTTAATTTTTCATCGATTGAAAAATCATTTTCTGCCGCAGCTAATTCTTGATTGGTTTTTTTCGATTCATCCATCAAGGCAGTTGCATCACCGCCAGATTTTTTTACAACAGCAATTTCTTGCGCCAATTTATTGCGCTTCGCTTGTAACTCTTGGATCAAGAAAGTTTTTTTACGCTTTTCTTCGTCGAACTTCAACAACTCGCTGGCGCGAAAATCCGCTCCGCGTTTTTGCATTGCCGCATCAAAATCCGCAGCATTTTCGCGGATCCATTTAATATCTAACATTTGTATGATTGATTTGATTTTGTGAGGAAATAAAACTTGCACTAGATTCTTTTCTTTAAGCAAAAAAATTCAAGCAATGAAACTTAACGCGACTGAACTTTCTCAAAAGTTAATACAAATTCCATCTTACAGCGGTGTAAATTCGCAAGTAATCGAATTCCTTGGAAATTATTTAAAAAACCTAGGTTTTTCTTGCAATTATTTGGAATATGACGGCTCAAATTCTTATCCTGTTAATAATTTACACGCCGTTTTTAATCCTAAAAATTCGCAACGCGTAATTTATTTTGCTGGTCATACCGATGTTGTAAAAGAAGGCGACAAAGCTTCGTGGACACACGATCCATTCGCTGCCAACATTGTTGACGGAAAACTTTACGGTCGCGGCGCTGCCGACATGAAATGCGCAATTGCTTGTTTTGTTTCGGCTGTCGAAGAATTTTTAGCCACCAATAAATCGCCTGATTTCGGCATCGGTTTTTTAATTACTAATGATGAAGAAGCTGACGGCGTCAACGGCACCGCGAAAGTTTTAAAGTGGATGCAAGAAAATAACAAAACGATCACGCATTGCTTAGTTGGCGAACCGACGAATCCAAAAAAATTCGGCGAAATGATTAAAATTGGCCGTCGCGGTTCAATTGGATTTAAAATCAAAGTGATTGGCAAACAAGGCCACGTGGCTTATCCCGACATCGCTTTGAATCCGATCACAACTTTGATTAATTTGCTGAAAATTTTAAAAGATCACAAACTTGATTCCGGCACCCAATTTTTCGACCCAAGCAACTTGGAAGTAACTTCAATTCAATCGCAAAATCTGGGCGGAAACGTCATTCCAAACGAAGCTGAAGCCGCTTTCAACATTCGTTTCAACGACACTCACACTTCACAATCAATCATCGATTTAGTGGAATATGCTTGTAAAAAAACCATCGGCCAAGGCGGTTTTATGGGCGCCAAATATGAGCTGACTTATCGCACTTCTGGCGAAAGTTTTTTAAGCGATCCGAAATTTCTCGCTCCTTTAGTTGCTAAAGCGACAAAAAAAATTACTGGCATTGAACCAGTAATGAGCACAACTGGCGGCACTTCTGACGCTCGCTTCATCAAAGATTATGCCGAAGTTGTGGAAATTGGTTTGGTCAACGAAACCGCTCACAAAATTGACGAGTTTTCGGAAGTATCGGAAATCAATCAATTACAGCAAACTTATTTGGAAATTTTGAATCAGTTCTAAATTCAGCATCGCACTGCTTTTGTCTTAATAAAACTAGATAATGATTCATGAAAATATTTCACAAAATTTGCCTCAGTACAATTTTTTTATGGCATATTTTTTGTTACGATTGTGTAGCACAAGAAGCACAAAAAAAGTTTAAGCAAAATAATGGTTGGAATTTTCGCGTTGGTCTTTTCCCACTCTATTCTCCGGCGTTTCTTGGTTCAAAAGACTATGTTTTGTCGGTATTTCCTGACTTACGAGCAAGTTATGACGACAAATTTTTTGCCTCAGTTCCCGAAGGCATTGGCTATAATTCTATCAATCAATCTGGCGTAAAAATTGGACCATTAGCCAAGATAAGATTTAGTCGAAACTCTGAAAGCGGCGGCTCGCCTTTTCAAATTGCTGGCGAAAGTAAGGCTTTAAAAGGCATGGGAGACGTTGATTCAGCATTTGAGAACGGAATTTTCTTACAATATGAATTTAGTAAAATTCGTTCACGCTTGGAATTACGACGTGGATTTGGCGGACATGAAAGCTTCATCGGCGATCTTAATCTTTCTTACTTCGATCGAGTTGGGCCAATAATGTTTAATTTTGGCCCAAAAACCACTTTTGGTGGCAGTAACTTTATCCAAACTTATTACGGAATTAACGCTGAACAATCACAAAAAACCGGACTTAGCCAATATCGAGCAAGCTCAGGAATAGTTTCTTACGGTATCGGCGGATCACTAATTGCACCAATTACCAAAAATACCGCTTTAAACTTTATTGTGAGTTTTGATCGCTTGGGCAGCCAATTAACCAAATCTCCTTTAATCAAAGAACGTGGTAATAATCAGCAAGTTACTTTTGGCGCCGGTTATTCTTATCGTTTCTAAGGTGGTTATATTTAATAGCGCCTCAAACTAAAACAAAAAATCTTCAAACATGCTAAAACTTCACGAATTTTTACTAACATTTTTATATTTTGGCCGCGCCAAAAAAGCGCCTGGAACTGTCGGATCTTTTGCTTCTTTACTCTTTTGGCTTGGGTTGAGCGCGACATTTTTTAATCACCAAATTGCGCTGTCTACTCAAAATATTTTTTGGGGAATATTTTTATTAGTCGCTTTTGTTTACGGCTGCATTGCTTCCCCAATTTATGCTAAACAATTTGGTGAAATTGATCACGGTTCAATCGTTTTGGATGAAACAGTCGGGCAAATTTTGGCGCTGCAAATTTCCTTTAACGTCATTGCGACTAATTATTTTTCTAACACAATTTTGATCAGCGCACATTTGTTAATCAGCTTTGCTTTATTTCGTTTTTTCGACATAAAAAAACCGCTATTGATTGGATATTGTGATCGTCACTTGAAAAATGGTTTTGGCGTAATGTTCGATGATTTATTGAGTGGTCTGATTGCAGGCGCAACAGCAGTTTTACTATTAAAGCTGTAATTGACATTGTTGTTTCGCTAAATAAATTGCGCGACCTCAAAATTTCTTTTCAAATTCCTTCTAAATTTTTTGCAAATGGATCAGATTCTACAGCAGCTTATTCCTCTGCTCTTAAATACGATTTTACCTATTCTTGGTTACATCATTTTGGTAGTTGTTCCTTTGATTGGCGCTGTTGCTTACCTTACTTTGATGGAACGTAAAGTTATAGCTGCCATGCAGTTGCGCAAAGGTCCGAACGTTGTTGGCCCTTTTGGTTTGTTGCAACCACTTGCTGACGGCGTAAAATTGATGTTCAAAGAAGTTATTTTGCCTTCACAAGCTAACCGTGTGTTGTTTATTATGGCTCCGATCATCACTTTCGTTTTGGCTTTGATCGGCTGGGCTGTTGTGCCTTTCAGTGAAAATTTCGTAATTTCCAACATGAACGTTGGCGTTACTTACTTACTTGCAACGTCTTCTTTAGGCGTTTACGGCATCATCATTTCTGGTTGGGCAAGTAATTCAAAATACGCCTTCCTTGGCGCGATTCGCTCTTCAGCGCAAATGGTTTCTTACGAAGTTTCAATTGGTTTGATCATTATTTCAGTTATTTTGTCTGCCGGCTCGTTGAATTTAAGCGACATCGTTATGGCACAAAAAGATCATTGGTTCGTCTTAATTCACTTCCCAATGTTTGTGTTATTTTTCATTTCTGCTTTAGCTGAAACTAACCGCTTACCTTTTGACCTTCCAGAAGCTGAAGCCGAGCTTGTTGCCGGCTATAACGTTGAATATAGCTCAATGCCATTTTCGATGTTTTTCCTTGGTGAATATGCCAACATGATTTTGATTTGCGCTTTCGCTTCTATCCTTTTCCTTGGCGGCTGGATGGCTCCTTGCGAAGCTTTGAATTTCATCCCAGGCCCGATTTGGTTATTCTTGAAAGTATTTGTTTTGTTATTCTGTTTTATTTGGGTGCGCGCTACTTTGCCGCGTTACCGTTACGACCAATTAATGCGTTTGGGTTGGAAAGTTTTCTTACCACTTTCATTAATCTGGGTTGTAGCTACTTCAGCCGTAATCGTTTATCTATAATTTACTGAGATGAAATTTTTAAAAATCGCGAAAGCATTCATTTTAAAGGAAATATTGTACGGTCACTTCATGACGTTGAAATATTTCTTCAAGCCAAAAGTTACGATTAATTATCCTTACGAAAAAGGCCCAGTTAGCCCGCGTTTTCGTGGTGAACATGCTTTGCGTCGTTATCCAAATGGCGAAGAAAGATGTATCGCTTGTAAACTTTGCGAAGCAGTTTGCCCTGCTCAAGCAATTACAATCGAAGCTGAAGAACGCGCTGATGGTTCTCGCCGCACCACAAAATACGACATCGACATGTTAAAATGTATTTATTGCGGTTTGTGCCAAGAAGCATGCCCAGTTGATGCGATTGTTGAATCGCCAAACTTTGAATTTTCTACCGAAACTCGTGAAGAACTTTATTATAACAAAGAAAAACTTCTCGCCAACGGTGACCGTTATGAATTTATGTTGCGCCAAGCTATCGAAGCTGACGCTAAGCATCGCTAATTAAAATTTGATCTAAAATGAATTTCACTCTTGATCTATTTTACCTCTTCTCTGCTGTATTAATTTTTTCAGCAATCATGGTAATAAGCGCCAAAAATATGGTGCACTCTGTAATGTTTTTGGTTTTGGCTTTCTTAAATGCTGCAGGCCTTTTCATCTTACTGAACGCCGAGTTTTTAGCGATGTTGTTGATCGTAGTATACGTTGGAGCAATTGCCGTTTTGTTTTTGTTCGTCGTGATGATGCTCAACATCGATACCAAAAAAGTTAAACAAGAACTTAATCGTCATGTTCCACTTTTAGTAATGGTTTCAGTCGTGTTGTTTTGTGAGATTTTCCTCACAATTAAAGCTTCTTACTTCAAAACTTTTGATAAAACTTCGCTTTACGCAATTCCAGCTGATGAACACAACATCAATGCTATCGGCAACGTCCTTTACACTAATTTCATCCTCCCTTTCCAATTAAGCGGCGCGGTGCTTTTCGTTGCAATGATTGGCGCAATTGTTCTGACTTTGAAAGATGAAACTCGCTTCATCAAAAAACAAAAAATTAGTGACCAAGTTTTCAGAACTAAAGAAAACTCACTGCAAATTGTTAAAGTAAAATCAGGAGAAGGAATCGATCTATGAACTTCGTAAACAACATCCCAACAGAAAATTTTGTTATCCTTTCTGCTATTCTTTTTTGTATTGGCTTAAGCGGAATTTTTATCAACCGTAAAAACATCATCTCGATTTTGATGTCGATTGAATTGATGTTATTGGCCGTCAACATTAATTTCGTCACTTTTTCTGCTGCTTTGAATAATTTGGTCGGACAAATCTACGCTATCTTCGTTTTAACTGTAGCTGGTGCTGAAGCCGCAATTGGTTTGGCAATTTTGATTATCTATTTCCAAAATCGTCACTCGATTGAGACCAAAACTATTTCAACAATGAAAGGTTAATCTTGAAAAAACATCTCAGAACTAAACTTTACCCGTTTTTTTTCTGTGCATTATTTTTATTGGTCAATAGCTGTGCTACTAATACAGCGCCTCCAATTGACCAAGATCCCCTCTATCAAGAACTTAATTCGCTAGACAGCGTACTTAATTCACAAAGTTCAGCTCAACAAATTGCAGCAACTATAACTCCCGGAGTTAAACCTACAGATGCTTTTGCAGCATCCTTCCCCATGCCGGCTCAAAACAATTTACAGCCTCCTACAAATTTAGGTAACTCCTCTACAGCTCTACAACCCTCTTCTGAAATTCAACAAAGTCGAATTCCCTACCAAAACCCTTATGCTAACTCGACTATAACTCCAGCAATGCCACCGGTAATCTTGCCGGAATTTATTTCTCCACAATACGCCGCTCCGAAAGTTGAATCGATGCAGGAAAAAGACTTTTCAGATCTGGATTGCGATATTGATGAATCACAAATTAAAGAGATTTTAGAAGAAATTAAGCGATCTAAACGAAATATAATTTCGAGCCTTCCTAGCTGTTTGAAACAGAATCGTAGCTTGATGATGCGCGCTGCGATTATTGATCCTTCTGAGTTTGAATTCGCTTCTGACATTTTAAAAGAAGATGAGAGTTTCGTTCATCGCATGATCGAAATTAATCCCGAAATTCTGAAATTTGCCACTCTATCATTGCGTGCCAATCCAGATTTTATGGAAGAAGCCACTTATTTAAATCGTGATTCTTTGAAATATGCTGATGAGAAGCTGCTCGATAACAAAATTTTCATGCGTAATATGATAAAAATTGATTCGAGAAATTATATGTTTGCTTCACCTCGACTCAAAGAAATTAATGAATTCGCCAGCAGCGCTTTCAAAGATGACGGCATGATGTTGCAATACGCACCGCTATCAATCAAAGACAACAAGAACTTAGTCACAATCGCTGTAAAATCGAACTCTGAGGCTTTGCAATTCGCGAGTGCAAATTTACAAAAAAACAAAGATCTCCAAAAAATTGCTCAAAACAAAAGCTCAATTAAATCTATCGATAATTTGCGAAAATTTTTACGCGAAAATTACATCAATGATTCCAACAAAAAGAATGTCGGTTTTGTAATCGATAATCGTATGAAATTTTTCGCCAACGAGAAATTCATCGATCGTAATTATGTCACCAAATGGCAACGCAGTTTTGAAACAAAGAATAGCGAAGATTTCCGTTTAATCGCTGCCGATTCTCGTAATTTTCCCATTACTTGGCATCAAGATTTCAAAAAATTTCCAGTTTTGGTCAAAAGAATAGAACGCTTTTTATCAAATCATAATGTTGATCAAAACACTATTGATAACCTTGCAACGACTTATTTTTGGAAAGTAAAAAAGAATCCGCAAACAGTGGTCTTCAATCTATACTTGCTGCGCGACAGTAAAGATATCGAATTGGGTCCTAAATTTGCTGATCTAACTTCATTAACAGCAATCGCTCAGAAGAAAGGCGAAGATTGGAGTTTAAGCGTAATTGAAGTAATTTTTGATAGCGAAACTAAAATTGATCTAGCTTACCCCGACGGCCATAAAAAATATATTTTGTGGGATCTTTACCAAGTCGACAAAAACGACAAAAATCCTAAAATTATCTTCAAAGTTGAAGATCGTTTCAAAGAATATTTCGAAATTTACGAAGAGCAAAATAACGGCAAATATCGCCTCGCCCAAACTATCGATTCAATAAGAGATGCTGCAGATCAAGATGCAAAACCTGTTGAAACCATAAAATCTGACGACGATTCCTTCTAAATCAAACCATTTTCTTTAAAGCTGAAATGACCGCCAACAGCAATTATTAAATGGTCAATCAACTTTATCGACAAAGGCTGCAAAACACTTTTAATTTCTTGAGTAGTTTTAATATCTAAACTTGACGGCTGCGCTTCACCACTGGGATGATTATGAAGTAAAACTACAGAACTTGCATGCAGCAACAAAGTTTTTTTGACGATTTCCTTAATATCTATCCTCACCGAATCAACTTTGCCTATTTCAACTATTTCATCAGCAAGCAAACGAAACTTTTTATCTAAGAACAACACGCGGAATTGTTCATATTTAAGATGTGCTAAAGCCATTCTTGAATAATCCAAAAGGGACTGCCAATTGTTTAAGACAGTTTGCTGCGAGGCCTTATGTTTCATGACTCGCTTCATGATTTCGGCAATAATTTTGATCTGGATTACAGAACTTTCGCCAACTCCGGCGATTTGTTTTAGTGCATCGAAATCAGCGTTAATAATTGCCGATAAATCGCCAAATTTTTGCAGTAAATTTTTGGCGAGAATTTTGGTATCGCAGCGAGCATTAGCAGAGAACATCAAGATTTCCAACAATTCATAATCTTGTAAATCTTGACCAAGTGAAGTGAGAAATTTTTGTTTAACGCGTTTGCGGTGACCCAAGTAATGTGGTTTCATAAATTTGTGGTGTGATTTTGTCAGTGGCGAAATTTTGAACTCCCAAAGCTTCAAGCTCAAGAAGTCTTTTTACGTCATTTACTGTCCACGCAAAAATTTCGATTCCGCGCAAAACACTCAAAGATTCTTGATCCAACAGTTGGTGATAAATAGACAAAGATTTAACGTTATTTTGATCTAAAAACTTCTTCAAATCGACAACAGTTTCACAATCATTAAACTGATCACAAACCGCGATAATTTGAGCTTTAACTCCGAAAACGCTGCGAATTTGAGCAAAAAATTTTGCTGCCAATTCACGATTTGTAACGTATGGCGCAAAATAGATTTGCTCGATTTTTACCTGTGCATTTTCAATTTCCGCTTTAGCGCGCATCAAAGCTCTGACGCAGTTCTTTTCATCAAAATTTTTGAAATCTAACCAATAAAATAATTCATTTTTGTGCGTTAAAAAATCACTCAAAACCGCTAGATTTGGGATTTCATCTTGATGTGGCTCATCATGTTTTAAGACCAGCTTTTGCGATAAAAACCACAAATCAAATTCAATAGCACCAAAACCTTGAGCAACGGCTTCCTTGAAGCTTGCAACTGAATTTTGAGGATGCAATTCTGCGCAAAAACCACGATGAGCAAATAAGCGAGCCATAATTATGAAAAATGAATTTGTTACAATCACAACTACCTATCCAAATTCCGCAGAAGGCAAAAAGCTAGCGCAAAATCTGATTCAAACTATTTTGACAAAAAAACTCGCGGCTTGCGTGCAATCAAATCAAGTTAGTAGCTCGTACATTTGGCAAGAAAAAATATGCCAAGATGACGAAATTATTTTAAGCATCAAAACGCTGGCGAAATTTTATAAAGCTGTCGAAAAAGAAATTCTTTCCCAACATCCTTATCAAGTTCCGCAAATAATTTCTCATAAAATTTTAGATGGCTTGGAAGCTTATCTGGATTGGATCTCGGCTAATGTTGCAACGAATAAATAAAAACTGGCATAATAAGTTGCCTCTTCATAAAGTCGGGACAGGTTTTTAGTCGCCGGTTTTGAATTTTAATAAACCCGATTCTTTTCCTTAGAAAAAAGCAAATTTTTGATCGCTGGAACAGTTATTTCTTCTATAAATCGCCATAGGCGATATTCGTTAAAACTATGAAACTTAAAGACTCCGAAGCCCTCAGCTTTTGTCTCCGTTGAGAAATAATTGTTCCCTTAACTAATTTTTTGGGAACAAAATGAAAAACAAAACAATCATTATCGACGCAGCGCATCGTGAAGAGACGCGCGTCGCCGTTTTAGAGGACGGCATTTTACAAGATTTCGACCGCGAAGCGATCGCAATCAAACAAATCAAAGGCAATATTTACCTCGCTAAAGTCACTCGTGTTGAACCTTCTTTGCAAGCTGCGTTCGTTGATTATGACGGTAATCGTCACGGTTTCTTGCCTTTCGCTGATATTCATCCCGATTATTTCCAACTTTCGGAAAGCGAAAAACAAAGCCTGCGCGACCTTACTAAAGAAGCTCAGCCGCAAAAAGATGAAGACGAAAACTTTCAACAAAATCAGTCATCAAATCAACGTCGTAACGAAGACAACGCCGAAGAAAATGAATCTTTCACCGTTGGTTCTTACTCAGTTGAAGACGAAACTGGCGGCAATTATTCCGGCAATATTCACAACATTTACCGCAAATATAACATCCAAGACGTTATCAAACCGGGTCAATTAGTTGTTATTCAAGTTGCCAAAGAAGAACGCGGCAACAAAGGCGCGTCAATGACAACTTACATTTCATTGGCTGGCAAATATTGCGTTTTGATGAGCAACACGCCAAACAAAGGCGGCGTTTCGAAGAAAGTCGATAATTTCCGTGATCGCAAATTATTAAAATCAACATTGAACGAACTCAATGTACCAAACGATCGCTCTGTCATTATCCGTACAGCTGGCGTCGGTAAAAAACCCGAGGATATCAAAAGAGACTACGAATATCTTTCACGTTTGTGGGACAGCATCAAAGAAGCTTGCAACTCTTCAAAAGCCCCTTCTTTCATTCACGCTGAAGATGACGTTATCAAAAGATGTTTACGTGACGTCTACAATGAACAAGTCAGCGAAGTTATCGTTGAAGGCGCAAAAGCTTTTGATGAAGTTACCAATTTCATCCGCCTTACAATGCCAGGCAGCGCCAATAACGTAAAATTGCATGATGAAAGAATTCCTGTTTTCAACAAACATCGCGTTGAGCAGCAAATTTCTTCGCTTTACGAAAAACAAATCAACTTGCCTTCTGGCGGTTCAATCGTGATTGACCACACCGAAGCTTTGGTGGCAATCGACGTCAACTCTGGCCGCGCTACCAAAGAAAGCGGCGTTGAAGAAACTGCTTTCAATACCAATTTAGAAGCTGTTCGTGAAATCGCTCGTCAATTGCGTTTACGCGACTTGGCTGGTTTGGTCGTGATCGACTTCATCGATATGTACGATCAAAAACATCGTCGTAACATCGAACGTGCTTTGCGCGACGAATTGCAAAACGATCGCGCCCGCATTCAGCTTGGCCGTATTAGCGTTTTCGGACTTTTGGAAATGTCACGTCAAAGACTTGGCGCATCATTTTTCGAAACCATCACCGAGCCTTGTAAACATTGTAGCGGAACTGGTTACGTTCGCTCAGTTGAAATTTTGGCCGTCAGCATTCTACGAGCTGTTCGTTACGCTTGCACCGACAACCAAGCCAGCGTGATCTACATCTACACAACTGCGGAAGTGATCACCTACATGATGAACTTCAAAAAGAACGAAATCATCTCAACTGAGAAAAATTACAACGTACACATTTTCCTTCACCAAAGCGAAGATGTTGGCAGCAACGGTTTCACTATCAAAAAACGTAAAAGCTTGTCAGACGAAGAAAGACGTGAACTTGAGATGGAAGTTGTGACCGGAAAAGTTAACCAACTTGGTTTAGAGAAAAGCTATCTCGACAATTATTCCGCTGACGAATCTGAAGATTTCAGCGAAAATAATTTTGAACGCAGAAGCAAAAATTCAGAACGTCGCAACAAAAGAAATCGTCGTAATCGTAAAAAATTCGACAATCGCAACGATCGTCAGAAAAAATCTTCTGGCCTTTCTGGCTTCTTGTCTGGCTTATTCGGTAGATAATTCTCGCAAAATGCGGCTCTAAAATTTTGAGCCGCATTAACTAAATTTCCTTTTTTTGGCACACCACAAAAAAACCTAAAAAACATAGTTGCTTTTTTGCAAAGCCGAAAATAGTCTGCGCGCCCTTCCTTTTAGGAAAATCATTTCCTAAAACTCGCTTCAGAAATTTCTAAAGCTCCAAACGTCTTTCATATTCCTCGGTAGCTCAGTGGTAGAGCAGTTGGCTGTTAACCAATTGGTCGGAGGTTCGAATCCTTCCCGGGGAGCCACATTTTTTTGAAGCCCACAGCAATAAGAATTCAGACGTCTTTTCAATTTAAAACAGATTATTCGAACTGATCTCCACCTCCTCCTTGCACATCGCCTTAGAACCAATAAAATCAATACTTTACAGATATTTTTACCACTTGGCTTTGGAGATCTAAGTTCAAGCAACTTTAATCTGAAATTTGCAGTTATAAAAAGCATGAAATAGAGAATTTTCTGAGCTTATTTTTTTGGCTGATGTGCTTTGAGCCTTTGATTCTGTAAACTTTCCTAAAGTCAGATAGTAGTGGGGATTTGGAGAAAACTAATTTATTAGTTAAACTTTAATCAAGTAACCTGTCCTCAGGTTTTTTGGTATCGAATTTTACACTTCTTACTTGCTACCCAATCTAATACATGATCCATACATGTCTTTACATTCTATTTTAAACATAGATCGAGCAATTTTATTTTCTTCTTCAGTAAGTCGTTCTGAATTAGTGGTATATAGCGTCATTAAATTAATATTTTTTGTAAGCTCTTTAAATAAGTTCAGAAATTTTTTTTCTAGATAGCCATTCTTGATGTAAAGACTATCACTCGTAAGTGAGTATATTTTCTCCAGTTCTAGAAGAATGCTTTTCTTATGCTCTTTTGGAATACGAATTTTTTTTAAAGAATGTTTATTGATATGTTTTTTATGGTACTGCCACAAATCATAACTTTCAGTTGATTGCTCATCTAACGGAGCAGATCCCCAAAGCATAAAGCATCCTGATTGTATTCTAACACGAGGATTCACAATATTTGTATTAATGAAAGCCAAATCTAACGTCTTTCTAGCATCTTCATTATAAGCAGCAAATCTAGGATAATCGTTTTGATCGCAAATAAAGATTACACCATCTTTATTCATTTCTTTTTCTGAACTACATGAGAAAAAAAGAGCGGTTAATATATCCGAAGTCCAATCGAGAAGTCTGGTAGGTACGCCATAATGTTGACATACCATAAGCCATTCCAAATCAAATGTTGTATGAGTTAGAGGCGGATTTGGTATTTTAGGCTTCTGCTCCAATATAAAATTTTCAAAAATAACAGCTTGATATCGTTGAAATTTATTGAATCGGTAAATTGTGGGCTCAAGCGTCCAATCGAAATCAGCCTGACCTCGAAATCGAAAACTAGAACTGTCTAAAGATAAGCTATAAAGATATTTCAGAGCATCTGAAGTTGATTTAATTTCAGGAGTTTGACTAATTGTATTATTCATTATTCGACTAACTTTCTCCATTTCTTCCCTAAAAAATAACCCCGGTTTTTCTTCGCTTCCGAACTTGCTTCAACGAAACTTTCTTCAAACCATTTATTGCAAATGTTATTAGCGGCTCTGATGCTAAGACCAAAAAGCAGAGCCACATCTTTGGTGGTGATAATTTTTTGTTTTAGAAATAAGTCCAAAGCGCGTTTTTGCCTTTCATCTAAATGATACAGTAGATCTGATTTGTCGGTTGCTGAGTCTTTATTTTGCAAATTGGCAACAATGTTTTTTCTGACACTTTCAAAAGCTTTTGCCATGCCGGTGCAAAAATATTCGATGAAGCTGGTGATCTCGCTCTCGGCTCTTCCCATGTAGTAATTATGATGATTGCCAATGCTCAAAGCTTGGTAGTAAGCGCCTAAATCTTTGGCGTAATATTCTTCTAAACAGTAAATGCCTTTTAGGCCATAGCCGCTCAAATGAATAATCAGAGTTGTGAGAAGTCGTGCGGTTCTGCCGTTTCCATCGTAGTAAGGGTGAATTGTGGCAAATTGATAGTGAGCGATTGCGGCAATTATAGGAAGAGGAAGGTCTTTTTTCGCTAATTCCTTGTTGATCCAAGTGGTCATTTGCAACATCAAAGCTGAAACATCTTTTGCCTCTGGCGGCATGTAAACTATCGCGCCACTTGAACTATCTCGAATAACATTTTGTCCATCACGATATTTGGTTGGTTTGGCTTTCGGATTTCCAGAACTCATCACAATTGCGTGAATGGTTTGGATTATTTTTTCGTTTAGTAATGGGTTTTTATCGGCGATTTGATGAACATGCTCAAGGGCTGCGTAATATCCCAAAACCTCTTTTTCATCGCGTTGTTTTGGTTTTATTTTTTTACTACTAATTACTTTTCTAATTTCTTTTTCGTTCAATTTATTGCCTTCAATCATTGTTGAATAATGCGTGGTAATCAGCTTCGCACTTTCTCGAAGCGAAGCCAAAATCTTTGGCGTAATTGGCAGGCTATTAACCACTTCCTTATTTGCCTCGATAGTCATCAGGCTTTTTGAAATGGTTGCTGTAATTTGGAATTTTGGCGCGAATGTCATTTGATTTGTTCTTAAGTTTGTTGGCAGGTTTGATGCTAACAAACTGCGAATAAAATGCCATTAAATTTTTTAAATTATTATTTTAGAAAAAAGGAGATCGAGTTCGAAAAAGGTATCCCCGCTCCAGCGTTTGAAAAATATCGAAATAGAAAGCCAAGTCCTAAAGCTATATGTATCAACGCTCTAGAGTGCGTGGAGAAAAAGTTCGAAAAGGCGCCCCCGAAGAGCCATATCCTTTCTCAAGCCTAGATCCCATAAGGCTGCACAGACAGTTTTTTAATTTAAGATCAGATTATTAGAACTGATCTTCGCTTCGTCCTTATACATCTCCTTCTGACCAATAAAATCAACACTTCTTAGAGTTTCTACCACTTGGCTTTGGAGATCTGAATGCCATTGACTCGGAACCGAAATTTGTGCTTAGCAAAAGTATGAAATGGAGAATCTTCTTATCTTGTTTTTGGGCTGATGTGCTTTAAAATGTTTATTCTTTCATCTTTCTTAAATCAGATAGCGGTGGAGATTTGAAGATAAAATTTTCTTATAAGCGAAAGTCGCCAAAAACTTGCATGAACTTTTTTATCAAATTTTTCTTAACCACACTAGCTTAAAAAAGTTCGAGCTTTATCTACTTTCAATTGGATCTGGTCAATTTTTTTAGCCATAACCCTAAACCCAAACCTAATTTCCATTTATTTTTATTTTCTAACTCAACCTTTAGTCTAGATCTAATTTCTTGCTCTCTTTTTTGATTACTTCGCTGCTGAATTAGAATATCCCATTTTTCGTAAATACATAACTCTTGCTGTAATGTTGCAGTAACGCCAAATAAAAAAGATTCAAAGTTGATGATGTTGAGATAATCTTGCTCGACAGCATATCTCAGCTTTTCAATATATTTAGGATCGCACATTAAGATTCTGATTTTGCTATAATTAAGATCTTTGCTGAAATACTGTATCTGTCTTATTGGTTGTAAGAGCAACAAACCAGATAAAAATTTTTCAGTCTTTTTAAATTGATCATTTGTTGATAGCAGAGTTTCTATCAAATTTTTAGCATCCTCTTCCGTATATTTTTGGACATTTTTATTTATCCACTCTTCTACTATTTTGATGCAATCCTGTTTCTTTTCCTCTAAGGCCTTAACTATTTCTTCATATTTAAAACAGCCATATATTTCATCCATCACCGCTTGCACATTTTTTAGTACTACTGGCAAATTTTTCTGAGAAGATCTTCTTTTTTTATTCTCGTAGTATTCAATAAATTTGTTTAGCTGTAATATACTTAGATCTTCAGCCTTTGTGGCGTTGCCTCTGGCGTCACCTATCAACATTTGCTTTCCGGTGATAATCTGAAATCCCTTTGAGTTATCAGAAGATTTGTTTAAGATTCTTGGTTCAAAAATTATAAAAACTGGTGATCTAAAACTTATTGAGCAATGCAGAAATCTTAAACCTTCCTCTACTAAACTAAAAAATTCTTCCTCGTTATAAATCTGTGATGTGTCATAGTGAATTTCCCTTCCTAAAAATCCATAATTGTCTAAATGTTTTTGAAGATCGTGAATCGATTGCCAAAATTCCTGTGATCTTTTACCATAACTAGTTTGAACAATTTGGATATTATCAAACTCAATCCCTGTGTTTTGGAACTCATCCCTCGCCAAAACAAAGATCTTATTTTGATATTCAATAACCAACACATAATGAGTAATTTCTCTTCCTCCATAAAGAGAAAATTCAAACATAGATAATTGTTTGTCAAAATTTATCACTTTACTTTTAAAGCCAGTAAAGGTCTTGCGTACCGGATTGGTATTAAGTAAATATGTTCTAAAAAATCCATTTTTGTTCATGTTTAATACTTAATTTTAGTTTCAGAATTTCGAAGAAATTTTAATGATCAGTGTTACTAGGCAATTAATAAAAAGAGGTATTAGATTTTTGCATAATTGTTTTTCTTGCTTCTATATGAAATGTTCTAAATTTGTCCAACATGGGGAGCCATTCAGCACGGTCTTGCAAATTAATCATCATATCAAAGGGCTGACGCAAGGTGTATTTTAGATTCTTAACCCTTAGTGAAAGGTTCGAAAATACAAAGTTTATCAATTCCCTTTTTTCGCTAGTTTTCGAACTTTCAAATAATTCACTCGCTTTGTTGTCTAAATTAAAAGCCGTTACCACTGCATCTTTAAAGCCACCATCTGCATTTTCTTGCATCTCTTGTTCTGTTTTAACTTTTGCTAATTGTTTTTCTAAGTCCTCTTTCTTGCTGTGATATTCTTCTTTGCTAATCAGTCTTTCTAAATGCAGGTCTAACAATCTGTTGATTTTGTCTTTGATCGAATCCTTCTCTTTTCTGAGTGAATTAAGCTTTTGTGAATGACATTGTTTTTCTGCTTCGTGCGATTGCTGTAAATAGCTGGTTATTTCATCAAGCATGCTTTTTGGAAAGGCGATTGACTTAAATACTTCTGAAACCTGTTTTAAAATCTGATCTTCTGGCACATAGATTTTCTTTTTGATGTCGTCTGGATTCCAAGTAATAAGGTACGTATTTTTGTTTTTCTTGGCTTCTTTGCGATCTGACGACACGTTTCTGCCAGCTACAGCTGTTTCTTGTTATTGTGTTGATACTCTGGCGAAGATTACTGCTTTCATGATTTGGTCTTGTGCTATAACTGGCAATAATAACACCAACATCTTTCTGCCCCATGTTCTGTGCTAAGGCTGAAATTAAGAGAGGAGATTTATTGCTTTTAATCATTTTGCGAGTAATTGCATGTCTGAAAGTGTGCGGTTTTTGGTAAGGTAATTTATTATCGTTAAAGGCTTTTTTAAAAATATCACGAATGCTGGTTTGTGATTTGATGAACTGTTTTTCCAGCACTAAGCAAGGCAAATTATCGCTAGTAAAGGTGGGTGTTATTTTCGGAAATAGCGGGCATTTATCATCAAACTCCTTTTCCTTTAAATACCGAGTCCAAACTAAAACATTGTCATAAATATCTTAAGGATGACCAATAAAAAAGGCTGAAAAAAGGATTAAGTCCCGATACTCGAAACTGAAAATAAAAAGTTTTTTAGTATCGAGTATCGAGACTTGATCCCCTTACCTACCAATTACTATACACCCGGTACTTGAACCAGATCTACCGGCAACAATCTATCGGCAGAGTTTGTACGTGGTCTAGGAGCAGGATACTGCATAGATATCACTTGCTGTTTTTCTTCCTCAGACAAGGGAAGAATTCTTTGACCTTGCATTTCACTGGTAATGTTAACTGAAGCAATTTCTAAGATTTTTCTATCTGACTGCTCCCGCGTTAATCCCGCCAATTGTTCCGCATAGTTAGTCCAAGTTCTACCAGCTATTTTATACTCGTCCGGATTTTGTCCAATACTGGCAAGAGAGATTCTAACGTAATCATCACCGCTCATTCCTTGAGTAAAAAATGGATCTTTATACGATAAATCGAGCTTTCCTTGGTGATCTAAATATGTATGATGTTCTGGCGCACGATTCCCAAAATCAGCTGCTATCCAAGGTCCTTCACCATATATGTTTAGATGGTTTGCCCTGTCATCTTGTGGCCAGTAAGGATAACTAATCATCATCACCGGCACTGGTTTCTCAGAATGATTATAAACCTGAAATTTTGTTCCTACTGGTATTTCAAATTTAGTACCAGGAGTAATTTCATAAATTTCATCAACTCCTTTTCCATCATTCATCCACAAATAAAAATTTGGCAAATCATCCGCTTGTGGATAAAACCATTTTTCAGCAATAGCAATTGGGGCATCTTTACTATGTGCAACAGCTATTGAAGCATTTTTAGGTTGAAACGTGGCAGAGGCAACATTTCCTGGCATAATGTCGAATTGTGGCCCAAGTCTAATATCACTCCCATCTGGAGCATAATAGTGCGGTTCATCATTTTTAAAAATAGGTAATTCTTTTTTAAACTCTGAGAATAATGGCATAAAATTACGGTTTAGGTTTAGGTTAGCTGAGATCTTTCTTTTGAAGAAATTTCTTAGGGTCACTTTAACAGCTATAATTAAAAAGTTTTGTTTCAACCAATTTATAGAATCATAAAACAAAATCTTTCTTGATATTATTATAAAGCTCTAAGCATCAGTTCTGATCTAGTCAGGAATGAGAAGCCAAACTAATACTTAGCCAAACAACCAGTGTCGAATGTCCGGACTTGACCCCTTTACTTATTTATCGGATGAAAAATTGTGAAATGCCCCTTGTTTGGATAGGTCAAGCGATAGCTGTCTGCATTCAGCTTTTTGTGAATCGCTATGCTTGAAAGGTAGAAATTATCATTAATTACCAGACTGGCGAAACCTATTAAACCGTTACTTGGCTTAACAAATTCAATCTGTACTTCGGTTATTTTCATAAGTTTCTATTACTTCGTTTTTTACGTTTTGAGTAATATCAGCCTTATGCCAAAGTCGCTTATCCACACCTTTCAAAACGCGAAAAAGCTCCACAAGATTAGAGGCAGCAATTTCTGCTTCTCCTCGCGAGATTCGGTCTTGATATAGGTTTTGGATTGACTTTGTTAAATCCGACACATTTCAACATAAGGTTAATACTTATGTCGATTATGTATTTGATGGGATTTAGAGCCTGTAGATTGCTGCTAGCAGACAGAATTTAACAGATAGAAGTTCAATTCTTTATCTAGTATAACTCCTTTCTAAAAGAGATGAAGTACTTGTTGAACTAATCGCAGTATTGGGAGTTTGATTTTCTAATTCTTCCTGCAGAGATGTACTAAAATTATCGTGAAAAATTTTATTTGCTGTTCTGCTATAAGAATCATCTGCGCAATCCGGATGGCTTTTTGCAAATTCTTCAAAACTCTTGTAAGAATCTATAGCATTTCCTCTTTCCTTTAGATGCGAATGACAAGCAAATTTCTGGAATTTTAATTGGGCAACGACTGGATTGTTGCTATTAAGAGACTTCATGTAACTAAGAAAGAAATTTATCGAATTTAAAGCATCTCGATAATTACTATTTTTTATGGAATCATTTATTCCTGGAAGTAAGCTCTGAAAAAAAGCTTGCTCATCACTAAAACTTTCATCTTCATTTTGAACCTCGGTATTTTGTCTAGGATTTATGACCCTCAGACTACTTCTCATAATTTCAGCATAACCAGTGCCGATTTTTTTGTGCCTATTAAATATGTTGTTAGCTTTATTTTTATGATTCTCAGATTTTCTTGTTAACCCTTGTCTTGCAAAAATCTCAGCAAGGCCGGCATGAGCATGGGCAATATCAATTGATTGCGGTTGATCAGAAGATTTTATTGCTTGTTCATAATTTTGAACAGCTATTCGTCTGAATTCAGACACATTCGAATCATCCTTAGAAAATTTTGAAGCAAGATATTTGTAACAGTTGGCAATGGTGAGGTGAATGTGAGATATATCCCCTGTTGTTCTAACTCCAGTTTCATCTAATAAAGATAAGGCGTTTTCTAACCTGTTTATAGCTCTAGTGTAATGTCCATTTTGATAAAGATTCGTTGCTTCATCCTGCAAAATTAATGCCTCAACATTCTCATAACCTTGACCGCAATGCTCTTTAAAAAGTGGAATATTTTTCCTGTAAAAATTTACATAGTCATTAAATGTTCTTTCGGCTTCATGCTGACCACTTTCGCTTTGAGCTAACCAAATCCCTCTCAGAATCTGAATAAATTCAAACGGTCTTTTTTCTCTTTCTGGCTTTATTTTCAAAAACTGTTCTCGATATATTCCTATCGCTTCATCATATTTTTTTTCCTCGTACAGCATTTGTCCAAGAGCAATAGCAGCTGGCACAAGACCTTGAGCCATAGCTTCTTTATATAACTCTTTTGCTTCTTCATTATTGCCAACTTCAGAAATAAGTGTGGCTTTATTGCTCAATAAATCAGCCCTCTCCAATTTTGCTCTTATTATCTCCTCATCTCTTTTTGTTTCATCTGTAGCTACATAATATCTTTCCAGAAAAACTATCCTTTTATAAGACTCCTTTATTGCCTCATTTGTTAATTGAAGAGCAAGTCCATAGTCTTTCTGAGTTCTTGCAATTGCAGCAAGACATGTGTTAATTCGAACAATATTTTGCGAATTTGGTTCAATTTCATCAGATTCTGCAATTGCTTTAGCTTTTGTAAATTCTTTCCGAGCTTCTTCCATTTTTCCTAAGCGAAGATAGGACGCACCAAGAAATATTGATGTGTCACATTTCATTTCTTCTAAAGTCATTTCTTCAGCTTCTTCTTTTGTGCCTAAATATTGTTTGTACAATAACTCAAAATTTTTAGGTTCTTCCCAGAATGCACTTATCAAGCCAATTGCCTGAATATCCGGCACCCAAGGAGTAGTATTCTGAGTTGCTGCTCTAGAAACAGCGTCAGCATCATAGTTAAAAGTACCGTGCATAACTTGCTTGTTACGTACCATTCTTGTTTCGTTTATATCCTCAACGAGACCTCTTCTGGCAAATTCTCCTAAGAAATTAGTTTCGTCATCTATTTCAAACAAATAACGGATCGCTTCACCAATAATTCCGACAGAATGTGCTACCGCAAATTCGTGGCGTTGCTTCTGCTCCTCGTTTTCTGGTATAAAAGATGTGATAGATTTTAACCTTGTCGCCTCTTTTTTAAAATCGGTACAATACTTTAAAAATCTCTCTCTCGGACTTTTATTTCTGCGCTTTTCTTCTTTATCATCACGTTGCGCTTTTCTTTTTAGCCTTTCATCTTCTAAGTATCTTTCTGATTCAACAGAGTCTTCAGGGTTGGGAACTTTTTCTAGATATTCATCCTCAATTTTTTCAAAATCTTCTCGATATTTTTTCTTGAGATTATCCAACTCTTGTTCTGCAACCTTAAGTGATAAGGCCTTTTTTGCTTGCTTCAACTTACCAAGATATTCTTTGAGCTTCAAAGCCTGATCTTTATTTAACTTTACATCTTTCTGGTCGAACTTGATTATTTCATCTTCCGCATAAGGTAATTTTAGGTCTGATTTTATCTGGCTATCAACCAATGCAAAGGTTTCATTATATCCTTTAAGGATCTGGTCAACTCCTCCAGCTTGTTTTACTTCTTCCCTCAGATTTTGAACCGCACAATACTTATCAATAGTATCGCTTAGTAACTTGTCTAATCCTCCTTTAAAAGGGTTTTTGCCTTCCAAAATTTTCTCGAATTCTTCTAGAACTGAATATCCTGAAGGTATTTTCTTGCTGTAAGCTTCTTTAACAGAGTCAAGATTGGGAAGGGTTTCTTTCGAAAAAAAGCCCTGCATAACCTCTAAACTTTTATCAAACTCCTCAAAATAAGCAGATACTTTGTTGAAGTTTTCTAGATCCTCTACGAATAATACTTCATCTCCATTTTTTTGCTTGAATGCAACCTTATTCCCATCAGAAAAAAACTTCTTATGAGCTAAGCCTTTTAGGTTGTTTCTAATCTTCTTAAGATTCTGAAAAAACTCTCTCTGCTCGTTTCTGTCTGTAATTACACAACTTATATCGCGAGACAATTCTCCTAATATGGCAAAAGTTCTGGCAAAAGAGTATCGATCAATTCTGTCATCCCAATTGTATTCTGGAGTAATTGGCACAATATCACTTAAACCGATATATAGTTCATCGCTTTGCAATGAGCGATTCAAAGGAACAACTTCTCTCATTCTTTCAAGCGCTTTTGGCATGTAAAATGCAGTGATGAAAGCTTTTAGATTTTGTGGATTATTTGCATTTTCTTGAGGTGCTAAACTTTGAATTGATTCAATTTTGTTCAGCATTTCATCTTTCGGAAAAATCTTTTTTGCTCTTTCGTAATTTTCTTTTTCACACAGAACAGCATCAACATTTTGTGAGATAATTTCTAAATCAGAAATTATCTTCGGCACAGCATCTTCAAACAAATTGCTATTGATCCGATGTTGATCACTTGGCAGATGGGTCAATAGCTCCAAAGCATCAAGATACAGGATATTTTTCTTACTTTGCTCATTTGAGGAAAACCTATTTCTTATAGCACTTTTATCGATTTCTTTGCGATAAACTGATGAAGCAATCTCACCAATTTCCGAAAGGATTTTTATTTGACTATCTTTCTCTGACGCTGTTTTTAAATCAGATATTTTGCTTTTTAGATTTAATAGTTTTTCAACATCTCCCTTAAACGCATCATCGCTTTTATGACTCTTTCTTTCTTTAAGTTTTTCAGGGGTTTTGTTCTCAACATCACCATCTTCTAATCTTGGCAGAATTGCAGCATATCTATTTCTTATTTCTAAAGCAGAACCATTTACAGGAGTTGCTAAAATTCCGCGACCCAAAATTGCCTGACGATCAAGACCATCCAATCCATTATCCGAAGCAAGTTGGATAAGATTGTCCGTTGTAAAAGGTCCGCAATCATTGCCGTTTCTCTGTTGCCTTAATCTCAAGTCTATGATGTTGGTTCCTTCTACAACGCTTTGCACAGCGGCGACTAATTTCATTGCATTTGGTTGAGATTCTAAAGCATCACCTAATGGATCATTATATATCACCTGAATTTGACCGTTGGCTTGCATTCTAACAATAGCACCAGCCCAGTGATTTCCATGAAGGTGAATTGGCATCAATTGAGTTCTTCCTGTTTGAACCACATTCTCAATCGCTTTCTGAAAATTATCGGTCAGCAAATCTTCGTGCTCAAATTGAGTCTGTGCAAAAACGTCAACCCCTTCAGGAGCTAACCTGTTCAATAGATCAGCAATATCATCTTCTTTATACCAATAGTTTGATATATTTTTTATATTTTTTGGTTTTGACATAAGCACTTATTTATTTTTGTTGGCTGAAGAAGACATGACAAGAACTTAAGTTAAAAGTCGTGTTCTCAAGAATCTTTATAACTTAGGAGTAGCGAAG
>JAGKWR010000019.1 GCA_021151765.1 Alphaproteobacteria bacterium
GTCAAAGAATTATCACAAAATTTAGCTGAAATTTACGATATGAATAAAAAGGAAATTTATAAAATTGCCGTTGAATTGGCGAAAAAGTAAAAATTAAAAATCATTCACCACATGAAGAAAAAAACCTATAATTTCGGCATTTTGGCCGAAAAAATCACTATTATTTATCTTATTCTTAAAGCTTACAAAATATTGGCGTGGCGATATAAAACTCGATTTGGCGAACTGGATATTATCGCTAAAAAAGGTCGCGAAATTATTTTCGTAGAAGTGAAAGCGCGAAAGAAAGATACTAATTTAGAAGAAATTTTACGAGATCGTCAAACCAAAAGAATGGTAAATGCTGCTCAATATTTCATGTCAAAAAATTCCAAATTTAGAGAATATCAATTAAGGTTTGATTTTATTTTTGTGAATAAGTTTTACTGGGTAAGACATTATAAGAATTTTTTCTTCTAGGCAAAAAATTATCTTAGCAAAATGTATTAATATGAAATATTTTGACTTTTTTTTCTGAGATATTGCTTTTTTGTTTGGAGCATAAAATATATTTAAGCCTTCAAACCCAAAATTTCATTTTACATGGCACTATTCGAACTGGTTTTGCAAAATCTATTCTCCTTCATATTACTAATCTCTTTCATCGTTTTTATTCACGAATTTGGCCATTTTATTGTGGCGCGTTTATGCGGAGTTAAAATTGAAGAATTTGCGATTGGTTTTGGTAAAGAAATTTTTGGTTTTACCGATAAAAAAGGGACGCGTTGGAAAATTTGCCCGATTCCTTTCGGTGGTTACGTCAAGATGTTCGGTGATAAAAATGGTGCTTCAATTCCAGATCAAGAATTCTCTGCTAAAATGACAGAGGCTGAAAAAAAAGTGTCTTTCATTCATAAAAATGTCTACCAGCGCATTGCAATTGTCGGAGCTGGTCCTATTGCCAATTTCATATTAGCGATCTTAATTTTTACATTTTTGTTTCAAGTTAACGGAATTAGCACAACTCCGGCAATTATTGGTGAAGTTATGGCTGAAGGTTCTGCTGCAGAAAGTGGTCTGAAAATAGGTGATAAAATACTATCGATCAATTCTTCAGAAATTGATAGTTTTGATCAAGTAAGAGAGATAGTTTCTCAAAGTGCTGATAAGAACCTCGAATTTATTATACTACGTGATGATCAAAAACTCAAAATTGATGTCACTCCTAAATTTCGTGCCACTAAAGACTTTTTCGGTGAAGAAGTAAAAATTGGTATGATAGGAGTTTTGGGGCAAGTTGGAGAAAACAAAAAACTCAATTTGTTAGAAAGTTTTTCGGAATCAGTTAAAGAAACCTATAAAATTTCGTTAGCGATTTTTAAAGCTTTGGGTCAGTTGATAACAGGTCAAAGAAGTGTCGAAGAGTTAGGAGGGCCGATAAAAATTGCTAAATATACTGGTAAAACTGTGGAAATGGGATTTTTGGTTGTGTTATGGTTTGTCGCTATGATTTCTGTTAACCTTGGTGTAATGAATTTACTTCCTGTTCCTGTTCTCGATGGAGGTCACTTATTTTACTACTTTATAGAAGTTTTGCGAGGTAAACCAATGTCGCAAAAAATACAAAAAATTGGTTTTCAAATAGGTTTCGCACTTGTTGGAACTTTGATGTTATTCACCACTTTAAACGACATACGTCACTTAATTATAGGCTAGTTAGTAATATATGATCACGCGCAGAAATAAAGTTCGAACATATACGCCATCCTTTACCGAAGGATCACTTAGATATATTGGTGGTTATAAAAGAGATTTGGATTCATTGGTCTCTAAGATTAAGAGTAATGAAATAACATATACCACTCCTTCCATAAAACTTACTGGTGTTTCTTTAAGTAAAGATTCTAAAATTATCGTTCAGAGAGTATTAGATATATCTTCTAAAAAACTAAAAAGAGGTATTAGGTCAGAAGTAGAATACTGTCTGCGAGAATTTGAAGGATTAGCAGATAATTTAAGCAGGGATGAAGGTATTGAGGCGATTCAAGAAATCATTTCTAATTCAAGTCTTAATGAAGAGCATAGAACTTCAGAAGCGGTATCAATATTTTACACAAGGTTTTATGAAGAAAATTTTGATTATATTAAAGATTTACCTTTTGTATTTTTTAAGTTTGCTTTGAAATCTGAATTTGAGCTATTGTCTTCTCAGCTTATTCCTCTAGAGAGTCCAAGTAATAAAAATCTTCTTCATCAAGAGAAAGCTGTTAATTTTGTAAGTAAAAAATTTGATGAGTTCGAAAAATCTTTTAAGTCAGCATTAATCTATCCTCTTGAGCAGTTTGAATACCAGATAGAGCGCCTAAAGACAGGATCCCTAAACATTGCCGAGTCTGATCCTTCAGTAGAAAGATTTAAATCAAGTGTTATTAAAGAACTTCAGATACCTAAAAAAGGTGAAAAGAAAATCATCTCTACTGATCAGTTTGCTGCGCTGAGAGATTTTGATATGGCATTCTTTAGATTTAAATCGAAGAATAAAACGAAATTAGAAGAGCAAAGCCAGGAAGATTTAGGATCTCTAGTCAGAGTATTGTTGAAGACGGGCGGCGGAAAAAGTTATCTTTCAGATATAATTTCCTTGTATGTAGAGAATTCTGCAAGTCAGGGAATTTCAAGAATTATTAATATAAATCCTCAAAGCTCAGAAGCTGAATTTGAACAACTAAGCATTAGAAACCTTGAGAGCCTAAAGGGAGCAGTTATTCAGTTAGATGAGTTTCATTTTTATGCTAATTTCCCATCTTTTTACCGAGATGTTGAGTTGACTCAAGAAGAGATAAGTCAATCTGAGTTGACCCAAGAAGAGATAAGTAAAACTGAAGATAATGATTTTACGCTAAATCAGATAAAAGTTTATAAAAAACTAAAAATGATGACTCAAGTTGGTGCCATAGTTATAACATATGGTGCGAGCGAGAGTTTAGAAAAACTTAAACTTGAGTATAAAGATACAGAGATTGATTTAGAAAAAGAGCAAAGAAGGTTGAGTGAAATTGATAAAACTCAACTAGAATCTATGAAATCATTTTTGAATTCTGTTGATTATCAGGCATATTTAAATTGGGTAAATATCACTCAAAAAGATCTTGTTAAAGCATATCATGAGATAGCTTGTTCCGTTTCAGAAGGAAAATATGAAACAGATTATCTATTACTTCAATCGCAAAACTTATCAAAAACTGAATTATTAAAGGCTGTCAACAGCAGTATCGCAAAAATTAACTCTTTATATAAAAAAGGTGGAGAAACGGCTCAATATCTGAAAGTTATATTTAATTTTTTCATTGATGGTTTCCAAGAAAGAAGAGCAAATCAACATACTTCTAAAATTCAAACAACGCTAGGTAAAAGAAATAAAACTCTAGAGAGACAAGAAGCAAAAATAACATTAATACCAGGTTTTCTTGATAAGATAAAAATATTAAAAGCCATTTGCGAGATTGATCCTATTGCTTACTATGAGTCTCACTATGACAAAAAAATTCCAAATCAATCATATAATATAATTGGTCATCTTAAGAAGGATTTTCCTGTATTAAATGATTTGGCAAGTTTGGGGAATCGAAAATCAAGTTCTTACGAACAAACGCAAAGAGTAAAGGATATAAGAACTTATAAAAATATATTAAACTTACTTAAAACTTATAGAGAATTACCAAAAGAATTAGTACAAAGGCTAAAAAATTCTGAAGATTACTTAAGAAAAACTGAACTAAGATTACAAGATGAGTTAGATTTACTACCAAAAATTAGATTAAATCTGTTTCACTTTATGAAAAATGATCAGGTTAGATCATATTTTATAGAATCGGAGTCTCGTTCACATTCTCGAATACTCTCATCAAAAAAATCGCTACTGAATAATAATCAAATTGATCTTTCCTTGAGAAGAGATGTTGAAACGGTTAAAAAGTTTGAGAGATCATATGGCGAAATAATAGAAATGGGTGATCAAGTTATTGGTGATCAAGTTATCGGTTCTTTGATGAAAGAAATTTCTAAAAAATTACCGGTAGATCTAGCAAGTGTAGAACAAAAAAAGATCCGTAAAATACAAATTATTTTACCATTTATCGATTTTGGAGAGTTTGCAACAGATCAGACCAAGATGAGAAATTTACTTCTATTATTGAATGGAATTTCAATAAATTGGGTTTTGTACACTAACTCAAGTAAAGAAGCCATAGCTATAAAGGCTGATGAAGTTTATGATACAGAAATGGCTATAAATGCTGCTCAATCTGAATCTTTTAGGCAAACTAAAGATATCAGTGCACTTTTTAAAGAACTCATAAGGCCGTCTGAAAGAAAAGAAGATCTTCATAAGCATAATGTCGTAATGATATATGACCGAAATAATTCAATTGGTGGTGATTATCTTGATTTCAGTGTTGATGTCGATTTGATTTATTTGGGTATAGATTTAGCTAAACCTATTAGCTTTAATAATTTAATGCAGTGGTATGGAAGAAACAGAAGTTTTGGAGAAAATAATGAAGTAAAAATTAGTTCATTCTACTATGGGCGAGACTTTTTGCCGGATAAGGAAGAGATAGAAAAACAAACAAAAATAGAAGATATCGTTCATGCACGAGCGTATGTAATATCTGGTTTAAGCCAGTATCAATATGATCAATCAAACAAATCGGCATTGGAATATCTTGATAACAGAGACCAGGAAATTTTAGCGTTAAATCAAAACACTTTAAATGAAACTAGTGAAATGCCTGAACGAAAAATAAATGAAATAGAACAACAAATCAAAAAACTTTATGAAGAGTTATATGAAAGTTTAGAGCTATTAGCAGAGGAGATGAGCTCTGGAATACAAGTTTCAGTTTATACGACAGCTTGGGAACATATTTTAATAAAAAGATATAAACATTCTAATGGTAATGGATATTTAATACTTAAAAAAGGATCTACCCATCATTTATTTAAAGAAAGTCTGATCATGGAAAATGGTACTGTAAATGGTGTCGAAGTTGTTATGACTTATGGTATTGAGAAATATGTTGATTTATCCTATCTATCATCACTTGTAATCGATTCTACAAAAGAAGAAGTCGGGAATGAGTATATAAACTATCTTCAATCTTTAATAGAAGGAATAAGTCATAAAAAAATAACTATAAATCATAGTACAAATGATAGTTCATTTCTAGAGCGTCAAAGTAATAATGAGCAACGTCGAGCTCCAAAAGAAAAAGAAAATGAAAACGAACCGTATGATAGAGCGGTCTTGTTACAAGCAGTTGAAAAAGGTATGAAGGAGGCATCTCCTTCTTTTGCTCCTTCTAATCCAAATACACTTGCTCTGGATTTAAAAGAAATAAAACAACTTATGATAGTCAAAGCCTATTACAAGTTTCACGATCCAAAAGATATAGATTTTGTTGAAAAAGATGATAAAATAAAAATTAGAAAAGAAATAGATTTGATTATTCTGGATGATACCAAATCAGAGAAATACCGTTACCTAGGTTACAATAGCAACAGTACTAATCCTTTGAAGTTTAGACAACCAAGGTCAGAAATCTTATCTAATATAGCGAGAATTTTAAAAGAAGATAAAAAAGAATATGATAAGCTGATAAATTCAATTATAGACGAAGCGCGTAAGCTGGAAGAATCTATAAAAATTAAAAGAAATCAATTTGGAGAAATTACAATTGAATTCAGATTATCGAAACAAGAATCCTATAAAATTTCATATGTAAGCCATGATGAAGATGTTTTTAATACATCAGACTACTCCGAATTACTTAGGAAATTAAATAGTGAAGGTGTTTATAAAGTTGGTAGAACAAAAGAATTTCTAGACCAAAGAGCATTATCAGATCTATTGGGTAAGATTAGGAATTTTGAAAGCAAAGGAACAAAATTAGCTAAAATTGAAAAACTAGAACAAGAAATAAATTCTTTAGAGCAACTAGATAAAATAAGCGATGAAACTACCACTAGAGCTATTGCGGATTCTAAAGCATTGCAAGGTATACCAGAAGATGCAGATATAGAAATGCTGGATGATAAATTTAAGAAACTTGAAGAAACAGTAAAAGCAGTAAGAGTTTATTTTGAAAATGAAATATCAGGTCTTAACAAAGCTATTGATGAACTTGGAATTACAGATTCTTTAAGTCCAGAACAGTCTGAGGAAGAAATAACAAGTCTTTCAGAATTAGAAAAGAAGAAAGATTTTCTAACAGAAACTCTCGAAATATTAAAGGAAGAAAAAAGAAAAAAAGAAGAATTGGAAGAAAAAAAGAAAAATTTAGCTAATCAAATTCGTGAGATCACGGTAGAATTATTACAAGATGGTTCTGTTGAAGAAGATAAACTTATGAACGAGGATCTAGCAACATTACAAAAACTACTGGAAGAACTTCAGCTTGAAGAAAAGGAGAAGAAAAAGGAATTTATAGTAAAAATAGTTAATACTTCTGAATCAGTTTTTTATGATAAAGATGAAGAAAAAACAATAAACTTACCAAATAATGACGCTGGAGATAGCGAAATTCATTTGACAGAAGAATCATTGAAAAGTCTCAGTTTATCAAAACTTAGAAAGATATCTGAACTATTAGATAGTGAGCATGAAAGTCTTAAAGCAAAAGAAATTGAATTAATATTAGAACTTAATCGTGGGATAGGATGCTTAAAGAACAAATATAATCAAAAAAAGGAAACAGTTTCAGATAATGTAGAAACCGGAGAAAAAAGTTTACAAGAATTGAGAGAACTATCTACAAGTTTAAAACAAAATTTGAAGGAGACTGAAAGTTCTATTATTAGTTTAGCGAATCTTTTATTTGCACAAGCGCGTGACATATTCTCCATAGGAATAGATAGTCCAGATTATATTGCATATATTACTCACGAAAATAGAAATATTGTTTTTGGAGCAAAAAAAGATAATGAAAATATTGTTATCAAAGCTAGAGCGAAAGTTCCAAACAGAGATTTAAGTAAACTTACTATTGCAAAAGAAACATATGACAATAGCAATTGCACTGCATTAGATGAATCTTCTGATTTTGCGCTTGTAATTAATAATTCTGTTCAAGGACAAGAAGAAAATTTTAATCAGTTTATTGGAAGAATATCAGATGAAATCTTAGAAGAAATAGAAGAACAAAAAAAACATGATATCAAACAATTAAAATTGTTTATATCAGATTGTTTAAGATTTTCAAGAATTACTGCTGGTGCTTCTCAATTCAGAGTTTCTAATAGAAAAGAAGTAGGATGCTTTCTTTTTGTACCTGAAAATGCACCTCAGCAAACACTAAAAATAGAGGATGGAAAAATAACAAGAATCATTAGCGAAGATGGTAAAGACTCAGAAGAACTGAAAATTTTTGAAATTTCCAGTATGCTTGAAGTTGTTAATAGTCTTTCCCAAAATAAATCTAATGTAAAAAATTCTGGATGTGTTGTTCTAGGAGTAGGAAGTGGTAGATCATTATCTTCAGGAACAGCTTCATCTTTTGCTACGTTTCCAACTCCTTATCCTTCCCCAACAGAAGCTAATCAAGTTTCATCACAAAATCAAAGAAGGAATAGCAGCCTTGGTAGAGATAATTCTGGAAGATAGCTCAATTCCTTCTTCAATTGAGGATACTCTTTCTGCGAGTTTTAAAGCAAAAGCTGAGTTCAGAATTACTATATCACGATAGGCTGATTGTTCTCCTTCTAAAAGTGATTTAAGCTTTTTTGCATTGTAGCTCGGATCTTTACCTTTTAATTGATCAAGGCTTACTTTTTTGAAGCCGAATTCTTCAGGATTTATTATTTCCTCTGGAAAAATTATGCCTTTTTCACATCTGAGTAGATATGAATTATCGGTTAGAGTTATTTCATCCATTCCATCAAAACCGTGAACAAAATAAGCAGTTGTTTGTGGGCTTTGAATAGAAAGACATTTAGCCATTTTATGCATTATGTCTCTTCTAGAAACCCCGATAATTTGTTTTTTAGTATTTGCAGGATTGAGTAGCGGGCCCAAAAAATTAAATATTGTTGGAACTCCTAAACTTTTCCTTATTTGCGCAACATTTTTCAGTGATTCATGAAAAAATGGGGCAAACAAAAAACTTAACTTTTTTTCATGTAAGTCTTTTTCAATTTGCACCAAATCGTCAGAAATTTTTATTCCTAGTTCTGAAAAAATATCAGCAGATCCTGAATTAGAGGATATCGCTTTATTGCCATGTTTTGCAACTGGCACTCCAGCTGCAGCGACAACAAAAGATACGGCAGTTGAAACGTTAAGAGTATTCAACTTATCTCCACCAGTGCCACAAACATCTATAGCATTTTGAGGTGCATTGATGGTTTTCATGCGCTTTTTTAGCGAAGAAATAGCACCAATAAAAGCATTGGTTGGCATATTAGCTTCGTTTAGGTCGAGCAGAAAGTTTCTTATTTGTTCTTCCGGAATTTTAAGTTCGACGATCTTGTCAAAAATTTCTTCGTAATTTTGGGCGCTTAAGCTTTCTAAATTCATTTAGATTAGATCGAGAAAATTTTTAATGATTTGGTGGCCGTGTTCGGATGCGATTGACTCTGGATGGAATTGTACGCCATAAATTTTTAAATTTTCGTCAGCAATGCCCATAATAATTCCATCTTTAGTTTCGGCTGTAATTTCTAAATTTTTTGGACAAGTCACTTTTTCGATAATCAAAGAGTGGTAACGCGTAGCTTTGAAAGGTGAGGGCAAACCTTTGAACAAGTTTTTATTATTATGAAAAATTTCGCTAATTTTACCATGCATCGGGTAAGTTTTAACAACATTACCACCAAAAGATTGTCCAATTGATTGATGTCCTAGACAAACACCAAAAATTGGAAATTTTCCTTTTAGTTGAGAAATTACGTCAAGACAAATACCAGCTTCATTTGGTGTGCAAGGGCCAGGAGATAATACTATGCCACGTGGGTTTAATTTTTTGATTTCATCAATTGTGATTTCGTCGTTACGTTTTACCAAAACATCTTTTTCACCAGCTTGGATAAGATAGTGGTAAAGATTATATGTGAAACTGTCGTAATTATCGATTAGTAGAATCATAAATTATCTATAGATAGTGAAGAGTTGAGCGATATTAATGTAATAAAAGTCGCTCAACTTCACTGCTAATTGTTAAATTTTTTTATAGTCTTCAAGTGAATACTCATCAACTTGCATAGCGTCTAGAACTGCGATTTGAGCAGCTTTTAACAGATTGAATTCTTCGAAATTAATGATGGCCTTGTGTTTTGCCATTTCAATCAAATCTTCAACTCTGCCTTGGGGCAAAGCTTTTGATTTGACGGCAGATTTAATCTTTTCAACAACAGGAGCTGCTTTTTCATTTAATAAAAATGCATTCTCAATTCTGCCAACATTGTCTTGTGAACTTTTTGAAACAAAAATTCCATCAGTTAAGTTATTGCGAAATTCAGTGTTTTTGATGAAGTTCTTAACAACTTCATGACCTAAATTGTCATCTGCTGGACAAGTAAAAGCATTGAAACGCGCCCACATTGCAAAAGGGAAAACCAAAGCTTTGGTGTAACGACCAAAAAGGTTTTGGTATAAACCTTCTATTGCAGTTTGCGCTTTTGTAAGTTGTTCCTTAATGGCATGTTCTGCAACAGCTTGCTCTTCTTTTTTGCGACCATTTTCTTGGAATTTTTTTAATGTAGAGGTTGCGATATACATTGCTGATAAAGCATCTCCAAAGCGTCCGTTGATTTTTTCTTTACGTTTTAAATTTCCACCAAAGCGGGCCATTGCAACGTCAGCAAGTAGTGCAAATGTTGCAGATAACCAAGAAATTTTTCTTTCATAACGGCTAACGAAATCTCTTTTGAAAGGTTTGATTAAGTATCCGCGTGTCAATGATAAGAGAATTGAGCGAACAAAATTACTGATTAAATGATTTACGTGTGAGAAGAAGGCACGATCAAAAGCAACAACATCGCCCTTTTCTAAAGCTTCAACCTCTTGATAAGCGTAAGGATGACACATCATAGCACCTTGTCCGAAGTGGATCAAGCTTCGAGTCATGATGTTTGCACCTTCAACAGTAATAGAAATTGGAGTTGAAAAATAGGCATTGGCTAAAACGTTGCGCGGGCCACGAATAATGCCGCGACCGCCCAAAATATCCATTCCATCATTTATATTTTGGCGGAACATTTCTGTGCCGTGATATTTAGCAATTGCAGTAATAACGGCTGGTTTAGAACCTGAATCAATAGAAGCTGCTGTAAAACAACGCATTGCATCAAGAGCGTAAGTACGAGAGGCAATTCTTGCTAATACTTCCTCAACACCTTCAAATTTACCAATCGCAGTTCCAAATTGTGCGCGAGTTGCAGCATAAGCACTAATAACACGAGCGACTAATTTAGATCCACCTGAAGAAGTTGAAGGCAAAGAAATGCCACGACCAGCAGCCAAACATTCCATCAACATTTTCCAACCTTTGCCCAATCCTTTTTCAGCACCGATAATAGCATCGATTCCAATAATCACATTTTCACCATTAATCGGAGAGTTGACGAAAGGTGTTGCAAGAGGATCATGTCTTCTGCCTTGTTTTACACCAGGAGTTGTATAAGGAACCAAAGCACAAGTAATGCCAACGTCTTCATTCTTGAACAATAATTTATCAGGATCTCGAAGTTGGAAAGCTACTCCAATCAGCGTAGCGTAAGCGCCTAAAGTGATATATCTTTTGCTCCAATTTAATCTAATTTTAATTTGTCCGTTTTCATCTTTGAATAAGACACCATTTGAAATTATTGAAGTAGCATCTGATCCAGCAGTTGGTTCTGTAAGAGCAAAGCAAGGTAATTCACGACCATCAGCTAATCGCGGTAAATAGTAATCACGTTGTAGTTTTGTACCATAATGCATCAACAATTCAGCAGGTCCTAAAGAGTTTGGAACCATTGCAGTAATTGCTAGTGGAACTGAACGAGAAGATAATTTTTGAATAACACAACTATGAGCATAAGCAGAGAAGCCCAATCCTCCATATTCTTTTGGAATAATCATGCCGAAGAATTTTTTCTCGCACATGAATTTCCAGACATTTTCTGGTAAATCGCGTAGTCTTTGGACTTCATAATCAGAACACATTTTGCACAACTCTTCGACTTCATTATTCATGAATTTTTGTTCTTCCGAAGTAAGTTTTGTGTATTTCTGTGAAAAGATCCAATCGAAGTCAGGATTACCAGAGAAAAGTTGACCATCAACCCAAACATTTCCTGATCTAAGAGCTATTTTTTCTGTTTCGGAAATTTTTGGCAAAAGACCAAGTTTGGTAATTAATTTAATTAAATATTTGGTTACCAAAACACAGCGAACCTGATGAATAGAAAACACCAAAGATGTTAAAGCGAATATAGTCCAGAAAAGAACACCGTGATCTTGAAGAGCAAAGAATAAGGCAAGAGTTGCAGCATAAACAACAAAAGGCAATTTTTTGTATGCATATATGATGCAAAGAAACAAAGTTATTATGCAAAAATATTGTGTCATAAAATATATCTTAATTGTGTTTAATTACTAGTTCGCAGGCCGCTTTAACCAGAGATCTAATTTGTCCGATGTAAGAAGCGCGTTCATTGACTGAAATCGCGCCACGAGCATCAAGCAAATTCAAAATATGGCTGGCTTTTAAAGCTTGTTCATATGCTGGAATTGGCAAATTTTTTTCTGCCAAAATTTCAGATTGCTGTTTGCTTTCTGCAAAATTTCTAAACAAGTTTTCAATGTTGGAGTGTTCCAAAATAAAGCCAGAATTCTCTATTTCGCTTTGCTTAAAAACATCTCCGTAAGAAATTTTTTCCGATCCTTCTTTCCCGTTCCAGTTGAGATCAAAAATAGAATTTACACCTTGAATATGCATAGCAATTCTTTCAAGACCGTAAGTAATTTCACCGGCAACAACTTCACATTCAATGCCGCCGACTTGCTGCATGTAGGTGAATTGTGTAACTTCCATACCGTTGAACCAAACTTCCCAACCCAAGCCAGAAGCACCAACTGACGGGTTTTCCCAATCATCTTCAACAAAACGCACATCATTTTTCTTGGTATCAAGACCAATAAGATCAAGGCTTTGCAAATATAATTCTTTGATATTTTGCGGAGCTGGTTTCAACAAAACTTGGAACTGATAATAATGACTTAAACGATTAGGATTTTGAGCATAGCGCGCATCAGTAGGGCGGCGCGACGGTTGAACGTAAGCAACTTTCCATGGTTTTGGGCCAATTGCACGCAAAACTGTTGCTGGATGAAGTGTGCCAGCGCCAACTTCAATATCAACGGGCTGAAGAATTGCGCAACCTTGTTCGGCCCAGAATTGCTGCAAAGTAAAGATAATTTCTTGGAATGATTTCACGGCTAAATCGAAAATGAACTACCGCAGCCGCAATTGGCTTTGGCGTTGGGATTATTAACTTTGAAATAAGAAGCGCCAAGTTCTTTGACGAAATCAATTTCAGCACCATCTAAAAATGGCAGTGAAGTTTCATCAGTTATAGCTAAAACTTGTGAATTTAATTCGGCAATTTTGATGTCGCCATCAATGTTTTTATTATCGAGTTCGAAGATATATTGAAAGCCGCTGCATCCACCGCCAGAAATCGAAACACGCAAAAATTTGCCGTGATTTTGATCTTTTTGTTGAATTTCTTGAATGCGCTCTATTGCTGATTTTGTAAGATTTATGCTCATTTTTTCTTACTATTTCTACGGTTGAGTTCTTTTAAAATTTCGGAAAAGTCAATTTCTTGTGAAGCCAATAAAACCAAGCTGTGATAGAACAAATCACAAACTTCGCCGATTAAATCTTCACGAGTTTTTTTAGATGATTTTTTTTGATGTAAAAACGCTGCAATAACAACTTCCAAGGCTTCCTCACCAATTTTACGGGTGATTTTTTCAATTCCCGCTTTGTGAAGTTCGTAAGTATAGGAATTTTTTTCTTTACGTTTGATTTTGTCTACAGTCAAAGCTGACAAGTCTTCAAGCGTTATTTGATTTTTTGGCATTCTGAATATTTTGAAGAAAATTATGAGAGAATTTCTGCTTCTTATTTAAGTTTCATTGATTCAAATGCAAGTAAGTCTTGCTTGACAACAAGTGATCAATTTTTACTTTGCGCGCCCCAAAAAAATTTCCCCAATTTATTTAACCTAAATTCGAAAAATAATGGCTACTGAAATGACGTTGTCGATCATCAAACCTGATGCGACTCAAAGAAATCTTACTGGCAAAATCAATGCTAAATTTGAAGAAGCTGGCTTGAAAATTGTTGCGCAAAAAAGAATGCAACTTTCTGAAAAAATGGCTGGTGAATTCTATGCTGTTCACCGCGAACGTCCTTTTTACGCTGATTTGGTAAAATTCATGACTTCTGGTCCAGTTGTTGTGCAAGTTTTGAAAGGCGAAAACGCTGTTTTGAAAAATCGCGAAATCATGGGTGCTACTAACCCAGCAAACGCTGACGCTGGAACTATCCGTAAAGAGTTCGCTCTTTCAATCGAAGCTAACTCAGTTCACGGTTCTGACAGCTTGGAAAATGCAAAAAACGAAATCGCATTTTTCTTCGCTGGTTACGAAATCGTTGAATAGATTTTTCGTATAAATCGCAATTAAAAAGGCTGTGTCTGAAATTACGGACACAGCCTTTTTTTATGATTCAAAGTCAATATTAGATGAGCCTAGAACTTAGGTTCTTAATCATATCAGCAGTCATTTTTTCGAGATCATATTCCACTTTCCAACCCCATTGCTCTCGGCTTGCAGAATCGTCAATTGAAGCGGGCCAAGAGTCGGCGATTTTTTGACGGAAATCTGGTTCGTAAGAAATCTCAAATTCCAAAATGTGTTTTTTAATTTCAGCGGCGAGTTCGGCGCAAGAAAAGCTAATTCCGGCGAAGTTGAAATTGCTGTGATTTTTAAGTTTTGTAAAATCAGTTTCAGCCAGTTGAATTGTGCCGCGAATGGCGTCTTCCATATACATCATCGGCAAAACTGTGTCGGCTTTTAGAAAGCATTTATATTTTTTATTTTTGATCGCTTCGTAAAAAATTTCGACGGCGTAATCAGTTGTGCCACCGCCCGGCAAAGTTTTATAGCTGATCAAACCGGGGTAGCGAATGCCGCGCACATCAAGACCGAATTTTTCAACATAATAATCGCAAAGCAATTCGCCGGCGGCTTTGGTTAAGCCATACATGGTTTTTGGCAGAATTACGGTTTGTTGCGGAGTGTTGATTTTCGGTGTTTCTGGCCCAAAAACGGCGATTGAACTTGGGCAAATAATTTGTTTAACTTTTAATTCGCGTGCAACTTCAAGAACATTGTGCAAGCCAGTCATATTAACATCCCAGCACAGTTGCGGATTTTTTTCGCCAGCGGCAGAAAGAATAGCGGCGAGGTGATAAATTACAGTGATTTGGTGCTTTTTGACAATTTCGGCAAGGCGAGCTTTATCCAAAACATTAAGCGTTTCGTACGGTAAAAATTCTTCGGAAATTTTATCCGTTCGAACGTCGGAAGTAACGACATTTTCAGCGCCATATTTCTTTTTTAAAGCAGCAGTTAATTCCGAGCCAATTTGCCCCAAAGCGCCGGTAACAAGAATTTTCATGATTTGAAAAATTTAAATGGTTTTACTGTCGCAAATAATTTTTATTCTTTATCCCTTCGGGATACGGAATTCTTTGAACTTTCAGAAAGTTTCTTTGCGACAGTAAGATAAGTAATATTTTATTATCGTAGCACATTTTTATATGCCACGCGCTGATTCATTCGATAATTTTTTAGTTAAAGCTGGATCGGATCTGACGGAACCTTTAGGCTTTTCACTTGTTTGTAACTGTTTTTGTAACTCAGAAATTTCTTGTCTCATCGCTAAATTTTTGCTTTCGAGATTCTCTATTCTTGCACTTTGTGATTCTATTTTTGCATTCTGCAAAGCCATTTGCTGCTGCATTTGCATTACCAAAGAAAAAAGCTGATTCAAATCAACTGCTTGTGGCAATTTGCTGGTGGCAGAATTGG
>JAGKWR010000009.1 GCA_021151765.1 Alphaproteobacteria bacterium
ACATTGCGGTTAGTGGGCAAATTGACATTGAAAAATTTACGCCAGAAAAAATTCTCGAAATTGTCAAAGAAATTGAAAAAGATTTAGGACGAATTGATCGTGGACGCTGGTCGCCACGCGAAATCGATATTGATATTTTGTTGATTGAAAATGTTAAAGTTGATTTAGGCGACAAATTAAAAATTCCTCATCCCGAACTTTTAAATCGTGATTTTTTTGTCAAAACCGTCAGCGAAATTGAGCCGGATTTTTTTGATAAAATTTGAATTTTTCATTCGAATAGAAAATTTAAAGATACCAGACAAGAGACCTTGAAAATGAAGGATCAGAACCAGATTTAAAATTTTTGAAAAAACTAAAAAAATGAACCTAAACATTCCTGAATTTAGCGTTACAGAATTTTCGCGCTCGATTAAAAGAGTTGTCGAAGATGCTTTTGGTTACGTCAAAATCAAAGGTGAAATTACTGGTTTTAAACGCGCATCTTCGGGGCATCTTTATTTCACTTTGAAAGATCAAGACGCTACTCTTTCAGCGGTTTGTTTTCGAAATGCGGCGGCGGCAGTTAATTTTGAAATTGCTGACGGTTTGCAAATTTGTGCCTCTGGTCGAATCACAACTTTTGAAGGTCGTTCAAATTACCAAATAATTGTCGAAAAAATGGAAATCGCCGGCATTGGTGCGATTTTAGAAATGTTGGAGAAAAGACGTCAAAAGCTTGCGGCGGAAGGTTTGTTTGATGAGATTCACAAAAAACAGTTGCCATTTTTTCCGCGCACAATTGGCGTAATTACGTCGGAAACTGGCGCGGTAATTCAGGATATTATTCACCGTTTACAAGATCGCTGTGGCGTCAATTTGTTGCTTTATCCAAGTTTAGTTCAAGGTGAAAAAGCCGCTTCTGACGTTATTTCCGGCATTAAATATTTTAACAAATTAAAAAATGAACAACGTCCTGATGTCTTGATTATTGCGCGTGGCGGCGGTTCTTTTGAAGATTTATTACCTTTCAACGACGAAGCTTTGGTGCGTGCTGTTTTCGCTTCAGAAATTCCGATAATTTCTGCTGTTGGTCACGAAACCGATACAACTTTAATTGATTTCGTTGCGGATCTGCGCGCACCAACTCCGACAGCTGCTGCTGAAATGGCGACTCCGGTTGTAACGGATTTGAAAAATCATATTAATTACTTGGATCAACGTTTGAAAAATAACGCGCAAAAATTTTTCAGTGAGCGTTACCAAAATTTGAATAACTTACAAAAATACATTGTTGATCCGTTGAAAATAGTGCAGCGAATGCAAGAAAGATTTGATGTTACTCAAAGAAATTTACAAATTGCGCTCAATAATTTTTTCACCAAAAAATCACAAAAATTAGCCGCTTTACAAATTTCTGGAGGTGAAATTTCAGCAAAAATTAGCATTTTTGAAAATAAAATTGATCACGGTTTGCTGCGAGCAAAATCAAGAATCGACAATGAAATCAAAATGCGCGAAATGAAGCTGCAAAATCTTGGTAAACTTTTAAAAACACAACATTACAGTGAAGTCCTGAAGCGTGGATTTGCCTTGGTTAAAAATACTAAAGGTGAATTAATTTCTTCGGTCAGCAAAATTACATCTAAAGAAAAAATAATTACCGAACTTGCTGACGGTGAATTCTCTTCTTACGTTTTGGAGCTTGATAAAAAAGGCGAAAACTTGATTGAAGAAAATGCAGAAATACCAAATATTCAGCCCAAACTCATCTAATTTTAAAACTGACGTGCAGCTAAAAACCCCGCAATTTTGGATTAAAAAAAATGCAATTTCTTGGATTTTATTTCCATTGAGTTTGTTTTATTGTGCTGCGTCTTACTTGTTTCAAGCTTCTAAAAAAACCTACCGTTCGACAAAGCCAGTAATTTGCGTCGGTAATATTATTGCTGGCGGTTCAGGAAAAACACCAACAGCAATGGCTCTTGGAAAAACTTTGCGCGAAATTTACGCTAATCAAGATTTTGAGTTTTGTTATTTAAGTTCAGGTTATAAAGGTGAGGGCGTTGATTTTGTGGCTCTGCGTGGTGGTAAATATTTAGCAAAAAATGTCGGTGACGAACCGATTTTACTCAATGAAACAGCGCCTACTTTTGTTGCTAAAAAACGTGTTTTTGGAATTTCTCAGATTGAAAAAATTAACAAAATCAAAGCAGTGATTTTGGATGACGGCATGCAAGATAAAAGCTTGTACAAAGATTTGGTGGTTTTGGTGGTTGACGGTAAAATCGGATTTGGTAACGAATTGATGATTCCCGCCGGTCCAATGCGCGAGACCATGAAATCTGGTTTAAGAAAAGCCGATTTGGTGGTTTTAGTTGGTGAAGCCAACGCTGATTTAGTAAAAAAATTACAAGGTAAATTGATTATTCGCGCCAATATTGTGGTGAGAAACCTTCAAGATTTCGTTGGTAAAAATTTGCTGGCTTTCACTGGTTTGGCTTATCCAGACAAGTTTTTTTCTTTGCTAAAAAAAGAGAATTTGAATTTAGTAAAATCGAAATCTTTTCCAGATCATTATTCTTACCAAGAGTCTGATTTAGATGAACTAACCGCACTTGCAAAAAGCAGAAATCTCTCTTTGATTACGACTAAAAAAGATTGGGTGAAATTTTCGCCTAAGTTCCAAAATATTATTCCTTATCTCGACGTAGAAATGGAATTTGTTGATCAAGAATTGTTGAAAAACGAAATCAAAAAAAAGCTTAAATTATGATAAAAAAAATTCGTTATCTCGCAGAAGCCATAATCGTTAGAATGGGATTATTTTTCTTTGAAGCTATCGGTGTGAAAAATGCTTCAGAAATTGCGGCTAAAACGGCAATATTTGTCGGTAAAAAAATTGCCGTGAATAAATTGGCTTACAAAAATATCAGTAAAGCTTTGCCGGAATTGTCAGAAAATGACAAACAGCAAATTATCAATGACATGTGGGACAATTTGGGTCGTGTTGTTGGTGAATATCCTCACGTTGCAAAACTGAGTGCTGAAGGTTTAATGCAATTTGTGCAAATTTCTCCGCAATCCAAAGAAAATATGGCGGTGATGAAGAATAGTAAAAAAGGTGGAATTATTTTTTCAGGACATATTGGCAATTGGGAATTGGGCCCGAAAACTCTAGGCAATGCAGGCATTAAAGTTGGTACGGTTTATCGTCCACTTAACAATCCTTACGTTGAAAAAATGACCGCTTCCATTCGCGGTACAGAATTGATTACCAAAAGCTCGCAAGGCAATCGTCGCATTATTGAAATCATCAAAAATGGCGGCTACGTAATTATTCTAGCCGACCAAAAAATTTCCGAAGGTGAGCCGGTGCAGTTCTTTCACGATCAAGCAATCACTGCAACTTCAATTGCTCGTATGGCTTTAAGATACGATATTCCGGTAATTCCAGCACGAATAATTCGTACTAAAAAAGCTTTCGAGTTTAGGGCAGAGGTAGAAAAACCTCTTGAAATTGAAAGATCGCAAAACATAAATGCCGATGTCTTGAGTCTAACTCTTGAGATTAATCGTAAGCTTGAAAGTTGGATTAGGGAATATCCAGCACAGTGGTTTTGGGTTCACAATCGCTGGAAGCGTTAATCTCCCAATAATAAAAAAACTGAAATATGAAATTTAAACTTCGTGTAATTGCTGCTTTAGCTTTAATTACTTTATCTTCCTCTTGTTCATTTTTTAACAGTAAAACAGTAGAAGTTGCTATCAATAGCACTCCTTCAGGAGCTGATGTTTTTATTGAAGGTAAAAATTATGGCAGAACACCTTTAGTTATGAATATTCAGCCTAAACCTTATAATGCTGTTGTTGTTAAAGAGGGTTACGGTTCAACAAATTTAAACATGGATATTTGGTATGGCACTATCAGAACTAACGTTGATGGCGAAAAAACAGCTGATGGTAGCAGATGTTTACTTGATATGTTCAGTGTAGTTTTTTCTTTTAATGCATGGAATTCAGAGCGTTGCGGTGATTTTAAACAAAAAACTTATGAAGTTATCATTCCAAGAAGTGCGTCTTTTGGTAAAAACTCAGCAATGGGAGTTGGTCAATCAAGACAAGAGATGATTCCTTATTATTACAACAACTTAAACTAGTTTGGTAACGTAAGACATAAAAAAGCCCTTCACTTGTTAAATCAGGTGAAGGGCTTTTTTTTGGACTAAATTAAGAAATAATTCCATCTTTGATTGAAACAATGCGGTCTGATTTTTTTGCTAACTCAGTGTTGTGCGTAACCATCAAGCATCCAATTTGATAGGTTTTTACTAGATTCTGCAAAATATCGAAAATTTTTTCTGAAATTGATGAATCAAGATTTCCCGTAGGTTCATCAGCTAAAATTAGCGAAGGTTTTGACACCACTGCACGCGCTATTGCAACTCTTTGCTGTTGTCCTCCTGAAAGTTGGGCTGGTTTGTGATTTAATCTATCTGCTAAACCAACATTGCTTAAAATTTTTTCAGCTTCCAAAAATGATTTTGATTTATTAACGCCTTTTATTAGCAGAGGAAGTGCAACATTCTCTAAAGCTGAAAACTCAGGCAATAAGTGATGAAATTGATAAACAAAGCCGATGTGATCTTTGCGAATCTTTGTTCTTAATTCATCATTAGCTTTGGAAACTTCGATATCATTAACAAAAATTTGTCCATCAGAGCAAGAGTCGAGCAATCCAGAAATTTGGAGTAGGGTAGTTTTACCGGCGCCAGATGGTCCAATCAAAGAAACTAATTCGCCTTTTTGGATTTCTAAATTAGCACTTTTAATAACTTCGAAAGTCTGTTCTGCCTGAGAGAATTTTTTGGAAATGTTTACTAGCTTGAGAGCTGACATATTTTTTTTGGAAATAAAAAAGCTAAGCTGCGAATTTGTTTTATCAGCAGCTTAGCTTTTTAGTTATTTTTTCTTTTTCTTTTTTCTAGGAGCATCGTCGTCATCATCTTCATCATCAAAGTCATCATCGCTTGGTCGGCTATAATCGAAGTCATCTTCCTCTTCTTCTTCCTCTTCATCGTCTGAATCTTCGTCATCTTCATCACGTGAAGAGCCTGTACCGTAATCAAAATCATCAAACTCGTCTTTTTGAGTGATTTTGCCTTCAACACCTAGTTTATCTTTTGCTGTTGAAATAATTTTTTCTTTAGCTTCTTCGAAAGTTACTCCATAAATCACGGAATATTCAGCAGCTAGGCGATTTACAGCAGTTTCGTAAATTATTCTTTCTGAGTAAGAACGATCACCATCTTCAATGTCTCTTGTTAAGTCGCGCAACACTTCGGCTAATAACATGATATCGCCAGAATTAATTTTAGTTTCATATTCTTGAGCGCGACGTGACCACATTCCTTTCAACTTTTTTACACCGCTTCTTAAAGTGGAAAAAACCTCGTCCATTTGTGATTTTGAAACTAGCTGTCTCAAGCCAATTCTTTCAGCACTAGTAACAGGAATTTTGATAGTTAGTTTTTCCTTTTCGAAATACATTAAGTAGCAGCTAAAGTCTTGTCCAAGAACTATAGTTTTTTCAATATCTACAATTTTACCAACACCATGTGATGGATAAACTGCAAAATCTCCTGATTTAAAAAGAATTTTGGTTTTTAATTCTGAAACCTTCTTGATTAAGTTATTTTGAGTTTTTGCATTATCGTTTTTCTTCTCGTTGATCTTTTCTAATTCTTCTGCTTTTTCTTTCGCTGCTTTATTACTTATTTTTGCTTTCGCGATAATTCTCTCTGAGGTGTTTTCTGGCAATTTTATCTTTTTTGATTCTTTAGAATTCTTGGAAGATGAAATTTTAGATTTCGCGTTTGATTTCTTATCTTCTTTTTTTGCAACTTTTTTAGTAGCTTTCAGAGTAGTTTTTTTATTAGAAGATTTTGAACTCTTTACAGGTTTTGTTATTTTTTTAGTGACTGATTTTTTAGCTGTTTTTGATGCTTTTTTTACTTCTTTCTTTGCAACTTTTTTTACGGTTTTTTTAGCCGGTTTTACAGCTGTTTTTTTTGCTACTTTTTTAAGTGGTTTTGCTACTTTTTTAGCTGGTTTAGCAATTTTCTTGGCCACAACTTTTTTTACAGCTTTTTTAGCTGGTTTGCTTGCTGGTTTTGTTGCCGGTTTTTTTGTTTTGGCTTTTTTGATATCTTTGCTTTTTGCTTTGTTATTTTTCTTTGCAGGCATTGGCTTAGAATTAAGTTAAATTGATAATTTTTTATGAATTAAAAATTAATTTAGGTCTTTGTTCTTAAGAAGAAAAGTGCTTAAGCCAGAAAATTCAAAAAAAATATTCTAATTTAAAAAACTGTCGTTTTAATGAATGAGTGCAAATAAATTACAAGTGGCTAGAAATGCCGCCAGTATTGATGCAGGGCCATAGCAATCACAACAGTTTTACCCCTTGAAAAATTTCATCGAAAAACTCAGAAAAATCGACAAGGACACTTTTTGGCATTTTTTTGACATTGTTACAGAACATAGGCTTTTTAAACCGCTCACAATATCGATAGTTACTTGTTTTGTTTTGGTAAATGGTATTGATCGTGCGCAAAGCTTAATTGACGACTATCAAGATTACTCGTCGCGTAAAGTACAAAGCACTCCTATTCGAATAAATATTAATGGCTCTGGTGAAGGATTTGATTTTGATGAAGAACAAGCACTAGATTATCGCGTTAAACAAGGCGATACTTTGATGAAGATTTTGCTCAATTTAGGAGCTTCTGATGCAGATGTTTCTGATATTTTGCTCGCGATGAAGAAAGTTTATAATCCGAAAAATATTTCGAAAAACGATCAAATACTTATCAAATATAACGTAAAAGTTGGCGTTGATCAGGCAAAAGGAGGGTCGCCGGATAATTTAGGTAAATCTGTCACTATTAACACTATTTCTATTAATACGGCTCCGGATCAAGAAATTGTAGTTTCGCGTACTAATGATGGAGGATACGATGCGCGTGAAATTCAGATAAAACTTTTGCGCTATATTTCTCGTTACTACGGATCATTGAAGAATGGTTTCTTTGCCGATGGTGTGGAATCAGGAATTTCTCCAACTACAATGATGACAATGATTCAACTTTATAGCTACGATGTCGACTTCCAGCGTGACATTCGTAATGGCGATAAATTTGAGATGTTGGTTGAAAGTTTTTATACAGAAGACGGAAAAAAGGTCAGAGACGGTAATGTTTTATTTTCATCTCTGACTTTGCAAAATCGATCTATTGATTTTTACATGCACAAAGTTGACGGAAGGCCTGAATATTTCGATGCTAAAGGAGAAAGTGTGCGTAAATCTTTGTTAAGAACTCCGATTAATGGAGCGCGCGTTTCATCTGGCTTTGGATTCAGAAAACATCCAATTTTAGGTTATTCAAAAATGCATCAAGGAATTGATTTTGCAGCTTCAATGGGAACACCAATTTTGGCTGCCGGAAGTGGGAAAATAGTTTATTACGGTAAAAAAGGTGGTTACGGAAACTTTGTGCAAATTCAACATAACCAAGATTACGCTACTGCCTACGGACATGCCAGCCGCTATGTACCAAAGCTTCATGTTGGTTCTTACGTAAAGCAAGGTGATGTGGTTGCTTATGTGGGAAGTACCGGCCGTTCAACTGGTCCGCATTTACACTTTGAAGTAGTTTACAAAGGTAAACCAATCAATCCTTCAAAAGTAAAAACAACATCTGGTTTAAAACTAGCTGGTAAAGAGTTGGCAAGATTCAACGCTGAAAAAGAAGAGATTACCAAATACCGTAAAAATATTCCTAACTTATACAAAAAGCGCTAATGAAAGTTGCAAACGTCTTGTTCAATCACAAAAAATCAAAAAATGACAATCACATTCTTGGTGTCGAAAGATGTTTTATTGATTATTCGAAATATCTAATTGAGCGCGGTCATAATATTCTTTCCATCAGTAAGACAAATATGGTTTTCAAAAAAGATGTTTTGGAAACTGGATCAGATTACTTGGAAGTTCCGGCTTTGAATCGTTTGGATATTTTTTCAATTTTACGCATTTCATTCTCTCTAATTATATTTCGTCCAGATGCTGTAATTTGCCATTCGGGACGTGCTATGTCATTTATTCGTGCTGCTAGATTGTTTTGCTTTAAAAAGTTCCCAATAGTTGCGATTGATCACGGTATTAATCCAAAAAAATTCCTAAAAGCTGATTACGTTTTAACTGTGAATTCTTATTTCAGCAAAGAGTTGTTGAAAGCTGGTAAAAAAGAAGGCACAGCCTACGTTATTCCTAATATGATGGAAGTGCCAGAAAACTTTGTTAAGCCAGTAAAACCAAAATTTCGCAATCCAGTTCGCATCGGTTCTTTGGGTCGTCTTTATCCGGAAAAATATTTTGATAAAATGATTCTGGCTTTGCCAATTTTGCGTGAGCGCGGTATTGAATGTAAATATGTTATTGGAGGAGTAGGCCATCAAGAGCAATATTTGAAGCAGTTGGCAATTGATTCAAAGGTGGAAGATTGTTTTGAAATTCTTGGTTGGACAACAGACAAAAATAAGTTCTTCGAAGAAATCGATATCTTCATTTTACCATCTTATGGTGAAACTTTTGGGATCGTTTTGTTAGAAGCTATGTTACACAACACACCAATCATAACTAGTAATAGTTGGGGTCCAGATGAAATTATTGAAGATGGAGTTGATGGTTTGAAAGTAGCTCGTGAAGATGCAAATGCAGTTCCATTTTTAATCGCAGATGCAGTTGAGAAATTAGTCAAAGATCAAGAATTTGCCAAGAAATTAGCTGATAAAGCGCACGAGAAATTCTATGAAAAATACACTTGTGAAAAAGTAATAGACCGACTTTGCGCTATTTTGGAAGAGGTGGTTAGTAAAAAATAGTTCGATATTTTTACCATCTAACTACTACAGAGCCCCAAGTTAGTCCACCACCAAGAGCTTCTAACACCACAATATCTCCACTTTTAATCCGGTTTTGTGAATTGGCAAAATCAAGAGCCAAAGGAATTGATGCGGCAGAAGTATTGGCATGATTTTCAACAGTCATGATAACTTTTTCCGAATCCAGATCTAGGCGAGTTGCTACGGCATTTAATATTCTTGCGTTAGCTTGGTGTGGAACAAGTAAATCAATGTCTTTTGTAGTCAAACCAGCTTGTTCAAGAGCTGACAAAACCGACTTCGACATCTTTTCAACAGCATGTTTGAAGACTTCTTTGCCTGACATTTCAATAAAACCAGTCTTCTGATTTGAAGTGCCGCCGCTAGTTTTTAAAATCGAGTTTAGTGATCCATCAGAATGTAAATTTGAGGCGATTATTCCTCTATCTTCAGTAGTTGCTTGTAAAATAACAGCTCCAGCGCCATCACCGAAAAGTACACAAGTATTGCGATCAGTCCAATCAACAATACGAGACAAGGTATCTGCACCAATTACCAAAACATTTTTAACTTGGCCAGATTTGATAAAATTATCAGCAACTGAGATGGCGTAGACAAAGCCAGAGCATACAGCTTGAATATCGAAAGCAAAAGCATGATTTGCGCCAAGTTTAGCTTGAACAGTTGTTGCAGTTGCAGGGAATGTAAGATCTGGAGTGGTAGTAGCTAAAACAATCATATCGATTTCATTAGCGCTTATACCAGCTTTGGTTAGAGCACTTTGTGCGGCTTTAGTTGCGATATCTGAGGTTAATTCATTTTCTGCAGCAATATGTCTTTTTTTGATTCCTGTTCTTTCAACAATCCAAGAATCAGTGGTTTCAACACTTTTTTCTAAGTCAAAATTAGTAAGAAATTTCTCTGGCAAGTAAGAGCCAGTAGCGATGATTTTGCTATTAATTGCCATGATTAGATTATGCTTCTGAAGTGTTATTATCAGTTTTTGAAGATGTTGACTGCAGCTCTTCTGTAATTTGTTCGTTAATTTTGTTTTCAACTAAGGAGATTGCTACTTTGATAGCATTAGAAAAACCAATAGCATCTGTACCACCATGGCTTTTTACCACAACACCATTTAGTCCTACTAGCATTGCTCCATTATGTCTGCGGGGGTCAAGGTTTTTGGTAGATTCTTTAATTGCAAATCCTGCGAAAGCATATCCGATTAGACCAAACAATGAACTTTTGAATCCTTCCTTAACTAGAGATGAAATTAATTTAGCAGTGCCTTCGATAGCTTTTAAAGTTATATTTCCGGAAAAACCATCGGTTACAACTACGTCGGTTGTACCTTTTAATATATCGTCACCTTCAACGTAACCATAAAAGCAGTCTTTCAAGTGTTGATTTTCTCTGATTAGATTTGCGGCACCACGTACAGCTTCAGAACCTTTTAAGTCCTCGGAACCAACATTTAAGACGCCAATTGAAGGGTTGGCGATTTTTAAAACAACTCTTGCAAAAGCATGACCCATAATTGCAAATTGGTGTAGGACTTCAGAGCCACATTCAACATTTGCTCCCATATCTAAAAGGACTGTAGCTGTTTTTTTCTGATTAGGAATTGCAGTAACAATCGCTGGACGATCAATGGAAGGAAGTGGACGCAAGACTATTTTTGCAATAGCCATTAATGCACCAGTATTTCCAGCAGATACAGCAACGTTTGCTTCACCATTTTTAACTGCATTGATGGCAAGTCTCATGCTTGAATTAGTGCCTTTTCGCAGAGCTATTGACGGTTTTTCATCAGAAGAAATGAATTCCTCAGTATGAACTAATTTGTGATTTTTTTTGAGATTTGGGCAACGTTGGAGTAGCGGATTAATTTTTGCAGCATCGCCAAATAGCAAGAACTCAACATCTGAGTTTTTATGAGCAATAATCTCTGCTCCATTGATTACAGAAAGAGGGGCGTTGTCACCCCCCATGCAATCGAGTGCTACTATGTATTTTTTTGACACTGCTACAATTGCGTTGGATTATTCTTCCGAAGCAGCTTCTTTCTGTTTCTTTTTAATAATTTCTCTTCCGTTGTAGAATCCATCAAGAGAAATATGGTGTGGAAGTTTGTACTCGCCGGTTGTTTTATCAGTAAGAACGTTAGCAACTTCTAGAGCATAAGAGCCATTGCTGCCTCTTCTCATGTTACGTTTTGATTTAGATGTCTTTCTTTTAGGAACTGCCATAGGAGTGACCGAATGTTTAGTTTATTAATTAAAGTTTTTGGATTTTGATTCGAATTAGAATAGTGGTGCCTAAATTTGATTAGTGACTTAACTCAAGTCGTCTTCGAAATGTTGGCTTGAATATAGAAAGCCGTTTCGTAAAATCAAAGAGAAATTTTCTTCTAAAATTTGTTTAACTTTTCTAAAAAAAAATTGCTCGATGACCAAGATTTTATTTATCATTTTTACCATGATTTTTCTAACTTCATGTATGCAAAATCAACAAAAACATGGTTATGTTTTTGATTTGTCAGATTATCAAATGCTGCAACAAGGTGTTACAACAAAAGAAAATGTTTTAAAATTTATGGGATCTCCAACTATTATTTCAAATTTGATGGATGAATCTTGGATCTATTATTCTGAAGATGTTGAGAACTTTTTGTTCTTTATTCCAGATACAAAAGAGAGAATGATAATTAGTTTAAAATTTGATAATAGAGGCATCTTAAATTCTTTGGAAAAATTTGATTTATCAGATGAAAGCAAAAATTTGTCTTTTAGTTCAAAATATACAGAAGTTGAAAGTAATAAAATCGGTTTCTTTAAATCAATATTTAGCAATGTTGGACAAGTTAGAGCAGCTCAGTAAAAAACTTTTAATTATTTTTCTTGCAGCAACTTCGAGCTGTGGGCCGAAATATCCAGACACTAATACTGAGATTGTATGTCCCAGCGGTTCTGCGATGTTGATTAAGTTCATTCGCGCGAAAGATCTTCGCGCTGCAATTAATGAAAGCTATAAAAGAAAAAAGTTAGAGAAAACTTCTGAAAATTTCACTGTTGTAAGATTGCCAGACAAAAGATCTTTTTCTTTGAAGATGTCTCCTGAATATGCAGCTAGCTGTGAGTTGCGTGAAACTAAAATTGGTGAAGTAGAGAATGACTACATTCACCACTTTTAGCTTTAGATTAATCTCCAAGCAGTTTCGTCACTTAATAATTTATGCAGCATTTTGTTGTTAATGCCATGTCCGGTTTTAACACCTTTAAATTGTCCGGAAATGTAATAGCCAGCAAGGTAGATGTCGCCTATGAAATCGAGAGTTTTATGTCTAACAAATTCATTCTCGTAACGTAATCCGCCTTCATTAACGATTCCGTTTTCTCCAACCAAAATTGCATTTTTAAGAGATCCACCTTTAGCTAAACCCATTTTGTGAAGCTGCTCAATTTCGTGTTGGAATCCGAAGGTTCTAGCTCTTGCCAAATCATTTTTAAAAGACGCAAAAGTAGTTTGATAATCAAAACTTTGTTTTTGGATGTGCTTATGATTGAAGTCGATATCAAGACTAATTGAGAATTCATTAGCAGGAGAAACCTCAATCATTTTACCGTCTTCTTCTTCAATTTTTACAGTTTTTAGTACTTCAATTACGTGTCGTGCTTTTTCCTGAACATTAATTCCAGCGCATTCGAGCAAAAAAACGAATGGTTCAGAACTGCCATCCATAATTGGAACCTCAGGAGCATCAATATCGATATATAAGTTATCGATGCCACAACCCCAAATTGCCGCCATTAAATGTTCGATTGTTGAAACTTTGGTGCCAAATTCATTGGAAATGGTTGTTCCCAGATTCGTTGTAACAACATTTTTGTAATGAGCTCTGACATTTGCTTTTGTTGCTTCAACGTCAGTTCTGCGGAAAACTATTCCAGTATCGCAAGGGGCAGGATGAAGAGTAATTGTAGTGTCGACTCCAGAGTGTAATCCGACACCATTGCAACTGATTTTGCTATTAATAGTTTTTTGAGAGGAAATGAACATTTTTTTGTAAATTTTATTGTAATTGCATCAGCAATATCAGATTAGCAAACCAATATTTCAAAGAGATTTTTGTTACAAAAAGTTACTGATTTTACTTGGGCTCCAAGGAAATTTTGCAGAAGTCTTTTTCTTAATGATAACTGTTTTGCAGATTAAATCGTAAGCTGTGGTTTTGCGTTTCGTGAAACTTTGAATTTGTCCCCAAAGCACAAATAATAAACCGAAAAAAACGTTGGCAGTTGAAAAAGTAACTGCTTGGAAAAAAGTTAGGTTATTTCCAAGCTGAAAAGAAATTATGTAAAAAATATAGATGAACGGCAACACGGACAAAAAATAATGCATTAGTCCTAAGTTAAAACTCATTGGATCACCATTTTCTTTTTGAATTGTGATTTTCATCAAACGTTTACCAATTGTTGCCTGCCAAGATGAACAATTGAGAAGAGCATGATAAAGTGCACCCAGGAAGACAACAGCCGAATAAAACAACAACATAATGATAAAAATTCGATGATGAACTACGAAACTAATGTGTTCAGGGTTATTTTTGACAAATTCAGTTCCGAAATGATCACGAAACTCTAACAAGAATTTTTGCAACATTGAGTTGATAAAAAGTAATCCGACAATTTGTGTAAAAACTATGCGTAAAAACAAAACTATCGAAGCGTCGATCATAGCGGCAAAGCCACGAGTGAAAGTTGTGGCATAGATTTGTTCAGAGTTATTTTGTGAGTTGGAAGTAAAAAATTTTTCAATGTTCATAGCCAGTTTTTTTAATTTTTATTTTACGATTTTCTGCGTCGATTACGGCAGCTCTGTAGTTCTTAGTGTTGGTTTTTTGGAAACTACCAATGCAAGTTAAATCAAGTTTCAAATCTTGTGATAATTGTAGAATCTTTTTCTGATCTTTTGGTTTAACTGCGAAAATTAATTCGTAATCTTCACCTCCGGAAATCAGATCTTCAATTGTGATTTGAGGGTTTTTTTGCAAGAAATTTTGACTAGCAGAGGACAGTGGAATTTTTGATAACTCAATAATTGCTGAAATTTTAGAAGATCGACAAATTTGGTTGATATCAGCAAGTAAGCCATCCGAGACGTCAGTCGCACAGTTAGATAAGTTTTGCGCGACTAGTTTTTCTCCAAGTTGAACTCTAGGTTGAGGAAAAAAATGTCTTTTTTCTAAAAAGTTTTGAAATTTTTTAGAAATTTTAGTGATCTGTTTCCGATTTGGATTTTGTTCAATTCCAGATAGTAATCTGTAAATGTAAGCATCACCAATAGTTGCGGAAACAAAAATCAAATCACCATCCTTAGCATTGCAACGTTTAAGGTTTTTACCTTTTTTAGCTTTGCCGAGAATAGTTAAGGAAAATGTCAAATTGCTTGATTTTACTGTATCTCCACCGATCAAACACAATGAAAATTCTTCCTGAGTTTTTTTTAAACCACGGGTGAAATCACTTAAAAATTTGGTATCAGTAACGCCATTTTTGCAAAATCCCAACATGTAATAAAGAGGTGTTGCACCTGAAGAAGCAAGGTCGGAGATGTTGCTACGCAATAGTTTTGAAGCGATTCTAAAACCACCATCTGTTGTTGAAAAATGCACATCCTGAGTCATCAAATCTTTACTGATTACTAGCTCTTCGCTGATATCTAAACTAACAATCGCGGCATCATCAGCAAGGTTTTGCGAGGCTTGGCAGTTTTTCGTCAAGGGTTTGAAGTATTTATCAATCAAATCGAATTCTTTCATAAAGCGAATTTTGTAATCAAGCCGTTGGAAATAAAGAAATTTAACAAAGCGCCAATGTCAATTTCACGGTTTTCATTTTTCTTTTTGGAACTTTGACGATCGCTGTAATCGCACAAATTTTGATAAATTTTATAAAGTGGTAATTTTTGAGCAACTAATTCGGCAAATTTGAATTGTTCTGCACTCAAATTAAAGATTTGGTTACGATGAATGATTACTTGTTGTGGCTGTGTTTTTTTAATCTTTTTTTCTTGTTGCCAAATTGAGTAAATTGGAAACTCGGAATTAAATAAAACTGCTGTTTTTGAAAGGCTGAAAATAATTTTTTCGAAATTGGCTAAATCTATTTTTTGCAATTCGGTTATTTCAATTTTTTCATTATCTTGCGATGCGAAATAAGATTGATGAAAAAATAATTCTAACTGAGCTAGATCATGCAAATATGAAGGCTTTAGAGGTTTTGTAAATTCAGGAAATTCTTGTCCAAAATTATTTAAATCTCCGCTTTTGGAAGGAAAAGCATGACAAAATTGGTGCGCCACTTTTTCAAATTTTTTCTCTCCAATAATTTTTTTAGTGATCGGATAAGTTGATAATAAAACAGCTAAAAAATTTCCGAAAACATTATTGCGATAAATGTTTAGACGAGCCAAAGCTTCGGTTTTGCCATAATTTGTAGCGCTGATTATTTTTTGCTGTTTTTTATCAAAAAGATGCTGAGCAAAATTATTTTGCAATTGCTGAAGATTAGACATTTTGCAAAATCCTCTCTGCTTTTTTAGCTTCGTTGAGTAAAATTTTGAACTCAGGAAAATCTTGATCCCATTCAATTAAAGAAGGTGCTTTTCCAAAATGCTGAAGCGCTTTTTTATATATTTCCCAAACTTCGTCACGCACCAAATTATTGTGAGTATCAATCAATATTTCTTGATAATTTTTACCATCAAAAATTTGTGAAACAGAATGACCAGCAAGGTGAATTTCATAAACAATTGCTGGGTTTATTTTCTCAATGTAATCCGTGCTTTTGAACTGTTGGCAGTTTTTTGAGCTTACGAAAATATTATTCACATCTAATAAAAGTCCGCAGCCAGTTTTTTTGGCAATCTGATTTATAAAATCGGCTTCTTCCATTTCTTGGGTGGCAAATGCTAAATAAGACGAAGGGTTTTCAACTAAAATCTGACGTTTCAGAAAATTTTGCATGAGATCAATGTTATCGCAAATCGCTGTTAAAGATTCTTTTGTATAACACAGTGGTAGTAAATCATTTAGGTGCTGATTACCTATTTTACCCCAAGAAATGTGATCAGAAATCAAGAATGGCTGTACTTGATCAACTAAAATTTTTAGTTTTTTTAAATGAAGTGAGTCTATCTTCTGTGCCGAACCAAGCGAGTTTCCTACGCAGTGCAGGCTTATGGGAAAGTTAGAACGGATTTTGAGTAAGTCTTGAACTAAGTGGCTATTGTCAGCGTAGTAATTTTCGGAGTGAACTTCAAACCAACCGATTTTTTTAGAGATTTGTTCAGGGTTTTTGATGATGTGAGAAATATATGGTGATCGAAGCCCAACTCCAACTAAATTGGTCGGAGTTGGAACTTTTTTAAAACTCATCACTGAAAATTAGTTTTTCTTTTCTTCAGTTTTAGTTTCAGCTTTAGCTTCAGTTTTCACTTCAGCTTTTTTGTGTTTTTTGTGTTTTTTTCCTTCTTTTTTAACTTCTTTTTTAGCTTCTTCAGATTTTGTTACTTTAGCTTCTTCTTTTTTAGCAGCTGAGCATTTGTGAGCTTCGTCTTTTTTAACAGCAGCAGCACAACCATTTTGAGCACCACAAGCGTGTGATTCTTTTTTTGCACCAAAGCTAGAACAAGAAGCAACAAGGCTCAAAGTTGCAATACCAGCGGCAACTGATTGTAAGAATTTTTTATTCATATTTTTTACCAGATTTTTTATTGAGAGAGATCAGTTTGAAATGCGGTGATTGTTAGGCGTAAATTATGCGACAATTTTGACTTGTCAATTGTCGGAGTCGGATTTTAATGAAGAGGTGCCTTTAGTTTTCAAACGATTAATTAATCAAATTAAAATGATCAAAGACAGATTTTTAAGTGATATCCGTTCAGAACTCGACGCGCTTAAGTTGAACGGTTTGTACAAAAGTGAATATGAAATTGTTACTTCGCAATCTTCAGAAATTGAAATTGCTACTCGAGATGGTCAAAAAAAGGTGCTTAACTTTTGCGCCAACAATTATTTGGGCTTAGCTAACAATAATAATTTGATCGAAGTTGCCAAAAAATCACTCGATGATTATGGCCTTGGCACAGCTTCTGTGCGTTTTATTTGCGGCACTTTTGATTTGCACAAAACTTTCGAAGAAAAATTGGCGAAGTTTTTGGGTTTTGAAGATGTTATCACTTTCTCTTCGTGTTTCGCGGCTAACGGTGCGGTTTTTGCTGCTTTGCTTGATGAACAAGATGCGATTATTTCTGCCGATTTAAACCATGCGAGTTTGATTGACGGTATCAGACTTTCCAAAGCTGCGCGCTATTTTTATAAATTTGACGACATGGCAGATTTAGAGCGCAAATTGCAAGAAGCGCAAAGTGCTAAAAATCGTCTAATCGTTACCGACGGGGTTTTTTCAATGGATGGCGACATTGCTGATTTGCAATCAATTTGTGATTTAGCTGAAAAATATGATGCCATGGTTTTGGTCGATGATTCGCACGCCACTGGTTTTATCGGTGAAGATGGCCGCGGAACTTTGCAATATCGTCAAGTTGAGGGTCGTGTCGATATTTTGACTTCAACTTTAGGAAAGGCTTTGGGCGGAGCCGGTGGCGGTTTTATCGCTTCTAAAAAAGAAGTGATTGATAAATTGCGCAACAAATCTCGTCCTTATTTATTTTCAAACAACATCTTACCAGCAGTTGCGGCAACTGGCATTGAGATCATCAACATGATTTCAGATTCTAAAGTTTTGATCAAAAAATTAGCCGACAACACCGCTTATTTCCGTCAAAAAATGGTAGAAGCTGGTTTTGATATTCGCGATAAAAATGGCGTTCATCCAGTAGTTCCTGTAATGTTGTACGACGCGGTTTTGGCGAGCAAATTCGCTAAAATGATGATTGAAGAAGAAGGAATTTATGTTATCGCCTTTTCGTTTCCGGTAGTTCCGAAAAATGAAGCGCGAATTCGTGTGCAAATTTCGGCGGCGCATGAAAAAGAACATTTAGATCGTGCCATCGCTGCATTTATCAAAGTTGCCAAAAAACTAAACGTAATCAAATAATGAAAAAAGTTGCTGCATTAATTGCTTTGGCTGTGGTTTTGAATTCTTGTGGATCAACCAAAGAAGCGAGAATTCAAAAAAATTTCAACGCGGCGTGGAATGAATTTTTTGTGCAAGATTTTGACCAAACCAGAGTTGTTGATGTTTACGTTATAACCAATCGCCAAGCCAAGAATGCCAATTTTTTGTGCGATGATGAGCAATTCGGCGTCAATTTTTCCAAAACTCTGAAATACGGAATTTGCAAAGTTAGCGTGCCAAAAAATCACACAATTGGTGAAATTGAAGTCGCCAACGAAAATAACAAATCACTGCAGAATTTTTTTAAAGTGACGCAAGCTGTTGCAATTAAAGAGGCGGATTTATTGAAATCTTTGCAAGATAGTCAGCGTTATCCTTTGGTTTTTGTTCACGGTTTTAATGTGCGTTTCCAAGAAGCGGTTTTGCGAGCAGCGCAAATTGCTTATGATTTGAAATATCAAGGTCCGATAGTTTTATACACTTGGCCAGCGGGCGCTGGATTTGGCTTTTTGGAAGAAAAAATGTTGAATAAAACTTACGCCGACAACACGGCGAATGCTCGTGATTCTGTCGCGCTTTTCAAAAGCTTTTTGCTCGATTTGCAAAACAATAAAATTCAAATCAATTTAGCAGTGCATTCGATGGGACATCAAGTGGTGTTGCCGGCTTTGAAAGAAATCGCCGAAAGCAATCCCAAAGAGCCTTTGATTAACCAATTAGTTTTGAATGCGCCAGATTTTGAAGTTAATAGTTTCCGTAAATTTTCAAAAAATTTGAAAAAGGTCAGCAAACGCACAACGCTTTATTGCTCGCCAAATGACAAAGCGATGATTGCTTCCAAAACTTTCAACAACAATAACCGCCTTGGCGCTTGTGATTTTGTCGAAGATGTCGATAGCATAAATGTTGGTCAAATTGATGATCCAACTATTGGTCTTGGTCATGGCTATTACTCTTCGCGTGCTATTTTGGGTGATGTTTTCCAAACTTTGATTGGCGTTGATGCCAACAAAAGACTTTTTATCGCCAAGTCCAATCCCAACAGCCCTTATCAATATTTTTTACGTAAATAATGTCGGAAGAAAAAAAACCGGAAAACATAGAAATTCCTGACAAATCTTTGATTATGGCGCGCGCCACAACGATTGCGCTTGGCATTGTTTTGGCAACATTGGCTGTACTTTTTGTAATTTTAACTTTGATCAAATGATAGATTTTGAGTTAGCGTCTTTTGCGGTTAATGAAGCGAAATCGCGCGGCAGATTGTACGCCGAAAGTTATGATGATTCAAAATATCGTTCAGTTTTTGGCCGCGATCGTGATCGCATCATCAACTCTTCAGCATTTCGCCGTTTGCAATATAAAACCCAAGTTTTTGTCAACCACGAAGGCGATCATTATCGCACTCGTTTAACTCACAGTTTGGAAGTTGCGCAAATCGCCCGCTGGATTGCCGGCGCTTTGAAAGTGAATAAAGATTTGGCTGAAATTGTGTCGTTGGCGCATGATTTGGGTCACACACCTTTTGGTCATGCTGGAGAAGATGCTCTGCATGATAAAATGAAAGATTTTGGCGGTTTTTCGCACAATGCCCACACGTTGAAAATTATCACAAAACTTGAATCGCGTTTTATTGAATTCGAGGGTTTGAATTTGTCGTGGGAAATGTTGGAAGGCGTAGTTAAGCATAACGGCCCAATTTTGAATCAAGCCAAACTGCATGAATATATTGTGCAATATAACTCAAATCATGATTTGGATTTGAAAAATTTCCCATCAATTGAATCGCAAATTTCGGCAATTTCTGACGATATTGCGTATAATAATCACGACATTGAAGATGGTTTGCGTGCCGCAGTTTTTAAAGTGAAAGATCTTTTTGAATTGCCGGTAATCGGTAAAATTTATCAAGAAATTTTGCATAAACATCCCGATATCAAACGTGAAATGTTAGTGGGTGAGGCTAAGAAATTGCTGACTTTAGCGATGGTGATGGATGTTATTGCGACAACTCAGCAAAATATTTCTGATAACAAAATTGTTAGCGAAGAAGATGTGCGTAAATGCGGTAAATTTTTAGTGCATTTTTCGCCAGATATGGAGAAGGCGCATCAATCAATGAAGAAGTTTTTGATGCAAAATATGTATCGTCATTCGACCGTCAATCGTATGACTGCAAGCGCTCACAAAATAGTTGGCGGCTTGTTTGATTTTTACTTCAATAATGTCAATTGCTTGCCAGATGAGCGTGCGGACATTGCAAAAAATATTTCTGACCAAAAAACTTTAGCGATTTTTATTGCGGACTACATCGCCGGAATGACTGATCGTTATGCAATTAAAGAATATGAGGAACTTGTATGAAAAATATACTATCTTATCGTGGCATGAAGCCAGAAATCGATGCATCATCTTTTATAGCACCAAACGCTTTATTGTCTGGCGCGGTTAAAATTGGTAAAAATTCCGGAATTTGGTACGGCTGCGTTTTACGTGGTGACGTTACTAAAATCGTGGTTGGCGACAATACCAACATCCAAGATAATTGTGTTTTGCACGGTACTCGTCCAAATCATGCGCAAAACAAAACTGGGGCGGAAGGTTCGCCAGTAATTATTGGCAACAACGTCACAATTGGCCACGGTGCGATAATTCACGCGTGTACTATTGAAGATAATTCGTTCATTGGCATGGGCTCAATAATTATGGATATGGCGCGTGTTGAAAAGTTTGGTATGTTGGCTGCTGGTGCGGTTTTAACGCCGGGAAAAGTTGTGAAGTCAGGACAAATTTGGGCGGGAAATCCGGCAAAATATTTTCGTGATATGACGGAAGTTGAAAAAAATTACATTCAAATTTCAGCTGATAACTACGCAGAGTTGGCTCGTGAGTATAAACAAGAAAATAGCGAGCAGTAATTAATGGCGCATAGTTTTAACCAACAACAAGTTGAAAAAATAGTTTCGATTGCACGTGAAGCTGGTAAAATTGCCGCTCAGTTTCAGCAATCCGGCGATTTTAAAGTTATGTATAAAGCTGATAACTCAAAAGTTAGCAGCGCTGATATTGCTGTGAGTCAATTTATCGGTGAAAAACTGCAACAAGAATTTCCACAAATTCCAATTATTTGCGAAGAAGGTAAATTACGCGTTGCTGAAAATATTTTTTGGCTAATTGATCCAATTGACGGAACTAGCGGTTTTATTGACGGAAACAATGAATTTGCCATCAACATTGCCTTAGTTGAAAATCAAAAAGCTGTTTTCGGATTAATTTATGCTCCGCTTTTTGAGGATGCCAAAATGATTTATTTGGATAGCGATCAGAAAGTTATTTTGCGAAATGGCAGCGATGAACAAAAAGTTTTGGCATTTAAAAAATCTTCGTCAAATACTCTGCGCATTATTACTAGCCCAAGAACCAAAGCCAAAGATATCAAAAATTATTTAGAACAATTTCATCAAGAAGTCGGTGAAAATTTCGTAGTTGAGCGTCTGTCTTCAGCAATAAAATTTTTTCGTATTGTAGAAAGCTCCGCAGATTTATATTTGCATTTTAGAGAATCGATGGAATGGGATACAGCAGCTGGACAAGCTTTGGTTGAAGCCTTTGGTGGCAAAGTGAAAACAATATTTTTGAATCAGGAAAAATTCTCGTTGGGCCAAGATTTGGTATACAGAAAAACTGATTTTCTTAATCAACAATTCGTAACTTTTATCGATTAGTATGGTACAAAAATTTACCGCTAAATGCGATTTTGGAGGAAGAAAAATTCCTGTTACTTTATACATCGGCAATCCTTCTCCTAACACTCATCCGCTTGAGTTCCAAAATCGTTGGTTATCAAAAGAAAAAGGCGGAGCTGTGCCAAGTGACATCATGGAATCTTTTAACAAGCTGCAAAAAATTTCTAACGAAAGTAAAGTTTCTTTCGAAGAACTTTGTAAATACGTGATTGACGAGCTGCAATCATCAGGTGAAATTGAAAACGATTTCAATAAAGCGACGCAATTTTCCGATCCAAAAAATACTCAATCTGACAACAAATAAAATGACAAAAAATATACATGTAGCCGTTTTGATGGGCGGTTGGAATTCTGAGCGTGAAGTTTCTTTGCGATCTGGCCAAGCAGCTTACGAAGCTCTGGTTAAACTTGGTTATGCCAAAGTAAGCAAAATCGATTTTTCGCGTGAAATTTATCAACAAATTCAAGAGCTAAAACCAGACGTGATTTTCAATGCGTTGCACGGTCAGTACGGTGAAGATGGGCGTTTGCAAGGCTTGTTGGACATCTTAAATATTCGATACACTCATTCCGGAATTACTGCTTCGGCAATTTGTATGGATAAAATTTTGACGAGAAAAGTTTGTTCTTCAGTTGGAGTTTTGTCACCGCAATATGAAATTTTGAAGAAAGGTGAAGATGCACAAAATAAAGAGAAAATTTTCAATATCGGTAAACCGTTTGTAATCAAGCCAGTAAATGAAGGATCAAGTGTTGGCGTCGAAGTTATTTTGCAAAATTCGCAATTCGATATTTCTAAATATGAATGGAAATATGGCGATGAAATGATTTTGGAAAAATATCTCGCTGGTCAAGAAATTCAGGTGGCGGTTATGAATAACAAAGCTTTGGGCGCAATTGAAATTCGTCCGAAAGGTTTATTCTACGACTACACTTGTAAATATACAGCTGGAATGACGGATTACATTATGCCAGCCGAAATTTCGGAAGAAAAATATGCTGAAGTTTTGGAACTTGCGCAAAAATGCCATCAAGTTGTTGGTTGCAAAGGAGTGAGCCGCGTTGACTTTATTTTGAATAACAAAGACGACGGTGACAACAATTTCTACTTGTTGGAAGTTAACACTCATCCAGGTTTTACCCAAACTTCTTTGGTGCCTAAAATTGCTAAATATGTCGGAATTTCTTTTGAAGAAATTGTCGAATACTTAGTTAACTCAGCATCTTGTGGAATTTCGTAAAAATGAAGAATTTTTCTTTCAAAAACATTAAAGAAAAATATGTCGCAACTTCTTCAGAAAGCTTGGTGGTGCGTCGTATAAAAAATTGGTTTCATCACAAAATACTGCCATTTTTTGTTAAAATGATCGCTGCTTTCGTTACTTTCATTGTAGTTGCTTTACTAATGCTGAAGCTTTTTAAACCTTTATATCTCGAAAAAATTTATCAAAAAACCAGCTTCTATTTCTTTCATTATCTTAATTTGGATAACCAAAATTTTTCGGTGATTAAAGTTAGCGGTAATATTCGTACAAAAACCGCAGAAATTGAAGATTTGGTAAATCGAGTTTCGGAAGACTTTAAGCTTAAAGAAGCAAATAAAGATTTCGATGAATCCTACGAACCATTGATTAAACAACTGGTCGTAGAAATTAAAAAAGAGTTGCCGTGGATCAACAAAATTGTGATTACACGCAGCATGCCTAATACGGTTAATATTGCAGTTACTGAATATGAACCGTTTGCAATTTGGCAAGATGAAGGCCAAAAATATGTCACAGATAAAGACGGCAACATTGTTTTAGTTGACGATATTGAAGAGTTTAAGCATTTGATTATTTTGTCTGGCAAAGACGCCAATATTCACGCTAATTCTCTGTTTAATATTTTCGCAATTGATCCGGAGTTGAGTAAAGAAATCTACTCAGCAACTTGGCTTGGCGGCAGAAGATGGGATATTCGTTTGGATAATGGTTTATTGATTAAATTGCCGGAAGACAATATTTCTGAGGCTTGGCACAGTTTAATTAAAATTTATTCGATGCCTGGTTCGATTAATGATCTGAAAATTATTGATCTGAGAATTGCTGGAAAAGTTTATTTAGAGTACGGCGACTTTGTCATCAAAGAACTCAAGAGTTTGTAAATTTAATAATGAAAAACGTCAAAAAAGGTAAAATCGTTGCGTGTTTAGACATGGGTACATCAAAGCTGGTGTGCTTTATCGCGTCTATCACTAATAACGACGAAATAAAAATTCTTGGTTACGGCGTTAAAGAATCGAAGGGTGTTGCGGAAAGTGCCATTTCTGACATGCGCTTGGCACAAAAATCGATCACTAACGTAGTTTCGGAAGCAGAAAGAATGGCCGGTTTTAACATTGATCGTTTGATGATTGGTTTGTCGGGCAGCCAAGTAATTTCAACGCGTAAAGAAGTTAGCGTTAAGATTGCTTCAGAAATTGTAAAAACTTCTGACATCAATAATTTAGCCAACAAAATCCGCAGCGAATATAAAAAGAGTCATCGCGAAATTATTCACTTAATTCCCTTGCAATATCGTATTGACGACTCAACGCCAGTTTCAAACCCGCGCTATATGTCGGGTGAAAATTTATACGCGAAATTTCACATCGTTTCTACTTCGCAAACCACAGTAAAAAACATTGAAAATTGTTTAAAACGCTGCCAGCTTTCAGTTAATAATTATGTGGTTGAACCTTACGCTTCATTGCTTTCTTGCCTCAGTGAAAGTGAAAATAATTTAGGAACTTTGCTAATCGATATTGGCGCTAGTTCAACTTCTTATTGTATCACAATTGACGGAAAATTGTCTTATGTCGGTAACACGCAATTGGGCGGGATGCACGTCACGAAAGACATTGCAACCATTTTGAATATTCCTTTCGAAATAGCTGAAAAAATCAAAAGTTTGAATAGTTCTTTGCTGATCAGCCCGCTGGAAGAACGTGAATTAATCAATTTGAAATCGTCAATTAATAACGAAGGATTGGCGACAATTCGTATTACTCGCGCCGAGTTTCGCGACATTATGAAATATCGTATTGAAGAGATTTTTGATTCAGTAAAAGCAAATTTGGAAAAAGCCGGAGTACCACTTTATATTTTAAGTAACGTTATCTTAACTGGTGGTGCAGCTTCAACAATTGGTATTGATAAGCTGGCTTCTGAAATTTTTGCTAAAGCAGTTAGAGTAGGTTACCCAAATCAACTCAACGCCGCTTCAGAGTTCTTAAACACAGGAAACGCTTGCTCTCTTGGCATGTTAGCTTTTTTGAAAAACATGTATCTAAGAGAAAAAATCAAAAGCGGATTCGAAAGCAAATCAAGTTGGTTTAGAAGATTAATTGAGAAATTAGCGTCTTAATAAAATAGTATTTTATCCTTTCTGGATACGGAAACGCGACACGAGTCGCGCCCCGCATTGCGAGGATCCCCATCCCGTATTTTAAAGGGACATACGGTATAAAATAAATCTTAAATCCCGCGTCCGCCTTTATTTTCATGGCTGCGATCTTGCTTCATATTTCTTAGTCTTGCGACATAACCCATATTATCAAAATCACTGCCTTCAGATTTCTTGCTTTGATTTTCAATCGCAGCACCAGCAGCTTCAGCATGATGTTTTGCCGCTCTTTTTTTTGCTAAACGATCGCGCTTTTGTTTCCACACGACTGATTTCATGGAAGTAGTATTAAAAGTGTCTGTTGAACCCATCTTATCTACTTCTTCAGAACGATCATCCCAAACATCTTTGTTACTATTTTCTTTTTGCTCTTCATCTTCCAAGCCACCAACTTCGCGATCTAAATTTCGCTGTTGATTGCTTTCCGGCTTAATTGCATTTTGCGAACTAGCTTCAATATTTTCTGTATTTTGGCTTTTATTCGCTTCTTCTTGTGGTTGTTCAACTATTTCTTTTTTGATGAATTTTTGATCATCATCTTCTTCTTTTTTACTATCGCTTTGAATTTGTTGCATAGCTTGAGCTAGTAGTTGGCGATTTGATAATTCAGCCATATTTAAAGAAGTTTTTGCAGTTGTTCAATTACGCGTTGTGCGGCGACAATTTTGTTGTCTGGATTTTTAATATCGCAAACGAAAAGAATTTTATGACCTTGATGAATTTTGATCTGGTTCTTGCTTGAAAACACCATTTTCAAAAGTGCATCAGGATTGGCGAATTTATTGTCTTTGAAGCTGATTAGAATTCCGTCAGAAATTGTTTCGATACGCTCAACTCCAACTTTGCGGCAAGATGATTTTAAGCGCGCCACTTCCATCAAATTTTTGACTTCCTGCGGCAATTTTCCGAAACGATCATTCATTTCGTTGGATAAATCTTCTTCATCTTCCAAATTTTTGATTGCTGAAATCTTTTTGTAGAAACTCATGCGCAGCGACAAATCAGGCATATATTCTTCTGGAATCAGCAAGGAAATTCCGAGTTTGATTGAAACTGAGAAGTCGAGATCAACGCTGACAATTTCATTATTTTCAGATTTAATTGCCGGAGAATTTTTCAACTCCTCAATAGTTTCGAGCAACATTTGTTGATAAAGTTCAACGCCGGTTTCATTGATGTGGCCGGATTGTTCATCGCCAAGTAAATTACCGCTGCCGCGAATATCCATGTCGTGAGTTGCAACAGTGAAGCCAACGCCGAGCGAATCGAGATTTTGCATCACTTCCAATTTTTTGCGCGATTCGTCAGAAACTCTGCGATTATCGAGCATGAAATAGCAGTAAGCGCGCATTTTGCCGCGACCAACACGACCGCGTAGTTGGTAAAGTTGCGATAAGCCAAACATTTCGGATTTGTAAATAATCATGGTGTTGGCGTCAGAAACGTCGATTCCTGATTCGACAATTGTGGTGGAAAGCAACATGTCGATTTTGCCGTCGACAAAATCATTCATAATTTGATCGAGTTTGCTTGGCGGCATTTGGCCGTGAGCACTGGTGATTTTGATTTCAGGAAGCAGAATTTTCAAACGCGGTTCGATTTCTTCCAAATCGCGAATGCGTGGCACCACGAAGAAAACGCGACCACCGCGATTATGTTCACGCATCACAGCTTCGCGGACGATTACTGAATCGTAAGGCATTACGAAATTGCGTACTGCCAAACGATCAAGCGGCGGAGTTGAAATTAAACTCAAATCTTTCACGCCAGTCAGCGACATTTGCAACGTGCGCGGAATTGGTGTGGCAGAAAGCGTCAAAACGTGAACTTCGTTACGCATTTCTTTCAAACGCTCTTTTTGAGCGACGCCGAAATGTTGTTCTTCGTCAATTATGACCAATCCAAGATTTTTGAATTCGATCGATTTTTGTAAAATAGCATGAGTTCCAATCACAATTTGCGCTTCATTTGCGGCAATTTGTGCGCGCACTTCTTTGGCTTTGGCCGGAGTTACTAAACGTGAAAGCTGTACAATTTTTACGTCACTTCCTTCAAATCTTTTCGAAAAATTCTTGAAATGTTGACGAGCAAGCAAAGTAGTCGGAGCAACAACAGCAACTTGCGCTTTATTGTTTTCACTTCCTACAACAATAGCCGCAGCACGCAGCGCCACTTCAGTTTTGCCGAAACCAACGTCACCACAAATTAAACGATCCATCGGTGAACCTTTGCGCAAATCTTCCTCAACTTCTTCAATCGCGCGCATTTGATCTTCAGTTTCGACAAAGCCAAAGCGATTGCGGAATTCATCGTAAAAATGTTGTTCTGGTGTGAAAGCTGATGCTTTTTTCAAGTGACGTGCAGCAGCGATTTTCAATAATTCTTCCGCGGCAACTTTGATGCGTTTACGAACTTTATCGCGACGATTTTTCCACGCAGCAACGCCCAAACGATCAAGTTGAATCAGCGGGTTGTCGGCGCCGTAGCGAGTGATTAAACCGATATCGTCAACGGGAACGAATAAAGTGTCGTTGCCGCCATATTCGATTTTGATCATGTCGCTTTTAATATTTCCGGCGCTGATAGTTTGAATGCCTTGGAAGCGGCCAATACCATGATCGCGATGCACAATCAACTCGCCGGCTTGAATCGTTAAACCTTCTTCAATTAATCGTTGGGAAGCGGCGCGGCTACTTTTTTTGCGGACGATTTTTTCACCAAAAATTGCTTGTTCACCAATCAACATTTGGTCAGTAGTTTCAAAACCAAAATGCAGCGGAAGAACTATTGTGGGACATTTCAGGTTGTAATCTGGAAGTAGTTTCGCAACACGATCTTTGAAAGCTTCGCTTAAGCAAGCGATGACGAATTTTTTGCCGGCAGTGTATTCTTTTAGAAGTTCCAACGGATCACGTTGATTGGTTTTGCCAGCTAAAGCGAAATCAGGAATCGCTTTGATTTCGAGATCTAAAATACGCTGATTTTTGTCAGCTTCGTCAAATTGGTTGAACTGAATGGCAGTTTGTTTGGCGAGTTTGTCACGTAAATCAGCGGCGCTGAAATAAAGCAATTCCGGCTTAATTGGGTTATAAATTATGCCGTCTTTGATTTTTTGTTCGGCGACGCGAGCTTGATAATATTCGTTGACTAGTTCGTCGCGATGTTTGGCAAAGGTAAAAATTTTATCGCTGAAGAAAATTGCTGGCTGACGCAAATAATCAAAAAAACTGGAAAGTTCTTCTTCAAAGAAAAGTGGTAACCAATTTTCCATGCCAGAATAAGTGCGCATTTCCGAAATCGCCGAGTAAAGATGATCGTCTACGGCGGCACCAAAACTGGCGCGATATTTTTGACGGAAAGTTTCTACCGATTTTTTGCTCATGATCACTTCGTTGCTCGGCAAAATTTCCAGTGACTTTACCGATTCTTGGGTCATTTGTGTTAAAGGATCGAAGACTTTGATCGATTCAACTTCTTCACCGAAAAAATCGATGCGATAACCAATTAAATCTGCGGCTTGTTGCATCACCAAATCAACGATACCGCCACGCACCGCAAATTCGCCAACATCATTGGCGCAAGCTTGGCGTTCATAACCTTTGGAAACCAAAACTTCGGCGATTTGCGTAATCGAAATTTTGCTGCCAACTTGTAAATAAAGTCCTAAATCCTTGATCTGTTTAGGCTGAATCGTTTTTTGTAAAATTGCATTGATACCGGCAATAACGAAAAATTTTTGGCCATCTTTACGTGTGATTAATTTGTAAAGCGTCTTGATGCGTTCTGATAAAATTGCCGCTTTTGGCGATGCACGATCATAAGGCAGAGAATCCCAAGCCGGAAAAACCAAGATTTGCGTGTCTGGTGCAAAAAACTGAATTTGCTTTTGGACCATCTCAATTTCAGCGTCATTTTGGGCGATGAAAAGCGTGTCAGAATCGGGAAAATTTTTAGCAATTTCGGCAGTCAAAAAAACCTGCGCATCCGCAGGAGTTTTGATTAAAACACAAGATTCTTTGATTTGTTTTAGCTTAACTTTGTAATCCATTTTAAGAAATTTTTTCGACTGAGAAATAAGCCTCGCTAGAATTTATATCTGGGGGCAGAATTGCGATGCCTTGTGATTTGGCGGCTTGCAGGAAGATGTTGATTTTGTCGGTGTTGTCGATCTCTAAATTAATTGAAGCGGTGAAAAATTCGACAGGGTAGTGCGCTTTCAAATAAGCGGTTTGGTAAGAAATTAAAGCGTAAGCCGCAGCGTGAGATTTGTTGAAACCGTAGCCCGCGAATTTGTCGACGAGGTCAAAAATTTCGCCCGCTTGTTTTTCCGGCACGTTGTTTTTCATGGCGCCTTCAACGAAAATAGCGCGCTGTTTGTCCATTTCTTCTTTGATTTTTTTACCCATAGCGCGACGAAGCAAATCAGCGCCGCCCAAGGTGTATCCTGCCAAAACGCGGGCGATTTCCATAACTTGTTCTTGGTAAACAATTACACCGTAAGTTTCTTTCAAAGTATTTTCCAAAAGCGGGTGCGGATATTCGATTTTTTCCAATCCGTGTTTACGGCGAATATAGGTTGGAATGTTGTCCATCGGGCCTGGGCGATACAGCGAAATAAGGGCGATAATATCTTCAATTTTATCAGATTTCATTTGGCGCAGAACAGAACGCATTCCCGAAGACTCGATTTGGAAAACGCCGATCGAGTCGCCTTTGGCCAACATGTCGAAGGTTTTTTTGTCGTCTAAACGAATGTTGGAAATGTCGATTTTAACGCCGCGAGTTTTTTCGATTAATTTTACAGCTTCGGAAATTGTGGTCAGAGTTTTCAATCCCAAAAAGTCGAACTTAACCAAGCCAGCACTTTCCGCATATTTCATCGAATAACCAACCGCTGGCATTTCTGAGCCTTCGTCGTTGTAGAGCGCACAAATTTCGTGGAGCGGTTTATCACCAATCACCACGCCAGCAGCGTGAGTTGAGGCATGGCGGTTCAAGCCTTCAAGTTTTAAACCAATATCAACCAATTTATTGACTTGCGGATCTTCCAAAATGGCTTGCTGCAAGTCTTTGTCCATTTCAATGGCCTTTTCCAAAGTTACGGCTTCGATGGCGTTAAATGGAATCAATTTACAAATGCGATCAACTTGGTTGTAAGCCATTTGTAAAACGCGGCCAACGTCTTTTAGCACAGCGCGTGCCTGCAATTTTCCGAAAGTTATAATTTGTGCGACATATTCGCGGCCATATTTTTTTTGTACGTAATCGATCACTTCGTCACGGCGCGATTGGCAAAAATCGACGTCAAAATCGGGCATTGAAACACGATCAGGATTCAAAAAACGTTCAAAAAGAAGTCCGAAACGAATCGGATCAAGATCGGTAATTTGCAGCGCCCAAGCCACAATTGAACCAGCACCAGAACCACGTCCTGGGCCGACAGGAATATCATTATTTTTAGCCCATTTGATGAAGTCGGATACGATCAAGAAATAGCCATCGAACTGCATTTTGGTGATGACGGAAACCTCAAAATCAAGGCGCGCGAAATATTGTTGGCGCAGTTCCTGTTGAGTTGTTGCGGCAATTTCTTCAACCGCAAATTTACGTTGAAGGCGCATTTCCAAACCTTCTGAAGCTTGTTTTTTCAACTCTGCCGCTTCGTTGAAATCAGCGGAATTATTGAAGCGCGGCAAAGTTGGTGGGCGTTCAAAGGCCATGATGTGGCACTTTTTAGCGATATTAACCGTATTTTCGATGGCTTCGGGAATATCGCTGAATAATTCTTCAAGCTCTTGCGGAGATTTAAAATATTGCTCTGGTGAATTTTTTTTGCGATCAGCTTCCAAGAAAAATCTACCTTCGCCAATACAGCTCAAAATATCTTGTGCTTCGTGCATTTCGCGACTCAAAAAATAAACGTCGTTGGTTGCAACTAAAGGCAGATTATTTTTGAAAGCGAGATCGATAAATTTAGCTTCGAGTTTTTCTTCAATTGCAGTGTTATGGCGGGTGATTTCGATGTAAAAATTATTGGGAAAAGTTTGCGCTAATTGTTTGACGACATCGTTAAGTTTATTGTCTTGGTTGTTGTTTATCAGCTTGGCTAAAGGACCTTCAGCTCCGCCAGATAAAGCGATTAAACCGGCGGATTTTTCAGCCAAAAGTTCGAAAGAAATGTGTGGAGATAAACCATTTTCTCTGTTTAAAAAGCTGTGCGAAACCAAATACATCAAGTTTTTGTAGCCTTCGTCATTGTGAGCAATTAAAGGCAATTTCGAAAAAGAATTTTCGATGTCGAGATTGGATAAGTTTTTTTGATTCGGATCGTTGAAGCGAATTAATATTTCACAGCCAATAATTGGTTGAATTCCTGCTTTTTTGCAGGCTGAAGAAAACTCAAGCGCGGCGAAAAGATTTTGGCTGTCCATTATGCCAATTGCGGGAATTTTGAAGCTTTCTGCGCGTTTGATTAAATCTGGAATTTTAATCGCACCTTGGCAAAGCGAGTAGGTTGTGTGATTTCGTAAAGGAATGAACATTTTTGAGAAATAAGCTGGAAAAATTTATTGGCTAATAATCAAAATTTTTTGCCAGAAGTTCAATCGAAAAAATAGTTCTTTATCACGATTTAAGGGCTTTTTAAGAAAGTATTCTGATTTTGTTTAAAAAATTATTAATCCTCAATTTTCACAATTATGCGCATACTTTTATTGGAAGATGATTTGATGCTGGGTAAAGCGATTAAAAATGCGCTGGAATCTTCAAATTATGTCGCGGATTGGGTTACTACTTTTGAAGATTGTGAAGCGGCTTTGAAGACGACCAATTTTGAAATTGTGCTTTTAGACATCAATTTGCCGCAAGGTTCAGGTTTGGATATTTTGAAGAAATTGCGTTTGGCGAAAAGTCCGATTCCGGTTTTGATTTTGACAGCGCGCGATTCGGTTGCGCAAAAAATTGAAGGTTTAGATTTGGGCGCTGACGATTATTTGTCGAAACCATTTGATATTGAAGAATTATTCGCGCGCATTCGTTCTTTGGTGCGTCGTAGCAAAGGAATTGCAACCACAGTTTTGCAATGCAGAGATATTGAGTTGAATCCGGCGAATTTTACGGTGAGCAAATTGGGAGAGAAAATTGAAGTTTCCCCTAAGGAATTTATGATTCTTAAGTTTTTAATGGAAAATCTAGGAAAAGTTATTTCGCGTCCGCGTTTAGAAGAATTGCTATATAGTTGGGACAACAGCGTTGAAAGCAATGCAGTTGAAGTTCATATTCATCATTTACGAAAAAAATTAGGCAAAGATTTTATCAAAACTTCTCGTGGTTTTGGATATGTAATCGAAAAAAATAATGACTAAAAATTGGTAAAACTTCGTGACTTCTTTTAGAAAAACTTCACTGAAAAGAAATTTAATCATAACTTTATCATCCCTTCTTGCTGTTGCTCTGACAATTGTTTTTTTGGTTGGATATTTTTTTGCCAGAAATGAAATAAATAAAGTTTTTGATGCTAATCTGATCAAGTCAGCAAAGTTGATTTCTAGTTTGATTGAACACGAAATTTTGGAAGAGAAAAAATCTAAATTTGACCTAGATTTAACAGGAGTGGATGAGCAAAAAATATTCCATCGTTACGAATATAAAATTCATTCGCAAATCTGGAATGGCGATAAATTAATCTATAATTCAAGCAAAGATTATTGTGCCGAGAAGCCAGATTATCAGGGTTTGAAAGACGTTTCATACGATAACAAAAAATGGCGTTCTTTTGTGCTAACTGATCAAAAAGATAACGCCACAATTTTGGTGATGGAACAAGATGAGATAAGAGATGAGTTGACCAACGAAATTATTTTTTCGTTATTTTTGCCTTTGATGTTTTCTTTCGTTTTGTTGTTTTTGATCATCGTTTTGACAGTAAATAAAAGGCTGCAGCCTTTGGAAATTATGGCACAAAAAATTGCTAAAATGTCATCGAAATCTTTAAAGAAATTGAACAACAAAGAAGCGCCACTTGAGCTCGAACCTTTTATTGCTTCGTTTAATTCGCTTGTCGATAAAGTTAGTGATTCGATGGTTTTGGAAAGAAGATTTACCGATTACGCGGCGCACGAGCTGAAAACACCACTTGCAGCTGTAAAAATTCAATCACAACTTTTGCAAAAAATTAAAGATCCGCAAAAACAAATTGAGTATTTACAAGATTTAACTGATGGCGTTGAGCGCATGACTCACATGGTTAATCAGCTTTTGACTTTAACCAGATTAGAGCCAGAAAATAATCAAATTCAGAGAGAGGATTTTTCGTTAAAACATCTGATTGAAAGCATTATCGAACTTTATTCAAAGCAAGTTAACAATCACAATGTTACGCTGAATTTTGAATCTGATGCCAATCAAGATTTTGTGATTAGCGCCAATAAAACTTACATCGAAATTATGGTGCGTAATCTTATTGATAACGCCATCAAATACAGTCCAGAAAATGAAAAAGTGCAGGTGGAATTGCAGAAAAATAATCGTAGAATTATTTTAGCTATTACCAATAAAGGCGCGACAATTAGTGAAGCAGAACAGGATAAATTATTCGACAATTTCTACCGTGCCAATATCGTCAGTCACCAAAACAAACAAGGAAGCGGACTTGGTTTAGCAATTGTGAAAAAAATTGCTGATTTGCACGAAGCTAAAATAATTTTTACTTCAAGAAATAGTGTGAACAAAGTTGAAATTAGATTTTAACTACCAATTTTTTGACATAAAAAAAGCCCTCAGATCTTTTGACCTGAGGGCTTTTTAAGTAAATTAATTAAATTCAATTATTCGAATTTAACATCAACTTTAGTAATTTTTTTGTTAAGTCTTTTTAAAACTTCTTCAGAAACATCTAAACCATCTTTGAAGAACAAAGTTTGAGCTGCAGGAACGATAACGTCCAAATCTTTTTCTTTAGAAACTTCAGCGATGATTTCTTTAACTTTTTCGTTAACTTTGCTCATGCTGTCAACTGAGGCTTTTTTCAAGCTGCTTTGTTTTTTCTCAACTAAAGTTTTTAATTCAGTAACTTTTTCTTCGAATTTTTTAGATTCTTTTTCAAAAGCTTCTTTTGAAAGAACGTTTCTTTTGCCTTCAATCTTTTTTTGCTCTGCTTCTAAATCTTTTTGTTTTTTGTTAACTTCTTTTTGGTACTCTTCTTGTTTTTTGCTAACTTTGCTTTGGATATCACGCATTGCGGTAGATTCTTTCACGATTTTTTCAACGTCAAGAACTGCCAATGATCCGGCAAAGGCATTAAAAGAGAACAACGCGCAAGCGGTTGATAGTGCTATAAAAGTTTTTTTCATTTTTACTCCTGTTGGGAATTATTGATTGTGAATTTTGTTAGTGGTGTCTTGAAATGATTGACTTCGGCGGTTTTTTCTTAAACCAAATCAAAAAGACTGGCGCAATCTATTTTCGCATTTTTTTAATTTCAAGCGACGGAATAGATAAAGTTCTTTTTTGATACTTGTAATTTCTCAAGTGCCGATTAGCTTAGAGCTTCTTCAATTTTCCGCTCTTAATTTTTTACAAAAAAAATGACAAAATCCAAAAATCCAAAAAAAGATAGTATTGTGCGTCCTTCAGTAAAAGAAGCTGAGGCAGCAGTTAGAACATTAATTGCTTGGGCAGGCGACAATCCTGATCGCGAAGGTTTAATTGAAACTCCAAAAAGAGTGGTAAATGCTTATCGTGAATTTTTCCAAGGTTATGATGAAGATCCTGAAGAAATTTTGGGTAAAACTTTTGAAGAAGTTGGTGGTTATGATGATATGGTGTTACTGAAAGATATGCGTGTTGAATCTCATTGTGAACATCACATGGTTCCAATCATTGGTAAAGCTCATATCGCTTATATTCCAAATAAAAAAGTTGTAGGAATAAGCAAAATTGCTCGTCTTTTAGATGTATTTAGCAAGCGTTTGCAAACTCAAGAAACAATGACAGCTCAGATTGCTGATACTATTAATAAAGTTCTAAAACCAAAAGGTGTGGCAATTCTAGTTGATGCTAAACATCAATGTATGACAACCCGTGGAATTCATAAAATTAATACCACAACAATTACCAAAAGGATGCTCGGTTCTTTTAAAACTGATCCAGAAATGGAGAGAAAGTTTTTAACTATGATCAACTTAAATTCAGACCAATGTTAATTGATCACAATTGTAGATTGATTCTGGCTTCAACTTCCAAAGTTCGTAAAAAAATTTTGGAAGAGGTTGGTTTGAAATTCGAAGTAATGACACCACTTTTTGACGAAGAGGAAGGAAAGAAAAAAGTAAAGTTATCGCCACAAAAGTTGGCGATGTACTTAGCTGAACAAAAAGCTTTGTCGATTAGCAATAAATTTCCTGCGGCTTATGTTATAGGTTCAGATCAGGCTTGTGAATTTGAGGGGGTCGAAATCTCAAAATCTAATAATGCTGACGAAGCTTTATCACAGCTTAAAAAATTTAACGGAAACATTCACTTTCAGAATAATGCTGTTGTTATTGCTTTAAATGGTAAAATTATTTTTCGTAAGTTTTCGCGTGTTAGGATGGAAATGCGTAACATGTCAGTAAATGAAATTGAAAATTACGTTGCTTCTGATCAACCTTGGGGTTGCGCCGGTAGTTATAAATATGAGTCACTTGGAAAACATTTGTTTGCCAGAATTTCCGGTGATTATTATTCAGTTTTAGGATTGGCAATTCAGCCCGTTTTAAACTTCCTTCATCAAAAAAAGTTAATTGAAATAAAATGAGTTTTTTTACCTATGAGACGATGCTGAGCTTGGCGACTCTCACTTTCTTGGAAATTATCTTGGGTATTGATAATTTAGTATTCATCGCCCTTGTAGTTAGTAAATTACCGAAAAAAAGTCGTCAGTTTGCTCGTGCTTTTGGTCTTGGTTTGGCTTTTGTTATTAGAGTCTTGATGTTGCTAACCCTTTCTTGGGTGATGACTTTAGTTGAGCCTGTTTTCTTTATTGGAGAGCAAGGAATATCGTTTAAAGATCTATTGTTGATCGCTGGTGGTTTATTTTTGATGGGTAAAAGTGGATTAGAAATTTATTCCGACGTTAATCATGGTTTGAGTTCTGAAAAAGGTGAAAAACAGATCAGTGTTGGAAAAACTATGATGGCTGCAATTTTGCAAATAAGTATGATAGATTTTGTCTTCTCTTTTGACTCGATAATCACAGCAGTAGGAATGACAAATAATATTCCAGTAATTATCATCGCTGTAGTAATTTCAATGCTTTTGATGTTATTTGCTTTGGAAAAAATCAATTATGTTTTGCAAACTTATCCATCTTTAAAAGTGGTCGCTTTGGCCTTTATTTTTATGGTTGGTGTAATTTTGCTTGCTGATGGACTTCATATTCATATTTCCAAAGGTTATCTTTACTTTTCGTTATTCTTCACTTTGGTTGTCGAATATCTCAATATTTTGGCCCGTAAGCGCCACTAATTTATTTTCTAATCATTATGAAAAACTCTCTTCGTATTTTAGCGGTATTAGGTACTGCAACTGCCCTTTCTTCTTGCGCTGTAATTGATAGATTCACATACAAACCAAATGAAATTACTTCTTTGGAAAGAGGTTCAAAAATGGAAATTAAAAATTTCTTTAACGGTGACATCGAAGTTTTTGCAATTACTCAAGATAATTATGGCAAAATTATCGGTACTTTTACAGGTAAAATGAATGGCAAGTGGGACGATAACAAAGGTGTAGTTCAACAAAATTTTTCTTATGATAATGGCAAAAAAGATAGCAGAACTTGGTTAATCACTGCTGATTCTGATGGAACTTTTAGTGCTGTTGGACATGACGTTACTGCTCCGGTGAAAGGTAGACAAACTGGTAATGCAATGCAAATGGTCTATTCACTCTCAGTTAAAACTGATAGCGGTAGAAAAGTTGTTGATCATGAAGATAATTTTTACTTAGTCGATGATCGTTCTGCAATTGGTACGATCTTTTTGAGACAAGATGGAGTTTCTGCTGGTAAATCAATTGTCTCATATAGAAAGATTGGCAAGTCAGATAAATCTGAAAAGTCAGAAAAAATAGAAAAAATAGAAAAGTCAGAGAAATCTTCCGAAAAATCTGCCGATAAAACTGAATAAACATGCACAGCAAGCACATTATTTTCGCTCACTCCTTTGATCATAACGGTTTATCTAAAAAGTTAGACAACAACCTAGTTGCCAAAGAGTTAGAAAATGATGGCTTGTGTTGGGTTCATCTCGATGCTTCGAGTAAACAAACAAGAAATTGGTTAGAAAAAGAGGTTATCTATCTTGATCATTTGATCGTTGATGCATTACTAGCTGAAGAGGCGCGCCCCAGAATTGTTGAATTTGATAAGGGAATTTTAATTATTTTGCGTGCTGTCAATTTTAATAAAGGTTCAAACCCAGAAGATATGGTATCAATTCGTATTTGGATTGATAGCTGCCGTATTATAACCATTCAGCGTCGTAATGTTAAGTCAGCCTTTACTATTTCTGAAAATATTAATTCCGGTAAGTTAATTAAAAATTCAGGCGAACTTCTGTACAATTTGCTTTATGAAACCTTGTCTGATATCTCAACTTTCATTTATGGAGTTAGTGAGTCTTTGGATTCCTTAGAGCAAAAAGTCACTAGCACTCATGATATGATTTTTCGTGAACAAGTTATTAAAGCTAGAAGTCAATCAGCAGTATTAAAACGTCATTTAATTCCTCAAAGAGAAGTAATCCGTAAACTTCAAACTGTCGAACATTCTTTCATCAATGAATGGGCGCGCCGACATTTCCAAGAAAATTACGAAAATATTGCCGGAATGATCGAAGAAGCTGAAGAGGCTAAAGATAGATCACAAATTCTTCACGATGAACTTTCCAACGCTTTAAGCGAAAAGTTAAACCGTAGTATGTATAAGTTATCTATCATAACATCGATTTTCATGCCTCTAACTTTTGTCACAGGAATTTTTGGTATGAATATTGGCGGTGTTCCTGGAATTGGTAATTCAGAAGCTTTCAATTTTTGTATGTTTGGGATGTTGCTTATATTTTTGCTACAAATGCTATTTTTTAAACGCGGTAAGTGGTTCTAGCAATGCGTAAAATATTGTTCGTTTGTACAGGAAATATTTGCCGTTCACCAACAGCTCACGCTGTTGCCCTTAATAAAGTTAAATTGGCTGGATTGGAAAATGATTTTTTATTTGATTCAGCCGGCACAGAAAGTTTTCATCAAGGCGAGAAGCCAGATCCAAGAACAATGGAAGTTGGAGAAGAAAGAGGAATCTCATTCGCAGGGATTTATTCTCGTAAAATTATAGCTCAAGATTTTGCAAATTTTGATTTGATAATGTGTATGGATCGTAGTCATCAAAAGAGACTATTGCAAATTTCAGATCCGAAATATCACTCAAAAATTCATCTTTTTCTAAAATTTTGTAATGCAAATAATCCATGGCAAGATGAAGTCATAGATCCTTACTACAAAGGTAATCAAGCATTTGAGATGGTCTATGATGTTATTGAAAATGCCATCGAAAATCTAATTCAAATGAAGTAGAATTTGGCAATATAAACCAATGCAAAACACCAAAATTACCCAAATTTTTCTTGTTATACTATTTTTATTCCTAGGCTCATGTGGTGGCGGCGGTGGCGGAGGAGGTGGAAATAGTTCTCCTACCACATCTAATACAACTAATAATTCTGAAAGTTGGATTAGTTCAGTTTCAACTTCTGAAGTGAATTCTTATCGTACTACAGAATACAATGTTCAATGGGGTTTAGAAGAAATCAATGCTGCGGAAGCCTATGCTTTACTGGAAGCTAACTCAAAAACTATTGCTGGAAGCGGTGTTACCATATCTATTATTGATAGTGGCGTACAAAGCACTCATGTTGAAATCGCTAATAACTATGATTCATCAGGAAGTTATGATTATGTAAATAGTGATTCTGATCCATCTGATGATAATGGTCATGGAACTCATGTAGCAAGTATCGCTGCTGGTGCTAAAGATGGATCAGGAATGCATGGTGTTGCTTATGAATCTACAATCATTTCACAAAAAGTCCTAAATGCTTCGGGTTCTGGAAATACAACTAATGTTGCAAATGGGATCACTAATTCGGTGAGACAAGGAGCTGATATTATTAATATGAGTTTGGGAAGTTCATCTGCTAGTACTACAATTTATAATGCTTTGCTTAATGCTAAAAATAGTGGAGCTTTGGTTATTGCTGCAACTGGTAATGATGGAAATTCTCAGCCAGATTATCCTGCTTATTATGCTTCGAATTCTGCTTTGGCTGGTTATGTTCTAGCAGTTGGTGCTATTGGTTATGATGGAACTTTAGCCAGCTACAGCAATTATTGTGGTGATGCCAAAAGCTACTGTTTAGTTGCACCGGGTGGCTCAAATGACGGTAATTCAGCTCATGGTATTTATGCTGCTTTGCCGATTGGTTCGACAATTGATCTTAATTCTGCATACGGTTGCAATAGTTCTGGTTATTGTTCATTAAGTGGAACTTCTATGGCAACTCCGACTGTTGCAGGTGCAGCTGCGGTGATTAAAGGTGCTTGGTCATTTTTAAGCGCGCCGCAAATTTCTAGTATTTTATTAACCTCGGCAAATCGCAGCTTCAGTGGGTATGATGAAAATAAATACGGACAAGGAATTTTAGATTTATACGCAGCTGTTCAGGCACAAGGTCAAAATACTTTGGGCTATGGGTCGTCGGTAGTTTCAAACGCTGGTTATGATGTGCGTGATTCTGCAATAACTAGTGACGCAATTTTTGGCGATGCTTTTTCGACCAGAGTCGCACCACAACTATCAGAGGCAATATTTTATGATGATTATGGTCGTGATTACCAAGCTAATTTAGGAAATAAAATTACCGCACGTTCTAATAACATAGCCGCCAGTTTCAATGCGATCGCTTTTAATAATTATAAAAACCAAATTATACCGTTAAATTTTGGCAATAAAAGTGCGACGCAGCTTAACTTGCAGATACGTTCTTATTCAAATCAAGCAGCTTTAAATCAATTAGGTTTGAAATATGCGACTATTGATCATAGCCAAGAAGATAAGACTTTGTCAGCTAGCAGTGGTTTTTCTTTTTCACAAAATTTTGACCAAACTTTTATTAGTAACTCAAATATTTTGTCAGATTTTAAGTTTGGTTTCTCATTTAACCGTGATGAAGTCAGCAAAATGATGAACAGTAAGTTCAACAATTTAGGATTTATCTCCGTAAATAATTGGGCGTCTAATCCTTTTCAGTCATTTGTGATGAATTCTTATAATGCCGCTAATGTTTATTCGCCGATTCAGCGTAATTATAATCAAATATTTTTGGCGACTAAATTTTTCGATGAAAAATTTGCCATCAACTTTTCGCAACAAAATGCTTATGATAGCACATCAATATTTGCTGTGAAGTCTGTGCAGAATAGCTTAAATGATTTTAATTTTTCGTACGTTCCAAATTCATCATCTCATTTCTCAGTTTCTTTCGGTAACTTAAACGAATTTCAAAATAATATTTTAAACTCGAAAGCTGTTGGTGCTTTTTCTGCGGCTGGTAACTCTAAAACTTCTTATTGGAAATTATCTTTAAGCCAAAAGTTGTTTGCTGATTTATCGATGATTACCAGTTATGCAGAAGGAAAAACAACGGTGCAGGGTAATAATTTGGGAATATTTCGTGATTATAGCGACATTCTTAGCCGAAGTACGTCAATTGGTTTGGTTGATGAAAATTTCTTAAGTGGTAAATTTGGTTTGATTTATTCTCAGCCAATGCGTGTTTATAGAGGCAGTGCAGTAATAAACATTCCAGTTGCTCGTGATGAAAATGGCAATATTTCACGTTATTCGACTACTGTTTCTTTAAAACCAAAAGGTCGAGAGCAAGATATAGAAATTTTTTATGCTAAAAATTTGCAGTTTATAAACTTCATAGAGTCGGCTCTAAAGTTTAATTTTATTGTGCAACTGCAACCATCGAATATCAAAAATGCAGATAATGCTTACCTAGGAATGGTTAATTGGAACGGTAAATTTTAGCTTTAGGATCAATATTGTTTAGCAATGCACGTTTGACAATTGCGTGGCATAGCAAATTTACGATCACTAAATTTACAAAAATAAGGGCAATAATTTTGGCAAAGGAAACCCAAGAAAATTTATCCAACCCAATTGCCAGCAGTATTAATGGAATAAAATAGCAATTTGCGATCATCACAATATGCGACATGGTAAAGAGATCGCGTGCTTTCTTGAAAGCTAGGCTGGAAATTATCAATAAGACACTTCCAATGCAGCCAATTACTAAAGCAAAATAATGTAACATCAGATTTTCTTTTTGTTATAAAGTAAAAACAGAACAGTGACTAATTTTAGTAAAAAAAGAATGATAGCGATGTCGAGTATTTCATCAAAATTTGCTACTGAATTAGCTAAAATCAAGATGATGATATTAGTTAAAATAAAGTAGAAGCTTATGATTTTTTCGTAAGCATTTGAAGCCTGTAAGAATTTAAATCCGATAAAAGAGACGGCGATCACAATTAAAAACGATACTATCTCTGTGACTAAAATTACTTCCTGCATTAGTAAATTCCACTTGGAGAGCTTTCTGATTCTTTATCGCCAAAACCTTCATCTTCTTTGGAATCAGAAGATGAATCAGAATTGTCTAGCGAATCATCAATTTTGAATGCTTCAAAAAATACACGATCTTTTGGAGTAGAAGATGAAGGGAATTTTCCAGTCGCACGATCAACTTTAACAAACTTAACGGAACTAGGAACGCGGAAAGGTGTTGAAGGAGTATCTTTCAGTGCTTGTTTCATGAAATCGATGAAAACTGGCAAAGCGACAGAAGAACCGGTTTCATTGGAACCCAAGCTTTTTGGTGTATCAAAACCAACGTAAACTCCCGCAACTAAATCTGGTGAAAACCCAACAAACCATGAATCGTAAGAACTATTAGTTGTACCAGTTTTACCAGCAATAATTTTGCCAATCGCTTTAGCACGAGCTGCGGTTCCTCTTTCAACAACACCTTGTAGCATAGAAGTAATTTGGTAAGCAGTTGCAGAGTCAGTAACTTGTTCTTTCGAGTCATCAAGGAATGGAATTGTTACCGAATTAATGTCTTTTTCGATATTGCCGTTGGCGTCAGAAATCATGCAATATTCACATTTTCTTTTGTCGCGACGATAAATGGTTACGCCGTTACGATCTTGAATTTTTTCAATCATTGATGGAGTAACTTTCTTGCCACCATTTGCCATCATTGAGTAAGCAGTAACCAAACGTACCAAGCTGGTTTCGGTTGAACCTAAAACAAGAGAGTAAATTTTTTGAGGATCATCGTTAACACCAAATCGTTTAACAACATCGACCACTTTGTCTAAACCAATTTGGTCAGCCATGCGAACTGTTGTAACGTTGCGTGATTGCTCTAATCCAGTACGTAAGGTGTTAGGTCCATAAAATTCACCGGAATAGTTAGTTGGGCGATATGGCGGTAATCCAAAACCTTGGTTTAGGGTTATTTCTTCATCCATAATCACAGTTGCTGGAGTCATGCCATTTTCGAGTGCGGCAATGTAGCCAAAAGGTTTCATTGTAGAACCAGGTTGACGCATTGCTTGAGTTGCGCGGTTAAATTGATTAGCTGCGTCAACATAACCACCAGTCATTGCTAAAACACGACCGGTGTGAGGATCCATAGCTAAAAAGGCACCGTTAACTTCCGGAATTTGGCGTAATAAATAACCATCACCTTTGCCAGTCTTTTCAACCAAAATAACATCGCCGATTGTCAGAACATCATCAACTTTTTTGATAACAGGGCCCAAAGAGTCGATACTTAAATGTTTGCGGGCCCATTTCATTGTTGAAATGTTAATGGTTCCGAGTTCGCCATTTTCAACGCCAATAGTTGCATTGTCTTTTGCAACCGAGATAACCACAGCGCGTCGCCAAGAATCTTTGTAGATTTTTTTGACATTGAATTTTTGTAGCTCTTCTTGCCATTTGCCTGTGGAATCTATTTTACCAAGAGCTCCACGGTAGCCATGTTTCTGGTCGTAATCTTCGATACCAGCTTCAAATGCTTTGACAGCAATTCTTTGTAAATTGGTGTCCAAAGTTGTGCGAACTACGATACCATTTTCAAAAACGTCGTCTGATCCGTAAAGTTCTGTAAGTTCTTTTTTGACGCTATCAGAGAAAAATTCAGCTTTTACAAAAGATTCAGAATCAGGCTGTTTAATAACGATTGGTTTTTCAATAGCAGCTTCTCCTTCAGCTTGTGTAATAAAGCCTTCTTCGATCATTCTTCCAATGACCCAATCACGGCGCGCTTTAGCTTTTTCAATATTTTTGCGTGGATCAAGTTTCGACGGAGCCTTTGGTAAAGTTGCAAGTAAAGCATCTTCTTCGATCGAAAGCTCTTCAATTGACTTATTGAAATAAACTTGCGCTGCTGCTGCAACGCCATAAGCGCCTGATCCGAGATAAATTTGGTTTAGATAAAGCTCGAGAATTTGTTCTTTAGTAAAAGTTTGGCTAATACGAAAAGCCAGGATCGCTTCTTTGACTTTTCTTTGCAGAGTTCTTTCACGTGATAAAAGTAGGTTCTTTACAACTTGTTGAGTGATAGTTGAAGCACCGCCGACTGATTCATCACCACGTAAAAGTGACAAACCATTTTTAATTGAAGTACGAAAAATAGCGAAAGGGTCAATACCAGAGTGTTTATAAAAATTAGAATCTTCTGCCGCCAAAAAAGCATTAATCAAATGTTTTGGAATAATGTCGATTGGGGCGAAAACGCGTTTTTCTTTGGAATATTCACTAAGAAGAGAACCGTCAGCAGCGTAAAGACGAGTTGTGATTGGAGGAGTATAGTTTTTCAGCTGTTCGTAATCAGGAAGATTTTCGCTATATTTTTTGAAGATATAAAATCCGAAAGCACTGCAAATTAGCATCAAAAGCAAAAAGGCGGCACCAAGTGTTCTGTAAGTATTATTCATTTTTATTTTTCTTCGAAGCTTTTTTATTTTTATGGAAAAATTCGTTAACAGCATCAGTCAAGCTGGCAACCATTTTCCTTTTGTAAATTAGATTGTTAAGTTGTTTTTCTTCTTCGCGATTCGATAAGTAACCAATTTCTATTAAAACAGAAGTGATGTCTGGAGCTGTTAAAACAGCAAATCCGGCAAAGCGATGACTATTTTGCAAAACTTTAATTTCAGCTTCATCGACTTTTTTAATTACAATATTAGCAAAACTGGAAGAACGATTCATCGAGTCGCGTTGCGATAAATCGATCAAAGTTTTCATGATATCAGGGCTGGCTCCAGAAAAATTAACGCCATTTATAATGTCGGCGCGATTTTCTTTTTGAGCCAATAATTCAGCTTGTTTGTCGGATGATTTTTCAGACAAAGTATAAATTGAGAAACCAGAAGTTTGTGAATTTTCAATTGAGTTGGCATGAAGAGAAATAAAAAGGTCAGCTTTTAGTTTCCGAGCTTTCTCGACTCTTTGACGTAGCGGAATAAAAAAATCAGAATCGCGCGTTAAATGAACTTTATAGAATTTGGTGTTATCGAGCGATTTTTTAAGTTCTTTGGCGTAAGAAAGTGTGACGTTTTTTTCTTTAGTACGAGCGTAATCACCAATTGTTCCAGGATCTTTCCCACCGTGACCAGCATCAATTACAATTACTGGTTGTTTGATAGTTGTGATTAGATTTTGTGAAGATTTAGAGTTTTTTGAGTTTTCGTTAGCACTGATAAGCTGATAATGTGGTGCAGAGTTTTTAGAATTTGAGGATTCTGTTTCTGTAAGCTCAATTGATATTTTGGCGTATTCTTGGTTTTTAACTTTTTTTACAGCGCTTTTAACAATTGATGTTTGTTGTTTTAAATCGAATACAACACGGGCTACACCTTCTTGGTTGCTGCTGCGGATAGAAGATATGAAATCTGGTGTTTCAATTTTTAATGCTGATTTATCAATTTCAGCATTGGCTATATCAACAACTAATCGATCGGGATTATTCAGCAAAAAAGCACGATATTCGCTTTTTTTGGATATGATAATTTCAAGGCCATTTTGCGAGGTAAAGCTGATCTTTTGCACAGAAACTTTATCAGCATTTTGAGCATGAATATCGTTACTGACAAAAAGCCAACAAAAGGCAGCAGCAAAAAAAAGCCAACGCATTTTAAGCATTGATAAAATTGTAGTTGTTGGGAGTTAGCTAGAGAAAATTTGTGAAAACAATATGAACAAGTTTTATCAGTTGCAACTTTTGTTAAACAGGCAGATTTGATATTTCAAAACATTACTATTTACTTTGTTAGGCTGTACTTCATAAAAGCACGCTATAATTGGTTTGATGAACCTTTCTAATATAAATTTATTTATCGAAAAAAATGTGCGGAATTGTTGGCGTTGTCGGATCTCAAGACGTTGTCGCTAAAATCATCGATGGTTTGAAAAAGCTGGAATATCGTGGATATGATTCTGCCGGTATTGCTGTGCTTGAAAATGGAGCGTTCAAAACTGTCAAAGAAGAAGGTAAAATTGCAAATTTAGAAGCTTTATTGCAGCAAAATCCTGTGCATTCAATTATCGGAATTGGTCATACGCGTTGGGCAACTCATGGTCGTCCAAGCCGTGAAAATGCTCATCCTCACGCTTCTTCAACTGTTTGCGTTGTGCATAACGGCATTATTGAAAACTACCAAGAGTTGAAAGAAAAATTGCAAAAAAGTGGCGTTGAATTTTTAAGCCAAACCGACACCGAAGTTGTGCCGCATTTGATTGAATATCATTTCAATAAAACATCAGACATCAAAAAATCTTTGATGGCAGCTTTGGAAGAAATTCAAGGAACTTTGGCTTTAGCGGTTACTTTCAAAGGCCATGAAGATCTCATTGCTTTTGCCAAAAAAGGTTCACCGTTGATTATTGGTATCGGCAAAGATGAAAATTATGTCGCCTCTGATTATTACGCTTTAAGTGCTAATACCAATAAAATCATTGTTTTAGAAGATGGTGAATTTGGTATGGTGACTAAAAATTCTTACGAAATTTTCCAATCAGATGGTAAAGCGGTGAAGAAGAAAATCAAAACCATGGAAGCTCACAATAACAAAGTTTCCAAAGAAGGTTTTGACCACTTTATGTTGAAAGAAATTTTCGAACAGCCACGTGTTTTGGAAGAAACAATCCAAGCTTATGTCGATATCGACAGCGTTTCGAGCAACTTGCCAAAATTCCCTTTCGATTTGTCTAAAATCAACAAAGTTACGATTGTCGCTTGCGGCACTTCATATTACGCCGGAATGTGCGCCAAATATATGATCGAAGAAATTGCCCAAGTTGAAGTTGAAGTTGATATTGCTTCGGAATTTCGTTACCGCTCGCATCCATTTAGAGACGATAATTTGATGGTTTTCATCTCACAATCAGGCGAAACCGCCGATACAATCGCAGCTTTGAAATATGCTAAAGTTAATGGTCAGAAAATTATGTCGATCGTTAACGTTGCTCACAGCAGCATGGCACAATTGTCGGATGCGGTAATTCGCACAATTGCTGGTCCGGAAATTGGAGTTGCTTCAACTAAAGCTTACACAGCGCAAATCGCAGTTTTGGCTTTGTTCGCTATTGAGCTTGGCGTTTTGCGTGGCAAGGTACAAAAGCAGCAAAAAATTTCTTTGATTTCACAAATCATTGAAGCCGGCTCGAAGATGAATCATTTCTTCGAAGAGAAGGCGATCAAAAATATCAAAAAAATTGCTAAATCGCTAACTCGTGCCAATCACATGCTCTACATTGGTCGTGGCATTTCTCAAGTTACGTCTTTTGAAGCTGCTTTGAAGTTGCGTGAACTTTCTTACATTGATGCTCAAGGAATTGCTGCTGGTGAATTAAAACACGGTACAATCGCTTTGATTGATAAAAAAATGCCAGTGATCGTGATTGCGCCAAGTAACGCGCTTTTCGAAAAAATCTTGTCTAACGCTGAAGAAGTTAACGCGCGTGGCGGAAAATTAGTTTTTGTCAGCGACAAAAAAGGTCTGAGCCATTTCGGTAAAATGTCTGATCGTAAAATAGCGATTCCAGAAACTAGCGGCATTATTCAAGAAGCATTGCTGCCAGTTGTTGCAACTCAACTTTTAGCTTATTACGTCGCGTTGTTTAAAGGTAACGACGTTGACCAACCACGCAACCTGGCGAAATCAGTCACGGTTGAATAAATGAACCAAAAAATGCCCACAAACAAAGAATTAACAATTATCGTTTTAACCTTCAATAGCTCGGCAATTATTGGTCAGTGCTTATCACATCTCAATTTTGATAAATATGAAGTTGTGGTTGTTGATAATGCTAGCTCGGATCAAACTATTGAAGTTGTTAGTCGCCATTTTCCAAAAGCCAAAATAGTGCAGATAGAAAAAAATATTGGTTATGGTTGTGGCAACAACGTTGCTTTGAAAAATGTTACTACAGAGTTTGCTTTGGTTTTGAATCCGGATGCGGTGATTTTTGAAAAAGATATTGAAGAATCTTTAGCTCAGTTAAAAAAGTTTCCAAAGGTTGTAAATGCTGGTCCGGTAGTTTTGAGAAATTATCCGTTCGATCAAATTGAGTTAGAAAATAAAATCAAAATGATGAACGAAGATTTTTACGGTATCAAAGATTGTTACCGTGAGAAGTTGGATGAAAATTATTCAGTACGATTTGTTGTTGGTGCGGCTTTGTTTTTGCGAATGAGTTTGATGAAAGAAATAGGCTATTTCGACGAGAAGTTTTTTATGTATTATGAAGATGATGAGCTTTGTAAAAGAGTGCGTGATTATGGTTATGAATCGATGATTATTACTTCCGCAATAGCTTTCCATATTGGTGGTGAATCTTCCGAAAAATCCCTGCGTGCGCTTTACAAAAAATATTGGCATTTATCGTGGTCAAAAATGTATTGGAAAGGAATTCAAAAGGGTGGTTTGCGTTGTAAAAGATCGGCTTTGAAAATTGCGATTTTAAATTTTTCCAAATCAATTTTATTGGCACTTACATTCCAAAAAGAAGAGGCAATTAAATCATTTGCTACATCTTTTGGTGCTTTTGCTTTTTTTATTGGTCTTGACGCATTTAAGAAAAATGGTGAGTCGCGAGGGTAAAAACTAAATTTTGATTTTTCAGAATTTAGGGGAAGTCACTTTAGAAAATAGAGTTAGAATAGTTGAAGATCCTAGCTCACGAGTTTCTAATTTTTAATAAAGTTTCATTTATTAGTGTTGATGAAGTAGTTTTGGTATATGGAAAGTACATTACTTTAACTCCTACTTCTTTAAATCTATTTTCCATATCCTTCCATTTTGCATCAAGAAACCAATCATCTCCTACGAATAAAACGTTAAATTTTATTTTTTCCCAAGCTTTGAATTTATCTATCTCAAATTGTGGAATTGCTGAATCAACATATTTAATCGATCGAACTATTTCTATTCTTTCATCAAAAGGTATAACTGACTTTTTATTTTTATAGCTGACTAACTCATCAGATGTAACTCCAACTATTAACTTATCACACATTCCTTTGGCATTTCTTAGCAAATTTAGGTGACCAACATGAAATAAATCATAAACACCAGTAGTATACCCGATAATCATATTCTAAAACGATTGTTTAAAAATTTCTAAATTAAGATCCAGCCACTTGTCATATCCATTAGTATGAGAATCTTTTATAATTCTATTAACATCAACCGGGAAGCCAACTTTAGATCTTTGGATTATTTCTTTTGGTAAGTATTTATCTGCTACTCTTTTTAGTAACATTTTTGGATTTGAGGAAGAGGTGCGTTGATTAAAAGGAACTCCAGACATTGCTTCTATTAGTCTATAATCAAGAAATGGTGAGCGAGCCTCAATTCCTGCAAGCATTGAAGAGCTATCTAATCTTTTCAGTAGACCACTTAAATGGCTAATTTGAAAAAAGGCAGCCACTATATCGATAGTATTCTCATATTTACTTAGAAATGGAGATAACGCATCTTCTAATACTTCCATGTCTTTATTGCTTCCATAGGAATAAAACTTATCAAATTCGTACAAATCAAATTTATTAGAATTAGCCCAGCTAAATATCCGGTCATAACCAAAAAATATTTCGTCAGCACCTTCACCACTGATCAATACTGTATTATAAGCTTTAGCTTCTTTGCTCATCTTGTAGATTAGAACTTCGTTTGGAACTGACAGCGGTTCTCGTTTTTTGCCAATCATAAAACGTAGTAATTCAATAAACTCTTCATCATTTATGAAAATTTTATGATGATTTGAATTAATATAATTACTGACCAGATCAGACCATTGAAATTCATTGTTGTATTCAAATCCTATTGACCAGGTATGGAAGTCTTCTTTTATATTTTTTGCAATTACAGAAGAAATAAAACTGCTATCTAATCCTCCACTTAAATAAGAACCTATAGAAACATCGCTTATCATTCTGTAATTGATCGCACTTAGTAGTAATTCTTCTAACTCTTCCTCAGAAGGAGCAGTTTTATCTACTATGTTTAGTTCCCAATATTTTTTGATAGAATTACCATCAAAGTAGTGGCCGCCTTCTAAAGCTTTAATTTCTTTGAAGAAAGTTCTGCCATTAAATAGTGATCTTAATTTTTTGTATTGTCGTAATGAAAAATCATCAACATTACAGTTTCCAAGCAATTCAATAATTGATGATGTATCAGAGCTAAAAATAATCCCAGTATGGCTCTTATAGTAATATAAAGGTTTGACACCCAATCTATCTCGTGCAGCGAAGATTCTATCCTCAATTGAGTCATATATAACAAAAGCGAACATTCCGTTTAACTTATTGAGAAAGGAAGATCCAATTTTTATGTAGAGCTTTAGTAGAAGTTCAGTATCACAGTTTGTTTCTAAAGGAATATTATAATCTTTGGCTAATTCTTTGTAGTTATAAATCTCTCCATTATAGACCATAATGTATCTTCCATCCTTTGATTTAAAGGGTTGATTAGATCTTGGATTGTTATCAATTATGACAAGTCTATTATGACCAAATTTATGATTTTTATGCTCTGAATAGCATTGGGGATAATCTGGACCTCGATAAGATGAGACGGAGAGAGATTTTAAGAAGCTCGCTTTAGAAAGAGCTGGAATATTTGTATATAATAAGCCGCACATTACTTGAAACTTTTTAATAGTTTAAAAACCCGCTTCGAAAATTTATTATCGTAAGTGTTATACTTAATGGCGATTTGTTTGCTTTTATTGGAGCCAGATAAAATCGATTTTTTTAGTTCATCGGTATTTATACATACATCACCAGCACTGTTATCTTCAGACATTATATCGAAATACAGATTTCTTATGTTAAGTGAATATAAATCATGATTGGGAATAAAATGGATAATTCTGTTTCCTGTTAAAGCAAAATCAAATAGAACAGATGAATAATCAGTTATCATGAGATCAAATAAATTCATGGCTGGATATAAATCACAATCAGTTTCCAATAAAATGATATTGTTAAACTGATCTTTTAACTGTGAGGAGTTATCAGCAACGTGTTTTTTTGTGAGTAGTAGAAAATTATTTGATTGTAAGAAATCATCAAAATCCTGATTTATCCAAGCAAATGAGTTAATATCCTGACTATCATCAAATGTTGGTAGATAAAGTATGAGTTTTCTATTTTTTCTGAGTTCTTCAATGTAGCTGATAAAATTAAGATCTTTACGAGTTGGATTTAGCTTATTACTTAACCAATCGTTCCTTGGAAGCCCTGTAACATATATTGAAGATCTATTTAAATTAAAGGCTGTTGCAAGGTTGTTTCTGTCAAAATCACTGGCCGCAACTATAATATCGGGTTTTCCAAATGCATCTATCGATGTTTTGTAATCAGTTTTTACATCCAGTCCGTTAGTTTTGAGGGCAATTCCATGCCACAAATTAACATGAAAAGAGTTCTTAAAATATTGTGAGTTTATATCATTTATTCCCCAATCGGTGATGTGATATTTGGCAATTAAACATAGTATTTTTGCTACTGATGATTCTGCATGAAAGGCAAAAAAGCCTTCTGATCTTAATTCTTTAACTAACTCAGAATTCATCGAAATCCAAATTGGCTTCACAAGCTTCCTTTTGTGACAATATAGAAAAAATGCTTTAGAGTTATGAAAGAAGGACTCTCTCTTAAAAGAACCAAAAACCCATATTGGCGAGAATCTTTTTGCTAAGTTTTTTATAGTTCTTGTTAACATTCTTAATTAGTGGATTTTTTATTATTTCCGAATTTTGTCTAGTTTAGATAGATTGATTTAACTGTTAGAGTTTTATCGTATTTAAACAAATAGTATCATAATTTTTTGTTTGGATTTTGAGAAACATACTTTCATGTCGTTCCACAATATCATCTCGATTTAATAGAAAGTAAGCAAGATTAGCTAACCCAATTTTTTCTTCTAGCTAAGATTTCAGTTTGTTGTTCTCCTATGTTCAAATTATTCTCTATTTTCACATTAACTGTTTTGAGTTTGCTGTACGCCTTGCAACGATAGATAACTCAAATCTTTTTGTAGAGTGTAATAGGAAAAGTTGATATTGGAAATATGCTCTTTTGGTAAGTTCTTAAGATTATTATTTTTTAAATTTGTAGGTCATTGCATAACGATCCATCATCTCTGGTTTGCCAATTGGTCACCTAAACATATCCAGAATGTTGATGCATAGAAGGTCCGCTATCAACTAAAATTGTTTTTCGATTATGCAACTTTTGGTAAATTTTATTCCAATCAAAATTTACTAAATGAATTTCGATTGCTGTAAACATTCTCCGGAAAATGAACCAGTTTCTTTATGAGGGGTGGGTTGTTTTCTGCCGATATCATTCCAAGAATGAGCGAAGTAATAAATATCATGATTTTGGCTATTAAAATTCCATCTTGTGAAGGCATTTTTAAATCCTCTTAATTGGCCAGAAATGCAGATGGTAATTTTTTTGGTATTAGCAATATTTGGAGGGAAACTAGTTTCTTTAAATTGAGATAAACATTATTGATAAAGATCACGTTTGCTGTAGATGTATTCTATTGTGGGTTGAATGTTAGAGGGTAATTAGGAATTTAAGCAGAATTTTTTATGTGGTCGCGAATATTTTCTATGGCATGATTTATTTCTGCAGGATTTAGGAAATCTCGATCACTTAAAATCTTAAGGCAGTATTCTTTTGAGCTGATTACTTCAAAATTTTCGGGAAAAAGAACTTCAGCTTTTAACCAAAAAGCGAGTGTATATTTTAAATCTCCTCTTTTTTGGACTTTTCTGGCGTAATTACGTATATTATTTACTGGAAAGAGACCGCCATATCTATTACTGAATATTTCGGCGAATCTTATATAACAAAAAACACCATCATTATGTTTTTGTAGTGATGCGTTTTTTAAAGTAAAATACTGGGATACGGAAAACTTTAATAATTATGGCGTTTCCTTTAGTGACTTTTTTTTGAATGAAGAATTTTTTATTAATTCTATCGTTGATGCTTAATTCTATAAATTCGCTCACCTTATCAGATTTCTTTAAATTTACTCCAATTCTTTTGGCATGAGATTTGATCAAATTACAATCAAAAGCTGTGTAATGACTAATTATTTCTTCCCAAAAGTTGGAAATTTTATGCTTTAAGAAAAGGGTTCTGGATTGATCTATGACTACTCTTTTTACTAAAGGAAAGCCAAGTTTTATCTGAATTAGAAACTTATTAGAATGAATTTGGTTGTGTGTGGAAACGTCAAAAATGTCTCCCAATATTTTTCTAATAATGTCAGGAGACTGAAAGATTTTTGATTTGTTACCAACTATTTGGGATATTTCTTTTGTTAGAGTTTTATAGTTGTGGAGGATGTATTCGTTAACTTTATCTCGTGGAAGATATACTGATATTTTTTTGTTATTTTTTAGCAATAGTTGCGAAGTGCCTTCTTCGTAATGTTTTACTATATCAGCCGGTTGCGCGTAGTTTTTGATTCCTTTGATAAAGTCTATAAAAAACTCTTGCTGGAAAGATGATCTGCGGAACGCAAGAAAATAACTTTGCAGATGGTAAGAATCATATTTCGATGGAATGTTTGTGTAATCGTCAGCTAATCCCCAAGCATCACATTCTGTTGTTTCCATCTCAGCAAAAACTTTATCAAAATCTCCGACACAGTAACAGGAGTCATTCACAAAGATTAATTCATCAGAATCACGAAAAATTTCGGGATAATCAGTCATTAAAATCTGGAAACCCTTTTTATAACTGCCGAAATCTTTAGAAAAATTTGATCTCTCGCAAAGATTAAAAATAGTTAAACCAGCAAGTTTCTCTTGTTCCTTTTCGTCTATAACGCAATCAGATATAAATAGAATATTATCTACAAATTTTTTTAATTTGTTCAGATATAAAATTACGTAATCATCGATAACGCCTTTAGCATCATAATGTGCAAATATAGCGACTCTTTTCATTTTGTTTGATTAAAATTTTTTTAGTGAATTCCTTCAAGATAAGTTCGATAAGGCGAACCTTTTTTGTAGTTATTGATCAGTTTCTGAAATTGTTCAAAGTTGATAAAACACTTGCGATAAGCCATTTCTTCGATGCAGGCGATTTTCAATCCTTGGCGTTTTTCAATTGTGTGAATGAATTGTGATGCTTCTAAAAGTGAGTCGGGAGTTCCAGCATCAAGCCAAGCAAAACCACGTTTTAATCTTACAATTCCCAGTTTGCCTTTTTGTAAATAAGCGTTGTTAACGTCAGTAATCTCAAGTTCTCCGCGCGCAGAAGGTTTGAGGTTTTTAGTGATCTCAACAACTTCTGAGTTGTAAATATAAAGACCAGTAACAGCTAAATTTGATTTCGGATGTTTTGGTTTTTCTTCAATTGAAATTGCTTTTTCTTCATTTTTATCAAATTCAACGACGCCATATCTTTCAGGGTCAGAAACGTGGTAAGCAAAAACAAATGCGCCCATTTTACCTTCTTCGATTTGTGAAATTTTATCTTTCAAGTCGCTACGGTTAATTTCATTTCCGTAAAAAATATTATCGCCGAGAATCAGGCAAACATTGTCATTTCCAATAAAATCTTTGCCGATAATGAAAGCTTCGGCAATGCCTTTTGGTTGGTCTTGAATTGCGTAAGAAATTTTGATTCCATAGCTTGATCCATCGCCCAAAAATTTTTCGATATTTGGTGTGTCTTGTGGAGTTGAGATAATCAAAATGTCTTTAATCTCAAGATTCATCAATGTTGAAAGTGGGTAACAAATCATCGGTTTGTCGTAAACCGGAAGTAATTGTTTGCTGATAACATTGGTTAAAGGAGCAAGTCTAGTACCGCTTCCGCCTGCAAGAATAATGCCTTTCATATTAGTCATTCATTAAAAAAAATCTTTCTTTGTGTTTTTCTGTAAAGTCTTCAATCGTAAGCTCAGTTGCATTGGAAGCTGAGTTCATTATTAAAACTTTTCCTGAGTGATAATTACCATCAGTACTATCGAAAAAATCGATAATAGATCCTTCACGGACTAGATTACCAGATTCAATTTGGATGGCAGAATTATTTTTTAAATCAATTCCATCCCACGCAAGAGCTGTTTCGTTTTGTAAAAGGAAAATGCAAACTAAGACTAGTGCGGTTTCGGATGTTTTTTTGTAGTGATTTGTGAGTTTCATAATTTTTTGGTGAAAATGGTGTTGACTTTTTTAAAGGTGACGTGTCTATTGCGCGCCTTCTTTTTTACAAAGATAAATCCACTTCTCAAAAAACCAACAAATCTTTCTATTTTTTTACTCGGGGCGTAGCGCAGTCTGGCTAGCGCATCTGGTTTGGGACCAGAGGGTCGGGAGTTCGAATCTCTCCGCCCCGACCACTTCTTTATTGTTTCTCTTCCTTAATTTCTTTCTTATTCGCCATCTTCTCAAAGATGGTACCGCTCACTTCATTTTCGTCGTAAAGAATTACTTCTTTCATAATTTCAGAGTTGATATCGCGGAAAGCGTTTAAAGCTTCGTTGATTTCACGAGCGTTTACGCCGACAGATGAAAGTGCTAATTTACTGAGTTGCAAACCAGTTTCGAGATTTTTTGAAACTACCAAACTTGCGCCAACTTTTTTAAATCTTTCGGCATTATTTAAAGTTTCGGATTTAGTGACAACAGTACTGCGTGGGAAATTTTCGTGAATGAAACGTGTAATTTTAATACAAGCTACTTCGTCTTCCATAGCGACAATTACTGATTCGGCGCGTTCGATTCCAACATATTTTAAAATATCAATATTCATGGCATCGCCATAGTAAATGTTGTAGCCGTTGTTTTTTTCGATGTGAACGATGCGATGATTGCTGTCTAAAATTACATAGTTCAAGCCGCGTTTGCGTAGAATGTAAGAGACAATACGACCAACTTTGGTAAATCCGATGATGATAACGTGTTTGGAAAGTTCATCGATTTCGCGCTTAATTTTGTGATCTTGCAACACATCTTTAGTATAAAGTTTGGTTTTGATTTTGCGTCCGATATTTGCAAGTAGAGGAGTGAGAGCCATACTGAAAGTAACTACTGTCATCAAAAATTGTGATAGATCAGGCTCCATAAAGCGTTCTTGAACTGCCATCACAAATACTACGAAACCAAATTCACCACCTTGTGAAAGTAATAAACCAGTGTGAATTGCTGGCGCCATTGGAAAGCGAAATATTTTACACAATAAAACTATGATTGACGATTTGATCAAAATTAAAGCACAAGCCGCTGCCATGATGTAGGGAAAGCTACGCAGCAATAAATCAAAGTCAAAAGACATGCCGATTGTCATGAAAAACAAACCCATCAATAGCGATTTCAAAGACAAAATTTCTTCTTCAACGCGATATTTAAATTCAGTTTCAGCGACCATCAAACCAGCGATGAACGCACCAAGGGCAAAAGATAATCCCATATAATCGCTTAAGTAAGCTGATCCTAGAATTACAATTAAAGTAAAGCTGAGGAACAAAACCTCATTTTTTGAGTTAGCAATTAAACGATAAATCGGACGCAACAAAGAACGGCCAGTAGCAAAAATTATGATCATGGCAATCGCGGCATCAAACAAAGCTCCGCCAACCGCTGATAAAATATTGGCATCTTTTTTTGCTAAAAGTGGTAATAAAACTAAGACAGGAATTACTGCCAAATCTTGCATCAACAATACTGAAAATGACAGGCGTCCAACACGAGTAGAATCTTCACCATTTTCAGAAATTACCTGCATAACAATCGCAGTTGAAGATAATGCTAAAGCGCTTCCGACAATAATTGAAGTTGCCAAGCCTAAATGGGCTAACTTATAACAAATTAGAAATATAGCTGCGGAAGTTAGAATGATTTGAAGGCTACCAAATCCTAAAACATATTTCTTCATGGCCATCAATTTGCCAAAAGTTAGCTCTAAACCAATAGCAAAAAGCAGAAATACTACGCCAAGTTCAGCAATTGAGCTTGTAGTTTCTATACTTGTCAAAACACCAAAACCAAAAGGACCAATTGCGGCGCCAGCAACTAAATAACCAAGGGCAGGGCTTAGTCCGAATTGTTTAAAGACAATTACAATCGCAACGGAAGCAAATAAAAGTACGAGAATGTCGTGAAGATAGCTGATATCGTGCATTAATTAAGTTTTGATTTTAGATTTTTAATTATTTTAGATTCCAACTTTCAATTAGAGCTAAATTATAGATGCAGTTTTTAAAGCTTGTTGGTTAGAATTTTCAAATCAAAAAATCCATAAATCTAAAAATAATAAAATGAGTATACTTTCTGATAAATCGATTGCCGCTCTTGCGAAAAGTCAGGGCATGATTGAACCGTTCACTGAAAATCAAGTGAAGCAAAATTCCCAAGGTGAAAAAATTATTTCTTACGGAAATTCATCTTATGGCTATGATGCCAGAGTTTCCAATGAGTTCAAGATTTTTACTAACATTGATTCAGCTATAGTTGATCCGAAAAACTTTTCAGAAAGCAGTTTTGTAAATCGCACAACTGATGTTTGTATAATTCCGCCAAACAGTTTTGCTTTGGCTCGTACGGTTGAATACTTCCGAATTCCTAAAGATGTTTTGGTAGTTTGTGTTGGTAAATCAACTTATGCGCGTTGCGGCATTATTGTGAACGTAACGCCACTTGAGCCAGGTTGGGAAGGTCATGTGACTCTTGAGTTTTCTAATACTACGCCGTTGCCAGCAAAAATTTATGCCGGTGAGGGTGCTTGCCAATTCTTGTTCTTCAAAGGTGATCAACCTTGTGAAGTTTCTTACGATAAAAGAAGTGGCAAATATATGGGACAAACTGGCGTTACTTTGCCAAAAGTGTAGATATGAAAAAAATTTGTCTGTTCATTTTAGTTCTAATTAGTTTTGAGGCTCTGGCTCAGCAACTTCCTGCTGCCTCATCTAATTCAATTGAGCAGCAAACTATTCCGCAATTTTCTCAACTTTCTGAATATTGGCAAGTTGCGCCGCAAGCGCCGACTCGTTCAGAAATCAACATTGTACAGCCATCTTCTAAAATTAGTGCTATTCAGAAAGATGATAAAAAAAACTCATTAGCAATTTTTGAAGAAAAAAAACCAACTCCATCACGCTTTTTTACTGCTGATATCTCAATGCCAGATCGTTTTTCGACTAGTAACAATTTAGCAAAAAAATCAGGATCATTTTATCGTGCGTATGGTGAAATAATTTTTGTGAAAGGTACAGTTACTGACTCTTTTGGAGTTCCAATCGAAGGCGCAATTATTGAGATTTGGCAAGCCAACGCCGCCGGTAAATATCACACTTTGCTTGATGAAGACAGCGAATATTACGATAAATATTTTAGCATGTCCGGCCGCGCTATTACTGATAATTTAGGACAATACGATTTTATCACAATTATGCCTGGCTCAAATCCTGGTCGTGGTCCACATATTAACATGAATGTGTATCATCAAAAATTTGGTCGATTGGAAACAGAAATGTATTTTGAAGATCATCCTTACAATAAAGGAGATTATCAATATATGGCTTACAATGAGCAAGATCGCAAATTAGTTACAGCAAAAGTTCGTCGTTCAAATTTTGCTGATAAAAACTCAATTAAAATTTGCACCTTCAACATTGTAATGCGTGGTGTTCATCAGTATAAACAATATTAAATTTTAGTCTTCATTTTATGAAATCACAAAGACAGCTTCAAATTGGTGAAAATATTAAACGCATCATGTCAGAAATATTTTTGCGTGAAGATATTTTAACAGTTCCGGGAAGCTTGATTACAATCTTAGAAGCTGACGTTAGCCCTGATGCTAAAAATGCTAGAATTTATATTGATATTTTTGGTAATGAAAAAATTCACGATAAAATTGTTGAAAAACTTAACGATATGCGACCTTTTTTTCGTCACCAAATGTCAAAAAAAGTAGTTTTGAGAACAATTCCAGAAATTGTTTTTATGCTTGATAAAACTCAAGATAAAGCGATTGGTATTGAAAAATTAATCGCCCAAGAATCTCAAAAATATCAAGAACCAGAAAAAAAGCCTACTAAGCATCAAGTAAAGCCAAAAGCCACTGCAAATTCAGTCCGCAAATCGACAAAAACTAAAAAGTAAGATGAAAAGAATTTCTATTTTAGGATCAACTGGCTCAATTGGTAGAAGCACAATCGAAGTAATAAAAAACGCGCCGCACGATTTTGAAATTATCGCTTTAGTCGCTCGTAATGATGTTAAAACTTTGATTGAACAAGCATTGTTACTTAAGCCGGCTCATGTTGTGATTGAAAATAAAAATTACTACTCAGAGTTGAAAGATGCCCTGAAAATATTACCAAAATGTCAGGTGCATTGCGGTTTCGAAGCTATAATTCAAGTTGCTAAAATAAAATGTGACATAGTTTTGTCAGCAATTGTCGGAGCTGCTGGAATGCTTCCAACATTAGCGGCAATTCAAGCCGGATCGGATATTGCTTTGGCGAATAAGGAATCCTTGGTTTGTGCCGGCGAATTTTTGATGAAAGCAGTTCAAGAAAATAATGTTAAAATTATTCCCGTTGATTCTGAACATAACGCCATTTTTCAAATTTTTGAAAAGGATAATCTTGAGCAAATTGAAGCTATAACTCTTACAGCTTCAGGTGGTCCATTTTTTGATTCTGATGTCGATTTTTCTAAAATAACAGTTGAGCAAGCGTTGAAACATCCAAATTGGTCGATGGGTGCTAAAATATCGATTGATTCTGCGACTATGATGAATAAAGGCTTGGAAATGATTGAGGCTTTTCATCTTTTTCCGATAAATAAAAATCAGATCAAAATTTTAGTTCATCCGCAATCAATTATTCACGGAATGGTAGATTACAAAGACGGCTCAACTTTGGCGATGATGAGCAATCCAGATATGCAAGTGCCAATTTCTTACGCTTTGTCTTTTCCGAAAAGAATGGCGATTAAGTATGAAAAATTAGATTTAGCAGTATTGCAGAATCTAACTTTTTTTGCTCCGAAATATGATAAATTTCCTGCTTTGAAGCTTTGTTTTGAAGCTTTGGAAATTGATGGAACTGCTCCAGTAGTTTTGAACGCGGCTAATGAAATTGCGGTTGCACGCTTTTTAAATAAAGAAATTACCTTCGATAAAATTGCAATAATTGTAGCGCAGACTTTAGATAGAATTGATCATAAAAAACCTTATTCGATCGATGAAATTTTAGAATTCGATAGAAGGGCTAGAGAAATTTCTTCCACTATTTCAATTTAACGCGAATCCTTATTTGACATATCTTGAGAGATATTTTGCGAATGGGCGTTTTTTATTTTAAAGTGGGGTTGAACTTTAGAAGTTGAGTTATAATTTGCGCCACCTCTCAATTTTTTTGAGAAAATTTGTTAACAATTCAAATATCCTTGTGAGACCAATTAAAAATCAGCCAACGCAGAATCAGAATTTCGATAAAATGTTTCGTATTAATGATCAAATCAAAGCCAATGAGGTGAGAGTTATTGATCAAGACGGAAAAATGCTTGGAGTTATAACGGTTGCTGAAGCCTTGAGAAAGGCGCAAGAAGTTGAATTAGATTTAGTTGAAGTTTCACCAAACGTAAATCCACCAGTTTGTAAAATTACCAATTTTGGTAAAATGCGTTACGAGCTACAAAAAAAAGCTGCTGATGCTAAAAAGAAGCAAAAAGTTGTCGAAGTTAAAGAAATAAAAATGACTATTAATATTGGTAAAGGAGATTTCGATACCAAAATTCGTCATACCAAAGAGTTCATCGAGAAAGGTAATAAAGTAAAAGTCAGCATTAGAATGAAGGGGCGTGAAATTACACACCAAGACTTAGCTGAAAAGATGATGCAAGATATTTTAAGAGATACAGAAAGTTTCGCAAAACCAGAAGTTCCGCATCGTTTGGAAGGTATGCAGATGGTCGTTATACTTATTAAAAAATAATTTTTTCAAAGAGTTCTATGGAAGTAATGCAAAATCTTATTGATCAGGTTATCAGTTTTTCTCATCAACAAAAATATGAAAAAGATTTTTCGCGCGAAAAATTTCTCAATTTCGTAAACTTATTTTATTTACAAAACCAAGGTCGTGATTTTGTAAATTATTCAGTTGATGAACTACATAACTCAGCCTTATCAAGCTTTAAGTTTTTTTCTGAAAAGAACTCAATTTTCAAAGTAAGAATCCATAATCCTTCAGAAAAATCAGACGGTTTTGAATCAATCCATACTTTCTTAGAAGTTGTCTCTGATGATATGCCATTCTTGGTTGATTCAATTGTTGACCATCTTGATAAAATCGGCGTAGCTATCAAAAATATTGTGCATCCAATTTACTCTGTTAGTCGTGACTCGGGCGGTAACTTATTAGAAGTTGATGTAAAAAAAGATTCAAAACATGAATCTGTAATTCAGTTGCACTTAAACAAGATTACTGCCAGTTCTGATTTAGAAATGTTACAGTCAGACATTACAAAAATTATCGAAACACTAGTTTTGGTTGTTAGTGATTGGAAGAAGATGATTGACGTTGCTGAGAAAGCAAAATCTCAAGTCGAAAATGCTAAAAAAATCATAAAAGATCAAAAAGAAATTGCCGAAATAAAGGAGTTCATCTCTTGGATGACTACAGGTAACTTCATTTTGTTAGGTGCGAAAGAATTTAACATTAAAGACACAGGAAAAGGCAGCTATATTTTAGAAGAAGTTAAAAATTCCAGCCTTGGTGTTTTTGCATCTACTGATCAAGATGTTATTCCAGAAGTTCTTAACTCATCTGTTGAAGAAGTTTGTGATTCAGTAAAAAATCCTTATGTTATTGAGATTCTGAAATCACGCTATAAGTCGCGTATTCACAAAATAACTAATGCAGAACGTGTTCGTGTTCAAAAAATTTCTGATGAAGGAAAAGTTACTGGTGAATATAGATTCCTAGGATTATTTACTTCGATGGCATACAGCCATACACCAAGCAACATTCCTTTGGTAAAGAACAAAATTGCTAAGGTCATAGAAGATTCTGGCTATATTTCAGGAAGTCACAACTACAAAGATTTGGTTTCAGTTTTGGAATCTTATCCTCGTGATGAGTTATTCCAAACTAATGCTAATGATTTACTACGTATTGCGACTGGTATTGTTGCGATTTGTGGCAGATCACAAGTTAGATTTTTCCCACGCAAAGATAAATATAATCGTTTTGTTAGCTGTTTAATTTTTACTCCTCGTGATCGCAGTAACTCTGAGTTGAGAGAAAAAATAAAAAACTATCTTGCAGATTTATATAAAGGTGAAGTTGCTGATTCGTTTGTTGAAATCAATGACTCTAAATTAACACGTTTCCACGTAATTATCCGTACAGATAACGGTATACCTTCTGTCGATACTTTGAAAGTTGAACGTGATATCGCCAATATGACTCGTATTTGGAGTGATGATTTGAGAGAATCTATCTCTGCGAAGTTTGAAAATGAAAAAAGCATTGCGCTTTTTGCTAAGTATCAGAACGCTTTTTCTGTAAGTTACATTAATCGTTTTGATTCAAAACGTGCTGCTATTGACATTTCTCGTGTTGAAGAATGTTTGGATAAAAACTCGATTGTTTTCAACTTATATCGTTCAGATGAAAATCTTGCTCCGGAAGTTACAGAATTAAAAATTTACAATCCTCAGAAAGAGCTTATCCTTTCTGAGATGATGCCAGTTCTTGAAAGCTTTGGTTTCAATGTAATTCAAGAGCATACTTACGTCATAACTCCCGAGTCCGAAGATCGTAGAGAGTCATCAAAAAAAGTTTGGGTTCACTATTTCCTATTGAATTTGAGCAAACAAGGCGACCAATTTTCTGAAAAAATTAAAATTAATTTCGAAAAAGCTATCTCTTTGATTTGGAATAAAACGGCAGAAGTTAGTATGCTAAATCGTTTGGTTGTTTCTGCTGATTTGGATTGGAAGCAAATTTACATGCTTAGAGCCTATTCAAAATACATTCACCAAACTGGCTTTAGATATAGTCAATCTTATGTCGCTGATGTATTGGTTAAGTATCGTGATTTGACTAAATTTTTGGTTGAAATGTTCGAAGTGAAGTTCAATCCATCATTGAAACTTGATATTGCACAACGTCAAAAAAGAGTTGAAGAAATTACTCATGAAATCTCTTTAGGATTAAATCAGGTTAAAGATTTGGTTGATGACGCAACAATTAAAAAATTCCTAAGTGTTATAACTGCGACTTTACGTACAAACTATTATCAATCAGCCAAAGAAGGTGCTTTTAAAGGCTACGTTTCATTTAAATTTGATTGTAAAAAAGTTTTGGATTTGCCTTTGCCACTTCCTTACGCAGAAATTTTTGTTTATTCTTCAACTATGGAAGGTGTTCATTTGCGTGGTGGAAGAGTTGCTCGTGGTGGCTTGCGTTGGTCAGATCGTCATGAAGATTTCCGTACAGAAGTTTTAGGTTTGATGAAAGCTCAAATGACTAAAAACGCAGTTATTGTTCCAGTAGGTTCGAAAGGCGGTTTTGTTGTTAAAAAACCAACCGCTGGCTTGTCCCGTGATGAAGTTTTAAAAGATGGTGTTTCATCTTATCAAACTTTCTTGCGTGGATTGCTTGATGTAACAGATAACGTTGTTGAAGGAAAAATTATTCATCCTCAAAATGTTGTAATGCATGATGCGGCTGATCCTTATTTGGTAGTTGCTGCTGACAAAGGTACTGCAACTTTCTCAGATATTGCTAATGGTATTTCTGCCGAATATAATTTTTGGCTTGGTGATGCTTTTGCTTCTGGTGGTTCAGTTGGGTATGATCACAAAAAAATGGGTATCACTGCAAAAGGTGGTTGGGTTTCTGTAATGCGTCATTTCCGCGAAATGGGGCACGACACTCAAACTCAAGATTTCACTTGTGTTGGTATTGGCGATTTAGCCGGAGACGTTTTCGGAAATGGTATGTTGTTGTCAAAACACATTAAGTTAGTCGCTGCTTTCAACCATATGCATATTTTCTTTGATCCAAATCCTGATGCGGCAAAATCATTTGAAGAACGTGTTCGTATGTTCAATTTACCACGCTCAAGCTGGACAGATTATGATAAATCTTTGATTTCTAAAGGTGGCGGTATTTTTGAAAGAAGTGCTAAATCAATTAAAATTTCTGAGGAAGTGAAAGCAATTCTCGCGATCAATGAAGATGAACTTGAACCTAATGAATTAATCAAAGCTATCTTGAAAGCTCCTGTTGACTTGTTGTGGAATGGTGGAATTGGAACTTATGTTAAAGCTCTTGACGAATCTCATCAAGAAGTCGGTGATCGTGCTAATGACAATTTGCGTATCAACGGCTCGGATCTTCGCTGCAAAGTTGTTGGTGAAGGGGGAAATTTAGGTTTCACACAAAAAGGTCGTATTGAATACGCTTTGAAAGGCGGACGCGTTAATACAGATGCAATGGATAATTCAGCTGGTGTGGATTGTTCGGATCATGAGGTAAATATCAAAATTGCTTTGATTCAAGCAATGCGTTCTAACAAAATAACTTTGGAAGAAAGAAATGTCGTTCTTGAAAAAATGACAGATGAAGTTTCTAACTTAGTTTTGTTGGATAATAGACTCCAAACTCAAGCAATATCGATCGCCTCATCTCAAGGAATTTCTAATATTGGTAACCAATCACAGTTTTTGGACCGTTTAGAGAAATCAGGTTTATTGAACCGTAAAATCGAGTTTTTGCCTTCGAAAAAAGAAATTGAAAAAAGACAGTCAGATAAAATTGGATTAACCCGTCCAGAACTTTGTGTGATGTTGGCTTACTCTAAAATGGATATTTACAACGCTCTCTTGACTTCGGATTTATTGAAAGACAAGTATTTTGAAAATGAACTCTTGTCATATTTCCCTAAAATGATGCAAGAAAAGTTCTCTGAAGAAGTTCTGAGCCATCAACTCCGTAATGAAATTATCGCAACTCAAATTACAAACTTTGTTGTAAACCGAGCTGGAATAACTTTTGTAAACCAACTTTGCCAAGAAAGCGGTTTTGGGATTAGCGATGTTGTTAAAAGCTTCATAATAGCATGTGATTCCTTTAGACTTCGTGAGATTTGGCAAGAAGTTGAAAATCTTGATGGAAAAGTTGATCCTCAAATTCAGTCTCAGATGTTTTTGGCATCAAGTAAATTAATAGAAAGATCAACCTTGTGGTTATTACGCAATCAGTCAAAAGGTGAAATTGCTCCAATCGTGACTCGTTTTAGAAAAAATGCTGATGAGCTTTTAACAGTTTTATCTGATGTTTTGGCTAAAGCTTCTCGTGATTCTTTTGAGCGTAAAATTGATAAATACTGTCTAAACAACGTTGAACGTAAATTGTCAGAAAAAATCGCATCTCTAGATCCTTTGGCTTCTGTTTTCGATATTGCTGAAATTTCTTCAGACTCAAATTCTGACATAAAAACAATTGCCAAAATATATTTTGCAGTAGGAAACAGGTTTTCCTTGAAATGGTTACGCACTAAAGTTTCGGGAGTTAACTATGAAAATCACTGGCAAAGACTTTCTTCAAAAACGATTTTAGAAGATTTGTACACATATCAGATGAAAATCGCTAAAAGTATTGTAGAGTCTGTTTCTAAGGATAATAAAACTTCTCCAGATATTTGTTTGGAAAACTGGATTAACAAATCAGAGTTTTTGGTGGAAAGATTTGACAACTTTATTACCGAGTTAAAAGATCAAAACAATCCTGACTTATCGGTGTTTATTGTTGCTTTAAATCGTCTAAAGCCTTTGGTTAACTAAACAATACTTGCCTGAATTTTAGGCAAGTATGTTTTCAAGTGCGGTCGTGGCGGAATTGGTATACGCGCAACGTTGAGGTCGTTGTGGGGTAAAACCCGTGGAAGTTCAAATCTTCTCGACCGCACCAATTAAATAAAACTTATGAAGCTTCTTGTTCTAAAGGAAAATATTGCTAGCGAAAAAAGAGTTGCTCTTACGCCGGACTTGGTTGGTAAATATATAAAGCTAGGCGTTGAGGTTTTTGTTGAGTCAAATGCTGGTGTAAATTCTTCTATTTCAGATGATTTATATGAAAAATCTGGTGCTAAAGTTGTACTTGATATTGATCAGATTATTCCAGAGATAGACGTTGTAATTTCAGTTCAAAGATCAGAACTAAATTTTTCAAAAGTAAAAGAGGGTCTGATTTTCATTTCAGTTTTCAATCCTTACTTGCAAAAAGAAAAAGTTGTCAATTTGTTAAATAATAAGGTTCTGCCTTTTTCTCTTGATTTAATGCCAAGAATTACGCGTGCTCAAAGTATGGATGTGCTTTCTTCACAAAGTAATTTATCTGGCTATGTTTCAGTTTTAGAAGCTGTTAATAACCTACCGAAAGTGGTACCAATGATGATGACTGCTGCGGGTACTATTTCGGCAGCTAAATTTATGGTAATTGGTGCCGGAGTTGCTGGATTGCAAGCAATAGCAACCGCCAAAAGATTGGGTGGAATAGTTTGTGCTTTTGATGTTCGTACTGCTGCAAAAGAGCAAGTTCAAAGCTTGGGTGCCAAGTTTATTGAAGTAAAATCTGAAGAAAATAATGATGGAGTATATGCAAAAGAAGCAAGTGAAGAATACAAAAAAAGACAGGAACAACTATTAAAAGAAGTAATTCAGAATCAGGATGTTGTCATAACTACGGCTCTGATTCCTGGAAAAAATGCACCTATTTTGATTTCGGAAGAAATGGTTAGAATGATGAAAAAAGGATCTGTAATTGTAGATATCGCTGCAGTCAACGGTGGCAACTGTGCTCTTACTAAAAAAGGTGAAATTGTTGAAGTTAACGGTGTAAAAATAATTGGTCATGAAAATTTCCCAAGCTTTGTTTCTTCAGATGCTAGTAAATTATTTGCAAAAAACGTACTAAATTTCTTTGAGTTGATGGTCAATAAAGAAAAAAGCGAGATTTTTATTGATCGTGAAGATGAAATCATAAAAGCAACTTTGCTTCAATAAATAAAATATAGTCTGATGGTGCTCGATAAAAAACAGGAATCTGGCTATGAATCTGAGTTTGGCATAGACCAAAACATTAAAAATCGTATTTTGAATTCACTCGAAAACGATTTAACCACTCAAGTTAAAAAGCTATTTTTAGAACTTCATCCAGCTGATCAGGCTGACTTTCTGTCATCTCTTAACTTTGAGCAAAGAATTAAACTAGTCGCAACTATTGCCAGTGAGTTTGATCCAGAAATTTTGACATACCTAGATGATGATCTTAAAAGTGATGTAATTGATCTTTTAGGTAGTAAAAATTCAGCAAAAGCAATTGATCAACTTGAAGTTGATGATGCAGTTCAAGTTATTGAGACTTTAGAAAATGAAGGAATAAGTGAGATTCTGGATCATGTCTCGGAAGAAAAACGTAGTGAGATTGAAGAAGCTCTTTCTTATCCAGAAAATTCTATCGGTCGTTTGATGCAACAAAATTTTGTTGCAGTTAAACAGGATTGGAGTGTTGCGCAAGCTACATATCACTTACAGAATGCAGAAGATTTGCCTGAAGATTTTCATAATATTGTTATTGTAGATGACGATTTTCGTCCAATTTCTGAAGTTAGTGTTAGCAGAATACTTAAAAAGAAGAAGCACGTTTTGATGTCAGAGATTATGTCTGACAAAGAAGAAATAATGGTTTTATCAGCCAATATGGATAAAGAAGAGGGGGCCCAACTCTTCAGTAAATACTCTTTAGATTATGCACCAGTTATTGATGAAAAAGGAGTTTTAGTGGGTGTGATATATGCCAATGATGTGATTGATATTTTGCAAGAAGAAGCTGAAGAGGATATTCTTTTGCTTGGTGGTGTGAATGACAGTAATCTTCACGCTTCTTCTTTTACAACTGCAAGATCACGAATTTCTTGGTTATCAACTAGCCTTATAACTAATTTGTTTTCCGCTACAATCATTGCATTTTTTGCGGATCAAATCCAAAAGATTGTCGCTCTTGCAGCGCTTTTACCAATTGTTTCATCTCTTTCCGGTAATTCTGGAACACAGGCCTTAACAGTATTGGTTAGATCAATTGCTACAAAAGAAATTGATAATATCGCCATAACAAAACTTTTCGCTAAAGAATTATTTGTGGCATTTCTAAATGGATTATCACTGGCTTTAATAGCCGGAATAGCCTGTTATTTTTGGCAACATAATTTACATTTAAGTGTAGTTTTTGCTTCTGCTATTTTAGCGGCAATAACTTTATCTGGATTCTTCGGTGTATTTATTCCTCTGGTTTTGCATAGATTAAAGTTCGACCCCGCAATTTCATCTGGAGTATTTCTTACTACAATGACAGATATGTTTTCTTTTTTGACTCTGCTTGGATTAGCAACAATAGTGATGTAGTAATTCTTTGTCAAAATTGTAAATTATAAACTTCAATAATTAAATGCCTTATTTTTAAGGTTAGGGTGCTTATCTCTTAAAGTTAATTATCAGAAAATACATAATAAGTTTTTTTTAAAAAACCACGATATTAAAAATTGCGCATTATTTTTTTGATTATTATAAAAAGTTTTGAACCTCTTTTGACCTAAAAATTCAAATTCCCATGAAAACAACTAGAAGAACAAAAAGCTCAGATATGTCACTTAACATTAACATTCCTCAGCCTGAATTATTAAAGCCAAAAATTACAATTTTTGGTGTTGGTGGTGCCGGAGGAAACGCAATCAATAATATGATTCGTTCTAATCTAGAAGGTGTAGAATTTATTGCTGCTAATACAGATGCTCAATCTTTATCAAATTCACTTGCACCTAATAGAATTCAGCTCGGTGTTGTTACAACTAAAGGTCTAGGTGCTGGTTCTTTTCCAGATCGTGGACGTGTTGCTGCAGAAGAAAATATTGAAGAGATAGAAAAATATTTAGAAGGTAGCAATATGGTATTTATTGCTGCTGGAATGGGAGGTGGAACTGGAACAGGTGCTGCACCAGTGATCGCCAAACTAGCTAGAGAAAGAGAAGTTTTGACTGTTGGTGTTGTTACAAAACCTTTTCATTTTGAAGGCAAATATCGTATGGAAACAGCTGAGGCTGGGATTGAAGAATTAAAAAAATACGTAGACACTTTAATCATTATTCCAAATCAAAATTTGTTCAGAATTGCTAACGAGAATACAACTTTTGAATCAGCTTTTAAAATGGCTGATGACGTTTTGCATGCTGGCGTTCGTGGTGTAACTGATTTGATTACTATGCCTGGCTTAGTGAATCTAGATTTTGCTGATATTAGAACTATCATGACTAAAATGGGCAAAGCTATGATGGGAACTGGTGAAGCTGAAGGCCCAAATCGTGCAATAGCAGCTTGTGAGGCGGCAATTTCTAATCCGTTGCTTGATGATATCTCGATTAAAGGTGCTAAAGGAGTTTTAGTTAACATGACTGGCGGTCCAGATATGACTCTTTTTGAAGCTGATTTAGCTGTTAATACAATTCGCAAAGAAGTTGACTCAAATGCTAATATTATTTTCGGTTCTGCTTTTAACGAAAATATGAAAGGCAAAATCAGAATTTCTGTAGTTGCTACAGGAATTGATGAGGACGAATATAGAAAAGATATTGATAAATCAGTTGAGATAAAAGACTCTAGTCGCTTTAAAATTGAGGCTCCAGAACTTTCATCTAAAAAATTAGATACTTCACTAACTGGTAAAAGTTTTTTTAATCCAGGATCTATAATTGCTCCTGTCGAAGATAAAATAGAAGAAATTGTTGAGACAGATTTGAAACCAAAACAAAATTTTCTGAAAGAACCAAATTTAAATTACGGACAAGATCTTCCTAAGAAAATTGTTGAAGAAAAAACTTCGAATCAATCAAACTTCTTTCCTCAAGTTGAAATTGAAGCAGAAACAAAACAAGTAGAAGAAGAATTAGTATTAGAAGAGGTTAATTCAAAACCGAATAAAGCTTTAAAAACTCCGGTAAGAAAAGAAAGAAAAGATAACGGATTTAGTTTGTTCAGCTTTATGAATAATTCAAAAGCTAAATCATCTTCAATAGAGGAAGAAGAAGTGCAGTTTTCAGATATAATTTCGGAATCTTCTATTTTTAAACAAGAATCTGTTGTTCAAAACAAAAACCAATCCTTAATTACTCAAGAAAAGACCCAAGAAGCTGAAAGAAAACATCAAGAATTCTTCGGCTCAACTGTATTTGATGAAGAAAAAGAAATAACCGAAGACAAAGTTGACGATGATATTTTGAACGTCCCAGCATTTTTTAGAAGAAGAAACGGTTAATTAAATGACACAAATTTATTTGATCAGCCCGCCGCAAATTGAGTTAAAACAATTCGCGGCGGAACTGGAGAAAGCTTTGAAAACTAATTTAGTTCCGGTTTTTCAGATGCGTTTGAAAGGTTATGAAAGAGAGGAAGTTGCTAAAATTTCTCGTGAGTTATTGAAAATCTGTCAGGCAAATAATACTCAATTTATCGTCAATGATGATTTCGATTTGGCTCTAGAAATAGGAGCTCATGGTGTTCATCTCGGCGTAGAAGATGGTTCGATTAAATTAGCACGTCAAAAATCACTAAAAGTTAATCCTAATTTTGTTATTGGCGCAAGCTGTTATGACTCGCGTCATTTGGCTATGGAAGCTGGAGAGCAGGGCGCGGATTACATTTCATTTGGTGCTTTTTTTGAAAGTAAAACTAAAAAATCGCGCGGTAAACCAACCCTAGAGATTTTAGATTGGGCCAATGAAATCACTAATTTGCCGATTGTTGCGATTGGTGGAATTAATGATGAAAACTGTCCGCCACTTGTAAAGTCTGGTGCTGATTTTTTGGCATTTATTTCCTACGTTTGGGATAATCAAAAAGGTGTTGCGGAAGCTTTGAAAAGATTAGATGCTGCGATCAAATCTGCTTAATTCCTAAAATCTTCTAAACGTTTTATCTGTTTTCCTTCAGCATCAAAATTCTTTTCATCAAGCCAAGATTCAAATTCTTTTTTGCGAGTTGGCCATTCTGATTCGATAATTGAAAAAAGTGCGGAGTCACGGCTTTTGCCTTTTGTTATCCAGTGATTACGAATTATTCCTTCAAAAACAAATCCAAATCTTTTCGCAGCTTTTTTTGAGGGTTCATTTTCGGTGTGACATTTCCATTGTAATCTTCGTACTGCCAAATCTTCAAAAGCGTAACAACTCAACAAAAAGACTGCTTCACTGGCAATTGTGGTTTTTTGCAATTTTTTGGAAAAGAAAATACCACCAATTTCAATTGTGGCATTTTGAAGATCGCAATCCATTAAGCAAAAAGCCCCGAGATATTTTTGTCTATGATCAGAAATTGCGTAGTAAAATCTTGATGGGTTATTTTCGTATGATTCTAACCATTTGAGAAAATCCTTGTTACTATTACATGGACCAGATGAGAGATAAGTCCAAATTTCATCATCACTTCCAGTTTCCAGCCATAAATCATCGCCGTGTTTTGCAACATCAAGTGGTTCAAGTCGACAATATTTGCCTTCAAGCACAACTTTTTGCGGCAATGATTTGGCTGGTTTAACCATTTTTTACAAACCGTGTTTTTTTACTAAAACTTCAGCGATTTGTACAGCGTTCAAAGCAGCACCTTTTCTTAAGTTGTCAGAAACAACCCAAAGTGACAAGCCGTGAGCAACGGATTTATCTTCGCGAATTCTTGAAACGAAAACGGGATCTTGCGTTGAAATTTCAACCGGAGTTACAAATTTCATTTCTTGCGGACGATCGATAACCACAACGCCTTCAGAATCATCTAAAAGTTTACGAGCTTGCGACGCTGAAATTGGTTTTTCAAATTCAACGTTTACGGCTTCTGAGTGACAATTAAACACTGGAACGCGCACGCAAGTTGCTTCAACTTTAATATTTGGATCGAGAATTTTTTGCGTCTCAACTTTCATTTTCCATTCTTCTTTAGTAACGCCGTCATCCATGAAAACGTCGATTTGTGGAATAACGTTGAAAGCAATTCTTTTGCTGAATTTTTTCGGCTCTAAAAATTGGTTAGCGTAGATTTTTTTAGTTGAGTCGTAAAGTTCATCCATCGCTTCTTTTCCAGCGCCAGAAACGGCTTGGTAAGTTGCAACTACGATACGTTTGATTTTAGCAACATCGTGAAGTGGTTTCAAAGCAACCAACATTTGAATAGTTGAACAATTTGGATTGGCGATGATGCCGCGTTTTTTGTAGTCAGCGATTGCTTCAGGGTTAACTTCAGGAACAACCAAAGGAATATCTTTTTCCATTCTAAAATGCGAAGTATTGTCAACAACAACGCAACCTTGAGCTGCAGCGCGTGGCGCATGAACAGCAGAAACTTTTCCACCAGGAGAAAACAAAGCAATTGAAGTGCCAGTGAAATCGTAATCGTCTAAAACTTGTACCGTTAATTCCTTGTCGCCGTAAGAAACTTTTTTGCCCAAAGAATTAGCTGAAGCCAAAGCAACAACTTCATCAGCAGGGAAATTTCTTTCTGCTAAAATGTTTAAAATTTCGCGACCAACATTTCCAGTCGCGCCAGCAACAGCAATTTTACGACGAGCCATAAATATTTAATTTTTGTTTAAGATTTTGATTCTAGATTTGTGATGAAATTTGGATTGGCAAAATAGCATTTCCATCGGCCAATCTAAAACGAAAATCTAAAATTAAAAATGAAAAAATTTTTTATAATTGCTGGTGAAGCTTCAGGTGATTTGCTTGGTGCTAAATTGATCAAAGAACTGAAAGCGCAACATCCAGATTCAAGCTTCGTTGGCGTTGGTGGAGCTTTGATGAAAGCCGAAGGTCTACGCTCAATTTTTGCGATGGAAGAATTATCCGTGATGGGATTTTTAGAGGTTTTGCCGCATATTCCGCAATTGTTGAAACGCATTAAACAAACGGCGGAAGCGATTAAATCGGAAAAAAGTGACGTAGTTATTACTATCGATTCGCCAGATTTTTGTTTCCGCGTGATGAAAAAATTGCGTGATTTTAAAGAAGTAAAAAAAGTGCATTTGATTGCGCCTTCAGTTTGGGCTTATCGTCAAGGCCGCGCTAAAAAAATTGCTAAGCTTTATGATTTGTTGTTAGCAATTTTACCTTTTGAGCCGCCATACTTTGAAAAACATGGTTTGAAGACAGTTTTTATTGGTAGTCCAATTGTTGAAAATGCTCCGGATTTTGCGCAAAAAAATCATATCAGAAATGAATTTCGTCAAAGTTTTAACATCGACGAAGTAGCGCCAATTGTAGTTGTAACTCCCGGAAGCAGAAGCGGTGAAGTCAAAAGAATTTTTCCGGAATTTATTGAAGCCTTAAATTTATTGGCTGCAGAAAAACCAAATCTAAAAGTCTTTATTCCGCTAATTGATAAAACTCGCGATTTGGTTGTGGAAATGTCGAGTGCGTTGAAAGCACAATATTTTTTGATCGAAGCAAAAGATAAAAGTGCAGCATTATTTGCGGCAGATTTTGCTTTGGCTAAATCCGGCACTAACACAATAGAAATGTCGCTTTATCGCTTACCGATGATAGTCGCTTACAAGATAAATTGCATCACTCATTTCATCGTTAAAAGAATGGTGAAAATTAAGTTTGCTAATCTGATTAACTTGATTTCAAATCGCGAAATTATTGTCGAAATGTTGCAAAAAAAATGTCGAGCTGATTTGCTATTTAGCGAGCTAAAGAAGTTAATTGATGATAAATCTTTAGCGCAAAAGCAAATCATCGATAGTCAAGTGGCTCTTAAGATGATGGGCCTCGGAAGTGTTGAAAATGCAAGCTGTAAAGCAGCAAAAGAAATTTTAAAAATCTCAAAAAATGTTTAAAAATTCACTGATTTTCTTAAGTCTTTTTACTTTCTCAATTTCGGCTTCAGCCCAAGAAATTAGCTGTGGTAAAAACTATTCATCATTGGTTGTGTCAGAAAAAACTGGCCAAATTTTATATGAAAAAAGATCGGATAAAGTCTCTTATCCAGCATCTTTGGTGAAGATGATGACGTTATATTTAACCTTCGAAGCTATAGAAAAAAAACGTTTAAAACTTGATCAAGTTTTAACTGTAACTGAACGCGGCGAAGAAATAGCTCGTGTTAATAACGGCAACACTTTGCGTTTGAAAAGAGGTGACAAAATCACAGTTCGTGAAGCAATTTCTGGTGTTGTCGTAAAATCTTTCAACGAAGCTGCAGTTACTTTGGCTGAAGCCGTTGCCGGAAGCGAATGGGCTTTTGTACGTGAAATGAATAAAAAAGCTTTAGAGCTTGGAATGGTTAATTCTAGTTTCAGCAACGCCAGCGGTTTGCACGATCAAGGTCAATATACTAACAGCTATGATTTAGCTCGTTTGGCGATCGCCTTAAAAAGAAATTTCCCGCAATATTATCATTTTTTTGCCATGAAAAGTTTTTCTTATCGTGGTCAAAAATATGTCAGCCATAATCATGTTTTGCTTGAATATAAAGGAGCAGAAGGAATGAAAACTGGTTTCACTAACGCTTCAGGATTTAATTTGGTTAGTGCAGCGCAAAGAAATAATGAAAGAATTATTTCGATTGTTTTGGGTTGCTCAACTGCCAAAAGTCGCGATAAGTTAACCAAACAACTTTTGGATATGTGTTTCCAAAAACTTGATTCTAATGACGATAAAAATTTGCCGAAGCTTGATCTTAAAGGTTATGCATATTGCGAAGTTTTGACGAAAAAAGACGAAAAAGAAGAAGTGTCAGAAGAAAAAGTTGATCCTAAAAAAGAAGTGAAAGACGAAAAAGTTGAAAGCAAAGAAGCTGAAGTTGCAAATAATGAAGAAGAAGTTGTTGAAGAAGAATTAGTTGAACAACAACCAATCACTATCGAGAAAGAAGAAGAACATCAATCACGAGCTTTGGCAACTTTGAAACCAAAATTCAAAGCTAAAAAAGCTACAAAAAAGATGGTTTTGAAAAAAGGTAAATCTCCTGCAAAAAAAGCGGATAAAAAAACTGTTAAAAGTTCCAAAGCTAAAACTGATAAAAAATCGAAAAAAACTTCTGCTAAAGGTGTGAAGAAATCTAAAACTAAGAAATCTAGTAATTAGTTTTTGTCATACTGAACGATTCTTGAGTTTTAACGTCTAAGGTAATCTTACGAGATCCTGACAAAACTATATTCTGCCACTCGAAGATGAATTTTGCGTCACAGCATTTTTAGCATTTAATTTCTGCGCGGAAGCAGAATTTGGTCGCACGCTGGTTGATGGTTTGGCTTTGCTCAATTCAGTTTCAGCGAGAAATTTTCAAATCTTTGTCTTCTATTTTCTTCACTAACTTGCGAAGCCACAGCAGCTGCGGTGCTGGTAATATCTGACAAAATCGGAATATCTTTCACCGCTTCGCCAAAATTTCCCAAAGCTTCCGCCGTTTTGCCTTTGGTGTTTTCTACTTTGGTTGAAAAAACCAACATCATGTCGTGATGAGCTTGCGTAAAATTGGCGATAAACTTGGCTTCAACTCGATTAAAAGAACCTTTTTCAACATCAGCAGTCGATTTTGTTGCGCTTGTATGAGAAAAACTGTCGCCCAAATCAATTCCTGTATAGTTGATGTTATTGCCTTGACGACGCGCTGTATAATAGTTGGTTACCGCTTTACGTGCAATCAAACCCAAAATTGTTGAAGCAACAAC
>JAGKWR010000020.1 GCA_021151765.1 Alphaproteobacteria bacterium
ACTCAAGCGACTGGATCATTTTTATCTGATGTTGGATCAGGATTATTTTCAAATCTAACGATCACACTTTCTAATCTGGCAACACAGATTAATCCGCTGAGGGGTTTTGCGAATTATTTCAACAGATATTGAGAATATGGCATCTGAGGTTACTGGTGATGTTAAGCAAGGGCAACAAATCAAAAACCAAATTGATGAGAAAGCAAATGATGTTGCGGCTAAAATTTGGGCAAGTCCAAATACTGCGATTGGTTTAACTATTGGTCTTACTGGTTATGCGGTTGGAAAAGCTACGGGGCAAAAGGTTGATATTGATATCGGTAATAATGCGATTCAGTTTATTGGAAACCAGTTGGGAGAAAATGGAAGTGCATTAACTCTTGGAAATGTCATCAATTATTTTGGAAGTGCTAATCCGGATAGTGGAAAAACGTTTGATGTTAATAAAGAATATTACACATACCAAGCGCAACAAAACTATATTAATAGTGGTGGGAACTATCAATTTACTGATTCTGATAAAATTATTCTTGGCGCTCATGAAGGTCAGCATACTTATCAAGCTGAAACTCTTGGTCCTCTATTTTTACCAGCTTACTTTTTGAGTGGTGGAATAAGTAGTAAAAACTGGCTTGAAAAAGAGGCCGATCAATCTGGTAACAACTCTTATATCAATTGGAAGTACAATGAAAATAACTAGAACAATTTTTCTTAGTTTCTTCGTTATGATAATTCAGTCGTGTGATTGTCATGGTGTTTGGTCGGAAAATATAAGGAGGATGAACCATTGTTTAGAGAGTCACAAAGAGAATAAAGAGTGTTATGCTCCCCATTTTTCAATAAAAATCATAAAGAATATTTTCAGCAAAATTCTGTTTAAACTCTGCTTCAAATTCCAATGGGCTTTTGTAGTGTAATTTTGAGTGGGGATAATTTTGGTTATACTCGCTAAACCAATTGGCTAGTGATTTTGCAAGATGTTCTAAATTATCAAACTCATTAATCCAAAGGCATTCTTCTTTCATAGTTCGCATAAAGCGCTCAGTGTCAGCGTTGCCTTTGGGGTTGTTGTAGCTTGTAAAAGCAAGGTTAATTCCAAGATTTTTACAAGTTTCTTTAAATTTGTCAGAAGTAGGTTGGCAACCGTTATCAGCCATTAAATTCAACTCATAACCGCGCTTTTCTACTTCATCTCTAACTCCATATGGAAATTGGCTGTTAAGTGCCATATCAACAGCTAATAACCAATCAGAACTTTTACTTTTGGTATCGATTGAATAACCAACCAATTTCTTGCTACACCAATCAATAACAATGGTGATGTAAACCCAGCCTAAATGTTTGAGCCGAATCTTGGTCATATCAATTCCCCACCATTCATTTAGCCTTTCTGGTCTTGGCTTATCTTTCCATTGAGTTCGATTAGCTCGTAAAAGCAGATTTGGCTTAATCAGAAGATCATTAATCTTCATCAAGCGATAAACCTTCTTCTTATTCAGATTCAGTCCGTCTTTATACTTCAAAACCGCCCAAACTCTGCGATAACCAAAAAAAGGGGGCAGTGATTTCAACTCCTTGATTCGAGCAAGCAAAGCAAAATCAGCAGATGATAAATTTTTCATCTTCCTGCTACCCTTTACCAACCCTCTTCGATTTTTTTTAACTCTAAAATAGTCTCAGCGAGTGATTGCTTTAACTTAGCATTCTCACGCAAAATTCTTTGCTCTTTGCCGTTCTTTTTATCAACTTCAAACACATCAGAAACATTAGCAAAAAACTTATCACGCCAAGCATAATAAAGGCTTTGTGATACGCCATAAGACGCACAAATATCAACCACAGGACGACCCTTAATGCCTTCAAGAACTATCTGGCTCTTTTCTTTAGCACTCCATTTTTTCTTCATAAATTAATGAGTAATTGCAACCCAAACTTTTGCACAAATTTTTCTCAAAAATTCGCGCCTTTTGCATTATCCCTGATATCAGGGATAATGCAAAAACAAATCGGGTTAGATTAATAAATTACTCTCTATGATTTTTAAAGAATTAATGGGGAGCAGTATATTTACGAAACTAAGGTTTATGCTGGTGGAACTGCTGGTCTTGAGGATAGTTTGTTGGCTATGAAAAGACTAAGATTAGCAAATGAGAAATCAGCGAAAATTAATATACAGAAATTTATCGACGAAATTTTTAAGAAAGAATTTTAAGCTTTTTAGATGTAAGATCTTCTAAAAATGATATTGATATTCAATAGATAGGGAGCGGAATGACTTTTCAGTTTCGCTCCCTAATTTTTTGTATGATAAAACCAAATCGTGGTTTTCTTTGAGGAAAAAAGTTTGTTCTAAAGATGTTGTGTCTTCGTATTTGTAGTTATTAGTAGAGAAATATTTGGTGTATCGAACATTTATTTTTCCGAAATTTCCTTGTTTGAAAAGAACTCCTATTTCTGGCGCAGCATACGAGAGGTTGGTGTGTTGAAAATAAGAATAACCGAATCCGGCCATTGTATAAGCTAGTATTTGTTCACTGAAAATATTTTTTCCTAATCCAGCTCCGAAACTTATATTTGGAAACATCTTGTTTGATTCGGAATCAAATCTTTCTCTTTCGATATTTGTTCGGAAACTACCAGAAATACCATCAACTAAAGAATCATAAGGAATGATATTTTTCATTTTGACGAGATCGATATTGTCGATTCTTGTGCGGTTATTTTGGGTATAATATCCGCCTTCAATGTTCGCTATTTGAAGTTCGAATTCGTTGAAATATTCCGAGTTATTGTCATTAATACTATTGTATATTGGATAGAAACTAAAGTTCAGATAATCTTTGTTGTAGCCCTGATTTTTGTAACCGAGAGATATTCTTGAAGAATCACTTTTTTGTAAAGGATTTTTGATTTTGAGAGGTGTATTAGGTGAGGGTAGTTTCTCTGATTCTTGGTTAATGGAATTAATTAAATTTTCGTACTTTTCTTGTCCGATATCTTTATTAACTAGCTTGTAGTTTGTTACTATCCTAGTTGCTTCAAAAATATTTGCTTTGTTTTGTGATGAATAATGATCAAAGTTTTTAACATCACCATTAGTCAGAAAAGATAAAATTTTTGTTCTATCGGCTTGAGATATTTGACTGGAAAGCATTCTAAAACGATAACTATCCGCTGGAGATAATTCTATACCTCCAATATAACCTTTGCGATCTATATTTTTTATTATGTCGATAGGTGCGTCGAGATAGCTATAACTGTCTCGTAAATTTGGGTCTACTACGTAGAGTAGATATAGTAAAGCGCTTCCACAGTTATGGGTGACAAAATTATATTTTACATTTACCTGCTTCATTTCCCAAATATGGAGCATCAGAGTATTGATTTGTTCTGGAGTGAAATTGATTTTATACTCCCAAATATTTCTTTTTTCGTTATCGTTATATTCGATAATTTTTTTGTTGTACGGTTCTAATAAATATACTCCAGAAGTTCCTGAAAATAGAGCATTAAACACAGATGATATCGGATTATTAGTATCAAAATTTGCAAAATATCCAAGTGCGTGAGTAACTTTCTTGTGTTTTACATGACCAGTAATTTTTAAGAAACTATGACCCATCATGCTAATCAAGCTATTTACATTTTCTGAAGCAAATACCATATGAATTTCTTCCGCTGATGTGTTTTGCAGGTAGCTTCTGAGTTCGCTGCAATTTGGATTAGGTAAATAATTTTTAATATTTATGAGTTTTTGGCTAATCCATTTTAGACGAGCAGGATAACGACAAATAGCGTGAGTATTATCTGATTTATCAGTTCTAAAAAATTCAGATATTGTTTTTTCTAATTCTAACTGAGGATTATTTTTTCCATCTTTTTCTAAAAAAAAGAAATCATCTGTAATAATGCTACTGGATTGCTTATAGTGTAGTAGCGATTTCCATTCTACATCTTGTGATAAAGCTGATTTTTGTGATTTCTTAATCCAAAAATCAGCTCTATTAATTTCTTCTGCATTACTTTCTGTGGTCAGCAAAGCAGGATAAAGAATCATAAGGGCAATAAATGCTATAACCCTCATTTTATTTTTTACAGCTCGGTTTTTTCTGATTATTTACGTAGATACTGTTGTCGTAAGACCATAAAGCACCTGAGGCACTATCAGTACTAGTTGAGGATGTACTAAACCAGGTGCCAAAAATATTCATAAGTGTAAACCAGTTCAGTTTTGATTCATGAATACTACTGGAGGCTTTATAACATGAATTTTCTTTAACTTTGATGAATAGATTAGCATTCGCTCTTGGAACAACAACCATAGCAGGTATTGCTACATTTTGAATAATTTTACCGTTGCTAATTTCAACTTCTGAACGTTCTGAGCTATCTGTCGGAAGTAAGTTAATATTTTGAGTTTTGCCGCTAAAAATGGTGGCGCAAGAGCTCAAACCAAAAAGAATTACTAACGAAATTAGTTTTTTCATATTTACAATTTTTCAAAAAAAAGACCTATGACTTTTTAAAGTGTCATAGGTCCTTAGTTAATTTTTATTTGCAGTTTTGTTTTTTCTTAACGTCTACAAAGATATTATCTTCGTAAGACCAAGCTGCACCGCTAGACATGTCCATTGATGTTCCTGTTAAACCAAAAACACCACCAATGGCATCTGCTAAAAGCATTACGTTATATTTTGAAGGCGCATATGTTGTGGTTTCTTTGTAACATTTATTTTCTTTAACTTTTATTGTTAAAGGCATTTTGTCTCTTGCTACACTGATAGTGGTTGGAATTTTGACTTCTTGATTTCCGCTCATAGAAGAAATGTTGGCTTCAACACCGTCTGATCCGTCAGAAGAGCGAAGAAAAATAGTTTGGGTTTTACCGCTGATTAATCCGGCGCAAGAAGTGCTAGCTAATAAAATTGTCAGGGCGATTAGGTTTAGTTTTTTCATATTATATTTATTTTTTGATCAAAATTAATACTTGCAATATAACGCAAGCAGTTCTCAAAAATAATTTTAACGTTGATTATAAAGCAAGAAAATAACCAATCTTTTAAAGAAAAGATTTAAATTAAGATTTAATAATCTCTCAGTCATAATTATCAGTGAATTTTCCCAAACAAAAAAACCCTTGCCACTTTCCAATCCAAAAAATATTTTCTTTGCGGCTTTTTTACAAAGCTAAGTCAGTGTTTCACCATCAACATTTTGGCGTGAAGTTTTTTGGGGTTTCCTCGTAATTTCCTCTTATTTCTATTTCAATTGATGATGGTGGTTTTGGTTACGTGTTTGTATCCAAAATTGTAAGATGCTGATCATTCTACGTGCTGTTGTGTAATCAAACTTAGTTGAATTTGGTGGCTTTCGAAATTTTTGCGATTTCTCGTTTTTATGGCGAGGTTTTTTGTAAAAATTTTGAATCACATTTTGCCAAGAAATTCACAAAATTTGACTAATCGCAGCGCCAATAACACCTTAACACCTTATCATCATGAAAAAGTTTCTTTTACTCACTACAACTGCGTCAATTCTGGCTTCTTCGGCTTTTGCTAAAACTGAAGGTAATTATTTCGGAATTGATGTTCTTCGTACTTCCGCTCAGGAAAAAAGCAGCTCAAGTGAGGCAGCGGATCATTCTACTTTTCTTTCGAATTATTATTCACACGATAAGAAAGATTCTGCTGTGGGTTTTGGTCTAAATTATAAACACGCTTTTAACTTCAATAATTTCTTCATTGCGCCGGGAATATTTTTTGAAAGACTTGGATTAGATTCTAAAGTTGGATATTCAACTACTGCAACCGATGCTTATTCACAATCTATCAATTTAAAGAATCGTTACGGTATTCGTGCAGATTTAGGTTATGATCTTACTGATAAATTCTCAGCTTATGTTCCGGTTGGTTATAACGTGGTTTCCTATCAAATCAGTACCTACGACCAAGGTGGTTTGAGCTATATTACTAGCAAGAAAATAGGATCGGAAGGCAGCTATTTCTATGGCTTAGGATTGTCTTATGCCATTACGGATAACTTCGGTATCAACGCTGAATATAACAGATTGTCACAAATGAAGTTGAAGTCAGCATCTGGAGTAACTATTGACAATAGCGGTACAATCATTGCCAACACAACCGTACAAATCTTCAAAATCGGCACTTCTTACAAATTCTAACTCAGCTCTTTGAGGCAATGTTGGTTGACGTTGCCTCAAAGGCTTTTCTCTAATAGTTCAATTCGTAATTTTTGTGATTCTGTTTCGAATAATTCTGACATTAATAATTTTTGTGCCAAGCCTTGCGCGTGCTGACGTCAATCAAAACGCGGTTAATCAGCAAGATTGGATTATTCGTCAGCAGCAAAATTTCATTGAAGAAAAGAAGCGTGATGCAGAATTTGACACCATTAAAAAAGAGCGCGAACGCAATCAAAAAGAACAGCAGCAAAGCAAAACACAAGCCGTTACGGGTAAAATGAGTGGCGCTTGCGTCAAAATTCAAGAAATTCGTTTGCTCAATGCTAAATCTTTGTCGTTTTATCGTCAGAAAAAATTGGTCGCGCCTTTTATCGACAAATGTATGGAAGCTGAAACTTTGGCGGCGATCATCAAGCAAGTTAACGAATATTATCACTCGCAAGGTTTCGTTACAACGCAAGTAAAAGTGCCTAAGCAAAATCTGCAAAGTGGTGTTTTTGAGCTCGAAATAATTGAAGGCAAAATTGAAAAAATCACTTTGGGCAAAGATCATTTTATCGAAAAAATGCAAAAGTTTACAGCCTTCGGAGCGCCGTCCGGCGAAGTGTTGAACATTAACGACATTAACCAAGGAATTTATCAAATTAATCGTCTGCAATCAAATTCTGCGTTGATGAAAATTGAACCGGGAAGTGCGGTGGGAGACAGTAAAATTGTTGTTGATAACAACAAAAATTTTCCGGCGAAATTTACTATCGGTAAAGACAATTTAGGCAGCAAATTCACTGGCGAACAGCGCACAAATTTTTCATCATCTTTCGACAATTTATTATTTTTAAACGACAACATCAACCTGAGCTACACCACCAATTATCACGACGACAACTCAATAAAAGATCTCAAATCCTTTTCCAGCGGCATTTCCATTCCGTTTAAATACAACACTTTTTCTTACGATTTTTATCGCAGCGAATTTAAAGGCCAAAATGCCGGAGTAGTTGCGCCCACAACTTTAACCGGCTATTCGCAATCTTCAAAATTCACGCTCGATCATGTTTTTTTGAATAACGCTAAATTGCGTTTATCGGCAAGTTCATCTCTAACAGCCAAACAAAGCGCTAGCTATTTGGAGAGTGTAAAAATTAACACTTCGGAAAGAAAGTTATCGATCTTGAATTTATCGGTTGCCGCTTCCGCTTATTTTAATGATTCCACCAGCCTTTATTTGAAACCGAGTTACTCGCAAGGTTTGAAAATACTCAACGCTAAACAAGACACCGCAAATGAAAGCGGCACTACGCCGAAAGCTCAATTCGAATATTTCAAACTTTATGCCAATTTCTCCAAACGTTTTACAATTCCGCAAACGCAAATTCCGGTGACCTTTGCCAGCGAAATTGATAGCCAATATGCCAAACAAACTCTTTACGGTTCGGAACAATTTTCGGTTGGTGGTTATTATTCGGTGCGCGGCTTTCGTGAAAATTATATTACCGGCGATTCGGGTTATTACGTGCGTAACAAAATCAACGTAAATTTATCTTCGCTTTTGTCGCCATTTACTCAAAACGTGGGCAAAAATCCGCCGGCAAATAGCGGATTTTTTACGAAAAACTTGGCGCAATTGAGCAAAATTTCTTTCGAACCTTTTTATGATTACGGCTACACCAAATATAAATATGTTGATGGCGGAGCGGACGGACGTCTTGCTGGGGCAGGGTTGAAGACAATTTTCAATTCGAAATATTTTACTTCTTCCCTAACTTATTCTTGGGCAACCAACAAATCACGTTTGGTGAGTTCAACGATCAAAGAAAACAAAATGCTTTATTTCGAAATCAGTACTTCTTGCTGTTAAAGCTGTGAAGTTTATTAACTAATCGTCGTTGCTTGATTGATAAGTCGGCTTTTTCGGAGCTTCGTAAGATTGAACTTTCTCGTTTAAAGATGGTTGTATGGGTGGTTGTTTATTGTCGAAATGCGGAGGTTTTTTGCCGAAAAAACTGCGGCCATTTTTAATTTCTTTCACAACTTTCTCTCTTTCTTCTTGGCTTAAGCTACTCAAAAATTTAGCAATTTCTTGATTGGTTTGAGCACGCATTTGGCTCATCAAAGCGTCTGATTTAGCAAATTCGCTTAAGAATTTTTTCGCATCAAATTCTTTGGCCACAACTTGCTCTTCAACTTTTTGCATTTGTTGCTGCATTTGTGCAGAATTACTTTGATGAATTTCGCGAATTTTAGCGAAAGTTTGACGCGCATCTTGTTGACGATTTTGCGGCAAAATTTCGATTATTTTTTGTTCTTCACGCTCAAAAGGTGCGTGCGGTCCGTGACGAAATGCTCCTAATTTATGGCCCAAATGAAAGGCGATTAAGATAATATTTAAGCTGATTGAAGCGATAAGAATAAGTTTAACTCTTTTGAGATTTTTAATTTTCATAGTGATTACAAAATTTTAGATTCTGGATAATAAATTTCTTCAACCATAGAAGCCTGTTGGCTTGAAGATTGAGTAGAAGCGCTGTTAAAGCCGGCGACAAATGCCAATAATAAAACGGCCAAGGTCAAAGCGCGTCCCAAAGGTTGGCGGACAAAAAAGTAAATAACTTCATTTGGCTGTTCTTGCTTAATTGCGTAAGATTTAGCGATGATTGCTTCGGCAAGGTCAAAACGATGTTCTTGATAAAATTTACTGGTCATAAGTTACGATAGTTTTTTGAAGTTTTGTTTGAGTGATTCTTTACTGCGCATCAACAAAGACTGAAAGGCTTTCAGACTTAAATTCATCATTTGCGCAGATTCGATATTTTTGCGATTTTCAAAAAATGACAATGTGATCGCAGTTTGTTGCTTGTAGCTCAAGGCTGCAAAAGCTGCGCTTAATAATTCGTGATTATAGTTATTTTCCAAAATTTGCAGTGCAGAAGCTTGGTTGTCGGCGATGTCGAAATCTTCGGTCAGTTGATCTTCTTTGTGTTTACGGAAAAAATCGTAGCATTTGTTAGCAATAACGCGAGCGAACCAAGTAGTGAATTTAACACCTTTAGTTTCATCCCAATTATGAGGATTTTGCCACAATTTCAAAAAGCATTCTTGCACGATGTCTTCAGCATCGGATTTTGATTTTACGATAACAAAAGCAGTTTGATAAAATTTAGTAACGTGTCTTTTTACCAAAATAGCAAAGGCATCGCGATTTCCCGCAATTATTAGTTGCAGCAATTTTTCGTCAGAATGTTCGTTTGTGTTAAACGTCATGTTTTGATTTGGTTACTTAAGATTTGTACAAACTATCTTACGGAGTAACGGATAAATATCTTCGAAAAATTTAATTAGATGAGTTATTCAGTCAGAATTTCAGGTAAATCAATGCGAATAAAGCCTTCTTTAACATTAACTTCAGGGAAAAATTTGCCGCTGAAAGGTAAGTTTTCGATTTTGTTGAAATTTTTACCGGCTGCTGTTTTGCAGAATTCTTCGCTAAATTCGATTTCTAACATGCCGCCAGCACCGAAATCTTGTACGTTCAAAACCTTTCCGATTACTGAATTTGCACCGTCATGAACTTTCAAGCCAATCAAATCAACATGATAAAATTCATCTTCAGAAGCTTCGCTGAAATCTTCGCGATTAACAAAAATTTCCATACCGCGGGCAGCTTCGGCTTCATTACGGTTGGTAATTGTATTAATTTTTACGATTAAAATCGGGTCACCAGAAGCGCTGTGGGCAATAACGGTTTTATTTTTATTGCTGATGGTGAGGGTAAGTGGATTTCCTTTTTTGTCGAAAAGCGGATATTTTTCAATTTGTAGCGGATCTTGGCAATAAGCGACAATTTTGACTTCGCCTTTGATTCCGAAAACTGAAATAATTTTAGCTATAAGAATTGTTTTAGACATTTTTGGCTGATTTTGCTTGTTGAAGTTCTTCGGCGCGATTTTGTTTGGCAATTGCTTCCAACGTAGCGTTGACGAAAGTCACTTTTTTATTTTCAAAAAACGCTGCAGCAATATCGACATATTCACCAAGAACTACTTTAACCGGAACGTCGATCATATATTTTAATTCGAAGGCGCCAAGGCGTAGCAAATAAAGCATGACGTCAGGCAAATTTGGTAATTCCCAACCATCTTTTAAGTGCGATTTGATTTCTTCATCGATGTTGTCCATGCCAAGAGAAACGGCTGAGAGTAAAGAATCTAACAAATTGTGATCAATTTTTTTGCGATAAGAGCTGATATTTTCTTCTTGTTCCAAAACGTAGTTGTCGAGGACGTTATTTTTGATTTCTTCCAAGCTGATTTTTTCTTCATGAAACTCAAATTGATAAAAAATTTGAATAGCAATTAAGCGGCTTAAGGTACGTTTGCGATATGTCGGTTTATTGGTTTTTTTAGGATTATTCATTTGTTTAAATTTTGAAGGCTGATGCGTTGACTTATTAACGGCGCGCTTTTTAATGTCGTAAAAATTTATTCGCCAGTTTTCATTTCAAATTTCCTCTAAAGAAAATGCCTAAAAGAACAGACATTAAATCAGTGCTAATTATTGGTGCTGGGCCAATTGTTATCGGTCAAGCTTGTGAGTTTGACTATTCAGGAACTCAAGCTTGTAAAGCCTTGAAAGAAGAGGGTTACCGAGTGATTTTGATCAACTCAAATCCGGCAACAATTATGACTGATCCAAACTTGGCAGATCGCACATACATTGAGCCAATTAACCCTGATATTGTTGAAAAGATTATTGCCAAAGAGCGTCCAGATGCAGTGTTACCAACTGTTGGTGGTCAAACTGCCTTGAATTGTGCAATCGGATTGGCAAAAAATGGCGTGCTTGAAAAATACGGTGTTGAATTGATCGGCGCTTCAATTGAAGCGATTCACAAAGCTGAAGATCGCGCACTTTTCCAAAAAGCGATGGATAAAATCGGTCTTAAAACTCCGAAAAACGCTATCGTTAAAACTTTAGAAGATGGTATGGCAGCACTTGAACGTATTGGTTTGCCAGCAATTATTCGTCCTTCATTTACTATGGGCGGCGCTGGCGGTGGTGTGGCTTATACTGAAGAAGAATATCGCAACATTGTTGAATATGGTTTGATGATTTCTCCAACTAACGAAGTGTTGATTGATGAGTCAATCATTGGTTGGAAAGAATATGAAATGGAAGTGGTTCGCGACAAAAACGACAACGCCATTATCATTTGTTCAATTGAAAACGTTGACCCGATGGGTGTTCATACTGGTGACTCAATCACAGTTGCGCCAGCTTTGACTTTGACCGACAAAGAATATCAGCAAATGCGTAACGCTTCAATTGCAGTACTTCGTGAAATCGGTGTGGAAACTGGCGGATCAAACGTACAATTCGCAGTAAATCCAGCTAACGGAAATTTAGTTGTAATTGAAATGAACCCGCGCGTTTCGCGTTCTTCAGCTTTGGCTTCAAAAGCTACGGGCTTCCCAATTGCTAAAGTCGCGGCAAAATTGGCGGTTGGTTACACTTTGGATGAAATCAAAAATGATATCACTGGCGGTGCTACTCCAGCTTCATTTGAGCCGACAATTGATTACGTTATTACTAAAATCCCAAGATTCACTTTCGAGAAATTTAAAGGTTCTGACAGTGTGCTTTCAAGCTCGATGAAATCAGTTGGGGAAGTGATGGGAATTGGTCGTTCATTTATTGAATCTTTCCAAAAAGCTTTGCGCTCAATGGAATCGAATTTGAGTGGGATGGATGAAATTTCGATTGCTTCTGAAGACAAAGAACAACGCATCAAAATCATTACTGAAAGAATGAAAATTGCGGCTCCAAACCGTTTGCTTTTGATTGCTCAAGCTTTGCGTGAAGGCATGACAATCGCTGAAGTTGCAGCAGTTACCAAATACGATAAATGGTTTTTAGAGCAAATTAAAGGCGCTTTAGATGTTGAATCTAAAATCAAAAAAGAAGGTTTACCAAAAGAGCGCGAAGATTTCCTAAATCTAAAACGCATGGGTTTCTCGGATAAACGTTTAGCAAAATTAAGCGGTTTAACAGAAAAAGAAGTTCGCCAATTGCGTTGCGATTTAGGTGTAAATCCATCTTACAAACGCGTTGATTCTTGTGCTGCTGAGTTTGATTCAGTCACTTCTTACATGTATTCAAGCTACGAAGCTTAGTATTTGTTAGCTATCGATAAGCAATTGCGGTAGCTAACAAAGACAATCCAACAAATATCTGAATATGAAATATCTTGCCTACAAAAACGTAAAAAATCGTGATGAACTTTTTGTTGAAAATGTTGCGATTTCTGAAATCGCCGCTGCTGTAGGCACGCCATTTTATTGCTATTCCAAAAAAACTTTAATCGAGAATTATCAAAGTTTTGTTGATGCTTTTGAGTACGCAAAAATTGCTGATTACAAAATTTGTTACGCCATCAAAGCTAACTACAACTTACATTTGGTTGAAATTTTGAGCAGCTTTGGCGCTGGTATTGATGCTGTTTCAGCCGGTGAAGTTTTTCGCGCCATTAAAGCTAAAATTGATCCGAAAAAAATTGTATTTGCTGGCGTTGGTAAAACTCGTGAAGAAATTGATTTTGCTTTGCGCAACGGCGTTGAAGAATTTTCTGTCGAGTCAATTGCTGAGATGTATTTACTCAATGAAGTTGCCTGCAGTTTGAATAAAAAGGCCAAATTTAGTTTGCGCGTCAACCCTAATGTTGATGCCAAAACGATCGATAAAATTTCAACAGGTCGTAAAGGTGACAAGTTCGGTGTTGATATTGAAAAAGCCGAAGAAGTTTACTCGCAAGCGGCAAAACTTCCGGGTTTGCAAGTTTACGGAATTGCTATGCATATTGGTTCGCAAATCACTTCGATTGATCCTTTCAAGGCCGCTTTTGCTAAGTTGCGTGATCTTTGTTTAACGCTGCGTAGCAATGGTCATAAAATTGAATCGCTTGATTTCGGCGGTGGCATCGGAATTTTGTACAAAAATGAAAATACGCTTCTACTCAATGATTACGCCGTTTTGATCAAAGAAGTTACTAAAGATTTAAACGTAAAAATTACCATCGCTCCAGGGCGCGCTATGGTTGGAAATGCTGGTTTGTTAGCAACCAAAGTGATTTTTTTGAAAGAAACCGGCGTGAAAAATTTTGCCATTATTGATGCTGCGATGAACGATTTGATGCGTCCTGGTCTTTATGGTTCATATCACGAAGTTTTGCCGGTGAAAAAAGTGATCGGTACTAAAGTTATTTACGATTTGGCCGGACCAGTTTGTGAAAGCACTGATATTTTAGCGCAAAGCCGTGAATTAATCAGCCCAAAACCTGACGATTTATTGGTGTTTTGTTCAGCTGGTGCCTACGGATCTTCAATGTCCAACGAGTATAATTGTCGTCCGATGATTCCAGAAGTTTTGGTTGATGGTGACAAATTCAGCGTAATTCGCCGTCGTCCTTCATTTGAAGAAATGCTTCATCTAGAGGTTTAGATTTCTTGTAATTGTAAAATCTTTGTCCAAAAAATTGCCGTTTTTACAGCTTTTTTTGGATAAATTTTCCCCACCAAATTTTTATATTCGGCGAGCTGATTTGCGTAAGAAGAATCTTCTTTGGCAATTAAACTCAGCGCTAAATTTTCTAACCAGATTTTATTTTGGGTGTGATTTTTTCCAAAAATTTCCAATATTTTGTGAATCAAACGTCCTTTAATTTGGAAGGCAGAAAAGCGTTTTTCTTGATTTTTTTCTGCATTATTTGGGTTTTTGGTAAAATTTGTTGGGAAATAAAAATTATCAATTTGTGGCGAAATCTTTGCAGAATCTTCAACTAACGATAATTGTTGTGGGTAATTTGCGTCACCCATTTGCAAAATTTCGTCAGTAATATCGAAAGTTTGCTTAGCTAAATCGTTGTCATTTTGATCAAGAAAAGGAGTTTTTGTACATAAAGGCGTAAGTGATTTGCGAATCAAATTATACCAAGATTCTTCATCATTTGAATTACCGCTTCCGGCAATATATAGAGCATCTTCTGCGCGTGTCATCGCAACGTAAAGCAGGCGAAGATTTTCTTCTTTGGCTTGCTCTTTTTTGATTTCACGGGCGATTTTGAGGGCTTTATTTTCAAAATCTTTACTTACACACCAAAAAGGTAAACCATCGATCCACGAAACTTTTTCTTTGGTACTGCGCAAGCGATTAGTGTCAAAACAACAATCCGGAAGAATTAATATTGGAGATTGTAAACCCTTGGCAGAGTGGATGGTAGTAATTGTAACTTGGTTTGACTTCTCACCGCTAAGAGCAATCTCAGGGTCGGTTTTTTCAACAAATTCGAGAAACTTCTGTAAATTTTTCGAAAAATTTTCGCTAAATTCCAAAGTTGCCAAACGGAATTTATCAATAATGGCGACAGCAGATACGCCAAAACGTTTTACAAAATTAGTTCGGCAATTTTCGCTTAAAAGTGATTCGAAGAAGTAAAAAACGTCATTTTGTTTAGAGCTGTGCTGTAAAAATTCGAGTTTTTGCTGCAGCTCATAAAACTCAGACATTTTGCAAATTGCCTGAAAAAGCGAGCATTCATTTTGATTTTTGTAAGAGCAAATTTTTATTAAATCATCTTCGCATAAATTGAGAATTGGTGACTTCAGAAGTGCTGCTAAGTTTAAGTCATCATGGCTGTGAAGTGCGAATTTACAGGCCGCGAGTAAATCTTGAATCAAAATATTTTCGCTAAATTTTATTCTACCGCTGCTGCTAAATGGAATTTGATATTTGTGAAAATAGCGCGCGAGAATTTTGTCAAAACCATCACTTTTTTTGCGCAATAAAATCATAAAGTCGCCAAATCTTAGTGGTTGTTGGCGTGTTGGCAAAGCATGTTGATGCGCAACTAGTTGTTTGATTTTAAGGGCAATTTTTTCTGCTAAAAATTCTTGAGCCGAATAATTTTCTTTGGCTTCAAAGCTAAGTTGCCATTCGTAACTTTTTTCAGCAGGTTTTTTAGTGTTTTCTTTGAAGTCGCGAATTTGTGGCCAAATTGCAACATGTCCACAACCTTGGCGAATCGCTTGATGTCCTTGGAAATCGCTTATTTTAGTTATTGCTGATTTTTCTCTTTGACCGCAAAAAGTCGCATCAACTGCTTGTAAAACTACCGGCAAAGAGCGAAATGAATTGCTCAAATCAATTTTATTAAATTGCACGGGGTGATTTTGTAGTTTAGCGGCAAAGTAAGAAAAAATATCGCCGCTAATTTCTGGGTCAGCACCTTGAAAAGAGTAAATTGATTGTTTTTCGTCACCCACCACAAAAATTGTGCGATTATTATTAGACGAGCTTAGTCCAGAAAAAAAATCTTCCGTCAAAGCTTTGATAATATCCCATTGTTGATGGTTAGTGTCTTGTGATTCATCAATCAAAATATGATCGAAAAGCCCGTCCATTTTCATTTTTACCCAATCGGCAAAATTGGGATTAGCCAGTAATCGATTGGTTTCGATGATTAAATCGTTGTAATCGAGCAGCGAGTTTTGTTTTTTTAATGATGCGTAATTTTCTAGAATCGCATCGACAAATTTCAAAAGTAGAGCCGTAAAATGACAAATTTTAAAAGAATTTAGATGTTCGGTTAGATGCTCAATTTTAATTATTTCTTCCGAGACAAAATCAATGAAATGACCATCTTGGGCTATTTTTTTGTAAAATTTCCGCGGACTATTTTCGTCAGTCAAAAAAGCGGATTGATAAAATGTGAAATTTTTGAGTGAGTGATCTGCTAAAAATTTTGCAATTTTTTCACCGCTTTCGACATTTTTTGAAGAATCGCTGGCTAAAAGTTGGTCGACAATTTTTTGTACCTTTAGACAATCAAAATTTTGCAAGAAATCGTCAAATATTTGCTTCTCATCTTCGTTTTTATTGCAACCAAATTTACGAAAGATCTCATCAATTATGCCTTCAACACCAAATAGCTCATCTTTTAAGTTAAGTAGCTGATTTTTTTTTGCTAAAATTTCACCAATTAATTCGTTAAAAGTTTCGTCATGCAATATTGAGTTTATTTGGCTGACGAGATTGCGCAATTCAAGGTTTGAGGAGCATTTTTTAAAAACTTGGCGACGTGCTTTTTCGAGTAATAATTTCTCCGAGATATCGTCCATAATTTCAAAGTTAGGCTTAATTCCAGCTTCGAAAGGAAATATTTTTACTAAACCTTGGCAAAATGCGTGAATGGTTTGGATTTTGATTTTATATTCAGAATCAAGAGTTTCGGCAAATAAAGTGCGGGCTTTTTTGATTTCTAGTTGAGTAGGATTCGTACCGCTTAGAGAACTTAGTTTTTCTGTTAAAGTGGCGTCGTCGTATAAGACCCATTTTGCCAATTCTTCATTAATACGGTTTTGCATTTCGGTTGCGGCAACTTTGGTGAAAGTTAAACACAAGATTTTTTGAGGTGAGTTACCAGCAAGAAGAAGGCGCAAAACGCGATCAGTTAGAACCTTAGTTTTGCCAGATCCAGCTGAAGCAAAAACCCAAGAAGAGTTAAGGGGGTTAGATGCAAGTTGCTGTAATTTGATAGTTTGTGCGAGATTTTTTGTCACAAATAACCTCGTTAAATGAAATTCAAAATATTACTGAGAGTCGCCAGAAACAGCGGCTTCATTGCTATTTTGAGTAGCCTCATTTGAAGGTGCAGTTGGATTCTTAGCTTGTTGCATCAATGCGCGATATTTTGCAACGTACTCATTATGTTCAGCAATCGTAGTTGAAAAATGATGTTCACCTTTACCAGTTGCAACAAAATATAAGTAATCTGTTTGAGGAGGATTCAAAACAGCTTTGATTGAGTCTGCACCAGGATTACAGATTGGGGTAGGCGGCAAACCGTAGATATTGTAAGTGTTATAATTCGAGTTATTGCGGATGTCGCTCATTTTTATCGGACGTTCTAAACTTTTATCACCCATCGTAAATGAATAAATAATTGTTGGGTCAGATTGCAGCTTCATGCCTTTTCTCAAGCGATTTGTAAAGACGGAAGCCACTTTCGGTCTTTCAGAATCAATGCCCGTTTCTTTTTCAACAATTGAAGCAAGAATCAAAGCTTGTTCTTTTGTGTGAACTGGAATTGAAGGATCGCGCTTTTCCCAAAGTTCATTTAATGTTTTATCCATGGCTTCACTCATTCTTCTAACGATACTGGCTTTGGTGTCGTTGTAAGAATAAAAGTATGTTTCTGGAAGCAATGTTCCTTCTTTAATATTTTCAGGAACTTGACCAATCAAACCCTGAGATTTTTCGATAGTCTTTAAAATGCTATTGGTGGTTAATCCTTCAGCTGCTGTTACTTTACGGAAGAAAATATTACCACGTACCATTTTGTGCAAAATTTTGTAGTAAGAAGTGTTTCTTTCAAAAAAGTATTCGCCGTAGCGAACTTTTGGATCCAGGCCTTTGATTAATTGTGAGATGTATAAAAATGCGTTAGGATTCTTTACAATATTTTCTCTGTGAAGTTTTTCCACTACTTGACGGAAAGTTAGACCGCTTTCGATTATGAATCTTTTATCTTCACGATGATAGCTGTTTGGTGCATTAAAATACATGATAACAACCAAGATTGTTATCAAATAACAAAAGACCAGAACCGAGAAACCGGCGCAAATATTGACAAGAATTTTCTTACGCATTTAGAAACCGAGTGGGTTGTTATACTCTTTTTAGAATTAAGCAGGCATTTGTTCCACCAAATCCAAATGAGTTTGACATAACAACATCAATCTTTCTTTGTTTCGCTGTTTTTGCAACCAAGTCGATATCGCAACCTTCAGAAGGATTTTCTAAGTTCAAGGTTGGAGGAGCTACATTATCACGAATAGCAAAAATTGAAAAGATTGCTTCAATAGCACCAGCTGCACCAAGAAGATGTCCAGTTGCTGATTTGGTTGAAGACATTGAAAGTTTGTAGGCGTGATCACCAAAAACTTTTTTAACAGAATTTACTTCAATTTCGTCTCCCAAAGGAGTTGAAGTGCCGTGAGCGTTGATGTAGTCAATTTGCTCAGGATTTAAGCCTGCATGTTTTAAAGCAAGTTTCATTGCATAAGTTGAGCCACGGCCAGTGCTTTCAGGGGCAGTGATGTGATAAGCATCGCCAGACAAACCATAACCTACAACTTCAGCATAGATTTTAGCACCACGTTTTTTTGCGTGTTCATATTCTTCTAAAACTACAACACCAGCGCCTTCACCCATAACGAAACCATCGCGATCTTTGTCCCAAGGTCTTGATCCAGCAGTTGGATTTTCGTTGAAGTTAGTAGAAAGGGCGCGAAGAGCTGCGAAGCCACCGATACCAGTTTCACAAATTGTTGCTTCGGCACCGCCAGCAATCATAACGTCAACATCACCGTATTCGATCATACGAGCAGAGTCGCCAATCGCATGAGCACCAGTTGCACAAGCTGTAACAACGGCGTGGTTTGGACCCATAAAACCGTGTTTAATTGAAACTTGTCCAGAAGCTAGATTGATCAAACTTGCAGGAATAAAGAAAGGAGTAATTTTTTTGATACCTTTTTCTTTGATGCCCCAAGCAGTTTTTTCAATTGATGGAAGACCACCAATGCCTGATCCAATCATAACTCCGGTACGATATTTTTGTTCTTCGCTTTCTGCTTTCCAGCCAGAGTCAGCAATAGCATCTTCAGCAGCAGCAACTGCGAAATGGATGAAACGATCCATTTTTCTTTGTTCTTTAACTTCGATGTAGCTGTCAATATCGAACAAGTCTCCTTCAGTTCCGTATTTAACTTCACCAGCGATTTTGCATGGAGATTCGGTTGTGTCGAAAATTGAGATATTTCCAATACCAGATTGGCCAGCAATGATTTTTTTCCAGGTGCTTTCAGCTTTTGCAGATAAAGGGGTAACAGCACCGATGCCAGTAACGACAACTCGTCTTTTCTGTGTCATATTTTTAAGTGATTGGGGATTTCTATAAAGGGAGAAACCTTCTTTTAAAAGGCTAAAAATTATTTTGAAAGTTTTTTGATTTTTTGTAAAAACTTAACGACGAATCAAAAAATTAAAAAGCATGACTATTAAACGTTGTAGATTTCGCATAACTCTTAACTTACTTGCCCCGACTTTTTGGCCATAATCATAAGAAATAGGGATTTCGTCGATCAAACAGCCAATCTTTGCAAGTTTGATTAGAAGTTCACAAGTATATGTAAATTCTGGTTCGGTGATAAAATTATCTTTTTTTAGGGCAAATAACTTTTTCAGTTTCTCAACTCTATAGATGCGATAACCGCTGGTAAAATCTTGTAAGTTTTTGCCTTGGATTGTTTTGATTCTGAATAAGTTTTGCAAAAGCAAAGAAGTGAATTTGCTGATAAATTTTCGATAAACAGGAAATTCAGACATGAAGCTGGTATCACAGAAACGCGAAGCTATAACTATGTCTAATTTATTTTTTTCCAGATGTTGTAACATTTGTGAAATTTGCTCGGGATTATGAGTGTTGTCAGCATCAAGAGAAATAACCAAATCATTATCTTCAGAGTTATTTATAACTTCTAAAAAAATTCTTTTATAAGCACGACCTAACCCACGTTCGTTTTTGATTGGCAAAACTTTTGTTGGATAAAACTTATCAAAACTTTGCAATAACTCTTGTGAATTATCGGTAGTTCCATCTAGGCAAGCGATGATTTCGAATTTATGACGACAGTTTTGCATTTCATGACCAATGTCGAGCAGAAGCTTTCGGAGGTTTTTTTCCTCGTTGAAAGCGCAAAAAATAATTTTGATCAATTGCAGAT
>JAGKWR010000021.1 GCA_021151765.1 Alphaproteobacteria bacterium
AAATGCACATTTTTAGCTTAAAGCGGGTTAAGGAGCAAAGCGACGCGAACCCAGGCACGAGTTGTCTTCTAGCGCAGCTAGAAAAGCGACGAAGTGAAGTTTCAAATAAACATTAATAAACTATGAAAGTAAGAATTTACAGACCAACAAAATCAGCAATGCAATCTGGTAAAAATAACATGAAAAAATGGTTGTTGGTTCCAGTTGAACAAGAAAAATTAAGAAGCGTCAATCCGTTGATGGGATGGACTTCAGTCGATAGCACTGAATCACAATTAAAGCTTTCTTTTACTTCGAAAGAAGCAGCAATTGAATATGCTAAAAGCAAGAAATTTGATTATGTTGTAGAAGAGCCACAAATTTCTTCAATCAAGAAAAAATCTTACGCCGCCAACTTTACTGGATAGTTTGATGAATAAAATTACCGAAATTTTACTGCAAAAAATTGCCGAAAAAAACTCAATCATTGAGCAATGGTTTGCAGAAAAATTTAACCAAAATCCTGCGCTAATTTATAACTCTGTTGATTTGCGTCGTAGTGATTTCAAGATTGCACCAGTTGATACGAACTGCTTTCCCGCAGGCTTCAATAACTTGTCATCTACTTCCAAAGAATTAGCCAAAAAAATTGCTGGTGGTTTTTTGCAATCGAACTTTCCTCACGCAAAAAATATTCTTTTGGTACCGGAAAATCATACGCAAAATCTGCGTTATTTAGAAAATGTTAGAAATTTGTGCGAGATTTTGTCTGACAAACACCAAGTAAAAATTGGTAGTTTGATTGAAGATTTATCGGAAGTTACGCAAATTGATTTGCAAAATGGTCATTTTATCGAGCTTCACCCAATTACTAAAAAAGGTGATAAAATTGTTGCGGCTGATTTCGTTGCCGACTTGGTGATTACTAATAACGATTTAACTTCTGGTGTACCGCAAATTTTTAAAGATATTACGCAGCCAATAATTCCTAATGTTGAACTTGGTTGGCATCGTCGTGTTAAGTCACATCATTTCGCAATTTATAACCAATTAGTTGCGGAACTTTGCGCAAAAATTGATCTAGATCCGTGGTTGATTTCGGCAATTGATAGCGAGTGCCACGACATTGATTTTAAAGAGCAGGTTGGATTGGAACCTTTGGCAAAAATGGTTGATGAAACTATCGCAAAAATTGCAGATAAATATCAACAATATGGTGTTGCTGAAAAACCATATTGTTATGTGAAGGCTGATCATGGAACTTACGGAATGGCGGTTTGGCCAGTAGAGTCAGGAGAAGATGTTTTGCACATCAATAAAAAAGAGCGTAATAAAATGAATATGCTAAAAGGTTCGGTGCAAAACACTTCTGTGCTGATTCAAGAAGGTGTAAAAACTTGTGATAAAATTAATCATGAAATCGCTGAGCCAATGATTTATTTGATTAACGGCCAAGTGATAGGAAATCTGTTTCGCGTAAATAATAGTCGTGATGATAAAACTAATTTAAATTCTGCGGGTGCAACTTTCTTTGATTTGACTGAGTTATCGGATGATCAGATTGAACTTGGCGCTGAAAAAAGCGAAATTATCAAAATTTATTCACTAATCGCAAGACTTGCAGCCTTGGCTGCGGCGGTTGAAAATCAACAAATTCAGTAATCAAAATGTTAAAGGCAAAAATTGATCGCCCTTTGATTGGTATTGTTCCAGACTATCGTGAAGGTTGTGCTAATGGATATTCAGTGAAAAATTATTACGCACTTCGTGCTAACTATGTTGAAATGATTAATGATGCTGGTGGTGCTGCAGTTATTTTAACTTACGATTATGACTTGATCGATGCTTACTTAGAATCGCTTGATGGTTTGGTAATTGTTGGCGGATATTTCGATATCAATCCAAAACGCTATGGTGAGCAAGAAATTCATCATACCGTAAAACTGAATGATGTGCGTGAAAATTTCGAAAATGCTTTAGGACAAAAAGCTATGCAAACAAATTTACCTTACTTGGGAATTTGCAACGGCATGCAGCTATTGAACATTTTACATGGCGGTAACGTGATTCAGCATATTCCTGATGAAGGAAAGTATGTAGATCACGAGCAAAGTCATATTGAAGGATTTAAGGATTACAAAACTGGTTATCACGAAGTTAATTTGGAAGTTGGTTCAAAGCTTCATCAAATTATTGGCGAAGAAAAGATTATAACTAATTCTTCACATCACCAAGCAGCAAAAAATGCCGGGAGTGGTTTGAATGTTGCGGCGAGAGCGCATGATGGAATTATTGAAGCTATTGAAAAACCATCTCATCCATTTTGTATCGGTGTACAATGGCATCCGGAATTTGAAGTTTCTCAAGCTGATAAGAAGATTTTTGAAAGTTTTATTTCGGCGGCAAAAAATTATAAAGAAGGTAAATAAGGTTTTAGTCGTTAGTGGTTAGTTGATGGTTGCTAGTATTAATTAATGACTTCTAATTCTCTAACAACCAGCAGACATAAACCAACAACTATAAACTAATAAAGAAATGACAGAAGAAAAAGGAATTAGAATTGCGAAATATATTGCTCATGCAGGTGTTTGTTCGCGTCGTGAAGCTGAAGAGATGATTTTACAAGGTCGTGTTAAAGTTAACGGTGAAGTTATTGAATCTCCGGCAACTTTGATTACTGATCATTCAGTGAAAGTTGATGATAAGTTGATCGCTTTAAAAAAAGAAATCCGTTTGTGGATTTTCCACAAACCAAAAGGAATCATCACAACTAGCAAAGACGAAAAAAATCGCCGCACAATTTTCGATTTGTTGCCAAAAACTATGCCGCGAGTTATTTCGGTCGGTCGTTTAGATTTCAACACAGAAGGTTTATTGCTTTTGACAAATAACGGTGATTTTGCTCGTTATTTAGAATTACCGAAAAATAAAATTTCACGAGTTTATCGTGCTCGCGTTTTCGGAAAATTAAATCACGAAAGACTTAAAAAACTTGAGCGTGGTATCACTGTTGACGGTGTTCGCTACGGTTCGATAAAAGTTACAGTTGATAGTGAAGGTGATGCTAACTCTTGGCTTACGATTATTTTGGAAGAAGGAAAAAATCGTGAAATCCGTAAAGTTATGGATGAGCTTGGTTTACAAGTAAATCGTTTGATTCGCGTGTCTTACGGTCCTTTTAAACTTACGGATATCAAAGTTGGTGAACTTTCTGAAGTTTCGCGCTTAATGCTTAAGAAAAACTTTGGGGAAGCTTTTAAATTCTAGTCGTACTAGAACCTAAAAGTTATTTTAAGTAGTTTTTATTAATAAATTTTAGCGCCACAAAAATTTATTTATGAAAGATTTTACATCTCATGAAGAGCCATTTAGTGGACAAGAAATCTCAGTTGATGATTTGGGATCACCAAATCACAACCAAAAATTTGACAATTTATTAAGTCAAAATATCTCGCAATTTGCGCACTCTCTAGACGAAAAAGCCGCTTCTTCAAAAGCAAGATTAGGAGTAGAAGCTATTTTTGAATTTGCTGGAAGAACTACGGCTTTATATGCCTCACGATCAATGTTGGTTGGCCTTTTAAGTTTAACAGTAGCTCGTGCAATGAATTTGAGTTATCAACAAGGTTGGCAAAATTTTAGCAATTCCTCCAGCGGTTACAGGTCTAAACAGTATGACAATATGTTCAGTTTACGCATGAAAGCTTTTGTCATTCCATCTTCGATTATTGATTTCGTAGCAAAAAATTTTGATTTAAGTTTTGAACAAATTACGGCCGCTAATGCTTTAGTTTCAACAGTTGCGATGATTGATTCCCCAGCTCGTTTAAATGCGGTTATTGGTCGTAAATTTGATTTAGTCGATGACAAAGGGAAAGGCGTCAATTTGATTGAGATTGCCAAAGATGAAAATAAAGAAAATTTTTTTAGATATGCGCAAAATAATATGAATGAAAACAGTGCTGCGCGTACGGCAAAATTCAGCGAAAAAGATCGATCTCAGTTGCAAAATCAGGTGAATATTTATCAACAAAATAAACCTCTACGTGTTGCGATGATGAGCGCGCGTAATGCAATTTTTTCTTATGCAACTTTTATGTCGATTCCTTTGGCGAAATCGATAGTTGGGAAATTTGGAGAAGAAATAGAACAAAATACCAGAATAAAGAAGTCGGAAGCAGAATTCATCTTGGGATGCGCTCTATTTTCTAGTTTTGCTGTTTTGACGACAAGTTTCGATCGAGCTCTAACCTTACTGTCATCTGGTAAAATGAACAGTGAGCAAGTTTTTAATAAAATAAAAGAAGAAGTAAAAAAAGGTGATTTAAAAGCACTTCATGCCGGTTCTATTTCCAGAGTAGCGTTTTGTTTTCTGGCTGCCGGAGTGGTAAATAAAGGTCATTTGATTGGTGATTGGGCGTTGACCAAGGTTGATGATATTGTTGATATGATAGATGAAAAAATAAAAGGCAATCAAGTAAAAAAACCAGGCCCGACGGTAGTAAATGCTGAAGCGAAGAAGATTATTATAGATCAAAAAGAGCGCGAATAAATCAGCCACTAGTAATAATTTTTAAACAATCATCGTAATTAAAAAGTTGAAGCAGCTCTTGATACTTAAGGTTCTGTGGTAGTTCTAAATTTTTATCTTTAGACAAAATTAACTGAGCATTTTTGCTAGCAATTTTTAATAAATCAGAATCAAACATTAAATTTGCGATGCGAAATTCTGGAAAGCCACTTTGCTTTGTGCCTAGTAATTCACCGCTGCCACGGATTCGCAAATCTTCTTCTGCAATAAAGAAACCATCATTTGATTCGCGTAAAATATTCAATCTTTCACGTTGGCGCGGTCCGAATTTTTCGCCGTAAAGCAAAATACAATAAGATTTCTTTGCAGAGCGTCCTACTCTTCCGCGGAGCTGATGCAATTGTGAAAGACCAAAATTTTCAGCATTTTCAATTAAAATTACAGTGGCATCAGGAACATCAATTCCTACTTCAATAACAGTAGTTGCAACCAATATTTTAGTGTGTCCGTTTGGGTCTGCAAACTGATCCATAATATCGGTTTTTTCTTTTTCTTTCATTTTTCCATGCAGCATGGCGACTTTTTCTACACCGAAAATTTTTGATAATTCTTCATATTTTTTTGTAACATTCATCAAGGTAATTTCTTCTGCAGAGTCTTGATTTTCTGGTGTTTCACCAGCTTCAATTGCAGGGCAAATCCAATATATTTTTTCATCTCGATCCAACGTTCGTTTCATAGCTTCGTAAATGGGGGCGATTTTTTTAGAAGACATTACCAGAGTTTCAATTGGTTGACGATTTTTTGGTTTTTCAGCTAAAATTGAAATATCCATATCACCATAAAGTGCCATCATCAAGCTGCGTGGAATAGGGGTTGCACTCATTAATAAAGTGTCAACATCAACACCTTTTTGCACAATTTTTAAACGTTGAATTACACCAAATCGATGTTGTTCGTCGATGATTGCTAAACCGAGATTTTTAAATTGCACAATGTCTTCCAAAGCTGCGTGAGTGCTGATTAAAATGTTGATTGAGCCATTAGCCAAATTGTCGTAAATTTTATCTTTTTGTTTTTTGGTGTTGGCTGAAGTGAGTAATTCTATAGTAATATTTTGCTTGGATAAAAGTTTGCTAAAGTAGTGGAAATGCTGCTTTGCCAGCACTGTTGTTGGAGCTAAAACACAAGTCTGTTTATTTTGTGAAATCGCATGAAGACATGATATTATTGCAACGATAGTCTTTCCACTTCCGACGTCACCTTGCAAAATGCGCAGCATTTTTTTGTGTGAATTTATTTCTGATTTAATCTCATCAATTGCTGTAAGCTGTGATTTTGTAAGTTCAAAGGGCAAAGATGATAAAAAGTCATCAGCATAATTTAGTTGTGTTGGAATAAATTTTTTCTGTGCTTGGGAGCGTCCTTTAGCTAGGAAAATAGCGATTTGCCAAGCTAACAATTCATCGTAAGCTAATCGTTTTCGTGCCGGATTTGTTGGTGATAAATCTTCATCACTTTGTGGATTGTGAAGTGCTTTCAATGATTCAGTAAAACTCAACCAGCCTTTTTGTTTGACGAGATTATCATCAATCCATTCTTCAGTTTTATTACTGACTTTTGATAAAGCTTCGCGAATTTTCTGACTAAGAAATTTTTGTGATATTGCGGTACCTAATGGATAAATAACATTGGTTTTTGGCAATAATCCGATTTGTTCAGCTGGTAGAATTTCTTGGGGATGAACGATTTGGTTTTCACCGTTAGATCTGGTTAAATGTCCTAAAATTGATATTTCAGAACCAATACTCATTTTAGAAATTTGAGAAGGAAAAATTTTAAAAAATACTAGAGTTACGTATCCAGTGGGTGTATAACAAATTACCTTGTAAGGCTGTTTAGAAGTTGCGGGTTTAATATGCGATTCGACGGTGGCTTTTATTATTATGAGTGAATCATTTTGTACTTCAAAAAGGCGAGGTTGAAGCAATATTTTTTCAACACGAATTGGTTTGTGGAGTAAAAGTGCGAAAACGCGATCTTGGCTAACAAGGTTAATTAAGAATTTTGAAATAGTCGGGCCAACTCTAGTTAAAGATGATAGTGGTAAGAGTAGATTGGTTATCATTTAGACTAATTATCGAAATTAATCTTCACCACGTTGATTACGTCTATTTTCATCGCGTTGTTTTATAGATTCGCGCTTATCATAAAGTTTTTTACCACGACCTAGTCCAAGCAAAACTTTCGCGTAATTTTTTTTATTAAAGAAAATCTTTATAGGGACGGCCGAATACCCTTGGGTTTGCATACGACCGCTAATTTTATCGAGTTGTTTTTTGTGTAGTAAGAGTTTGCGTTTTCTTTTCGGTTCGTGATTGAATTTGTTAGCGCCTTTATATTCGCTAATATTAGAATTTATTAGATAAAGTTCTCCCTGCGATTCTGCTATGTAAGATTCACTCAAAGAAGCTTTTCCCTCGCGAATAGATTTTACCTCGCTACCTAGTAAAACTATTCCAGCTTCAATTTCCTCTTCAATAGCGTAATTAAAATGAGCTTTTCGGTTAAGTATTTGCATGTTTAGTGTGACAAGAGAATTAGATAGTTTCCTAGAAATTGCTTTAGCTAACTTTATGTTGCAATTAAAAATACTTCGACATAGTTTGCCCGCCTCTTTTAGCCCCCCAAATTTTGTAGATGCTCTTTTTTTGAAGCAAAATTATACCTAACAAAATGGTTTTGAGGCCTTGATTATCAAGGTTTTTGGGCGTTTCATCTTTATTTTAAATTAATTTTTTTAATTATGGCTCTTTACGAGACTGTTTTTATTGCCAGACAAGATTTAACCGTTGATGACGTTGACGCTTTGTCAAACAAGCTGGCTAAGATTATTACTGACGGTAATGGTAAAATTGTTTCCAAAGAATATTGGGGACTACGTAACTTAGCTTATAAAGTTAAGAAAAACTTACGTGGCCATTATGTACTTTTTAGTATTGATTCTGAATATTCTGCTGTGGCTGAACTAAACCGCGTTATCGGTTATAATGAAGACATTATTAGAAGCCTAACTTTTACAGTTGAAGCACATTCTGGCGAATCTGAGTTGTTTGTTTCCGCAAACGCAAAAGATTACAAAGCTGGTAAAGTTGCTGCTAAAAAAGAACCAAGCAAAATTGATTTGGTTCTTGATCAAGTTCAATTCGAAGCATAATTTTTGAGGTTCAAATGGTTGCTAAAGTAGCTAAAAAAAATAATAAAAACACAACTTACACTAACGAAAACGAAGGTGAAGAAGGTTTTGTAAAAGTATCACTAGTTAATCAAAGTGTTTTCATTAGAAAGAAAAAGACTTGCCCACTTCGTGATATTTCAATTTCAGAAATCAATTACAAAAATCTGCGTCTTCTGAATAAATTTTTGTCTGAAAGAGGTAAAATTATTCCAAGCCGTATTACTAACGTGGCATTAAAAAAGCAAAAAGCCCTATCTAATGCTATTAAAAGAGCTCGCCACTTAGCTTTGATTTCTCCAATCAGCAAAGACGTAAATTCAAATTAATTAAGAGATAGACATGAAAATCATTTTAACTGCTGCAGTTTCGCAACTTGGAAAAATCGGTGACGTTGTTGAAGTAAAGAATGGCTACGCCAAAAACTTTTTAATTCCAACTAAAAAAGCTATTTGTTTCACTACTAACAACTACAAAAGTTTCGAAGCAAAGAAACAAGAATTCGAGAAACAAGATAATGACAGCTTGGAATTCGCTAAAAAAATCAAAGAAGCTTTAAGTGGTAAAAATATTGTAATCGTTGAAAACGCTTCTGATGATGGAAGACTATATGGTTCAGTAAGCTCCTCAGTAATTGCTGCTAAAATTAATGAGGCAATAAATTCTAAGTCAGTTACAAGAGGAAACGTATTCCTAAAAAAACCAATTAAAGATATAGGTATATATCAAGTTGGAATAAACATGCATTCTGATGTAGAGATTTTTGCAAAACTTATTGTTAGCAGAAGTGACTCAGAAGTAGAAGCTCTTCTAAAGTCTGAAAAGAAAAACGAAAAAAAGAGTTCTTCAGAAGAAGTGGAAGAATAGAATAATAAAATAGTTAAAAAAGTTTCTAAGGTTTTAAAATAGATAAAATATAAAAATTATTTAGATCAGATTTTTTAAAAGCCGCCTGAGGTAATTTTACCAAGGGCGGCTTTTTTTTGGAAGGTGCATTTTTATATACCCCGTAATAGGTATAAATAGTTTTTAATTATTTTTTCTATTAAAAAAAACGAATCACTCTGGTGGAGTTTAATTTTTTTTTGCAATTTATCTAAAATTTATTTCGAAAAAGGCGGAGAGGCCTTCTCTTGCTTGAATCAAATTGAAAATAATAAATTTTAATAAAGACGCTTGACTATTAAAAAGTTTCAGATCTATAATGACCGCCCTCCTAACTTTTGAGAAATTAATTTTAAAAAGTTAGTTAGTTTATCTAATCCCATTAATATTTATCAAATTAAAGTCGTGAGACAGTTTGGATATCTCGCGGGAGAGAGTGTTGTTTAAAAAGTAAATAATTGATAACTAGAGAATACCGCAAAATAGTTTTTTAAACTATATTAATTGCGATTTAATATTCAAAATCTCAAGAGCCGAAAGAATCTGTGCAGATTTTATTCTGTACATAACTTTGGAAAGTAAGCAAAGTAAGGGCATTCGAAGGATGCCTTGGCGTAGAAAGGCGATGAAGGACGTAACAGGCTGCGATAAGCCTCGGGTAGCTGCCAATAAGCTTTGATCCGAGGATCTCCGAATGGGGTAACCCGCTCTCTTTTAGAGAGCATCTTTAACTGAATTCATAGGTTAAAGAAGGCATACCTAGTGAACTGAAATATCTAAGTAGCTAGAGGAAAGGACATCAACAGAGACTCCGTTAGTAGTGACGAGCGAACGCGGACTAGGCCAGTTCTAAGAATTTATTAATTAAAATAACCTGGAAAGGTTGACCATAGTGGGTGATAGTCCCGTATAAGTAAAAATAAATTTTTAGACACGAGTAGGGCGGGACACGTGAAATCCTGTCTGAACATGGGTGGACCAGTTCATCCAAGCCTAAGTACTAATCTACGACCGATAGTGCACAAGTACCGTGAGGGAAAGGTGAAAAGAACCCCGATAAGGGGAGTGAAATAGATACTGAAATCGAATGCCTACAAGCAGTAGGAGGGGACTTGTTCCCTGACTGCGTACCTTTTGTATAATGGGTCGGCGAGTTAATTTTGTCGTGCGAGCTTAAGCCGTTAGGTGTAGGCGTAGCGAAAGCGAGTCCTAACAGGGCGTTTAGTACGGCGAATTAGACCCGAAACTAGATGAGCTAGTCATGGCCAGGTTGAAGGTAGGGTAACACCTACTGGAGGACCGAACTCATTAACGTTGCAAAGTTACGAGATGAGCTGTGATTAGGGGTGAAAGGCTAAACAAATCTAGATATAGCTGGTTCTCCGCGAAATCTATTTAGGTAGGGCGTCGAGTGATTACCGTTGGGGGTAGAGCACTGTCAAGGCTAGGGGGTCCAAAAGACTTACCAAACCTTAACAAACTCCAAATACCAACGAGTACAGCTCGGCAGGCAGACGGCGGGTGCTAAGGTCCGTCGTCGAGAGGGAAACAGCCCAGACCATCGTCTAAGGTCCCTAAATTATCACTAAGTGGGAAAGGAAGTGAAGAGGCCAAAACAACCAGGAGGTTGGCTTAGAAGCAGCCATCCTTTAAAGAAAGCGTAATAGCTCACTGGTCTAAATAAGCCTTTTTGCGCCGAAAATGTAACGGGGCTAAAGTGATATACCGAAGACATGGATTCATTACTATTGTTGTAATGAGTGGTAGCGGAGCGTTGTGTAAGTCTGTGAAGGTAAATCGTTAGGTTTGCTGGAGATATCACAAGTGAGAATGCCGACATGAGTAACGATAAAAAATGTGAGAAACATTTTCGCCGAAAATCCAAGGTTTCCTGCGTAAAGTTAATCTGCGCAGGGTTAGTCGGAACCTAAGGCGAGGCCGAAAGGCGTAGTCGATGGCAATCAGGTTAATATTCCTGAACCGAGTGGAGAGTGACGGAGCGTTCTTTTGCGTATTTCCTTATTGGATTGGAGATGCGTCGAAGTTGCTTCCAGGAAATAGCCCCACGTTAAGTCCGTACCAAAACCGACACAGGTGGATGGGTTGAAGATACTAAGGCGCTTGAGAGAACTACACTGAAGGAACTAGGCAAAATGCATCCGTAACTTCGGGAAAAGGATGGCCTACTATAGCGCAAGCTGTATTAGGTGGCACAGAAATGGGGGTAGCGACTGTTTACCAAAAACACAGGGCTCTGCTAAATCATTAAGATGAAGTATAGGGTCTGACGCCTGCCCGGTGCTGGAAGGTTAATTGATGGTGTGCAAGCACCTGATCGAAGCCCCAGTAAACGGCGGCCGTAACTATGACGGTCCTAAGGTAGCGAAATTCCTTGTCGGGTAAGTTCCGACCCGCACGAATGGCGTAACGACTTCCCCTCTGTCTCCAGTGTAGACTCAGTGAAATTGAATTTGCCGTTAAGATGCGGTATTCCTGCGGTTAGACGGAAAGACCCCGTGCACCTTTACTATAACTTTACACTGAATTTAAAAATAAGACGTGTAGGATAGGTGGGAGACTTTGAAGCTTGGTCGCTAGGCCAGGTGGAGTCGTCCTTGAAATACCACCCTTCTTCTTTTTAAATTCTAACTAGAACATCTGAATCGATGTTTAGGACACTGTATGGCGGGTAGTTTGACTGGGGCGGTCGCCTCCCAAAGAGTAACGGAGGCGCGCAATGGTAAGCTCAGACTGGTCGGAAATCAGTTTTAGAGTGCAATGGCAAAAGCTTGCCTGACTGCGAGACTCACAAGTCAAGCAGAGACGAAAGTCGGTCATAGTGATCCGGTGGTTCCGAATGGAAGGGCCATCGCTCAACGGATAAAAGGTACGCCGGGGATAACAGGCTGATGATTCCCAAGAGTTCATATCGACGGAATCGTTTGGCACCTCGATGTCGGCTCATCACATCCTGGGGCTGAAGAAGGTCCCAAGGGTTCGGCTGTTCGCCGATTAAAGTGGTACGTGAGCTGGGTTCAGAACGTCGTGAGACAGTTCGGTCCCTATCTGCCGCAGGTGTTGGAAAATTGAGAGGAGTTGACTTTAGTACGAGAGGACCGAGTTGAACGTACCAATGGTGTTCCAGTTGTTTCGCCAGAAGCATTGCTGGGTAGCTAAGTACGGACGGGATAACCGCTGAAAGCATCTAAGTGGGAAGCCTCCCTCAAAACAAGTTTTCCCTATTAGGGTCGTGGAAGACTACCACGTTGATAGGCTGGGTGTGTAAGGGCAGTAATGCTTTAAGCTAACCAGTACTAATAACCCGATTGGCTTTCTTTTGCAAAGTTATGTACAGTGTAAATTTTGCACTAACAGAAATTTTGATCTTGAGATTTTTAATATATTAAGGTATTTCTCTAGTTATCAGTTACTATATAATGCTACTAATTGATCTGGTGATCATAGCGGTGTGGAACCACTCGATACATTCCGAACTCGCCAGTGAAACACAAGTCGCGCCGATGGTATTTGGTCGATAGGACCAGTGAGAGTAGGTTGTCGCCAGGTCTATTAGTAGCATTAATAGTTAGAAATAAAGCCCGTCAGAATTTAATTATTTTGACGGGCTTTTTTGTGTTTATGCTTAAATAACTTCTAAAAATTAAAAATAATCTTTCTTGTACTTGCTTCAGACCGTACTTTCGAAAATTATCCACAGTGATGCCAATGGAGGCAGCTGAATAAACGTCTACTTAAAATTAAACAAAAGAACAAACATATATCGCATCTGGCACTAATTCAAATAGTCTATTTGATAAATTTAGAATCAATTTGTGACTTTGAAAGTTCATGTATTTTTGTTCGGTAACCATCAGTTTAATATATTTTACTAGCAATAAATCTTTCAATTGAAGCTCTAATATTGGAAATATTACGAGTACTAAATTCAACTCAGAAAAAACAAGATGATTTCGAAGAGCTGTTGGAAATCAAAGTAATAGGTTAATAAATTAAATAGTTATCGATGGAATTTCTTTATTTAAAATTGGATTAGCTTTCATGGCATTAGATACAGATTGACCACTAGGCAATTCCCATACTTTAAATAAGTAAGTTACCACACCATTATAAGTTGGGCTAACCTTTTTCCATTTAAAATTAATTGCTTTATAAGCATCTTCGCCATCTAAGGC
>JAGKWR010000010.1 GCA_021151765.1 Alphaproteobacteria bacterium
CTTATAATAATGAAATGGAAATACCTAGATTAAAGATGATTAGTCTTAACGTTGGTATTAAAGCTGCAGACAGTGATAATAAGTTCCTATCTTATTTGTCTACGCAAGTTTCCAACATAGCTGGTCAGAAGGCTGTTTTGACAAAGTCACGCAAAGCTATATCTACATTTAAGTTGAGAAAAGACTTGCCTATCGGGTGCCGGGTTACTTTAAGAGGAAAAAAAATGTATCAGTTCTTTGATAAACTGGTTAATATTGCCCTTCCTCGTGTTAAAGATTTTAGAGGATTGTCTCACAAAGGTTTTAATCAAAGCGGCCACTACAGTTTTGGCCTTAAAGAACATAACGTTTTTTTAGAAGTCGACCTTGACAATATTATGAAAATCTTTGGTATGAACATTAACATTGTCACGACTGCCAAAACGAAAGAAGAGGCATTATACTTGTTGAAAAAACTTAATCTTCCAATTAAATAAACTATGGCAAAGAAATCTCTAATAAGAAGAAATCAAAAGAGAAAGGATTTATTTCAGATAAAGAAGTCCAAAAGAGACCAATTGTTGGATTTAACTAAAAATGCAGAATTATCTTTTGAAGAAAGGCTGATTGCTCAAATTAAATTATCCGAAATGCCAAGAGATGCATCTAGATCTAGGATTAGAAATAGATGCAGCCTTACTGGAAGACCAAGAGGAAACTTCAGAAAATTTGGACTTTCAAGAATCGCTCTAAGAGAGTTAGCTTCTTGGGGTCAGGTGCCAGGCTTAGTTAAGTCTAGCTGGTAATTAATTAATAATAAAAGAATCTAAAAAGATGTCCAATCATCCAGTATCAGATTTAGTAGCTAGATTAAAAAATGGTTATTTAGCAAGAAGAACAACTATTAGTTCTCCAGTTTCTAAGTTAAGAGAAAATATCTTAAAAATACTAAAAGAAGAAGGCTTTATTCTGAATTATAGCAAAGTTAAGAACGATAAAATCGAACACTTTGATATACATTTGAAATACCATTATTCTAATCCGGTTATTAGTGAAGTTTCAGTTGTTTCCAAGCCTGGCAGAAAAATCTATTGTAATGCCGATAATATTCCTTCTGTAAAGAATGGTCTTGGTATGGTTATAATTTCAACATCAAAAGGCGTTCTTTCTGATCACGAAGCTAGATTGCAGAAGCTTGGTGGTGAAGTTTTGCTAAAAATCTTTTAATATACTTATAATATGTCTAGAGTAGGAAAGCTACCAGTCAAAATTCCTGCAAATGTAAAAGTTGCTGTCGAAAAAAATATTATTTCTTTCGATAATGGAAAAACAAAAACTTCTTATAAAGTAAGTCCTAAAGTCAAAATAGAATATAATGACGGAGCATTAAAATTTTCTGCGGAAGAAGGAGCTCCTTCTGATATTTCTATGTTTATTGGCATGGATCGCAGTAACGTAAAAAATATAGTTGGTGGTCTTTTAGAACCTTTTAAAACTGTATTAGAGGTTAACGGTGTGGGTTATAAAGCTTCTGTTGAAAAAGAAGTTCTGGTTTTAACTCTTGGGTATAGTCATGAGATCTACTATTATCTGCCAGCCGGGGTTAGTGCCGTTTTTGAGAAGCCAAATCTAATAGTTATTACAGGAAGTGACAAGGTCTTGGTTGGTCAAGTTGCTTCTGAAATTATTTCCTTCAGAAAGCCAGAGCCATATAAAGGTAAAGGAGTAAAAATTTCTGGAAAACCAATTTTAAGAAAAGAGGGTAAGAAAAAATAGTATGCTTACTAATTACGAAAGAAGAAAATATAGAGTTAAAAATAAAATTATTTCTAGAAACAAGTCTCTTCGTCCAAGAATTGTTGTTTCAAGATCTAATAAAAACTTTTATGCTCAGTTAATTGGATTGGAAGGAAATGTTATTTGTGCTTTTTCCACTCTAAACTTTGAACAAGACAATAAAACTACTGGAATCGAGAAAGCCAAATTAGTCGGAAAAAAATTCGCTGAAGTATGTTTAAAAAACAACGTCAAGGAAGTTGTCTTTGACAAAGGCGCTTACATCTACGGTGGAAGAGTTAAGGCTATGGCTGATGCTTGCCGTGAAGCAGGATTATCATTCTAATTTAAAAAACTATTAACAGATGTCAAAACAAGCTAAAACTGCTAATTCAGAAATTATCGAAAGATTAATTGCGGTTAATAAAGTTTCTAAAACTGTAAAAGGTGGTAAAAATTTATCCTTTGCTGCACTAGTTGTTGTTGGGGATAAAAATGGTCGCGTTGGTTTTGGAAAAGGTAATGCAACAGAAGTCACTGACGCAAAAAACAAAGCTTTCGAAGCCGCCAAAAAGGCCATGACAAAAATCTCTCTAAAAGAAGGTAGAACTATTCATCATGATACGTTTGGAAGATTTTGTGCTGGAAAAGTTTATTTAAGAGCTGCTCCTGCTGGTACTGGAGTAATCGCTGGTGGACCTATGCGTGCTATTTTTGAATGTGCAGGCATTCACGATATCGTGGCAAAGTCAGTTGGAACATCCAACCCTTATAATATGGTCGGCGCAACTTTTGAAGCTCTAAAAACTTTAACGTCACCAAAAATGATTGCTGAAAAAAGATCAAAAGAAATTTCTGAAATTGTTAAAAGAAGAAATTTATCTCTTAATACAAATAATGAATAGTACCATGAACTTAGATAATTTTTTAAACAAAAAAATTCTTGTTGAACAAGTCAGAGGCGAATCGAAACTTACAACGAGACAAAAAGGAAGCTTGATCGGTCTAGGTTTAAGGGGTATTGGTTCCAATTCAACATTAGATTGTTCCTCTGCTGTTCTTGGCATGGTTAAAAAAGTTCAGCACGTAATTAAAGTTTCATTAGCGTAGAAAATATGACTATTACATTAAATAATTTAGCTAAAATTAAAAGAAACGACGCAAAAAGAGTGGGTCGTGGAATTGGATCCGGTAAAGGTAAGACTTCTGGTCGTGGCGTAAAAGGTCAAAAAGCTAGAACGGGACACCACTCCGTAAAGGGTTTCGAAGGTGGTCAAACTCCAGTTCATATGAGACTTCCAAAAAGAGGTTTTGTTAATGTCCTAAGAGAAGAGTACGAAGCGGTAACTATTTCTGATGTGATTTCTTTGGTAGCAAAGCATGATTCTGGAGTAACTACGGTTACAAAGGAAAAATTATTCGATCTTGGATTGATTAAGTCCAAGGATTCAAAAGTAAAATTGATAATGGGAAAGGATACATCAGTTAATCCTAGTTTTAAAGTTGCTGTTGATAGTTATTCAGAAAAAGCTAAAGCATTTTCTTAATTAATTACTTTCATATTTATAAAGTTTTTAAAGAAGTGTCAGCTTTATCTTCAAACTCAGAACTAAAAAGAAGAATACTGTTTACAGTTTTTATACTGTTAATCTACAGATTCGGTACCTTTGTCCCTATTCCAGGAATAAACATTGATGTTCTAAAGAGCTTCTTTTCTAATTCCGGAGCTAATATCTTTGGCATGGTAAATTTATTTTCTGGTGGGGCTCTTCAAAGGATGAGTATTTTTGCTCTAAATATCATGCCTTACATCACTGCATCTATTATTATGCAGCTCCTGAGTTCGATGTATAAAGGTTTGGAAGCTCTAAAGAAAGAGGGTGATTATGGTAGAGCAAAGTTAAATCAGTATACTAGGTACCTTACGATATTATTAGCAATATTCCAATCTGTTGGTGTGTACTATGCGCTATCGGGAGGTGAAAATAATGCCTTTATTAGTGATTCTAAGATATTTATGTGGACCACTTGTGTTAGTTTGGTAGGGGGCACGGTGATGCTAATGTGGTTTGGTGAAAGAATTACCTCTTCTGGTATTGGCAATGGTATTTCATTGATTATTTTTGTAGGTATAGTCTCCTCACTACCATCTACAATTATTCAAGTTTTCGATTTATCCAGAACTGGGGTTTATTCATGGTTAACAATAATCTTCTTCTTCTTGGTATTTACAGGATTTTTGATGTTAGTTTGTTTCGTCGAAAAGACACATAAACGCGTAAAAATACAATATCCCAATGGTGCCATGATGAGGGCTTCTGGTATGTCTGATTCTTCATTTTTACCTTTGAAGATAAATATTTCTGGAGTGATTCCCCCTATATTTGCTAGCTCAATTTTGATGTTTCCTTCAGCAATAGTCCAATTTACAGGAGCCGATGGGGACTTCCTGGTTTCAATTTTGCGTAGAGGTGGAGGACTATATCTGGTTTTATTTGCAGCATTGATACTATTTTTCTCATATTTTTATTCATCAATCATTTTTAACACTGAGGAAGTATCTAATAATTTAAAGAAGAGTAATTGTTTTATTCTTGGTGTTAGACCAGGAGTTAATACTTCATCTTACTTGGATAAGATAGTGGCAAGATTAACATTGATTGGTGCCGTATATTTGACTTTTGTTTGTATAGTTCCAGAGATTTTAGTTTCTAACTATTCAATTCCATTGCACATAGGTGGTACTGGTATTTTAATCATGGTAAATGTAGTGTTAGATCTAATAAATCAGGTTCAGTCTCACCTTTTTTCATCCAGATATGGATCATCGTCGCCAAGAAAGAGAAGGATGAGGGTAAGGGTATAATATGATTAACATAGTTTTTTTAGGACCTCCAGGATCTGGAAAAGGTACCCAAGCTGTAGAATTGGCAAAAAACCTTGGCATCCCAACCATCTCTACTGGCGAAACACTGCGTAAAGAAGTTGAAAATGGTAGTGAAATAGGTTTGTTGGCAAAATCTTATATGAATTCGGGAGGATTAGTTCCTGATGAAGTAGTTGTGGGAATAATTAAAAATAGAATAGTACAAAAGGATTGTGCTAATGGTTTTATTCTTGACGGTTTTCCAAGAAATATGAATCAGGCATTTGTTCTGGATTCTATGATGCAATCACTAAATAAAAAGATTGATATAGTTTTCAATTTCGAAGTTAGTGAAGACGTTTTAATAAAAAGAATTTCGGGCCGCTTTTCTTGTAAAAGATGTGGTTCGGTATATAACCGTTATTTCAAACAGCCAAAATTAGACAATGTTTGTGATAACTGTCAGTCTCATCAGTTTGAAAGTAGAGCTGACGATAACGAGTCTACTGTAAAAAATAGACTTTTAGTGTATCGTAATTCTACAGCAGAATTGATTGGATATTATGAAAAAAAGAACTTGCTTTGTTCAATTGATGCTGTAAAAAGCGTTCCCCTTGTTTTAGGAGATCTGAACTTTGCAGTTCAAAAAATTTACTCTAAACAATAATAATAATTTAAAAACAATAGGAGCTTCACTTTGGCTAGAATTGCTGGTGTCAACATTCCAAAAGAAAAAAGATTTGTTATCTCGTTGACTTACATTTATGGTATTGGTGCAACCACTGCTAAAAAAATTTGTCAAAAATTAAAAATTGATTCAGGTGTTAGAACTCATCAAATGAGTGAAGACAAGCTCGCGCAGGTCAGATCACTAATTGAGAAAGAGTACCCTGTATTGGAAGGCGATTTAAGAAGAAAAGTCTCTTCAGATATTAAGCGATTGATAGATGTCGGTTGCTATAAAGGGATAAGGCACGTAAAGAAGCTTCCTGTGAGAGGGCAAAGAACTCATACCAACGCCAGAACTCGTAAGGGCAGAGGTGTTGCTATTGCGGGTAAAAAGAAAGTGACCAAATAAAAAACAATATAAATTGATTTATGACTAAATACAGTGGTAAAAAAACCGTAAGCAAGAAAAAGAAAAGCGTCAGTAATGGTGTGGTCCACGTTTATGCAAGTTTTAATAATACGATTGTCTCAATAACTGATCTGCAAGGAAATTTGATTTGTTGGTCTTCTGCGGGCAAGCATGGTTTTAGAGGTTCTAGAAAAGCAACTCCTTATGCAGCTCAGATAGCAACTCAGAATGCAGTAGACGCTGCAAAAGAATGCGGGTTACAAAGTGTTTCAGTGGAAATTAAGGGGCCTGGAGTTGGAAGAGAGGCTTCTTTGAGAGCTATTCAGGCTGCTGGAATTAACGTAAGCACTATAACTGACAATACATATCATCCTCATAATGGATGCAGACCTGCCAAAAGAAGAAGAGTCTAAGTAAAACTATTGAAAGCAAAATAACTTAAAACAAAGTATGACGATTTTAAAAGAAAGCTGGCAGCTATTAACTAAGCCAAGTTCTGTTGTGATAAAAGAAGGATATAACAACATTACTAAATCTATAGTTACTTTCGAACCATTTGAAAGAGGCTTTGGAAATACATTGGGCAATGCTTTAAGAAGAGTAATGTTATCTTCTATAGCTGGTTTCGCAGTTACATCAGTTAAAATTGAGGGCGTTTTGCATGAATATGGTTCTGTAGAGGGTGTAAAAGAGGATGTATTGGATATTATTATGAACATAAAATCTTTGGCAATAACCAAAGAAGACTCTTCTCCGTGTGTTTTGAAATTATCAACTAACAAGATAGGTCCTGTATACGCTGGATCAATCGAAACTCCTGCTGGAGTTGAGATTGTTAATAAAGACCTTGTTATTTGTACTTTAGATAAAGGTGCTAAGGTCGATATAACAATGTTTGTAGAGTGTGGTAAAGGATACGTCGTTGCAGAGCATAATAAAAAAACAGAGCATGGAATAGGTTCTATTGCAGTTGATTCTATTTTTAGTCCAGTAAAAAGAGTCGCTTATAAAGTTGAAAACGCTCGTGTAGGACAAATTACGGATTATGATAAATTAATTCTTGAAGTTGATACAAACGGTGCAATTTCTCCTCAGGATGCTATTGGAGTTGCAGCGAAAATTTTACAAGAGCAACTTCAAGTCTTTATTAATTTTGATCTAAGTAAGCTAGATACCCCTGTAACAAAAGAGGTTAGTTTAGAACCAGAATTCAATAAGAACCTGTTAAAGACAATAGATGAACTAGAGTTATCAGTCAGATCTTATAATTGCTTGAAAAATGAGAACATTATTTATGTGGGAGACTTGGTTTCTAGATCTGAAGGGGAAATGTTGAAGACGGCAAATTTTGGTAGAAAATCTTTGAATGAATTAAAAGATAATTTGAAAGCGATGGGTTTAGGCTTTGGTATGAAATTAACTAATTGGCCACCAAAAAACCTTGAAGAGCTCTTAAAGTTAAAAAACAAAGAGTTTTAGCTAGATCGATAAAATAAATATAAATTTAGTAAAAATTATGAATCATAGAATTAAAGGAAGAAAACTCGGCAGAAATAGCGCTCATAGAAAAGCTCTGTTCCGTAACTTATCTATTGCTCTGTTACAACATGAGTTGATTAAAACTACTCTTCCAAAAGCAAAAGAAATCAGACCAATGGTCGAAAAGATTATAACTATTGCTAAGAATGATACTTTGGCTAATAGAAGACTTGCTGCTTCTATTCTGGGAAATTCAGAAATCATAGATAAGCTATTCAAAGATATAGGTCCACGAGTTTCATCTAGAAAAGGTGGGTATACTAGAATTTTAAAATTCGGTTTTAGAACTGGAGATAAAGCTCCTATGGCAGTTATGGAGTTAGTGGATAGAGTATCCGAAGCAACTCAAGAAAAAGTTGCAAATAAATCGTAATACAAGTTTTTTAATTTGAACAATATGAAAAATATCATAGCAGAATTTAACTCTTCTCAAGTGCAGAGATTAAAAGAATTAAGAGGATCTCCAATTCCTACTTTTAATGTTGGAGACACAGTAAGCGTAAAATATAAAATTACAGAAGGAACAAATACTCGTATTCAAGCGTTCAATGGTATTGTGATTGCAAGGACAAAGAGTGAATCAAATTACGCTGCGACTTTTACAGTTAGAAAAATTAGTAGCGGAGTAGGAGTAGAAAGAAAATTTACACTGCACTCTCCTTTATTGGTAAACGTTGAAGTATTAAAACAGGGTGTTGTTCGTAGAGCGAAGCTTTATTATTTAAGAAAACTAACCGGTAAAGCTTCTAGAATTAAAGAAAAATTAGATTTCTTGACTAAAGTTAGCGTTTCTGAAGGTGAAAAAGCTTAGCATTAGTTCATTAAGGTATTTTATTAAAAAGAGCAGGGGTACTTTTGTGCCTCTGCTTTTTTTTGTTTTAGCAGTTTCTTGTGTAACGCAAGATATATCAGGTCATGGTCGTGTAAATTTTTATGGTGCAAATAATAAAAATTTTACTTTTGTCGTTGATGAGGATTTCATAAATGATCACCTTGATTCTCCTCGTAACAAAGAACATCCTAAGTTAAATGAAGCAGAATCGGCATTGCTTTACAGTATAATGCAAAAGAGAAACTATTGTATTAATAATAAAGGTAAGATCTTGTTTAAGATAACTTCTAAACAAGAAAAAATATACGATATGACATTCGCTCATTTAATTGAGCAAAATTACAATGCTAGACCAGTGACTCCTGTTACATATTTTGGAGAGTGTGTGGACAGTATAAACAAAAGTTCTAAAGCAACGCATATAAGACTGGGTGGAGCCTCTAATACAAGATAATATGCTTGATAGTTAGATCGTTAAAATTAACTCTTAGAATAGTTTAAAATTGAAATTTTTTTATATGGATTTGTTATCTTTATTTTCATTCAGAAGCATTATTTTGTTCGCATCAACGGCATTTTCAATGATGTTGGTAATGTTGGTTCTTAACATCATTACTGTTGATGAAATCATAGTTATTTTAAAATTATCACCTGAGTCAGCGAATGCTTTCAAAATGGTTATTCTTAGAATTCAGGAAGTTACATCAAATATAGTTGTTATTATCTCTCAGCTCTTAGGAAAACTCTTAAGCTTTGCGGGTGTGAATGTGGATTTAACAAAAATAAAAGTTGATCTACACCAATCTAATACTGCTCCCGCCGTTGAAAATCCTACCGTACCGGCTACTGTTCCAGCTCAACAATAATGTTTGCGATATTTAATTTATTTCGACTGACCGCTTTATTTTTATTATTTTTGCCGATTGGCATTTTTAATAGGAATATCGCGGTTTTTTATTTTCTGAAATTAGCTGGCCCTTCTTTTGTTAAGCTTGGGCAACTATTATCAGCGCGTCCAGATCTAGTTGGAACTAAAATGTCCAAAACTTTAGCTGGTTTCCAAGATGATCTAGGTCCCTTTAGCGAGAAAAAATTGCGCAAAATTTTAGTGACTGAATATGAGAATAATTTCGATAAAATTTTCGCAGAATTTGATTATCAAGCGGTTGCCTCTGCTTCGATTGCAGAAGTTCACAAAGCCAAATTGCAAAGTGGTGAAATAGTTGCTGTTAAAATTTTGCGACCAAATATCGCGCAAATCATGGAGCGCGACATTTATTCACTGAAATTTTTAGTGAAATTAGTCGGAATTTTTTCGCATTTTTTCCGTAAAACTCTGGCAGATATCGCTGATCTTTTGGAAAAAGTAACAAAAAGCGAATTAGATTTGATGCGTGAAGCCGCCAACGCGTCGCGTTTGAAAGAAGATTTAAAAGATGTCGCCGGTTTTTACGTTCCTAATATTTTTTGGAAAATTTCGAGTTCAAAAGTTTTGGTGCTAGAGTGGATTGATGGTGTCGCGTTATCCCAAAAAGATGAAATCGACAAATTGCCTTTTGATAAAAAACAAATCGCCAAAACTTTGGTGATTAGCTATTTTACGCAAGTTTATGGACACGGTTTTTTTCACGCCGATATGCACCCTGGTAATTTGTTCGTCACAAAAAATGGCGAGTTGGCAGTTGTTGATTTCGGAATCATGGGGCAAATCGATAAAAAAACTCGTATTGCGATCGCTGAAATTTTGATGGGTTTTTTGAACAAAGATTATCGTAGAGTGGCACAACTTCATATCGACGCAGGGTTGGTAGGTAAAAACGTAAATGTTGATGATTTAGCGCTTTCTTGCCGCAAAATTGGCGAAACTATTGTTGGCTCTGATGTGAAAGATATTTCGGTGGCCAAGCTTCTGAGCAATTTAATTACGATGACACGTGATTATAAAATGGATACGCGACCAGAATTATTGCTGTTACAAAAAACTATTTTGTTGGTTGAAGGAGTTGGCGTTTCTTTAGATCCACAGTTAAATATCTGGGATTTAGCTCGTCCGTGGGTTACGCAATGGGCAAAACAAAATATCGGTTTTGATGCCAAAATTCGCGACACAATTTACGACTTATTCGAAGTAGCAAAAAAAATACTGCACAATTTCACAACAGAGAAATAGGAAAAAGCTGCTTAGCAAATTTTCTTATTTTTTTATGTTCGACATCAAATCTTTATCTGATTACCAGCAGCAATATCAACTTTCGGTTTCTAATCCGCAAAAATTTTGGGATGAAATTGCGCAAAATTTCTATTGGTTTCAGCCATATTCGCAGGTTTCTGATTGTGATCTAAAACAAGCTAAAATTGCTTGGTTCGTTGATGGTAAAACCAACATTTCTTACAATTGTTTAGATCGTCATTTGCCTGATTTTGCTGATAAAACGGCAATTATCTGGGAATCAAATGATCCGCAAATGCAAAGCCAAAAATTAACTTATCAGCAACTTTTTGAACAAACTTGTCAGTTCGCTAATTTATTGACGGCGCAAGGTATTAAAAAAGGTGATCGTGTCTGTATTTACATGCCGATGATTCCACAAGCTGTGGTTGCAATGTTAGCTTGCGCGCGAATTGGTGCGATTCACAGCGTAGTTTTCGCCGGATTTTCGGCTAAATCTTTGGCAAGCAGAATTCAGGATTGCGGCGCTAAAATGCTGATAACTTCTGATTTATTGTGTCGCGGTGACAAAAAAATTGAATTAATCGAAATCGCCAAAGAAGCGCTATTGGAGTGTGATTCAATAGAATCTGTAATAGTTTATCAACGCGATGAAAATAGTGATATCGCGTCTTTAGGAAGCAATAAAAGTCAATATTTTGTTTGGCAAAATGAAGTCGCAAAATATTCGTCAGAAAATAATGCCGCGATTTGCGATGCTGAAGATCCGCTTTTTATTCTCTACACTTCTGGATCGACTGGCAAACCCAAAGGCATTTTGCATACAACCGCCGGTTACATGGTTTACGCGGCTTATTCCTTTAAAAATATTTTCCAATATCAAGCAAATGATGTCTATTTTTGCAGTGCCGATATTGGTTGGATTACTGGTCACAGCTATTTGGTTTACGGACCACTTTTAAATGCAGCGACAATTTTGATGTTTGAAGGAATACCAACTTATCCTACAGCTTCACGCTTTTGGCAAGTTATTGAAAAACATCGCGTCAATATTTTTTACACCGCGCCAACTGCTATTAGATCTTTGATGCAGCTAGGAGATTCTTGGTTGCAAGGTTATGATTTATCGTCGCTTAAAACTTTAGGAACTGTCGGCGAGCCAATAAATGAAGAAGCTTGGAACTGGTTTTATGAAAAGATTGGCAATAAAAAATGTCCAATCGTTGACACTTGGTGGCAGACTGAAACTGGCGGCATCATGATTTCTTCAATGTCGAAAATATTCGATAGCAAACCAGCGTATGCTGGCCTTCCTTTGCCGGGAATTGTGCCAGTTTTGTTTGATGAGTCGGGTGATGAAATTCAACAAAGAGACAAGGTTGGTAATCTGGCGATCAAACAAGCTTGGCCTTCAATGGCGCGAGGAATTTGGGGTGATAAAGATAAATTTTTTGCAACTTATTACGAGCAATTCCCAAAAAATTATTTTGCTGGAGATGGCGCTTTTCTGAGCGAAGATGGTTTTTATCGAATTATTGGCCGCACGGATGATGTGATCAAAGTTTCGGGTCATCGTTTGGGAACAGCGGAAATTGAAAATGCTGTAAATTCTCACGTCTCAGTTTCGGAATCGGCGGTGATCGGCGTTCCTCATGAAATAAAAGGTGAAGTGATTTACGCTTTTGTAATCGCCAAAACTGATGAGCCAAATTTAGAAAAAGAAATTAGCGCGATAATTGTCGAAAATATCGGAGCAATCGCGCGACCAGAAAAAATCTACATCGTAAAAGATTTGCCCAAGACGCGTTCTGGTAAAATTATGCGTCGCATTTTGAAAAAAATTATTGCAGGTGAACAAGATTTGGGCGACATTTCAACTCTGGTTAATCCAGACATTATTGAACATCTCAAGAAATTTAAAAATGCAACTCACACTTCTTAAAGCAAAAATTCATCGCGCTACTGTTACGATGGCTGATCTTCACTATGAAGGTTCGATTTCGATTGATACCGAATTATTAGCGGCATCTGGAATTCTACTTCATGAAAAAGTCGATGTTTTGAACATTAACAATGGCGAGCGTTTTACAACTTATACAATTGCCGCAGAAGCCGGATCAAGAGCCATTCAGGTTAATGGTGCAGCTGCTCGTAAGGTACAAGTTGGCGATCAAATTATTATTATTGCTTATGCTTCAATGAATGAAGAGGAAGCGCGTAATTTTCAGCCTAAAGTTTTGTTGGTTGATGAAAAAAATAATCCTAAAAAATAAAAGGAATAGGTTTCTTGCCTTTTAAAAAGTGACGCATAAATTGCGCCGCCTTCCTTTTAGATGACATCTCAAAATTAATAAAAACTATTTGGTAAATTTATGAAAAGAACTTGGCAGCCAAGCAAAATCGTGCGTAAAAGAAGACACGGTTTTAGATCAAGAATGGAAACAGTTGGTGGACGTAAAATTTTAGCTCGTCGTCGTGCTAAAGGACGTGCTTCTTTGACTGTATAAGATTTAGGTTGATAGATGGAGGCTTATGTTTAGGCCTCCAAATCAGCTTTCTGAAAAAAATTGATGAAAATAATTTCCATCAAAAAATCCGCAGAGTTCCAAAAAATCAGTAAAAAATCTGATAAATTTTATTCGAAAACGGTTCTCTTACTTTCTTCTCCTTCTCCGCAAAATTATCTCTTCAATCCCGAGCAATCAAAAAACGCCAAGGATTTTTGTCGCGTTGGCTATACTGTAGCAAAAACAGTAAGTAAATCAGCAGTTGTTCGTAACTTAGCCAAGAGACGTTTGCGTGAAATTTTTCGCGCGATTGCGCCAAAATTTGTTAAAAAAAATCACGATTATGTAGTGATCGCGCGCCGTGAAATTGTTGACGCTGATTTTGCAAAAATTTCTGCTGATTTGCAATTTTGTTTAAAGAGAATTCACAATCCTAACAATAATTCTTCTCAATCAAAAATTGTAAAAAATGACCGCTAAGAAATCGAAAATTCCGTACTTTTTTTTCGTGTTTTTTGCCGTAATTTTCGTTGTAAATATCATCTACATTTATGTGTCGCAAAAAACGTGGCGTGGCATTGTAGCACAAGACGCATATCACAAAGGCTTGCATTATAATGACGTAATTGCCGAAGCAAAAAAACAAAATGAATTAGGATGGAATACGCAAATTTCTTATAAAAATTTAGGTGATAAAAAAGGTGAGTTAGTGGTTGTTCTGACTGATAAAAATGGTGTGGTGATTTCGGATGCACAAATGAAAGTTGTGTTGAAGCGCCCAACGCAAGAAGGAGTCGATTTTGATCAAGATTTACAGTTTGTTAAAAACGTCTATAAAACCACGATTCAATTTCCACTGCAAGGTCAGTGGGACTTTTTGCTGATGGCGACGAAAGAATCTGAAACTTTCAAAGAATCTAAACGCTACGTAGTGCAATGATTAAAGCATGTTTACACTGCGGTGAGGACACGAAAAAAATTACCGAAGATTTCTGCTGTTTAGGATGTTCTACGGCCTACAAAATCATCAACAAGCTTGGTTTTGATAACTATTACAAATTGCGTGAATCGGCGTTAGCTAACGGCCAAATTAAGCCCGAAGAAATTGCGGTTTTTGACATTTCGGAATTCGTAATTGATGAAAAAAATAACGAAAATTCAGTGTCGTTAATTGTTCAAGGAATGCACTGTGCAGCTTGCGTTTGGTTGATTGAAAACGTGTTGAAAAAACAAGAAAACGTTGTTGCCGCGCGCATTAATTTATCGAAAAGAACACTCAATTTGCGCTGGATTGGCGATAAAAAATACGGCAATGAGTTGCTTAAAATTATTTACCAAATTGGTTATAAATTACTGCCTTTTGACTCAGAAATTCTGAATTCGGCGGAAAAAAAATATAATGACACAATCCTGCGTGCCTTGGCAGTTGCTGGTTTTGGCGCGGGCAATATTATGTTATTTTCACTGTCGCTGTGGTTTTCAAGCGCTACGGAAATGGGCATTAATACTCGAACTTTGCTGCATTTTTTTTCATCGTTAATTGCACTGCCAGTTATAATTTTTTCAGCGCGACCATTTTTTAAATCAGCTTGGAGCTCAATAAAACAAGGCTATCCCAACATGGATTTGGCAATTTCGATTGCTATTTTTTTGGCGTGTATGGTCAGTTTGCTCGAAACTTTTAGAAACGCTACGCACGTTTATTTTGACTCGGCAGTAATGCTGGTTTTTTTCTTGTTAATTGGTCGCTACTTAGATCTCAAAGCGCGTAAAAAAGCATTCGCTATTGCTACAGAATTCACTATGTTATCGGCGAGTTTCGGCCATGTTGAGGAAGCAGGAAAAGTAAAAATATTGCCAAGCAAACAGTTGCAAAAAGACATGATTTTGGTTGTCGCTGCTGGTGAGAAAATCGCTGCGGATGGCGTAGTAATTGAAGGTGAAAGTGAAGTCGACACAGCTTTGATTACGGGAGAATCTTTACCGAAAAAAATTGCCCAAGGTCAGGAAGTTTTCGCGGGCACGATTAATATTGGTCAGCCGCTAAAAATTAAAATTACCAAATCGCCGCAAAACAGCTTGCTTGCCGACATTATTCGTTTGAGTGAAGAAGCGGAAAACCAAAAAATTCACTATATTCGCATCGCTGATTATCTGTCGAAATTTTACACGCCAGCAGTTCATTTATTGGCTTTGGCGACATTTGTTTGGTGGTTTAAAAATGGTTGGGAAATAGCTTTGATGAATGCCACCGCAGTTTTGATTATTACTTGTCCATGCGCTCTGGCGTTGGCTGTGCCGATTGTGCAAACTATCGCCATTTCTAATTTTATTAAAAAAGGCATTTTGGTGAAATCGGGTGAAGCCTTGGAAAAGCTAAATCGTGCCGATGTTTTTGTATTTGATAAAACAGGAAGTTTAACAGTTGGTGAGCCGAATTTGGTCAAAATTATTGCGCTAAAAGGTCAATTTAATTGCTTGCAAATTGCCGCAAGTTTGGCGCGTAAAAGTCGTCATCCAATTGCTGCGGCGATAAGTACAGCTTATCACGAAGAGTTGCTGGATTTGGCAGTGGAAGAAAAACAAGGCTTTGGTTTGCAAGCAAAAATTGCTGAGCAAAAAGTGTTTTTAGGTCGCAAAGAATTTTGTCAAATTACTAGTGATTTTACAAATGATGAAAATCTGCTCAGTTGCTTTGTAAAATATGGTGAAGCGGAAGCGGTTTTATTGTTCGCCGATGAAATTAAAACGGACGCTAAAGCAGTGATTGAAGCTTTGCAGAAGTCCAATAAAAGAGTTGTTTTATTGTCGGGCGATATCGAAAAAACAGTTACTCAAACTGCGCAAAAATTAGGAATTAAAGAATTCTATTTCGAACAAACTCCGATCACAAAATTACAATTTTTAGATCAGTTAAAAGCTGAAAATAAAAAATTCGTTATGATCGGAGATGGCTTAAATGACGCTCCAGCTTTAGCTTCATCTGATGTTTCCGTATCTTTTGCTAAAGCTTCGGACATTGCACAAAATGTTGCGGACATTGTAATTCAAGGCCAAAAATTGACGCCAATTTTAGATTTAATTTTTTCGGCCAATCGTGCTCTTTCTTTGATGAAACAAAATTTGTTGATTGCTTTGATTTATAATTTGATTGCTGTGCCTTTTGCAGTTGCTGGTCACGTTGTGCCTTTAATTGCAGCGATTGCGATGTCTTCGTCGTCTTTGTTGGTGTTATTTAATTCTTTGCGGATGAACTCAAAAAAATGTCAGTCTTAATTTTCTTAATTCCCGTTGCGCTTGCAACAGCCTTGCTTGGATTGGCCGCTTTTATGTGGAGTTTGAAATCTAAACAATATGAAGATTTGGACGGTGCTGCGAATCGTATATTATTTGATGATGAAGAATCTGTGCAAAAAAATGGTAGGAATGAAGAATTGTGATTGTCTTTATTTTCTGTGAAAACTAACTTTTTTTAGCTTCACCGCCCAATTTTCCGCTGTGGCACTTCCCAACTCTCTTAACAAATTTGGAGCAAAAATGACCGCAAATTTTTCGTCAATTTATCTGTCAGTTTATGTGGCAAAAGTTCTTCGCGGTTTTTTTAAGTTGTCACTTTGTTTTTTGATCTTTTCACTCGCTTCTTGTTCAAAAAAAAATAGCGAAACTGTACCTTTCCGCATCGTTGGTCTTAATGGAGAGGCTCGCCAAGTTGAGACTCGTGTACCAGAATTAAACGCCAGAATTTTGCAATCTCAAGGTCAACAAGTAACTCAAACAATTCCAAATAGTTCGGAAAATATTCCGGCCCCAGTCAGCCCGGTTGATAATGCTGCTTTGCAACAAACTGTGCAATCAGAGCAAGCAAAACCAGCTTATAATGTTTCTAAAACTGAGGCGCAGCAAGATAATTTTAAAGTTATCGAAAAATCTGATGAAGCAACTTCGATCGGCTCAATTTCGGAAAAAGAGCAAGAAATTCAGTATGATTTATCTGATTCAAGTACTGCGAAGTCTGCGGATAGTAAATCTAAGAAAAAGATGCGTCTCAAAGAGGGTAAAACTCCTGTAAATTCTGGTAAAATTGTTGAAGTTGAAGATGCAGAAGAGCCAGCTAAAAAAGTCAAAAAAGGCAAAAAAGAAGTTTTTATTCAAACAGGATCTTTTTCAAATGAAGCAAATGCGGAACAAGATTTGAAAGTAGTTAAAAAATTCTTCAAGGCAGAGATAGAAGAGGCTGAAGTTGGTGATAAAACGATTTATCGTGTTTTACTTGGTCCATTTAAGACTGATTTGAAAGCTAAAGAAGTGGTCCGCAAAGTTAAGGCAAGCGGTCATGATGCTATTATTGTAAAGAGATAGTTAGCTGAGGTTTTTTGATGAGAAACTTGTTGTTCAGAAATTTCCCCAAGATTTTTGTTTGTTTCACTTTGTGCATTTTGTTTTCATGCAGTAAGAGTGTTTTTAAGAGCAATGAGGTGTTCGAAAGCAAATATGGTGATAATGTGAAAATGATTAACTCTTTGCGCCAAGACAAAACAGTCATCGATATTACAAACAAACGTGATTTTACGGCCGAGCTGGAAAATAATGATTCGCGCTATACTAACCAAAATGTCACTATCTCTGAACAATATTCTACTCAGCAATTTTATAATCAGGCGCCGAATAACTCTGGTTTTAGCGGGCCAAGAGAAATGTTTGATGTTAATTACGCTCAAACTATCAACACTCCGTTTAGAAAAATTGGTGCAGAGTTTGACGTAATTGAAATTCCTCCTCAAGATGCTTATGGAGTAAAAGTCGGTATGCAAAATAAAGAATATTTGTTGGTGAGTCGTAAGCTGTTACAGCGTAATATTGATCAAATTAATCAGGAGCGCACGAAGGAAGATATTGAAAATAGTAATGTTTTAATTTCAGAGCAAAAATCACTAAAACGTCGCGCTCGAATGATTAAAATTTTTGGTAGCAATGCGATAGTTGAAGAGGAAGAAAAAAGTAAAAAATCTGATGATAAAAATAAGTCTCAGAAAAAATTTGATAGTACAAAAATCGATTCGAATAAAAATAAAGGTTTTATGGATAACCTTTTTAAGAATAATTCTAGCCAAACTAAACCTTAATTATCGCTGCTCTAAAAATTGTAATTCTTATGAAGTATTTAAAGTATTTTTTAATTTTCTGTTTGAGCTATTCATTGTCGATTAGTGTTGCATATAGCAAAAGCAATGATTCCAAAAACAAAACTAGCAAAAATTTATCGAAGAAAAAATCAGCTAAAAATTTGGATAAGAAAGATAAAAAGAATACGCAAAAAAAAGCCAAAGAAGCCAAGGAAAAAAATCTAAAGACAAAAAAGAAGAATGAAAAAACGACATCAAAAAAGTCGCAATTCATTCTAAATGATGAAGATAAAGCCAATGAGGAGAATGCTAAAGAGTCAAAAATAGAAAAATCCGACTCTTCAGAAAATCGTGCGGCAAAAATTGCTCAAAATTTACAAGAAGCACAATTCTATTTTTTGCTTGATGCCGACACGAAAGAAGTTTTGTTAGCGAAAAACCCAGATTCAAGAATTCCGCCATCCTCAATGACCAAAGTTATGACGGCTTACGTGGTTTTTGATCAGGTAAAAAAAGGTCGCATTCGTTTGGATAACCAGTGTGTGGTTGGTAAAGATGCTTGGAAAAAATATGGCTCAAGTATGTTTTTAAATTATGGCGATATTGTTACTATTGATGAATTGGTCAGTGGATTATTGGCGGTTTCAGGAAATGATGCTGCGATTGCTTTGGCGGAAAGCACAGCTGGTGGCATTGACAAATTTGTTGATTTGATGAACCAGAAAGCTCAAGAGCTTGGTCTAACAAATAGCCATTTTAAGAATCCACACGGTTTATTTGAAGAAGATCATTATATGAGCGTGCGTGATTTGGCGACTTTGACCTCGAGAATTTATCAAGATTTCCCGCAATATTCGCACTATCTTGGCATACAAGAATTTACCTATCGTCATATCACTCAGCGCAACCGTAACCCTTTGATCAAAGGAAATTATGAAGGTGTATTGGGTGGAAAAACTGGTCATACAGATGCTGGTGGTTATGGCGTTGTTGCTGCTGCCAAGCGTGATGATAGAATGCTTATTGCAGTGGTGAATAAAGTTCCAACTCCTAAAAAACGTGCAGCGCTAATTTTTGATTTGATGGATTATGGTTTTGATAATTTTAACAAATTGAGCTTATTCTCAAAAAATCAACCAGTTGCTAAAGTGAAAACTTGGCTTGGAGCGAAATCTAAAATAAATGCAGTGGTTAACCGTGATATCGCAATTAACGTGCCGCATGGCAAAAATGATCAAGACGTCAAAGTAAAATTACAATACAAAGAACCGCTATATGCTCCAATAGCAAAGGGTGATAATATTGGAACTATGAAAATAGAAGTTCAGGGTTACAAAAATTTTGAGTATCCAATTTACGCTGAAGAAAGCGTTGAAAAAGCTGGATACCTAAAAAGAATTGTTCAGATTACGCGTTACAAAATAAGCGGAATCACGCAATTTTTTAATAATAATAAATAATATTTCTAAAGTTATGGATATGAAATCCTTGATGCGTCAAGCACAAGAAATGCAAAAGAAAATGCAAAAAATTCAAGATGAAATGGCTAATGCTGAATTCGAAGGTTCAGCTGGTGGTGGCATGGTGAAAGTAGTAATTACAGGGGTAGGTGTTGCGAAAAAAGTAACGATCGATCCAGCTTTGATTAGTAAAGATGAAAAAGAAATTTTAGAAGATTTACTGGTTGCGGCGTTTAATGATGCTAAAAACAAAGCTGACGAAGGTTCATCAAGCTCAATCAAGTCAGCAACAAGCGGCATTCCACTTCCTCCAGGATTTAAATTTTAATAATTTTTATGAAAGTTAAGTTGTGTGGTTTCACAGAAGCCGCTACATTGAAAGCGGCAATCGTAAATAAAGCTGATTTTATTGGTTTTGTTTTTGCCGCCAACTCTCCACGCTATATTGATCCAGAACAAGTTGCAGAACTCTCTAAATTAGTCCCTCCTACCATTAATAAAGTTGCTGTCTTTGCTAACACTGATCTTGAGATAATCAAAAAGGTTCACAAAAACTTAAATCCGCAATATTTCCAATTTCATGGTTCAGAAACACCGAGATTTTTGGAAAAGATTCGTGAAATTTTTCCGCGCGTAAAAATTATCAAAGCTTTCAAAATAGCTAATCGCAACGATTTGCGTGAGGTTAGAGCTTTCGAATCAGTTTCGGATATGTTTTTATTCGATAGCAAACCAAGAAATGCAAAAGAACCGATGGGTGGTTCTGGACAGTCTTTTGATTGGAAAATTTTGTTTGGTTTTAGAAGTAGAAGAGAGTGGTTTTTATCTGGTGGTTTGGATAGTAGTAATGCTTTGGTGGCCGCTAAAATTGCTGGTGCGCGAGCAATTGATGTCTCGTCCGGAATTGAAAAAACTCGTGGTCAAAAATCAATCGAACTGATTGAGCAATTTATGAATAAAGTCAAAAATAATGTTGCGTAGAATTGCAAATTTTTTAATCGGTAAAGCCAGAGATCCTTTTGATAAAGAAACTAGACAACACATTTCTTTAGTCGCTTTTCTAGCTTGGATTGGTCTTGGAGCGGATGGAATTTCTTCTTCTTGTTATGGTCCAGAAGAAGCTTTCTTGGCATTAGGTATTCATCAAGATTTGGCAATTTATTTAGCGATTGCTACAGCATTTACCGTTTTCATTATTTCTTACGCTTATACTCAAGTAATTGAGTTATTTCCAAAAGGTGGCGGTGGATATCGTGTAGCCACAAGATTACTTGGTAAGAATGCTGGCTTGATTTCCGGTTCGGCCTTATTGATCGATTATGTCCTAACTATTGCAATTTCGGTTGCTAGTGGAATCGATGCTATTTTCAGTTTTCTGCCTATTGAGTGGCAAGTAGCAAAATTATGGATTGCGATTTTCTTTGTAGGTGTCCTGGCCATACTGAATTTGCGTGGTATGAAAGAGTCTATCAAATTTTTGATGCCGATCTTTTTGGGTTTTATTATTACGCACTTCTTTCTGATACTTTATGGTATAATCGCTCATCACTCTGGTGTTTCTGATCTTATTCCCAAAGCGGTAAAAGAGACTTCTGAACTTAGCAGTTCTGCGGGTTTGGTGTTTGTGATTTCTTTATTTTTAAAAGCCTTCTCTATGGGTGGTGGTACATATACCGGATTGGAAGCAGTTTCAAATAACGTTCATTCTCTAGCGGAGCCGCGAGTTAAAACTGCTAAAATGACGATGTTCATTGTTGCAGTTTCTTTAGCTTTTATGGCAGCTGGTATCATCATGATTTATTTATTGTGGGATGTTGTAAAAATTGAAGGTCAAACTTTGAATGCTTCAGTTTTCTATACCATTACTGAAAATTGGCGTATCGGTAATTTTGAAGTTGGTGCTGCTGTTGTTCCTATAGTATTAGCTTTGGAAGCTGGATTGTTGATTGTTGCGGCAAATTCTGGATTTTTAGCCGGCCCAAGTGTTGTAGCTAATATGGCGAGTGATGAATGGATGCCTAAATCTTTTAGCTCTCTTTCAAGCAGATTGGTGGTAAAAAATGGTATTTTGTTTATGGCGATTGCTGCAGTTATAACTTTGATCATTACTAAAGGTTCAGTGCACGTTTTGGTCGTGCTTTATTCGATTAATGTTTTCATAACTTTCTCAATGTCATTATTGGGTCTGATGATTTATTGGTTCCGTAATCGTCGTCGTAAATTGCACTGGCGCAAAAAGTTGATTGTTGCTTCCGTAGGTTTCGTTTTATGTTTTGCTATTTTGATGGTTACAATCTTTGAGAAATTCTACGAAGGTGGTTGGGTAACTTTGATTATTACTTCAATTTTTGTAGCTGCCGGTTGGGGAATTAAACGTATGTATAATAACTTCAAAATGCGTTTGGCATTAACGGAAATGCAGTTCTTTGATTATGAAAATATTGCTCCAACCTTGGAAGAAATTGCAATTGATAAATCAGCGCCAACAGCAGCGATTATTGTTGACCAAACTTTCGGAAGTGGAATGAACTGTTTGTTACAAATTAAAAAAACTTTTCCAGGAATTTTCCAAAATTTTATTTTTGTGACAGTCGGTGAACTTGATTCGAACACATTCCGTGAAGAAAAAAGATGGCGTGATATGCGCCGTAAAACCAAAACTTCTTTGCGTAAATATCGTAACTACTGCAACGCTAATGGTCGTTTTGCCAAAGCTTACGTTGGGTACGGAACTGATATTGTGGAAAAGTTAACGCAATTGACAGATCGCGTAAGCAAAGATTATCCGAATGTAGTTTTCTTCGGTACTAAATTTATTTTCGACAATGAAAATATTTTTACGCAAATTTTGTATAACCACGTTCCTTACATCATGCAGCGTAGGTTGCATGTCCGTGGTCAAAATATGGTGATTTTGCCAATGAAGATCTAATCTTTCTGGGTAAAAAGTAGTAATGAATTTATTTATCTAAATCCAGTCTCACAAAGGAGGAGTCATAGTGTGAAAAAGTTATTTCTGCGTCGATTCTTACCTTCTTTGAGTAAAGATTTTATTCTAATCTGTCGTATTTCGATTGTAGAAATTATCATTATTGGCCTGCTTTTGATTAAGTTTTCTCTTGATTATGAGCAAAGCAAAATCACGGAAAAAACCTCTATTGCTGCCAACCAAGTTGAGAAACTTATTTCTTCGGATGTTCGCTATTTAAAATATCAGCTGTTCTACGTAAGCCAGCAAATCAAAACTGTTGATACTGATAAAGATGTAATCGGTATTACAAAAATTTTATCTTCTTTTACTTTCAGAACTAAAGATCAATTGGACGTTTTTATAAATTGGAACTCGTTTTCTTGGGTTGATAAAAAGAATAAAATGATATCTGACGGAGTTCATGGTTTGATAAAAAATCCCATAGATGTTTCGGGTCGTGATTACCTTAAAAAGACGACTGAAAATTCAGACCAATTAGTGTTTGGGGAAGCTGTTTTAGGAGTTTTGTCAAATCGTTTGATTATTCCGATTGGTGTCGGAGTTTTTTCCCAGCAGCAGCAATATTTAGGAACTTTGGTTTTTGGTCTCGATATGGAGATAGTTTTGCAAAAAATATTGCGATTGATTGGAGATGAAGATTTTGACTTTGTTATAATCAACAACAATAAAATTGCTATCGAGTCAGCAAATATCAGCGCCAAAGAACAAGATTTAGCCAAACAATATTTAACTGAGTTTTCGAACGATCCTAACAAAAATTTCACAAGTTCGTGGTGGGATGTTTTGTTCGGAGGTAAAGCATTTTTTGCGGTGAAAAACGTAAAAGAATCTCCTTTAACAATTTTAGCATTTTATGATCCGGCTAAGTCTTTTGATCAATTGCTAAAAGTTTTATTGAAGCAGCTATTTTTCGTGTTTTTGGTGATATGTTCTTGTGTAATTTTATTTCGGAAAATACGCCGACGTATTGTTGAACCGGTTTCGGAATTATCAAAATTTGCTTTGAAAATTGCCGAAGGAGATTTTGAGTTTGTTGCTAAAAAACCAAAATCAGCAGAGTTACTCGATCTCTTCGCAATTTTAAGTTCCGTACGTAATTCAGCCAAAAGAGAAAAAAATTTGATGCAACAGCTTGAGTTGACAAATCGCCAACTTTCAAAAGCCAACGATGCTAAAGCAGAATTTTTAGCGAAATCATCTCACGATATTAAAAATTATATTTTCGGAATTTTGGGATTGAGTCGCATCATTTTGCAAAGCAAAGATAAAGAACGAATTCTTGCTAATGAAGAGTTGCAAATGATCGAAATCATTGCCGATCAATCGAAAGAATTAATGCACTTTGTTGAAGATTTACTAGATACTAACCAAATCGAAGTTGGAGAATTTGTTTTAGACAAAATGCAGCTTTGTGATCTAGGAGTTTTGATAGAACGCATAGTTTTGCTGAATAAAAGTTTAGCGACCCGACATAAGGTAATGGTTTACAGTAAAATTTCTCAGGAACTGCCAAAAATAAAATGTGATGTAAGGCGCATGAAGCAGATTCTGTTTAATATAATCACTAATGCCATCAAGTACAGTAAGGAAGGGGGAGAGGTTAATATTACGGTTAATTATTCCAAAGATGATAAAAATTTGTGTGTAAAAGTTATTGACCAAGGGATCGGAATGGAGAAAGACGAGATCGAAATGTTATTGTTAGGAAAAGGGAGAAATATTGATAAATCAGATGTCGCTGAAATTGATTCTCATGGTTTGGGAATGCAAATAGTTCTGAATTTGATCAAGTTGCATAATGGCACGATAGAGATTACTTCGCAAAAAGGTCAGGGCACAACAATTAAAATGTGCTTTAAAGTTGAAGATTTAGAGCAAAAAGTTGCAGTTGAAAATCTTGAAGTAGAGACGCAAATTCAAGGCTATAAAACCATTTTGTTAGTCGAAGACAATCCTACAAATATCAAAATTACGGCAAAAATACTACAAAGCGTTGGTTATAAAGTATTGTCAGCCGAGAATGGCTCTGATGCTATAAAAATGCTTGATGATAACACTGTAGATTTAATTCTAATGGATGGAGAAATGCCGATTATGAACGGATACGATGCTACGCGCAAAATTCGTGAAGGTTTAGTTTTTAAGAATTTCCAAAATTACAAAAATATTCCTATAATCGCCCTAATGTCGTCTTCTGATGCAGAAACAATAAAACGAGCTTTAGCAAGCGGAATGAATCTTCACCTCGATAAATCTTCATCACGCACTAAGCTGCTGTCTACAATCGAGGATTGTTTAAAATAATTTTATCATGAAAAAAAGTAGCAATCTTTTCGTATTAATTCTGCTTGGAATAATGTGGTCAACTTTTGCCGCATTTACCAAAGTTTCAGCTGAGAATTTACAGCCATTTTTTGTGTCGTTCGGACGTTTAGCAATTGGTGGTTCAATGCTTTACGCGGTTGCTTTTTTGCGTAAACAAAAAGTGTTTTTGGCAAAAAATTTTAAGCGATATTTTGTTGTCGGATTTTTTAATTCGGCTTTGCCTTTTTCGTTATTTGCCTTGTCCGCCAAATATTTGGATAGCGGAGTAGCCGCCATTTTGGATGGTGCAGTGCCAATGTTTGAAGTGTTAATTGCTGGTTTAGTTTTGCGCCATCATGTTGATAAAAATTCGATGATTGGTGTTCTTTGTGGTGTTGTTGGGATCATCGTTACGTCTTACGGCAATATTTCGAATTTGGATTTAGCCTTGGTGCAAGTTGCAGCCATCATTGCGATATTAGCAGCAACTGCTTCTTACGCTGCGGCATCGCATTATGTTAATTTGCGTTGTAAAGATATTGAGCCGATGCAAATGGCAACTGGTAGTGTGGTGTGCGCCGCACTAATTACATTTCCCAGCATTTTCTTTACGGATTTTAGTCCTTTAGCCAATCCTAAAGTTTTTGCATCACTTGCTGGACTTGGAATTTTTTGTACCGGAATTTCCTACATTTTTTATTTCAAATTAACCGCCGAAGAAGGGCCAAGAATCGCTGTGAGTGTGGTTTTGTTAATTCCCGTTTTTGGTACAATTTTTGGCATTTTATTTTTAGAAGAAGCCGCCTCAGTCAGCAAAATCATTGGATGCATTATGATTTTGGTCAGTATGAAATTTATCCTCAATTTATCACGCAGCAGCTTTTTTAAATCTAAGAGAACTCCAGATTTAGTCGGTTAATTTTATAGCACAGAGTTAATTATTTCTTACTGCGAGTTCTCGCGCTCTATCTTCAAAAGCTTGCATCATTTTTTCGGTAGCACGTTCAAAAATTCCGCCCAACATTTTTGAAAGTAGAAATGAGTTAAATTCGAAATCGATAAAGAATTCTATTTCACAGTTACCATCTTCCAAATCGCGAAATTTCCATTGATTGATCAATTTCTTAAACGGTCCTTGGATCGCGACAACATCAACAAAATATGAGCCGTCGGTGGTTTTTCCGTGTTTTACGTCAGAACGATATTTTTCGAAAAAATTTTTAAAACTAACCAGTAAATCGGCTTCTAAATTATTTTCAGAAATTTGACGTACGATTTTTGCTTGTTTGCACCACGGCAAAAATTGCGGATATTTTTCGATATCCATGACCAAATCGTGCAAATGTTGTGCTGAAAATGGTAATGTTTTGGTTTGTCTTAGAGAAGGCATAAAAATTATTTCAACATTCCGCCAAAGCCACCAAATCCGCCAGCTCCTTCATGTTCCTTGATCATTTCTTTGATTTGAGAAGGCGAGATTTTGCCGAATTTTTTCATCATTTTTTGCATTTGCTTATATTTTTTGAGCAAACGATTTACTTCTTGAATGTTGCTGCCTGCACCATTGGCAATGCGGTGTTTGCGCGATGAATTTAAAATATCAGGATTGCGTCTTTCTTTTTTAGTCATCGACAAAATCAAAGCTTCTTGACGCAGCATTTCTTTTTCAGCATCACCAAGTTTACTTACGTGTTCTTTGAGTTGAGACATTCCCGGTAAAAATTTCATCATGCTGCCAATGCCGCCCATTTTGCGCATATTGCGGATTTGCGACAATAAATCGTCGAGATCAAATTGGCCTTTTTGCATTTTTTTGGCTGACTTTTCCATTTCATCAGCGTCGAACATTTCTTGCGCTTTTTCGACCAACGAAACCACGTCGCCCATGCCGACAATTCTTGAAGCGATACGATCAGGATTGAACTCTTCTAACTCGTCAATTTTTTCGCCAACGCCGATAAATTTAATCGGACAATTAGTCGCTGCTTTCATCGTCAAAGCCGCACCACCACGAGCATCGCCGTCAAGACGAGTCAAAATTGTGCCGGTAATTTGCAATCTTTCGTTAAAAGTTTTGGCAACATTGATAGCATCTTGGCCGATCATCGCATCAACAACCAAAACTATTTCAGAAGGATTGGCGATTTTTTTGACATCATCGAGCTCAGCCATCAATTCATCGTTGATGTGAGTACGGCCGGCGGTATCGAGAATTAAAACTTCATAGCCAAATTCTTTAGCTTTATGCAAAGCACGTTTAGTGATTTCGACCGGATTTTCACCGGCAATTATTGGCAAAGAATCAACCGCAATTTTTTGGGCTAAAATTTCTAACTGAGTTTGCGCTGCTGGACGATAAGTATCGAGCGAAGCAACCAAAACTTTTTTATGCGCTTTATTTTTCAAACGCGCGGCTAATTTGGCGGTTGTTGTAGTTTTACCAGCACCTTGTAAACCAACCATCATCAAAATTGCTGGTGGATTAACGTTTAAATTCAACTCGGAACGTTCAGAACCAAGCAACTTCACCAACTCATCATGAACAATTTTAATGATCATTTGGCCAGCAGAAACGCTTTTAATTACTTGTTGGCCGAGAGCTTGTTCTTTAACTTTTTCAATAAAATCTTTGGCGATTGGCAAGCTGACATCAGCTTCCAAAAGTGCGATGCGAATTTCGCGCATCGCTGTGGCTAAGTCATCTTCTGAGATGAATTTTTTGCCAGAAATTGTGTTAAAAATTTTAGTAATTTTATTGGAAAAATTATCGAGCATCGAACAGTTCTTTTAGTTTTTGAGGAATTTTTTTGGGACGATAAGATTCAGAATCAATACACACAATCACTACATCCATCGCCGCTAGAATTTTTTCATCTTTGCGTACTTCTTGATGCATAATTAAAGAAGTGCCGGCCGTTTTAGTAACTTCTGCAGTTACGGTGATTAAGTCGTCAAGCTTGGCTGGAAAAAGATAATCAATTTCGCAACGACGCACAACAAAAATTAGTTTTTCATCACGCACTAAGTCAGATTGTGAAATCTCTAAATCACGTAAATATTCCGTGCGCGCTCTTTCACAAAAACGCAGATAATTAGCGTGATAAACGATTCCTCCCGCGTCAGTATCTTCGTAGTAAACGCGATAATTTATCGAAAATTTATGCGACATTAGTGTAACAATTAGGAGTTTCGTAAAGTTTAATAGCGACGCATTTTACTTCTTTATCAGCGAAAAGTTGTGGGCAAATTTCGGCAAAAATATGGTGCGCGATGTTTTCGGCTGTAGGGTTTTCTGCAATGTAGTAAATTTTTTGACCAGTTGTGGCAGCAATTTTATCGCCTAAATCTCGATCTTTAATTGAAAGAATTGTGTTGTGGTCAAGATTGTTGTCGATCCAAGAACCAAGGACTTCGCGGATTACGCCGAAGTCAATTACGCGACCAAGTGCGTCAAGTTCTTTAGCAACAAAAGTTGCTTCCAAAGCGTAACGATGGCCATGCAACATTTTGCATTTGCTTTCGTGATTAATAATTCTGTGAGCGGCGTCGAATTCAATTCTTCGTGTGCAGGTAATCATTGAAATTGATTTTTGTATTAGAAAATATGAAGTGCAATTTAGGTCGCCGACATAGAATTATCAACCTCTCTTTAGCCATGTCTGAAATTTTGAAAAAACTAAAATTTAATGCTGACGGATTAATTCCAGCAATCGCCCAAGATGTTGAAACTCAAGAAGTTTTGATGATGGCATGGATGAATGCAGAAAGCTTGAGCCTTACAATATCAAGTGGTTATGCTACTTATTTTTCGCGTTCTAGAAATCAATTGTGGAAAAAAGGTGATACTTCAGGACATTTGCAAGAAGTGGTTTCAATCACTGCCGATTGCGACTTCGACTGCATCTTGCTGCAAGTAAAACAAACGGGAGTTGCTTGTCACACTGGTGCGAAAAATTGTTTTTTTAACGAGATAAAATGAATCTTTCTTGGATTGAAATCAGCAAATCTGCACTTCTAAATAACATTTCCGCATTGCGAAAAAACTTACCAGCCAAAACAAAATTATGGGCGATGGTTAAAGCCAATGCTTATGGACACGGTATTTTGGAAGTTTCGTCAATAATAAAAAACAAAGTTGATGGTTTAATTTCTTATCATTTTGACGATTTAATTTCATTGCGGGAACAAAAAATAAATACATCGCTAATCTGCTTAGGACGTGTATTTCCGCATCAAATTAAGGAGGCAATAAAACATGATATTGAAATAACTGTTGCAACTTTTGATTTGTTGCAAGCGGCGCAAAAAAAGAAATTTTCTCAAAAGTTAAGAATACATCTTTGTGTTGATACGGGTTTAGGTCGAGATGGTTTTGTTGCGGAGGATTTAGAAAAAATCATTGAGTTTTTGGCCGATAAAAAATTACGTCAAAATATTGAAGTTATTGGTTTATTTACGCATTTTGCAGCGGCGGATGATCAAGACTTTGACAATTATACGCAAAGTCAGATGGACGTTTTGGAAGTGTGGAAAAAATCTTTGGCAGATATTGGCTTAAAGCCGCAAATTCATGCCTCTGCTAGCTCGGCAACTTTGCGCAAAATTGCGACTGATCTAGATGCGGTAAGAGTTGGTTTAGCGCTTTATGGCATGTCGCCTTTTGAAAATAGAACAAATGAAAATTTACAGCCGGTTTTATCTTGGAAAGCTGTGGTTTCTGAAGTGAAAGAATTAAAGAAAGGCAGCGCCATTTCTTATGGATGTACTCACATTTTGAAACGTGATTCTAAAATTGCGGTGTTGCCAATCGGCTATTTTGATGGCATTTCGCGTCTTTCTTCTAATAAATCTCAAGTTTTGGTTAACGGTAAAAAATGCGCCCAAATTGGTCGCGTAACAATGAACATAATCATGATTGATGTTACTGACGTTGAAGATGTGAAAGAAGGCGATGTGGCAACGCTTATTGGTTATGACGTAGAGCAAATTACCGCTGATGATTGGGCCATCTGGTCGCAAACTTCTAACTACGAAGTGACCACAAGATTAAGTGCGCTTTTGTTGCGCAGAGTGACTGAATAAACAATATTGGAAGGGATAGTTTCGGGATAGTATTCAATAGCGAGCCAGACATTTGCGTTAAAAAAAGGCCCTGTTTTTTGGGTCCGCTGCCTTACAATACTATCCCTTCCAATATTGTTAAAAATCCTTGGACATTTTAGCGTCCAAGGATTGAAAAAACTAGGAATGAATCTGTCTTTTTTCAACTGCCATTGCAGCTTCTTTAACAGCTTCGTTATAGGTTGGGTGAGCGTGACAAGTTCTGGCTAAATCTTCAGAAGATCCGCCAAATTCCATCACAACTGCAACTTCGTGAATAGTGTTTCCAGCTTCACGAGCGATGATGTGAGCACCAAGAACGCGATCAGTTTTTGCGCAAGCCAAGATTTTTACAAAACCTTGTTCGTCAAAAGTTGCGCGGGCGCGCGAGTTAGCCATCATTGAGAATTTACCAACTTTGTATTCAACGCCAGCAGCTTTCAATTCTTCTTCAGTTTTGCCGACAGAAGCGATTTCTGGGTAAGTGTAAATTACGTTTGGAATAACGTCATAATTTACGTGGCCAGCTTGACCAGCAATCATTTCAGCAGCAGCAACGCCTTCATCTTCGGCTTTATGCGCCAACATTGGGCCAGTTGTTACGTCACCGATTACGTAGATGTTATCAACGGAAGTTTTCAAATGATGATTTTCGATGAAACCACGTTGGTTAGTTTTGATGCCAACATTTTCCAAGCCCAATTTTTCAGTGTTTGGACGACGACCAATCGCAACTAAAACTACGTCAGCAGTTAAAGTTTCTTTTGAACCATCTTTTACAGATTCAACTTCAACAGTTGCGCCTTTTTTATCTTTTTTCACAGATACAACTTTGGTTGAAAGACGGAATTTGAAACCATCTTTTTCCAAGATTCTTTGGAAATTACGAGAAACTTCCGCATCCATTGCTGGAGTGATTTTATCAAGGAATTCAATAACCTCGATTTCAGCACCAAATCTGCTCCAAACTGAAGCCATTTCAAGGCCAATAACACCAGCGCCAATTACGATCATTTTGCCGGGAACTTTTTCTAAATCTAAAGCGCCAGTTGAAGAGATGATAACTTTTTCATCCAACTCAACACCCGGTAAATTTGTAACTTCTGAACCAGTTGCGATGATGAAATATTTTGAAGAAATTTTTTCTTTTGAGCCGTCTTCTTTAGTGACTTCAATAGTGTTTTTATCAACGAAGCTGCCCAAACCTTCAATTGAAGTAACTTTGTTTTTCTTGAACAAACCAGCAATTCCGCCGGTCAAACCTTTGACGATTTCGTTTTTGTTTTCGATTAATTTTTTAACATCAATTTTTGGTTTAGAAACTGCGATACCAAGTTTTTCGAATTGATGATTTGCATCATGAAATTTGTGTGAAATTTCAAGCAAAGCTTTTGAAGGAATACAGCCAACATTTAAACAAGTTCCGCCCAAAGTTTTGCGTTTTTCAACACACGCAGTTTTCAATCCAAGTTGTGCGGCACGAATTGCTGCAACATATCCACCAGGGCCACCGCCGATAACAACGACGTCAAAATTTTGTTGTGACATTTCTTAAAAATTTAAAGTTAGTAAAGGTTAATTTCGAAAGAAATTGGATGATAAATCCTAAAACTTAAATCGTAAATTATTTATTCAATTTCTTTGGTAATCCAGCCACCGCCTAAAACGCGAGTATCTTGATAAATCACACAAGCTTGACCAGGAGTTATAGCGCGGGTCATAGATTTCATTTCAACCAATGCTTCGTTATTTGGTAAAAATTTTACAACCGCAGGTTCTTCTTCATGATTAGATCGAAGACGTGCAAAGCTAGGAATTTCTTCGCTCAAGTTGATATCGTCAGCTAACCAATTAATCTCGCGCATTTTGAGTTTTTTGTTTTGCAAAAATTTTTCTTCACCAACAAAAACAGTATTACTTTTTGGATCAATTTTGATAACGTAAAGTGGATTTGGGTAAGAAATTCCAAGGCCGCGACGCTGGCCCAAAGTAAAATTAATAATGCCAGAATGTTTGCCTAAATTTTTGCCAGTTTCAATGTGGATAAAATCACCTTCACGAAAAGCTGAAGGACGATGACGACGAATAACTTCAGCATAATCACCGTTGGGCACAAAACAAATATCTTGTGAATCAGGTTTGTTAGCAACTTCCAAACCCAGGCGCTCAGCTTCTTGGCGAGTTTGTTCTTTGGTGTTTCCTCCCAAAGGAAAACGCAGAAATTCCAGCTGTTCTTTGGTGGTAGCGAACAAAAAATAACTTTGATCTTTATTGTCATCGACCGCTTTGTGCAGTTCAGCAGCGCCATTTTTACCGATTTTACGTTGCACATAATGACCAGTTGCCATGCAGTCAGCGTTGAGGTCGCGCGCTACTTTTAACAAATCACGGAACTTCACTGATTGGTTGCATTTCACACAAGGAATTGGCGTTTCACCTTGTAAATAAGAATCCGCAAAGTCGTCGATTACCGATTCGCGGAATAGATTTTGGTAATTCAAAATATAATGCGGAAAGCCGTGTTTTTCGGCAACACGTTTAGCATCGTAAATGTCGGTTCCGGCGCAGCAGGCGTTTTTCTTTTTCAAAGTTTCGCCCATGTCGTAAAGTTGCAGCGTGATGCCGATCACGTCGTAGCCTTGTTCTTTCAACAAACAGGCAACAACTGAAGAATCAACACCACCGGACATTGCAACCACAACTCGAGTGTCTTTTTCTGGTTTGTCAAAACCCAAAGAATTCATCAAAATTATTTTTGAAATTAAGTTAGAGAATAAATCGGTGATCTGATTCAAAAATTTTTAACACAGATTTAGGTTAAATTTTTGATTTTAGATTTAGATTTTAAGTTTAGAAATTCTGTCACCGCGATTCTAAAATCCAAAAACAAAAATTCACAAAATTATATGTCAGAATCTGCCAAACTTACCTTGCCAAATGGCAAAGAAATTATTCTTCCAATCCGCCAAGCTTCAATCGGTCAGGATGTAATTGATATTTCATCGCTTTACAAAGAAAGCGGCATGTTCACTTACGATCCCGGATTTTTGTCGACAGCTTCTTGCGAATCAAAAATTACTTTTATTGATGGCGATCAAGGAATTTTAAGACATCGCGGTTATTCAATCGAAGAATTAGCAAAAAAAAGTGAGTATTTGGAAGTGGCCTACGCTTTGGTGAATGGCGAGTTACCAGATGCTACGCAATATAAAGATTTCCGCAGCGGCATCATCAGAAATATGTTGGTTCATGAACAAATCGGCATTTTATTGCGTGGTTTCCCAAGACGCGCGCATCCAATGGCAATCATGGTTGGATCGGTTGCATCGCTTTCAGCATTTTATCACGAAACTATGGATATTCACACTCCAGAAGGCAGAATGGATGTGATTTATAAAATTATTTCAAAAATGCCGACATTGGCTGCAATGGCTTATAAATATTCAATCGGCGAGCCTTTGATGTATCCAAATAAAGAATATGGATTTGCCGAAAATTTCCTACATATGTTGTTTGATCGTCCAAACAATCAACACAAAGTCAGTCCGACAATTGCTAAAGCGATGGAAATGATTTTCATTTTACATGCTGATCACGAACAAAATGCTTCAACTTCAACTGTGCGTTTGGCTGGTTCTTCTGGAGCTAATCCATTTGCGTGTATCGGTGCTGGTATTTCTTCACTTTGGGGCCCAGCTCATGGCGGCGCTAACGAAGAAGTTTTGGAAATGTTGCAAGAAATTGGCACGAAAGATCGTATTCCTGAATTTATCAAACGTGCTAAAGATAAAAATGATCCTTTCCGTTTGATGGGTTTTGGTCATCGTGTTTATAAAAATTACGATCCGCGCGCGGCAGTTTTGAAGAAATCTTGTGATGAAGTTTTGGGTGAGTTGGGAATTAAGGATGATCCGCTTTTGGCAATCGCAGTGGAACTTGAGAAAATTGCGCTTAACGACGAATATTTCGTATCGCGTAAATTGTTCCCAAATGTCGATTTCTACTCAGGAATTATTTACAAAGCACTTGGCATTCCATCAAACTTGTTTACCGTAATTTTTGCGATTGCGCGTTCAGCTGGTTGGATTTCTCAATGGAAAGAAATGATCGAAGATCCGGCTTTCAAAATCGGCAGACCGCGTCAGCTCTATACCGGACAAGTAAAAAGAGATTATACCGAAATCAGTAAAAGATAATGGCTTTAAAACCAGCTCCGAAAGGTAAAAATACGCAACAACAAAAGTTAACCGCCAAAAAGCCAGACGAGGATTTGATTCCATACGTATGTCATTACGATCCTCACACTATCCTCACTAAAAATGGCGAACTGTTGCAAACCATTCGAATTACTGGTTTTGGAACTGATTCAGTGGCAGTTGATATTCTTTCACTGCGTGACACTTTGCGTGATTCAATAGTTGCTCATGTCAAAGATAATGGTTTTGCTTTTTGGTTTCACACGTTTCGTAGAAAAAAGAATGTTGTGCCTAAAGGAGAATTCCCAGATATGTTTTCTAAAACCGTTAATGAGTCTTGGGATAAGGAAAATGAGTGGTCTACCCGTTATGTAAATGAGCTTTATATCACCATAATTACGGAAGGTTTAGACACGTCGATTGGCAATTTTGCTGGTCTTATGCGTTCATTTTCATTTTCTTCAACGAAATCATTGCATAAAAATTTTTTGAAGAAAGCCCATGAGAAGCTCTCAAACGTTGTTACTAGTATATTAGTAGATATCGAAGAATATGGCGCAAAGTTACTCGGAATTGCTGAGCATGAAGAAGTTTTATATTCCGAACCAATGCGTTTTTTTGGCAAAATTATCAATCTTTACGAAGAGCGTTACCCTTTGTGGGTCAATGACATTGCGTCAGACTTGGCAAGTCATAAGTTTGCTTTTGGCGATCGTAACTTAGAAGTTTTTGGTTATGATAATAAAAACTTTGCTTCGATGTTATCGCTTAAAGAATACCAAGAATCTTCCGTGGAAGCTCTTGACCGTATCATGCAATTGCCTTTCGAATTTGTTATAAGCCAGTCTTTTGATTTTAATTACGATAAAAAAGAGTTAGAGCACTACGAATATCAAGACTATTTGTTGAAAGTTAGCGGTGATGAAGAATGTCGTTATTTAAGTGGAGTCGCTAACTTTGTTGAAGAAGATGCAAATTCTTTGACTAGTTTTGGTAAGTTGCAAACTACCATAATGATTATTAGCAAAAGCAAAGAAGAACTGGAAAAAGATGTGAAGTTTGCTATGGAAAAATTTTCATCTTTAGGCTTGGTGGTTATTCGCGAAGATGTTTTTGCGGAGCATTGTTTTTGGTCACAATTACCCGGAAATTTTCGCTATTTGCGTCGTCAAAAAATAATAAATTCTTACTTGGTTGGTGGTTTCGCAGCATTGCATAATTTTCCATCTGGAACCCTAGAAGGTAACCACTGGGGATCAGCAGTTACTGTTTTGAGGACAGTTTTAGATACGCCATATTTCTTTAATTTTCATGAAGAAGATCTAGGGCACACTTTGATTATTGGGCCGAAAAATGCTGGCAAAACAGTTTTGACTAATTTTTTGGTGACGCAATCTCGTAAATTTGGCGGTAAAATTTTCTACTTTGATCACAACCAAAGATCCAAGTCATTTATCAAAGTTTTGGGAGGAGACTATTTTAAAATCTCTTCTGATAGTTCTGTTGAGAATCATTTAACTATTGATCCGCTTTTTTTAGATAAGAATGACTCTAACAAAACATTTTTAAGCGAATGGTTTGAGTCATTTTTAATATCTTTCAAGGATAAGATACCGCAGGAACAGATCGATTCTATACCTAAAATAGTTGAAAAAATTTGTGCAGATAACGTCACTGATTTTGTCAAAGCACTGCAATATTTTAACGTAGCTGAAACAAAAAGTATCTTCGAGAAGATGCAAATTTTGAATAGTCCTAAAATTATTAATCTTTTAGGTGCTCAATCTCAAAATAGTTTCACCAATGTCGTAAATGGTTTTGATTTGACTGATATTCTTGAGCAAAAGAATTTGTTAGTACCGATCTTCTTTTATTTGCTTCATAAAATTGAACAAAACTTGGACGGAACTCCATCAATATTAGTTTTGGATCAGGCATGGAATCTGGTTGATAATCCAGTTATTATGCAGCGAATTGGTGATTTAATGGAACGTTTTCGTCAAAAAAATTGCGTGATTATTTTTACGTCATCTGACTTCGAGGCTATAAATGAAAGTGACGTAATTTTTGAGATGAGAAGATTAATAGTCACAGAAATATATACTGCTAATCAGAATCCGGATCCTTGCTATAAATCAGTGCTTGAGCTCAAGGATGACGAAATAGAGATAATTACTATGATGGAAGATGATGAGCGTCATTTCATCTTTAAACATAATCGTGATTCAATCATTGCATCCTTAAATCTTGGGAAAATGCCAGAAATTGTGAAAATTTTGTCGGCTGATGAAATTACGAATACTGCAACTCAAGAAGTTATCTTGGCTCATACAGATGAATCGGGGAATGTTGAGTCGCCTGAGAATTGGATTCCTCAGCTTTTTGAGATTCTGCACGAAATTGAGCGTGATTTAGAAGAGCAAAGAAGAAAAGAGTTAATAGCTGAGGTACAAGCTGAAAGAAAACGTCGGGCAGATTTGGAAGCTGGTGTTTAACAATTTGTCATAGTTCTAAATTTTTTCACAGATAAGTGGCTGGAAGATGTATAGTTCATCCCCCGAAATCATTAAGAAGATTTTGGGGGTATGACTAAGTAACTTTCTATTTTTGGGAGTTTTTGAATTTCGTTAGACATTCATTGGCCAATTGTGGATTGGCTTGGCCTTTACTTGCTTTCATAATTTGTCCGATAAAGAAACCGTGAAGTCTTTCATTGCCGGCTAAATAATCAGCGAATTGTGCAGTATTTGCAGCTACAACTTCGGCGACAATTTTGTCAATTGCGCCAGTATCAGAAACTTGTTTCCAGCCTTTTTCTTCAACAATTTTAGCTGCATCATCACCATTTTCGATCATGATATCCAAAACGTCTTTGGCGATTTTTCCGGAAATAGCGCCATTTTTGATCAAATCTAAAAGTCCGCTTAATTTGTCGGGAGTGATTTTTAGATTCTCAAAAGTGATGCCGAGTTTGTTCATGCGTCCGAAAAGCTCGACTGTAAGCCAAGTGATGGCAAGTTTAGCTTCGTGTTTCTGAATTAATTTTTCGAAGAATTCGGTTAAGTCGCTATCGTTTGTGATAACGCCAGCGTCATATTCAGGAACGCCAAGCTGTGTGACGTAACGTTGTTTTTTGGCGTCTGGTAATTCTGGTAAAGATTTTTTGATTTCGTCGACAAATTCTTGCGTTAAAACCAAAGGCGGAAGATCTGGATCTGGGAAATAACGATAATCCATAGCATCTTCTTTACTGCGCATTGTTCTGGTTTCGCCGGTCAAAGCATCAAACAAACGGGTTTCTTGATCAATTACACCGCCATTTTCCAAAATCTCAACTTGGCGCGCTGCTTCAAATTCAATGGCGCGAGCGATGTTACGCATCGAATTCAAGTTTTTAATTTCGCAGCGAGTTCCCAACTTTGTTTCGCCAACTTTACGAACAGAAACGTTAGCGTCGCAACGCAAATTGCCTTTTTCCATGTCGCCATCAGAAGTGCCAAGCGCGCGGACGATCGCACGAATTGTTTTTACATATTCCGCAGCTTCAAAAGGCGAGCTCATATCTGGTTTGGAAACGATTTCCATCAAAGCAATTCCAGAACGATTTAAATCGATTAAAGAAAGTGAAGGATGTTGATCGTGAATTGATTTCCCGGCATCTTGCTCAAGGTGAATACGCTCAACGTGAATAGTTTTTTTTGTGCCATTTTCCAAAGTAATTTCGACTGCGCCTTCGCCGACAATTGGATCAAGAAATTGTGAAATTTGATAGCCTTGTGGCAAGTCTGGGTAGAAATAATTTTTACGATCAAAAACCGAAAATAAGTTAATTTTGGCATTAATTCCTAAACCAGTTTTTACCGCTTGTTTTACACATTCAGCATTAATAGTTGGAAGCATACCAGGCATTGCAGCATCGACCAAAGAAACTTGCGAATTTTGGGGTGCGCCGAAAGCGGTGGCCGCACGTGAAAATAATTTAGATTGCGATGCAACTTGTGCGTGAATTTCGCAACCAACTACAAGTTCATAAACGTTATTTTTTCCTTGGATTGTGTATGTCATATTTTGCTTTTGTGATTCTAAATTAAACCTGTTGAAATTCTTAATTGTTACGACAAAAAATCAAGCTAACTGATGTTATAAGCTATAATAAAATATGCGTAAAAATATTTTTCGAAATGTCGCAAGACCTTTTTCAAAGTTACTTGATCATGATGCTGAATTAGCTGAAAAGTTAACTATTAATTCTGCCAATCAAACATCGTATAATTCAAATCAACAAGGCTGTCGAACTTTCAAAGCTAGATTAGTTATTGCTCGTCACGGTGAAACTGATTTGAATGTTGATAAAGTTTGGGCAGGACAATCTGATGCGCGAATAACTCAAAATGGATTACAACAAGCTCAGATGATGGGAAAAATTTTGCGTAGTCATAATTTTATTCCGGATATCGTACTTACAACGCCGCTTACTCGCGCTTATAAAACAGCTCAAGAAGCTTTGTTAGAAATGGGGTGTTCTCATATTGTTGCAGAAAGAATAGTCGCTTTGGTTGAGCTAAGTCCAGGTGATTACACTAAAAAAAAGAAGAATGAGTTGAATAAAAATTTTACAAAAACTTGGGATAAGAAGCCTCCAGAAATGGATTTAACTCATCAATCTCATCCAGAAAATATTCTTCAAAGTTTAAATGAAGTTTTTTTGCCAATGCCTTTTGGTGAATCATTGCAAGATGTTGCGACACGAACTAAGACAGTTTATGATTATATTTTGTCTTTTTTGCAGCAGGATAAAAATGTTTTTGTAGTAGCTCATAGTAACAGTTTATCCGCTCTAATAAGTCATTTCAGTGGTGAAAAATCGAAGTTGAAAATTGCTAATTGCATACCTTTTGAGATTTCTTTTGAAAAGAAAGGTAGTGAAATTGAATATTTGGGCATTGAAGCTTTAACGTCCAATCTTGATAAAACCCCAAATTTTCCTGATAATTCGCCAAGCAAAAATCAAGTTTTGCCTTTATCGATTTCTGGCCAAATTAGAAAAATATGAATGTATAATTTTATGAAATTTAGAAAAATTTTTGTCTTTATCCTCTTTTGTTTTGCCTCTACTTCAGCACTGGCACAAGCTTATTTCGAATCATCAAAGATTTCCCCAACTTTACTTGAACATCCTTTGGATCGTAATAGTGCAGAGTATAAGAGAGAAATTTCTTACATAATTAAATTACAAAAATCGGCAAAAAAATCTGAAATTGAAGCTGCGACAAAGGAAGTAAAAATTACGCCAGAAATGTTGATCAAAAATGTGTATCCGCAGTTTTCCGAAAAGAGTTTCCCACTTACATTTAAATTGTTGGAGCGCACAATGCGAACGTCGTTCGATGTTGCTGATGATTCTAAAAAATATTGGAAAACCAAGCGACCTTTTTTATCAGATAAACGAATCAAAGCTTTGGTAAATATCTCAGAAACTCCGGCATACCCAAGTGGACATACAACTTCTTCTTTTGTGACTGCAAAGATTCTGGGACTATTAATTCCACAAAAAGCAGCACAGTTTGATTTCTATGCTGAAAAAATTGCCAATCATCGTGTTTTAGTCGGAATGCACTTTCCTCATGACTTGAGAGGAGGTCGTCATTTAGGATTTCTGATTGTTGGTGGTTTATTGCAAAATAAAGATTTTTTAAACGACTTTGCAGCAGCAAAAACAGAGCTAGAAAAAAGTGGCTTGATACAGGCTAATAGCTTAGCAGAAACAATGTTATATTAATGATCACTAAGATGATTATTGTGCTCAGTGTTAGAACCATGCCACCAACGCGGAAATAAAAAGATGAGTTCTGGCGACTAATACCAAAAGCATGAGAAGTTCTTCCAGCTAACAAAATAATCGCGCAAATGTGTAAAATAGCTGAGCTGGCGCCGCTTGCTTCAGCTAGAACTAATAAAATCAGAGCTATCGGTGCAGTTTCGCAAAAATTTCCGTGAGCGCGAATTGCTCTTTGTAACTCAACGTTGCCGCCATCTCCCAGTGAGATTCTTTCGCGGCGGCGAATTTTTATAGTTCTAAGCGTAAGAACTATAAAAATTATCGCCAATAACGCAGTATACAAAGAGCTGATCATATTTTATTCCGCTGAATTTTCAGAAGTTGCTTCCAAATTATCGATTGATTCATCACCAACTTCGGCATCATCAACTTCTTTATTGCCAGTGTGAGCAATACGAGCTACTGAAACAACGGTTTCGTCAGAAGTTTTGATCAAAGTTACACCTTGAGTATTGCGGCCAGAAATTCTTACCGAACCAACTTCTGTTCTGATCAAAGTACCTTTGTTGGTAATAATCATAACTTGGTCTTTCGATTCAACTGGGAAGCTGGCAACCACATTACCGTTACGTTTAGAAGTTACGATGTTGGTAATTCCTGAACCGCCACGGTTAGTGATGCGATATTCATAAGCTGAAGAACGTTTGCCGTAACCATTTTCAGTCATCGTCAAAATAAATTCTTCGTTCAAAGCCAATTCTTCAATTTTTGATTGCGACAATTCGCTGCCAGCAATTTGCGGAATTTCTTTGAGTTGTACCAATAAATCGTCCGAAGGATTTTGCTCTAAGTTACGATTGAACAACAAAGCATCGCGAAGAGCGAGACGTTGTTCGATGTCGATTTTGAGGTATTTTTCTTTCACTTCAGAATCGTCATTGGCGTGATGCAACACAGACATGGCAATAACTTCGTTACCATCTTCTAATTTTACACCGCGAACACCGGTTGAGTTACGGCTTTGGAACACACGTAATTTTTCAACAGGGAAACGAATACATTTGCCGTCTTTGGTTGAAAGCAAGATATCGTCTTGTTCAGTACATAAAGCCACGCCAACCAAAGATTGTCCGGCTTCAAGTTTCATAGCAATTTTACCGCTTGAGCGAATATCAACGAATTGATCCATCGAATTTCTTCTGATGTCGCCATGCGAAGTAGCAAAAGCAATGCTTAAGTCATTCCATTTCGATTCATCTTCTGGAAGAGCTAAAATTGTTGAAATTTTTTCATCAGCTTCAAGTGGCAACAAATTCACCAAGGCGCGACCACGAGCTTGTGGTGAACCAAGAGGAAGTTTGTAAGTTTTTAAGCGATAAACTTTTCCTTTGTTTGAGAAGAATAAAATTGGTGTGTGAGTGTTGGTTACGAAAATATCGGTTGCGATATCTTCGTCGCGAACATCCATTGCGCTGCGACCTTTACCGCCGCGTTTTTGTGTGCGGTAAGCGTTCAAAGCAACGCGTTTGATGTAGCCATTCATTGTGCCCACAACAACCATGTCTTCTTTTGGAATTAGATCTTCGATATCAACTTCGAATTCAGAATCTTCGATTGTTGATTTTCTTGGAGTGGCGAACTGATCTTTTACTTCAGTTAATTCTTTTTTAACCAAATCAGTCATTTTAACGCGATCAGATAAAAGAGCCAAATAGCCAGAAATTTCTTCAGCCAAAGCTTTCAATTCGTCGCTGATTTTTTCCATTTCCAAACCAGTCAAACGCGCTAAACGCATTTCCAAAATTGCTTTAGCCTGAACTTCGGTAAAATAAAACTGGCCGTCTTTTACGATATTTCCACGGTCTTGCACCAATTTAATGATGGTTTCAACGATGCCGACTGGCCAAGCGCGAGAAAGCAATTTTTCTTTAGCTTCAGTGACGTCTTTTGATGATTTGATCAATTCAACAACTTCATCAATATTGCCAACCGCAACAGCTAAACCGATTAAAATGTGAGTTTTATCACGAGCTTTACCAAGCAAGAATTCAGTTCTTCTAGTTGTAACATCAAAACGGAAAGCGGTGAAAATTTTGATAACATCAAGAATATTCATCAATTGAGGTTTTCCGTGATTCAAAGCCAACATGTTGACGCTGAAATTGCACTGTAACTCAGTGAAGCTGTAAAGCTGATTGATGATAACTTCTTCCATGGCATCTTTGCGCAGTTCGATTACCACACGAATTCCGTCGCGGTCAGATTCATCACGCAAATCGGTAATGCCTTCGATTTTTTTCTCTTTTACCAACTCAGCGATTTTTTCGACCAATTTCGCTTTGTTAACTTGGTAAGGAATTTCGGTGATAATAATTGCAACTTTACCGCCAGTTTTTTTCTCAATTTTGTGGCGACCACGCATTACAACCGAACCACGACCAGTTCTGGCTGCAGAGTCGTGTCCGGCGCGACCAAGAATAATACCACCAGTTGGGAAATCTGGGCCGGGAACAATTTTGATGATGTCTTCAATTGCAATTTCGTTGTTGTCGATATAGGCCAAACAAGCATCAATAACTTCACCCAAATTGTGTGGAGGAATGTTAGTTGCCATACCAACTGCGATACCGCCTGAACCGTTAACTAAAAGGTTAGGAAAGCGAGCTGGTAAAACTTTCGGCTCTTTTTCGTGACCGTCATAGTTAGGCATGAAATCAACAGTATCTTTGTCGAGATCATCCAACATGGTGTGCGAAATTTTTTCCAAGCGCGACTCAGTATAACGCATCGCAGCGGCCGGATCATCGTCAATTGAACCGAAGTTACCTTGGCCGTCAATCAACGGAACACGCATTGAGAAGTCTTGGGCCATACGCACCAAAGATTCGTAAATTGCAGAGTCGCCGTGCGGGTGATATTTACCCATAACTTCACCGACAATTCTCGCCGATTTTTTAAATGGTTTATTGTAATCGTAATTGCCTTCATACATCGCGTAAAGAATACGGCGGTGCACTGGTTTTAAACCATCACAAGCATCAGGAATGGCACGAGAAACGATTACGCTCATCGCGTAGTCGAGGTAAGATTTTTTCATCTCACCAACAAGCGAAACAGATTGAATATCTTTGCCAGTAGCAACTTGAATTATATTTTGGTCGATCATTTTCTGGAAAAATTGTGAAATTATGCGGGCTTAAAAGAGGCTGCGATTCTAAAAATAAGTGTCCGCAAGTGCAACAAGATTTTGGTTGATAGTTGTTAGTTGATGATTGATGTTTTTAAATGTTTAGATGTTGCAGCTTATCTAATCAAATCACACAGTTAGATTATCAGCTGAAATACAGGCAGATGAAGAGTTGAGAGACTTTTAAAAAATCAAAATGCCATTTTACCAAATTAAAAAAATTTGAAAGATTATGAGAATTGGAGTCACAGGAATTACTGGTCGTATGGGTCGCACAATTGCTACTTTAGTTTTGCAAGATGCTGTTGCTGAGTTGGCTTGTGGACTGGTTAGAAAAGGTTCGGGTAATGAAGGTGAAGATTTCGCCGAGTTCTTGGGTTTCGAAGCGAGCGGCGCTAAAATTGTTTCAGACGTTGATGTTTTTTTACAAAGCTGCGATGCGATAATCGATTTTTCTGCGCCAGCTTTAAGTTTGGAAATGGCCGCAAAATGTGCTGCAGCTAAAAAGGTGATGGTTTGTGGCACTACAGGTTTTTCTGAAACCGAAAAGCAACAATTCGCTTCTTACGCCAAAGATACTGTAATTATTTGGTCTTCCAACATGTCTTTGGGTGTCAATTTATTGATGAACTTGGTGCAAAAAACCGCAGAAATTTTGCGTGATGATTTCGACGTTGAAATTGTAGAAATGCATCACAATAAAAAAGTTGATGCTCCTTCAGGAACAGCTTTGTCGCTTGGCGCTGCAGTTGCTGCTGGTCGTTCTGTTGATTTGCAAAACAACGCTGTGATGGCGCGTGTTGGTAAGGATGCTAAACGTAACAAAGGTGAGATTGGTTTTGCTACGTTGCGCGGTGGTGACGTAATTGGCGATCATACCGTAATTTTCGCCGGTGATGGCGAACGCGTGGAATTGACTCACAAAGCATCAAATCGTGATATTTTTGCCAAAGGAGCAATTCGTGCTGCAATTTGGGGAACTGCGCAAAAAGCAGGATTTTACTCAATGCGGGATGTATTGAATTAAAAAATTTATTTACTGAAAAGTTCGCTGTGAGAACCAACTCGATATAAAACAAGTTCGGACTCAATTACTTCGTAAATCAATAGCCAGTCAGGTTCAATGTGGCATTCACGTTTATTGGCGTAATTGCCACTCAGTTTGTGATCACGATATTTAGGGTCGAGATTTATTTCGTGACAAAGGTGAAAGAGAATTGTGTCTAATTTGACGATATTTTTATTTTGTTTAACAGCGCGTTTGTAATCGCTTTTGAAAGCTGTGGTGTAAGTGATGGTGAGCATTGAGGATTTTTATTTTTTTACATCTTTTAAGAACTTCTGAAAATTAGAATGTTTCGTTAAGGACTTGTTATTTTCTACATCAGAAAAGGCTTTTAAGGTTTTTTTGTTAGGTTTTTTACTTGCCTCACCGAGAGTTTTTTGCAAAATAAAATCCTTAACAGAAAGATTATTTATCGTAGCTAGAACCTTTATTTGTTGGCGTTCAGCCTCAGTAACTTCAATAGTAACTCGAGTCATATTTTGTAATGTGATTTGTAGTTTTAATTTAGACAAAATTGTCAATTTACACATTTTGACAAAAAAATTTTTTTAAATGCAAAAACAATTCACACAAAAAATCACAGAAATTTTTGCTAAAAATAAATTGCCGAAATCTTTGGCAGTTGCGGTTTCTGGTGGTTCAGATTCGATGGCGATGGTGATGTTATTGCAAGAGTTTTGCGCGCAGAAAAATATAAAATTAGTTGCAGTAACAGTTGATCACAAAATGCGCGAAAGCTCGTCACAAGAAGCGCGAGAAGTTCATGAAATTTTGACTAAGAAGAAAATTTATCACGAAATTTTAGAAATTGATGCGCAAAAATTGCCGCAAAAAAATATTGAAAGTGCATTACGCGAGATGCGCTATGAGCTGCTTCTTAGTTATTGTAAAAAGCATAAAATTTCGCATTTATTTTTGGGTCACATTATTGGTGATATCGCAGAAAATTTTTTGATTCGCTTATTTCGTGGCAGTGGTTTAGATGGTTTATCGACAATTGCTGAAGTTTCTGAAGTGAACAAAATCAAGCTTGTACGTCCGTTGTTAAATTTTGAGAAAGTAGATTTGCAGAAATATTTGCAGGCAAAAGAAATTACATGGTTTGAAGATGAATCGAATTTAGATGAGAAATTTTTGCGCAATAAAATTCGCCGCTTTTTTGCTGAATTTGAGGAGCGTGAATTGATTCATAAACGCATCAAAAATGCATCGGATGAAATTTCGAAAATGCGTGATTTATTTGATGCAATGATGTTGGCGCAAGCTTCTGAAATTCTTGAGTTCAAGGCCGATGAATTTTTTTTGATAGATCACAAAAAATTATGTGAATTAGACGAGAAATTCGCTTTGAAAATTTTGTCGCTAGTTGCGATGGAAGTGAGTGGAAAAAAATACAAACCTAGGTTGAAAGATCTCAGAACTTTTTACCAATATTTGCGTGATAATTTGCAAATCAAGCCGCGTAATTTTTATGGTTGTGAAGTGGTGCAATATGATGATAAGCATTTGCTAGTAAGGGCGCAAAAGCCGCGAGGAAAGTTTGAATTACGAACTGTGTTGAAAAATTTTACCAACACAATTCGTAATTAATTTTGTAAATTTATAGCGATTAAACTTCCGCCCAACTACGTAATAAATTATGATAGATACCGGTTAGGTGCAAAGTTGATTGATGATTGGGAACGTCGATATTTAAAAGTCTTATTGCGTTATCCATATCAAAAAGCAAAGTGCGCTTGCTGTCATCGCGCACCATACTTTGAATCCAAAAAAACGAAGCAAGTCTTGTACCGCTTGTTACAGGCGTAACATGGTGCAAACTGCTTGAGGGATAGAGGACCATATGGCCTTTAGGTAATTTTACCTTGTGAGTGCCATATGTATCCTCCACCACCAACTCTCCGCCTTCATATTCCAAAGGATCAGAAAGAAATAGTGTGGCGGAGAGGTCGGTTCTTAATTTAACAGGAGTTCCCGGAATTTGACGAATTGCTCCGTCAATGTGAGTGCCGTAGTTTTGTCCACCAGAATAGCTGTTAAATAAAGGAGGGCAAACTTTCGCGGGCAACGCCGCTGAGATAAAAGAAGAGTTAGTTTCCAGAGCTAATAATATTTTTTCGCCCAACATTCTCGCTTCTGCGGAGTCAGTTGGAAGTTGCATATTATTTTTTACTTTCATCGCTAAATGTCCGGCTGTGGCTTTGCCATCAACCCAATTAGCTTGATCGAGAACTTTACGAAATTCAGCAACTTGTTCAGGTTTTAGTACGTCTGGAATATGAAGTAACATTAGAATTTGACTTTTGTCGTTAATAACACAACGCGGCCTTCACCCGGAACAGCTGACTGCGTTCCGCGAATTTGATCAAAATAATATTTATTCATGAGGTTATTAATATTGATCTGAAGGTCGACATTCTTGTTAACGGTGTATTTTGTCATTGCGTTAAATACAACATATCCATCTACATTGCGTACTGTTCCGGTAACAGAGTCTGCAGCTGAAGTTGGAGTAACAAAACGTTCTGAAACATAATTTCCGCCGCCACCGATTTCCCAATCATTTGTTACTTTGTAGGTTGCAAATAGGTTAGCACTATGTTGTGGAGTATTACCTAAGCGACGATTTACATAGTCTGAACTAATTGCAGATTTTGTGATTTTAGCATCTAAATAAGTGTATCCTAAAATTACATTAAGCTTATCAGTTATTTTACCAGAAATTTGACTTTGAAATCCGTAAACTTGCTGAGTTCCTGAAAGAGTATTGCTGACTAAACCAGTATTTTCACGTGCATTTTCTTTTTCTGCTTTGAAAACAGCAAAAGTTGAAGATAAGCGTTTTTTGAAAAAATCCCACTTGGTACCGATCTCAGTTACAGTATTTTTCTCAGGTTTCACATTTGCTGTGGAAGTAGAAAGCGATAAAGATTCAGCAGAAGGATTAAACGAAGTTCCATAACTAACGTAAATACTGCCATTCTCTGCGGGTTTGTATGTTACGCCACCATTGTAGCTAAACAAATTGTCATTGCGGGATAGTACAGTGCGGGTACCAGTTGAAGCTAAGCTATCGTAGCTGGTTTGAAGTTTATCATATCTTCCACTTAGTGAAATTTCCCATTTAGGACTAATTTTTATAGTATCAGCGATGTATGCGGCTACAGTATCAAGTTTTGTTTTAGTGTAAGAAGAACTTTTAGAACTATAGCTAAAAGTAGCATCATCATTTGGATAAGTAAGCGTTGTTGAAGAAACTCCACTGTAAGTAGTTGCAGTTGGTGTTGAAGTTTCGCTTTCAAGAGCAACACCAGCAACGCTTTCATGTTTTATTCCGAAAGTTGAGAACTTATTTGTGATGTCAGTTTGATTGCCTAAGTAAGTCTCAACGGAAGTACGAGCTTTAATGCTTCGACTTACAGTGCTAGCACTGCTACTCATTTGTGGTTCAGTGACTTGTACATCACGAGAATAACGAGCGTATCTAGCTTGGCTGCGTATGGTAGAATCTTTGGAAAGATCATGTTCAAATTTCGCAGTGGTAATATTTACATCCGTCTTTAAGTGATCGCTGTTGTTGAATCCGTAATAATTTGAACGGCTTGTTGCAGCAGGTTTGCCTGCGTAGAAAGGAATTCCATAGTCAGGAACGTTATCTTCGGTTTGATAAACATGGCTTAAATTGAAACGAGTATCTGTGCCAAGTCCGAAAGCTAAACTCGGGGCAAAACCAGCGCGACTATATTTAGTTTCATCGCGTTCGGCTACATTATTTTGATGACCCATGGCGTTGATACGAATCGCTGAAGTTTCGCTGAGTTTAGCGTTAACATCAGCAGTAGCACGGGTTGTTTCGTTGGTACCAAGCATTACAGTGCCTTCTTTTTTTGAGCCTAAAAATGCTTGTTTAGTAGTTTGTTGAATTGCTCCACCAGTGCTGCCACGTCCGAATAAAGCAGAGGATGGTCCTTGAATTACTTCAATATTTTCCAAGTTAAATGAATCACGATAATAGCTTCCAAAATCACGCATACCGTCAACGAAATAATCGTTACGTGCAGAGAAACCGCGAATACTAATGTTGTCACCTTGATTGCTTGCTTCGCCGGCAGCTAAAGAAATTCCCGGGACATTACGCAAAGCATCAGCAACTGTTGTAGCTGCTTGATCATCCATCAATTTGCGTGTCACAGTTGAAACTGTTCTTGGCGTGTTAAGAAGTTTTTGATTGAGCTTGAAATAAGAGCTTTCCGTGGAGTTGTAACGATCTTCAGAATCGCTTTCAATTACTGATACAGTAGGAAGAACTAGATCAGATTCTTTTGCTTCAAGAGTAGATGGTGCAAAGGCTGTGCTAACAATTGCAGTGCTTGCGATAAATCTTGAAAGCAAGTTAATTGGATTGTTTGAAAGTGAGGTTGTAGTTTTTGACATTTTGAAAAAATTTTAAATTACGATCCTTTTAAAACTTCAAATCTGATCCTTTGATGTTTTGGCTATTTATTATTGGTGATAAAACCGATGTTTGATAATCCTGAGCGCTGTAATTCTGCTAAAGCATGACTTACTTTGCCGTAATTCACATCAACGTCGGCGCGAACGTGAATTTGCTGTTTAGGATTATTTTCTGCAGCTTGACGAAGCTTGGTTGTAAGTTCGCTCTCGGAAACGGCGATGTCGTCAATAAAATATTGGCCAGTGCGGTCGATTGAAAGAGTCATGGTTTTCTCCTGAGTTGTCTGCGCTGCGGTTTCTTGCGGTAAGTTCAAATTTATCGAGCTGTTCAACATTGGCGCAGTAACCAAAAATATTACGAATAAAACTAACATAACGTCGACAAGCGGCGTCATATTTATTTCGGAAAGAGGAGCTTGGAGATCTTCGCGTTCAAAATTTTGCATCGACTAACCTTTATGATTTTCGTTAGATAAATAGACAGTTAGCTGTTCAGCTGTGTGGCGTAAATTTTGAATTAAAAGACGGTTTAAGCGCACGAAGCTGTTGTAAGCCAACACTGCAGGAATTGCGGCGAACAAGCCAATAGCTGTTGCGACCAATGCTTCTCCCATCGGAGCTGCAACTACAGAAATTCCAGCATTACCTTGTGCAGCAATAGTTTGAAGAGCGTTATAAATTCCCCAAACCGTACCGAATAATCCGATAAAAGGCGCGGAAGAACCAATCGAGGCGAGAACAGTCAAACCTTTATCCAAGTTGATGCGCACTTCATCAAGCACTTGTAATAAGTGCATTGTGAGAATTTCTTTTTTTGCTTCGTGAGTTTGATATTGCGGTAAAATAGTTTCTAATTTTTTGACCTCGGAAATTAGTAATAAAACGCTACCAGAAATATTGTTTTCAGAATTTTGACGTGCTGGCCAATTCTTGATATTGGCGTAATCGCTTTGAAATTGAGCGTAAGATTTTTGCTCACGACGCAAGAACATTGCTTTCCAAAAAATGATGTACCAACTGACGAAAGACATCAAAACCAAAAATAAAAATACGGCGATTAGAATCGGATTTCCTTGGGCAAAAACGTGAGCAATATTCATAAAAATTAGATTAGTTTAAATTCGACGGGAACAATTACGCTGGCCTGAACAAGTTGGCCTTTGTTTTTTGCGGGAATAAATTTCCATTGTTTGACGGCGTCAAGAGCGGCTTCGTCAAGATCATTCGAGCCACTTGATTTTGAAATTTGGATTGCACCAGCACTTCCGTCGGTTTTGACAATTACACTTAAAAGTACTTTCCCTTGAATACCTTTGCGTTTGGCATTTTGTGGATAATAAGGAGCAGGGTTGTTTAGATAAGCAGCATTAAAAACTGGTTCGCTATCAGCAGCAACAGTTGCAGTGGCTTTTTGATCTTCATGTCCAGAAGTTTGTTGTCCGGCTTTTTGATTTTTTTCCTCATTTAGTTGTGCTTGCTCAATTTTGTGGACTTTCTTTTGCATCAACGCGTTTTCACTTTTTACTTCTTTTACCATTTTAGTGGTGCTTGAAGATTTTTTTGCCGAAGCAGAAGGGGCAACAAAACTAACTTTAATAGCTTGTTGGCTGATTATAACTGGTCCAGAAGGTAGTAAAGCCCAAGTTGCCAAAGCACCATGCACGAAGGCTGCCGCAGCCAAAGCAACGATATGATTGTTTCGTGAGATTCTGATAATCATTTTCAAGAAAATTAAATTTAGGGCGCGCAAATTAATTTTCACGACAATGATAGTCAATATCATAAATTTGCATAATTTCTACTTTTAATATTTGAGCGGGAAAGTTGGCAAAATTCTCGATTATTTGGATTTTTCGAAGGTTCTTGTTTTGTGAAGTTAGAGAAAATGCTCTGTGTTTTGTCGCCAAATTTTTTTATTATTCCTGAATCAAGTTGTGTAATTGCAGCATTTTTGGTTTGTGTTGGTTGCTCTATAAATAAAGCTTTGGCCTTAATTCCATAAACCACTTCAATTTTGCCGGTGTTGTTATCTAGTATGTAGGTAATTTGTTTATCTAAAAAGTCGGGATCCGATTTTTTGCTGTAAGGGTCAGCATACAAATAAACAGTCTTTTTATTTTTTTTATCATGAGTTTTTGACAATAAAATAAAGGGAACGGTTTTTTTGGTAATTTTAGTAATTACTTCTTTTTGCTTAGAAATTTGTTGGGTTCGTTCTGTCGGATCTTTTGATATTTTTACTTCAGAAATTTTCGCAAAATTTTTGATTAAAGATTCAAAAGAATGCTTCTCTTCGGAGGCTTGTTCTGAATCTTTTGGCAGATTGCATGATTGTGAAGTATGGGAAGGTAATTTTTGATAATTATTTTTCCCTTCAGTATAGCCAGATGCAACGTCCCGCCCTGCTGAAATACAAGGGATATTTTTTGAAGTTGTCTTGCTAGTTGGAGTTATTCTTTCTGTTTTTTGAGTATTTATTCGATGTTGCGAGAGTAATGGCTCTTTTTCCGAGGCATCATTTTTTGGCAAGACTTTTGAGAAGGCCGCGAATCCTGATTCCGATGATTTTTCTTCTTCTGATTCATCATCACTTTCATGCGAGCGCTGCGAAATGTTTCTAAATGATAGAGGTGGAATAGGAGAATAAGCGTTCTCTTCTTGTTCTTCCTCAAAATTATTTGCGACACATGAAGGAGGAATAGGGTCGTTAAGTACTTCGGAGGTTTTGGAAAATACGTTGCTACTATCGATAAAATCTTTTGCTGCGTTTGATAAATCGGCAATTAATCCAAAACTGCCCAAGTGATCTGTTTGCGCTACTACTAAATCTTTTTTATTGGTATGAGCAATAATAGCTTCTTTGCTAGTGAAAGTAAAATTTTTTGCCTTTCTTTTTTTAGACAAAAATTGCTTTAACTCATCAGGATTAAACTGAGTTAAGTCTAATTTTGCGACAATGATTTTCTCACCATTCTCTCTAATTTCTGCGCTATCATCTTCTATATTACTGTTGTCATGTCCTGCTTTTGATCCTTTATTATTTGCTATGAGAGATAGCAATTTCTTTTGTAAATAAAGACTTCCTGGTCCGCCACTATCAATTATTCTTTCACAAAGTTGGTTAATTGTTTTCGCTGGACCACAGTTGGCTTTCTTTAAGCTAATAAAGTTTTCTTGTATTATTTTAATTCTTTCTTCGTGAGTAGCTTCGGGAGAATGTTCTTCGAGAGATTTATATTTCTGATAAGCTGCTTCTACATCTTCAATAGAAGTGTCGAAAATTGATAAATCGTCTTCGTTTTGTGGATGAGCTGTAATTTCTGGGTTATCTTTAATTAAATTTACGCTATCGATTGGTAAGTTTGCAAAAATGTTAGCTAATCTTGCGCCAGCTAGATTGGCTAGCTCGGCAAAAATTCCTGAATGGCTATCGTTATATTTTTGATATAAAACAAATTTTACTGCACGTAAATGTCCTAAAATTTCGATCTTTAGAATTTGTTCTTCTGCATGTCGTGAAAGTGCTTTTTCAATATTTTGAAAATCATGTTCCTCAAATTCTGGAGCTGATCTTATTATTTTATTTTCAAGATCATCTATATCTCTTTCGTAGTTCTGATAAGCTCGGTATAAAAGTTCTGAACCGCTGTTAGTAGCAACTCCGATTAAAGTTGCAGCTAGTCCGCCAAACAAAAGAGGAGCTGATGCAAAGATCAATGGCCCACTCGCTGCCATCATAGTTTGTCCAGCTGCTAAAGTGGCATTTCCAAATGTCTGAATAGCGTGATTATTGCGTTTAGCGGCCAATAATTTTGTAGCCATATTTTTGGCTAAATCGCTGACATTTTTAGCTTCGCTGAATTCTTGCAATTCTGCTTCTACCTCTTGCCAATCTTTAAATTCATTTACTGTTTTATGAGATGCGTAAAGAACCATTAAACATTGTCCAGCCAGGCCTAAATTGCTGCCAATTTGTGAAATTAATGGCAATTTATCGTTGTTGATAGTTTTGGTAATATTAGCGATTCCGCCACCGATATTTGCTAAAGCCTGAAATTCATAAGCTGCGACAGAAGACATCATAGAAATCATAGCAACCCATCCGCAATAAGCAGCCATAACATCAACTAGTTTAGGTGCGGCGAACTCTTCTTCTACTTCTTGAAGGTATTGTTGATATAAGGCTATAATCTGGTTTTGAGCTGTTAAATCTTTTGTCGAGAATTTTACAGAGATTTTGTTTATGAATTCTTCAGGCGTATCATCATTAGTTTCTGAGTAATTAATGTCGCAAAGTTTGCACAGTTCTTTGCGATAATTTTCTATTTTATTAGCTAATTCAAATTTTCTGGATCGCGATTGATTAAACTGATCATGTATCTCTTGTGCTTCTTCACCCAAACCTTCGTAACCTAAATGAACTCCACGCAGAAAAAATGGGAAAATAGCCAAAGCTTGTGCTAAATAAAGAGCTTGTTGAGGTAAACCGCTACTGTTTAAAGCGTTAGCTGTATCGTCCGCACCATCGATTACAATTGGAAGATGTGATTGGTTTTCAATAATTGGTTCAAACTTTTTCTTGTAGGTTCGATAAGGAAATTGGTTGGTTTTAGTCCAATGAATCGCAGATTTGCTCGAGCTAATTATATCTTGTAAAACTTCGAAAATTCCAAATGATTTAGCCGGATCATAGGAATAGCTAATTATGCGTTTGTTCCTTTGAATTAAATAGTCTCCAGACAAAAAGCTGAGCAGCTTTTCTAAGTTGTCACAGGAATAAATTTTACCTTCTACTTTGCAGCAATACTCAGATTTATGCCGATCATCATTTTTTTGTTTAAGCCAAATTCTAATCCCTAATTTTTCTCTGATTTTCTCTAATTTATCATTAAGCTCAGATTCATGATCGTTTGGAGCTTTGAATTGAACATGGGAACTAGATACTGCACCAATTTGCGCTCCTTCATCTAGTAGAAATTTTACACCAGCAGCATCAGTTTCTATATAGTCGCTAGTAAGATTGAATTGCGAAGTGGTTTTTTTGTGATCCTTAACGAATTTATTATTACGAGTCAGGAATTCTAATAGCGTCTTGTAGGCCTTACTAGTTTGGGTAGAGAAGCTTGATCCTTGTATAAAAATTTTATAAGAATTGGTGTCGGTTTTCTCTTTTATGGTGAAGTGTATAAGAGTTTTACTACGAGTCATTGCGCCGGTCTCAAAATGATTATATCAAAAAAAACTTCGTCTTATTGCCTTTTGACGAAAATGATAATCATTCTCATAAAATATATAAAAATATAGTCAACATTTTGTCCTTAAACAGTCGATTATATCCTAAAATACCAATTTATTAGCTGCACAACGCATTAAATTGTAAAAAAAAAATTATCTAAGAAAGTCGAATTAGGTTAAATCATTAAATGTAAAATTAGACTCCATGAAAATAGCAAATGCACAAATTGATTCTTACATACAAAGAATCGCACAGGAAAAAATAGCAGGATGTTTGGTCTTCGGTCCAGAAGCTTCAGTTGTGAATTATAGATTTAATTTAATCGCCAAAAATATAACGCCAGATTTAACGGATCCATTTTTAGTAACTCATATCAGTAAAGAAAGATTAAGTGAAGATAAGGCGATTCTAGGGGATGAATTCTATTCGTTCCCGATGTTGGGTGGTAGAAAATTAATAATAATAAAAGAAAGCGATGCTGCTTGTAGCGCGGCTTTGAAGATGATTTTTGAAGATCGGGAATATCACAAAAAGAGCGAAAATTTTATTTTAATACAAGCGGGAGACCTAGATAAATCATCATCTTTGCGAAAAATGTGTGAAGAAAATTTAAACTTCGCAGCAATAGCATGCTATGAAGATGATGAGCGTGTTATCAAAAAAATAATTTTAGATGAATTGGCCAGAAGGCAAGTAAAATCAAGCTCTCAGGTTATAGAATTCTTGTGCCAAAAGTTGGGAAAAAATCGTCAAATTATTAATTTAGAAATAGAAAAAATTGCACTTTTTTTAGGAGATAAAAAAGAATTAACTCTTGATGAGGTCAGTAAAATCAATGGTTACGAAGGGGAGGAGTCAGTTGAAGAATTTGTAATAAATTTTGTATCTGGTAAATTAGATATTGCTGCTAATCAGGTCGAGAGGCTTATAAATCAAGGCATCGAGCCTATTCTTATAATTCGTTTTTTATCAAATTATTTGCAAAAATTATACCAAGCAAAATGCGAAATGGAGTTCTCAGGCCTTGATTTTGAAGGTGCGGTAAGGAATCAAAAATTGTTTTTTAAAACAGAAATAGAGTTTAAAAAACATTTAAGAACAGTTTCTTTGAACTTTTTGACCCAAAATTTACAAAGAATTTTTGAAGTTGAGGCTAAAATAAAAACTTTCCCATTTTCTTCGAGGCTTGTATTTATTGACTTCGTGCAAAATTTTAAAGTTTTTTAAAAATAATTAAAGAAAGCTGCTTGACATTAAAGAATGTGGAGGTTAAGTTGCCGGCCCTCTTCGAAGCCGAAGAAAATGAATTCTCAATTTAGATGTCACTCTCACTCTTGAAAAAGAGCTGTTAGTTCAAATAATTCAGATATTTTTGTTGTTTTAAATCGTAAATAGTCACGTCTTTTACTTCTGTAAAAAGAAAGTAAAAGCAAAATAATTAGAGAGAAAAATAAAGGCGGTAGCTCTGCAATTTGAGCTATCTACTTTATAGAACTTTCGAGTTTTATAGTAGATTCAAGCTAGTTATCTTATTCTCAACTTGAGAGTTTGATTCTGGCTCAGAACGAACGCTGGCGGTATGCTTAACACATGCAAGTCGAACGGGTGTAGCAATACATCAGTGGCAAACGGGTGAGTAATACAGAGGAACCTCCCTAGCAGTAAGGAATAACTTTGGGAAACCAAAGCTAATACCATATATTACCCTTCGGGGGAAAGATTTATCGCTGTTAGATGGGCCTCTGCCGGATTAGCTAGTTGGTAGGGTAATGGCCTACCAAGGCAATGATCCGTAGCTGGTCTGAGAGGATGATCAGCCACACTGGAACTGAGACACGGTCCAGACTCCTACGGGAGGCAGCAGTGGGGAATATTGGACAATGGGCGAAAGCCTGATCCAGCAATACCGCGTGAGTGATGAAGGTCTTCGGATTGTAAAGCTCTTTTAGTGGGGAAGATAATGACGGTACCCACAGAAAAAGCACCGGCAAACTTCGTGCCAGCAGCCGCGGTAATACGAAGGGTGCTAGCGTTGTTCGGAATCACTGGGCGTAAAGCGTACGTAGGTGGTTGAGTAAGTCAGCTGTGAAAGCCCCAAGCTTAACTTGGGAATTGCATCTGAAACTGCTCAGCTAGAGTACGGTCGGGGATAGTGGAATTTCTAGTGTAGGGGTGAAATCCGTAGATATTAGAAGGAATACCGGTGGCGAAAGCGACTGTCTAGGCCGTTACTGACACTGAGGTACGAAAGCGTGGGGAGCAAACAGGATTAGATACCCTGGTAGTCCACGCAGTAAACGATGAGTGCTAGTTGTCGGGCCCTTAGGGTTCGGTGGCGAAGCTAACGCGTTAAGCACTCCGCCTGGGGACTACGGCCGCAAGGCTAAAACTCAAAGAAATTGACGGGGACCCGCACAAGCAGTGGAGCATGTGGTTTAATTCGATGCTACGCGAAAAACCTTACCACCTCTTGAATCCCATTGACCGATACAGAAATGTATTTTTGGAGCAATCCACAGTGGAGACAGGTGTTGCATGGCTGTCGTCAGCTCGTGTCGTGAGATGTTAGGTTAAGTCCTTCAACGAGCGCAACCCTCATCCTTATTTGCCATCGGGTTATGCCGGGAACTATAGGGAAACTGCCAGCGACAAGCTGGAGGAAGGTGGGGACGATGTCAAGTCATCATGGCCCTTATGGGGTGGGCTACACACATGCTACAATGGTAGTTACAGCGGGAAGCGAAGGAGCGATCCGGAGCAAATCCTACAAAAGCTATCTCAGTTCAGATTGAGGGCTGCAACTCGCCCTCATGAAGTTGGAATTGCTAGTAATCGCGGATCAGCACGCCGCGGTGAATACGTTCTCGGGTCTTGTACACACTGCCCGTCAAGCCATGGAAGTCGTTTCTACCCGAATAGAGTGAGCTAACCGCAAGGAGGTAGCTCTACACGGTAGGAATGGTGACTGGGGTTAAGTCGTAACAAGGTAGCCGTAGGGGAACCTGCGGCTGGATTACCTCCTTAAAAAATAAGCCATCCTTTGGGATAGAGCTTTAAAGACACGCAGAGCTGCCGTCTTTATTTTTCTCTTTTGAAAACGTGACTATAACGATTAAAACAAATCCCTCCAGATTTTTTTCCCTTTAAAAATTAAAAAATAGCCTACGATGCCGCACTTAATCATTGAGCATTCTAGCAACATAAAACCTAAATCGGTTGCTTATTTGCAAAATAAGATTCAAGAAATTATGCATTTGCAAGAAGGTAACTTTGATGCTGATCAATGTAAGTGTCGTAGCTTTTCTTCTGGTGAATATTTTGTTGGTCACCTTAATGAATTGGATAGTTCTTTCATTCATATCACTTTAAAAGTTTTAACGGGTAGATCAGTTGAAATTCGCCAAAACCTTTCTCAAAAAATCGGCGAATTCACACAGAAATTTTACGAGGATCTTAAACTTGCAACTAAGCGTTGTGACATATCTGTCGACATAGTTGAAATGCAACGTGATACTTACCAAAAAATTCGAATTGAAAGATAGCAATATTACTCGCATTTTGAACCGAGCGATAGTTAAAATTTTAAGCGTTATAAAATGATTAAAGATTCTCGGCCAGATTTAATTGATGACATAGCTTGGAATAATAAGGATATTATCGGAGAAATACAGAATTGTAACTTACAACTTAGCGAAGCGACTCATCCAGTAAAAAACGCGCATGATTGTAATCGTTATTTATATTTGGGTGCCAATTATAATTATATTTTAGCACCAATAATGGAGAGAATCGCGGGTAAAAGTTTTGGCGAGATTATTCGTGAAAAAATTATTGCTTCTCTTGTCTTAAGAAGAACTCTGGTGTTTGATGGGATGCAATATGACGTGACTCAGAATCGAGTATTTGTAAAAGATCATCGTGAAATGGAATTAGCTCAAAGATATAATTGTTACGAGATCAAATATAAGGTGGTGCAAAATTTTAATTATGATTCAATGTATTTCCTAATAACACAGCTTATTGAAATGAGCAAAGAGCTTGTAGAGAGGCAAGTTAGTAGTTGGATTCGCGAAGATAGCTGGGTTCAAATTGTCAAATTTCAAAAACAAAAGAATTTACCAAAAAATGTTCGGTAATAATAAAATTATGAAGCCAGAAATTCATTCTGGTGAAACTCTCGATATTCAAGAAATTTTTCCAACTTTACAAGGTGAGGGGCCTTATACTGGTCATCCAGCAGTTTTTATTCGTTTAGGTGGTTGTAATCTAGCCTGTAATTTTTGTGATACTGAATTTGAATCTTATAAAAATTATTCACTTAGCGAGATTTTAGATCAGGTGCAAAAATTAGCAAAAAACTCATCAGGAAGAGTTGTAAGAAAATTAATTGTGATTACCGGTGGAGAACCTTTACGCCAACCTATTGAAAAACTTTGCACAGAATTAGTGAAATTAAACTTCTTAGTGCAAATTGAAACCAATGGCACTCTTTATCGTGAATTACCTGCAGAAATTAAAATTATCTGTTCTCCAAAATCATCAAACGGTAAATATCACCAAATTAGATTGGATTTGCTTTCACGTATTGATGCATTCAAATTTATAATTTCTAAGACTGATAAAAATTACCAAGATGTTGCGGAAATTGGTCAATCACAATTAGGGACTCCAGTTTACTTACAACCGATGGATGAATACGATGATACTAAGAACCATGTTAATTTGATGTATGCTACAGATCTTTGTCAAAAACACGGATATATTTTATCGATACAAACACATAAAATTTTGCAAATAAAATAATCTGTTTTTAGTGATTGCGACCAGTATCTTGAGAAGTATGGAGTCTATCTGATATTGGTTTTTCTATATTTTTTGAAGGTAACTTCTCTTCACTCAGTATCTTTTGGGCAAATTTTACCAGATCATCTTGAATATTTTTTAGAACATTGGGATCAATATCTTTACTCTCGTATTCTTCTGATATTTTGGAAATTTGATCGGCAGTTATTGGTGCGAATAAAGTTCCGATCGATTTAGTAAAGGTTTCAGCTTCTTTAGAGGCTTTTATTAGTGTACTTTCTGAAGTTGTATGCGGACTGGTTAAAAGCTGATAAAATGAATTATTTTCAATAGTCTCAGCTAAGTTTTCAGCAAGATTCTTTATGTGTTTGCCCAGTGTTGGGCCAATAGCAACTGTTGTCGAAGTAGTCGTGGCAAGAATCGTACGCGCAACTGCACCAGCAAAAAATGAAGAAATATTTCGTGATTTGATGTTTTTGATAGTTTCGGCAAATACTTCTTTTGCGTTCATATCACCAGCACTCAATTTTGTAGTTAGGCTATCGAAAGGTGTAGTCAGAAACGCAAAGAACATACGACAAGCTATAGTTGCTGCTAAATCAGCTTGTTGAGTATTTAAGCCAATTTTTTCAATTAGATCTTTATTTTGATTGACAAAATTTGATGCAATGGGACCGGCTCCAACTGATGCAGCGCAGAAAGATAAGTTGCGACATAATAAGGCTATAGAGCGATAAGCATAATTTTGTGAAAATATTTGCTGTCTATTTGCTAAATCTTGCCAATCTGCTTCGCCATAATTTTTAGTTTTTGGATTATTAGGTAATAGTTCAAAAAAAGTTTTGCGATCAATATTCAATATGTCGGCCGGGTTAGATACAAGTTGACCAGATTTCGGGGGATATATTAAAGGATATCGAGATGAGTTTACGGAACTGAATTTTTCTTTTGGTTCTAATTTTGATCCGATAGCAGTTTCAAAAAATGCATTAAAAGGAAGCATTGCTGCTACTGGCCATTCCATTTCTTGAGAAACGTATTTTGAAATTGTGGCTGGAAGCATCGAAGCGTAAATTCTACGCTTCATAATATTTAAAGTGTCTTGTAATTGAATTCCTGCAGGACGACTTAAAGATTCAGATAAAGCTGAACTGTACGGCACTCCTTCTTTTACTTTTTTGCCACCGACATTTATTGCTGGAGTAATAATAATATGGGCAGGAATTGAAGCACCAATTATCCCTAAAAGATTAAAAAAGGGTGTAGCAATTGATTGATCTTTTTCGACCATTTGTAAACTTTGGTTTTTTGGGAGAATTATTTTCTAAAGTAGATTTTAGGTGGTGTTGATTAATAAAAATATGCAAGTGGTGATTCGCATATTTTATAAAGGAAGGTTATCGTGTTTTTTCCAAGGTTTTTGGACGTCTTTATTTTTCAAAATTTGCAATGATTTGCAAATTCTTCTTCTTGTATTTTGTGGGCGAATAACTTCATCAATAAAGCCACGGGAAGCTGCCACAAAAGGAGAGGCGAATTTCTCACGATATTCGGCAACTTTTGCTGCTTTGCTTTCCGGATTTTTAGCTTCTTCACGGAAGATGATTTCAACCGCACCTTCAGGGCCCATAACCGCAATTTCTGCGTTCGCCCAAGCATAGTTAACGTCGCCGCGCAAATGTTTAGAATTCATCACGATATAAGCACCGCCGTAGGCTTTACGAGCAATTACGGTAATTTTTGGAACTGTAGCTTCAGCGTAAGCGTAAAGCAATTTTGCGCCGTGACGAATAATACCGCTATGTTCTTGATCGCAACCCGGTAAGAAACCTGGAACGTCAACAAAAGTTACTAATGGAATGTTAAATGCATCGCAGAAACGAATGAAACGAGCAGCTTTTTCAGAAGCTTTGATATCTAAACATCCGGCTAAATTCATTGGCTGGTTGGCAACAATACCAACAGTTTCACCTTCTAAACGACCAAAACCGATCAAAATATTCTTAGCGTAATTAGGTTGAATTTCGAAGAAATCACCTTCATCCAAAATTTTCTCGACCAATTCTTTCATATCGTAAGGTTGGTTAGGATTTTCTGGAATCAGAGTATTTAAAGAAACATCAACGCGATCAGCTTCGTCATCAGTTGGGATTTGAGGAACTTGTTCTTTGTTTGACAAAGGCAAGAAGTTAATCAAACGACGAGTTTGCAATAAAGCTTCGATATCGCTTTTGAAAGTTAGATGAGCAACTCCGCTTTTTGCGCCGTGAACGGAAGCACCACCTAATTCTTCTTGAGTAACTGTTTCATGGGTAACTGTTTTTACAACATCCGGACCAGTAACAAACATATAAGAAGAATCTTCGACCATAACTGTAAAGTCAGTCAAGGCTGGTGAATATACAGCGCCACCAGCACAAGGTCCCATGATTAAAGAAATTTGAGGGATCACGCCTGAAGCATCAACGTTGCGTTGAAAAATTTCACCGTAACCACCCAAAGAATCTACGCCTTCTTGGATACGTGCTCCGCCAGAGTCGTTAATACCCACAACAGGAGCTCCAACTTGCATAGCTTTATCTAGAACTTGGCAGATTTTTTTAGCATGAGCTTCACCAAGTGAGCCGCCCATAACTGTGAAGTCTTGGCTATAAACAAAAACTAAGCGGCCATTTATTGTGCCTTGTCCAGTTACAACTCCGTCTCCTGGATGTTTTTTGTCTTCCATGTCAAAATCAGAGCAACGATGTTCAACATACAAACCATATTCTTCGAAAGAGTCAGCATCCAAAAGAACTTCAATTCTTTCGCGAGCCGTTAGTTTTCCTTTAGCGTGTTGTAGATCAATTTTTTTCTGACCACCACCCATACGCGCTTCTTCGCGTTTTGAGTTTAGTTTTTGAATATTTAATGAACGCATAATTTTGTACTTATTTGTTAGTGCCGATGCCCAGTTTTAATGGGCCCGAAAGACTATTTAAATTTTGCAATGATTGTTTCACCACCGATCATGGTTTGACCGATTAAAGCTTTAATATCAACGTTTTCAGGGAAATAAAGATCAGTACGAGAACCGAAACGAATGATGCCATAACGATCACCAGCTTTTACTTCTTGGCCTTCCTTTGCATCAGATAAAATACGGCGTGCAACTAAACCAGCAACTTGCACACAAATAATTTCTGTACCATTAGCAGTTTTAATTACGATAGAATTTCTTTCATTTTCTGAGCTAGCGTTATTGTCGTTAGCGCTTAAGAATTTGCCAGGTTTGTAATGTGTTTGGGTAATTTGACCAGCGACCGGTACACGATTTACGTGAACGTTAAATACATTTAAGAAAACGCTCATTTTATTCCATTTTTTATCGCCGAAGTTGAGTTCGCTTGGTGCAGTAACGCCATTTTCAAGCAAAGTAACAACGCCGTCAGCTGGGCTTACGATAACGTTTTCTTCAGTTGGAATAACTCTTTCAGGATCGCGGAAAAAAAAGATACACCATAAAGTTAAAACAAGACCAACAAGACCAAGCTTGCTGCTCATTAAAGCGATTACGATTGTAACTAAAGCGAAGATTAAAATGAATTTGTAGCCTTCTTTATGAATTGGAAAGGAAGCTAATTTAACAGCATCAAGGAAGTGTTGCATATTTTTTGATTATTTATTACGAAATTTGTTATGGCTGATAACGCACATTTAGTGCGTTATCTCTATTCTTCGTTAGCTTTTTGCCAAACTTTGTCTAGTTCTTTAATTGAGATCTTTTTCTTCTCAATCGCGTCTTGAGCTAAAATAAAATCGATAGTTTTTTCTTCGATAATTGATCCTCTAAGTTGTTGAACAGCGTTTGGATTTTTTTGATAATAATCCATAACAGCTTTTTCTTGACCAGCAAAGCGGGATAATATTTTGCTCAACTCTTTGTTAATATCGTCGTTAGTGGCTTCAATTTTATTTTTTTGTGCCAATTCACTCAATATTATACCGCAACGAATCATGCGTTCAGCAATCTCACGTTTTTCGGCTTTTTCTTTTTCTTTCTCTTTATCGTTTTTGAACTTATTTGGATTAGTTTTTAATTCTTCTTCAACTTCAGCCCAAAGAGTTTTTAATTGTTCTTCAACTAAACCTTCTGGCAACTCGAAGTCATATTTTTTATTAGCAAAATCAAAAAATTCTTTTTTGAACAAGCTACGAGAGATATTTTGGTAGTTGCCTTCAACTTGTTTTTTTACTTCTTCTTCAAGTTTAGTTTTGCTTTCAATTCCGAAAGTATTCTTAACAAATTCATCGTTAACTTCAGGTAGTTTTCCTACCAAAACTTTATTCACAGTAACTTCAAATTCAGCGGCTTTGCCAGCGAATTCAGCGCTGTGATATTCTTTTGGAAACTTCACTTTTACTTTTACTTGATCACCAGCTTTTTTCCCAACTAATTGATCTTCGAAATCATCGATAAAGCTTTTGCTGCCAAGTTCTAATTGATGACCTTTCGCAGCTCCACCTTCGAATTCAACTTTATCTATTTTGCCAACATAGTCGATATTTACAGCATCACCATTTTTAGCTTTGTAAGAATCAGCTTGTTCGTCCCAAGTGCGGTAGAATTTTAATAATTTGTTTAAAGCTTCATCAACATCAGATGAAGTGATTTCAGCTTCTCTTTTTACAACTTTTGCTTTGTTAAGTTCAATTTCTGGAACTGTCGGGTAAATTTCAATAGAAGCTGTGAATTCAACGTCTTTGCCGCTTTCAAAAGTTTTAATATCAATTTTTGGAGGCAACGCAGGTTTTAGGTTATTATCTTTTACGATTTTTTGCAAAGTATCTGAAATTACTTTGTCAGCCTCATCAGCCATTATTGAATTGCCGTATTTTTGTTTTATTACATCTTCAGGAACATGTCCTTTACGGAAACCGCTCATTGAAAGATTAACCTTAATTTTAGCAATATTTTGGTCAATTTTGGATTGAATCAACAAGTTAGGGATAACGATATGATAATCTTTTTTGAGTTTCTTATCCAAAGTATTTTTAATTATTACGTCCATGCGAAGAGCCTTTATTTAGTTATGTTAATGAGATTTATAAGAGGAAATTTGAGTGGAAATTTCGAGGGTTTTTTCAACACAAAAAATTTAAACAAAAAAGGCTAAAAATAGCAACCGTATTTCTTATAAAATTACTAAATTTTTTTGATGAAAATGAGCTATAGTAGTGAGGAGAAAATCAAGGGAAGGGTGGTGCGGACGGAGGGACTTGAACCCACATGCCGTGAGGCGCTAGATCCTAAGTCTAGTGCGTCTGCCAATTTCGCCACGTCCGCATATTAAATTAAAAATCAGGTTTTTAATTTAGGCAGTATTAAGGAGAAAATAAGGGAGCAATTACACCCTTATTTTTCAATCAAAATATCTTTTGATGAATTAAGATGAATTCATCAAAAGATATTAAATTAGTTAGCAACTATAGGATTTACGTCGATGTAAGTTCTGTTTTTGCGTGCGCTTTTAACAAAAGTTACGATGCCTTCAATTTTAGCAAAGATAGTGTGATCTTTACCCATACCGACATTTTTACCTGGATGCCATTTTGTTCCTCTTTGACGAACAATAATGTTACCTGGTTCTACGAATTGAGATCCGTATTTTTTAACTCCTAATCTTCTACCTGCCGAATCGCGACCGTTTCTCGAACTACCGCCGGCTTTCTTGGTGGCCATGGTTACTCCGTAATTTCGTTAAACAACTCAACCAACACAAAGGCTGAAAGCTGCCATAAATAATTAATTAAAAACTTTACTACGCTTTGATTGACAAGATTTTAATCTCAGTGTGGAACTGACGATGACCTTGTTTTCTGCGTGAATTTTGTCTTCTTCTTTTTTTGAAGATAATAACTTTTTTACCTTTGTAGGTTTTAACGATTTCAGCTTCGACTTGAGCACCTTGAATCAAGGGAGCTCCGAATACGGCTTCAGCCTTTTCGTTTTGAAAGAATAAAACATCGTTCAAAGTAACCTTTGAGCCAACTTCACCTTCAATTTTTTCCACAGTAATTCTGTCATTTGGGGAAACGCGATATTGCTTACCACCAGTTTGAATGATTGCGAACATTTTTTGATTTCAAATAAATTGGAATGTCAGAAAGAATTAAGCAACTAGCTTGTTAAAAATAGCATCAAAAGCAAATCTGACAAAAGAGGCGCGGCAAAGTAGAATTCAAAGATTTTTTGTCAAGCGCTCATTTTTAAAAATGTAAAAAACAACTTTGTGCTCTTTTTTTATTTAAAAGAAAGATCTACTAAAGCTCTATTAATATTCCTTAATTCTTTAATAGAAAATTATGACTAAATTATTCGAGGCCAAGAAGCGTCTTTATCCACAAGCCATTAAAGGAAGATTTCGCAAAATTAAAAATATTCTGAACGCGATCTTTTTGACTGTTTTTTTATTTTTACCATTTCTCCGTTTTGATCGTGGAGATTCTTCTCCAAATCAAGCCATATTAATCGATTTTGTTAATTCGAAATTTTATTTTTTCTTTATCGAAATATGGCCGCAAGAAGTTTTCTATGTGGCGGGAATACTTATAATTTCTGCAGTTGCTCTGTTTTTTGTAACTTCTTTATTTGGTAGAATTTGGTGTGGATATGCTTGTTTCCAAACTGTATGGACAGATATTTTTATTGCTGTTGAACGTTTATTCCAAGGCGATCGCAATAACAGAATAATTTTAGATCGCAGAAATAATTTTCAGAAAATTTGGCGCAAAACATGTACTCATCTAGTTTGGATTTTAATTTCTTTGATTACTGGATTTGCTTTTGTCGCTTATTTCAATGACATATTTTATTTGCTAAAAATTTCAAATTTTTCTCAAAATATCAGCGCATTTTGGTGGATGATAAGTGTAGCAGGTATGACTTATATTATGGCCGGTTTTGCTCGTGAGCACGTTTGTACTTACATGTGTCCTTATTCGCGTTTTCAATCAGCGATGTTTGATGAAAATACTTTGATTATAACCTATGACCAAAAGAGAGGAGAGCCGCGTGGAAAACATAAGCAAGGTGATAGTTTCGAGAATCGAGGAGATTGTATTGATTGTAAACAATGTGTAGTGGTTTGTCCGACTGGAATTGATATTCGCAACGGATTGCAAATGGAGTGTATTGCATGTGGTTTATGTGTTGATGCTTGTGATAATATAATGGAGAAGATTGTCCGTCCAAAAGGATTAATACGTTATGATACGGAAAAGAATTTGCATAATCCAACTCCGCAAAATCGCTTTAAGGTCAAACGTCCACGCACTTTTTTATACAGTGCTATAATGATTTTGGTTTGTTCTTTGATGGTTATCGGATTAACTAATAAATCGCTTTTGGATATTTCTGCAGTTGCAGATCGTAACCCACTTTTTGTGACTTTATCGGATGGTTCTATTCGTAATGGATATACTCTAAAAATCATGAATAAAACTCATGAGAAAAAAACTTTTGAGTTGAAGATTGCTAATCCACAGCAAGCAGAATTGAAGGTTCAATCATTTGATCAGAGTAATGAAAATAATATTTCATCCGAGCCAGATTCAGTTACAACAGTAAAAATTTATGTGATTTTGTCGAAGGAAAATATCGTAAAAAACGAAGAGGGAAGAGCCTTTATAGAATTAATAGCAAAAGATAAAGTTAGCTCTGAAGAGAAGAAAATAGAATTAGTTTTTGTGAGTTCTTCTTCAAAATAAATTAGGGGTTAAGATCAGTTATATACTGCTTTTAACCCACTTCGCGTCTTCTTTTTTGTAAGCATTTATTTTCGCATTATTGCGATATTTTGAAGCAACTTTTTGTGCTTTTTCTAAGGTTAAAGAATCGAAAAAATAAAAAGCACGAGAGAACGCTGTAATGAAATTTTGCGAGGCTTCTTCAAGTAAAATTATGTAATCAGCTTGGTTAGAATTCTCTTCTTTGTCAGTGATTAAAACAGGCTGTCTTTCTAGTGCAAAATTTGTATCAGATATTGTGATGTGTGGAATAAATTTATTTTTGCCATAGCTCCAAAGCCCGTCATCAACTTCTTTGATACGCAAGGGATCGCGTGAGAAAATCAAAACTTTTTTGTTTTCTTCCAAGATTTTTAAAATGAGTGGAGCAATTGATTTTGTTGTTCCTTCGTCGGATTGGTAGAAATTAATTTCCATTTTATTCTCGATTTAATCAGCAAAAATTTTTATAAAAAATCGCAAAATTCTTTCAAAACTTCTTCATACATTTCGCGTTTGAAAGAAACGATCGATTCAACAACTTCCGACTTTTCAGCCCATTTCCATTCGGAAAATTCAGGATCTTCGGTTTTTATATTAATTGCTGCTTCATCGCCTAAAAATTCAACTAAATACCATTTTTGTTTTTGACCTAGATATTTGCCGCCCCAAAATTTTTTTTGGAGTTTGTAAGGCAGATTGTAATAATGGTAAGTATCACTTTTTTTGATTAATTTGATGCTATCGCTTTGAATACCAGTTTCTTCCCGAAGTTCACGAATCATGGCTGCATCTTCGTGTTCACCGGCATCTAGGCCGCCTTGAGGCATTTGCCAAGCGTCTGAATTATTGTCGATTCTTTTACCAACAAAAATCTTCCTATTTTTATTGATTATCATTATCCCAACGCCACTGCGGTAAAGATAATCAGGCTTTTCGCCGGCTTGAGATTTTTGAGAATTCATGTGGATTGCTAGTTTGACTTATTTTGTGTGCGCGAATAATTTGTAGTAATCGAAACTAAAAAAGATCCCGAAAAAATCAAACCTTTAAGTCGTCACGATTTTTTCTTTCTTCAAAATTCTTCCTTTATGAAATATATTTCTACACGCCTTGCCGCTCCTGCACTTTCTTTTCAAGATGTCGTTTTGCAAGGATTAGCAAATGATGGCGGTCTTTATGTTCCGGAATTTTTGCCAAAATTTGACAAGGCAAAAATGGAGCAATTACGCAAATTAAATTACGAAGAATTATTCTTTGAAGTTACTGAACATTTCGTTAGCGGTGAAATCGATTCTAAAACTTACAAAGAAATCATCAAAAAATCTTACCAGAATTTTTCACATACAGCGATTGCACCCTTAAAACAGCTTTCGGCCACTGAATTTTTACTTGAGCTTTTTCATGGCCCAACTCTCGCGTTCAAAGATTTCGCATTGCAGTTTTTAGGAAATTTGCTTGATCATTTTTTGCAAAAAACAGGTGAGAAAATAGTAATTATTGGCGCAACTTCTGGTGACACTGGATCAGCTGCAATTCAGGGCTGCAAGGCTTGTAAGAATGCGCAAATTTTTATTCTTCACCCTCTAAATCGTGTATCAGAAGTTCAGCGTCGTCAAATGACAACTGTATTAGCCGATAATGTTTTTAATATTGCGTTACAAGGCAACTTTGATGATTGCCAAGCAATGGTGAAAAAGATGTTTGGTAATCAAGAATTTTTGCACGGCAAAAGAATGGTTGCGGTTAATTCCATCAACTTTGCACGAATCATGGCGCAGATTGTCTATTATTTCTATGCAGCCTTGCGACTTGGTGTCGATGAAAAAAATCCGATTTCTTTTTCAGTTCCTACGGGAAATTTCGGCGATATTTACGCCGGATTTTTAGCCAAAAAAATGGGTCTAAATATCAAAACTCTGATTATTGCAACCAACTCAAACGATATTTTGCACCGCTTTTTACAAAATAACGATTATAGACGCGCGGAAGCAAAAGACACGATTTCCCCAAGTATGAATATTCAAGTCTCGAGCAATTTTGAACGTTTACTTTTTGATGCTTATAAAGCGCAAAAGCTAGAAAATAAGATGCCAGAATTAATGAAAGAATTTGAGCGTACCGGCTTTTTATCCGTTGATGCGGAAATCATGCAAAATATCAAAAAAGATTTTAGTTCTTATGCATTTGATGACGAGCAAACTTTAACAACAATTAAAGAAATCTTTGCACAAACTTCAGAATTGCTTGATCCACACACAGCAATTGGAGTGGCTGCAAGTAAGCAATTTATCAAAGAACAAAGATACGAAGGTGAATTGGTTGTTACTTTAGCGACAGCTCATCCAGCAAAGTTTCCGGATGCAGTTGTGCAAGCTACAAAAAAACATCCAGATTTACCGAATTTCTTAAAAGATTTATTCGCGCGCTCAGAAAAAATGGAAATTCTCCAAAATGATGTTGAGAGTGTAAAACAATTCATTTCACAAAAAATATAAATGGCACCAACCCTTGGATTCGCACTGTTGCTTTTGGTTTTATCAACTGCACTTTTTTTGCCCTTTTTCAATTTTTTTTCATATAAAAAAGCTAATTTTGATCAGCTTGAAGAAGTTAACAAAATTTTGATTGGTTTGATTTTTGTCGCAGCAATTTTGACGCAAATCTCACTAATTTATTCGTACGTAATTTCTGATTTTTCGGTCGCCAATGTTTATCAAAATTCGCATCAACTTAAACCATTAATTTACAAAATTTCTGGCAGTTGGGGAAATCATGAAGGCTCGATGCTACTTCTGATTTCAGTGCTTTGTGCCTACAGCACTGCTTTTGTTTTTATCAGTAAAATTGAAGCTAAATCAAAAATAATTATCGCATCAACGCAAAGTATAATTATTGCGGCCTTTGCTGCCTTTACTGCTTTTACGTCAAATCCGTTTGCTCGAATTTTTCCAGCTCCAGCTTCGGGATTGAGTTTGAATCCAGTTTTGCAAGATATCGGATTGTCGATGCATCCACCAATGTTGTACACTGGTTACATTGGTTTTTCGCTGATTTTTTCTTTCGCTATTGCCGGATTACTACGTCAAAAAATTGATCAAGATTTTGCCTCTCATTTAAAAAATTGGCTGTTTTTTTCTTACGGATTTTTGACTTTAGGAATTGGCTTGGGTTCTTGGTGGGCTTATCGCGAACTTGGTTGGGGAGGATATTGGTTTTGGGATCCAGTAGAAAATGTTTCTTTGATGCCGTGGCTTGCTGCAACTGCTTTAATTCACTGTCTGAAAATTTTAGAGAAGAGAGATATTTTTAAAAAATGGTCAGCTTTTTTAGCGATTTTATCTTTTATTTTGTGTTTGCTTGGAATCTTCCTGACTCGTTCCGGAGTCTTGACTTCAGTGCACTCATTCGCTGTTGATGCCAAACGTGGATTTTTTGTTATTTTGTTAATTAGCTTAATCGGAGGAGCCGGATTTGCAATCTTTGGAGCGCAATCACATAAAATAAAAAATGCTAAAATTACTTTTCATTTTTGGTCAAAAATTGGTGCGATTTTGGTAAATAATTATTTCCTCGTCTTGTCTTTGTTTATCGTGGTTTTGGGCACTTTATATCCACTTTTTTCGCAAAGTTTCTTTGATCAATTTATTTCGATTGGCGCTGAATATTATAACAAATTATTCGCTATTTTATTAGTGCCATTTTTACTTTTTTTAGCGAGTTCTTACTTTTTAAATTATAGTGAAAAAACAGCGGCACAGAAAATAATTAATCGCTCAAATTCCTTGATTTGCTTGATTGCAATTACTTTGACTTCTTTGACTTATTTTTATCATCAAGAGTTTGAAATTCTGCAAATTACTATTTTATTTTTAGCGATATTAGTTGCGCTTTTAACGCTCTTATTTTTTGCAAAAATTGTAATTAGTGATAGTCAAATACGATTTTTTTCAACTTCATCAATCGGCCACGCGCCAACGACTGCAGCTCATTTGGGTTTTGTTTTGGTATTGATTGGAATTGTTCTTACATCATCTTTTGGTTTGACCAAAGAATTAAATATTAAAGAAGGTGAAACGATTAAAATCTCTAACTACTCGATTAAATTTAACTCAGTTTCTTACGAGCAAGGTTCTAATTTTGTGGCGCGCCAAGGTAATTTTGAAGTCAGTAGCAACAATCAATTCTATGCTAATTTATCGCCGCAATTGCGTTTTTATCCGGTTTCTGAACAAACCACAAATGAAGCTGCAATTAAACATAGTTTCTTTGGCGATCTTTATTTGGTAATCGGTCAAAAAGATGAGAATGATTTTTATGCGTTGCGCATTTATCACAAACCTTTCATTTATTTGATGTGGCTAGGTTGCGCCATGATTTTTGCTGGCACGATGATTAAAATTTCACAAAGATTTTTGGTAAAATTATGAAAAAAATTATTACGATAATTGCTATTTCTTTGATCGCTTTTTCAGCGCAAGCGAAGGTCAATTTATCTGATGCTTGGGTGGGTGAACCAGCATCTAATTTTCGTAAATTAAAAACGGTCTCAGCCAATAAATTCATGGTGGTAACGGCTGATGAAGCTGCAAGCAAAGCAGGGGAAGAAATGTTGCAAAAAGGTGGAAATGCAATTGACGCAATTATTGCTGCACAAATGGTTTTAAACGTTGTCGAGCCACAAGCATCAGGCATCGGTGGTGGTGGATTCTTGCTTTATTACGATGCAAAAACCAAAAAAACTACTTTTTATAATGGCCGCGAAACAGCACCAGCAAAAGCTTCGCCAGATATGTTGTTAAAAGATGGCAAGCCAAGACAATTTAACGATGTAGTGCGCGGAGGCTTGTCAGTTGCCACTCCTGGCGCTTTAAAGATTTTGAAAGAAGTGCATGAAAAATACGGAAAATTAAAATGGGAAGATTTGTTCATACCAGCAATTAAAATGTCGCGCGAGGGTTTTATAGTCACACCGCGACTTCATACTTTGATGGAACATATTCTTTATCTCAAAGATTTTGACGAAGCATCAAAAGTTTATTTGAAAGAGGATAAAAGCGCTTACGCGATTGGTGATAAAATTACCAACCCGAAATTTGCCGATACTTTGGAAATAATCGCTAAAGAAGGTATAACTCCATTTTACGAAGGAAAAATTGCCCAAGATATTGTTGCGGCAGTCAGAAACTCAAAAATAAATCCTGGTGTTCTAAGTGAAAAAGATTTGCGAAATTATCAAAGCAAAAAAGGTGATTTAATCTGTGCAAAATATCGCGAAAAATATAAAATATGCTCAATGCCTTTGCCGAGTTCTGGTGGTGTTACAGTATTGCAAATTTTAGGAATTTTGGAAAATTTTGATCTTCAAAAATTGAAGCCGCAATCTGCTCAGGCAATTCATTTGGTTATGGAGGCAACTCGTTTGGCCTACGCTGATCGCAACGAATATTTAGGCGATATTAGCGGAGTTCCAATCGATAAAATGTTGGATAAAAATTATCTTAAATCGCGTGCTGCCCTGATTTCAAAAGATAAAGCTTTAGAGAAAGTTGAGGCCGGAAAGTTTTTACAATCACAAAATCTTACTTTTAACAACCGCGCAGTTGAGTTGCCTTCTACAACTCATATGTCAGTTGTAGATGCTGAGGGAAATGCTATTTCATTTACTAGTTCGATTGAATATTTCTTCGGCTCAGCTCTGATGGTTGACGGATTTTTGCTTAACAACCAAATGACGGATTTTTCTTTTGTAGCAGAAATTGACGGCAAAAAAGTAGCAAATAGAATTGAGCCAAACAAACAGCCGCGTAGTTCTATGACTCCGACCTTTGTTTTTGATGCTAATGATAATTTGATTATGGTTGTTGGTTCTCCGGGTGGGCCGCGTATCATTCAATACACTTTGCGCACTATCATTGATGTGCTTGATTGGAATTTGGATGTGCAAAAAGCCATTTCAATGCCAAACTATGTTGTATTAAATGATGTCGTCGAGCTTGAGAAAAATACTTCGATTACTAAGTTGAAAAATGCTTTAGAAAAAATGGGTCATAAAGTTGTGACCAAAGATTTAACTAGTGGAATTCACGCGATAACTATTTCTAACGATAACTCTAAGAAACTCAAAGGTGGCGCCGATCCTAGACGTGACGGCGTTGCAATAGGGCTTTAAGCGTTAAAAAAATGTGCTAAATGCACATTTTTAGCTTAAAGCGGGTTAAGGAGCAAAGCGACGCGAACCCAGGCATGAGTTGTCTTCTAGCGCAGCTAGAAAAGCGACGAAGTGAAGCGTTAAAAAAATGTGCTAAATGCACATTTTTAGCTTAAAGCGGGTTAAGGAGCAAAGC